>NZ_JBEZYY010000001.1:640955-679478 GCF_040638975.1 Amycolatopsis sp. NPDC024027
GGTTGCCTGGTGGTGCTTTGCTGGTGGCCGGGGGGGGTTGGGGCTGACACCGGTGTCGCTAATCACTCTTTGGGCACCTCTGAGGTCCCGAATGAGTCATTCGCGACGTTCGAACCCGTAGCCGGACTCGGCCAGCATGGGGACAACCCGGCGCGGAAGCTCGACGACACCGGGGATCCCCGAGGGCAAGTTCAGGGTCGGAGTCCGGGCCGTTCCGGATGTGGGCGGCCGGTCCCGGGAGACACCATTGAGCCATGACGAACAGCGTGTACACCCCCGAAACCAAGCAGCTCCGCCGCAGCCGGAGCGACAAGATGCTCACCGGTGTCTGCGGCGGCTGGGCCACCTACCTCGGCATCGACGCCAGCGTCCTGCGCATCGGCATGGTCGCCGCCGTGTTCCTCTCGGTCGGGATCGCCATCCCGATCTACATCGCCGCCGCCATTCTGACGCCCGAAGAGAACTCCTGAACCGGGCGGGCGCGGGCTCGCAGGGGGAGCCGGCGCCCGCCGAAGACCCGGGGGTGCATGAACCGAACGGCCCGGACGCCAGGGGACGTCCGGGCCGTTCGGCCGTGGCCGTTGGGCCGAGTGGCCCAAAACCACGACGCGAATCCCGTTCGAGGGGTTAGGGTTCGCGCTCGTGGATCACGGAAAGACCGCACCCAAGGTCGTCGTCGGGATCTTGGGCGGGTTGTACCTGCTCGCCGGGCTGGGGTTGACCGCTTTCGCCGCCTACACCGTGCTGGCCTCCGGCGACACCGACGGCGTCAAGGCCGCCAAGGTCGTGCTCTACACCGCCGCGGGGCTGGCGATCTGGGTGATGCTCACCGGGATCGGCGCGATCGTCGTCGGGCTGGAAGCGGACCAGAAGAGCACCGCGTGGCTCGGGGGCCTCGGCGTGCTCGCCCTCGGCGTCGTGATCGTCGGCGCTTACGCCGTCTGGTTCTTCACGAAGCCATAAGAAAAGCCCGGCCCGCCGAAGCGGACCGGGCTTTCCCTGCGTGGATCAGAAGTCCATGCCACCCATGCCACCGGACGGGTCGGCGGGAGCGGCCGAAGCCTTCTCCGGCTTGTCCGCCACGACGGCCTCGGTGGTCAGGAACAGCGCCGCGATGGATGCGGCGTTCTGCAGCGCGGAGCGGGTGACCTTCGTCGGGTCCGGCACGCCGGCGGCGAGCAGGTCCTCGTAGACACCCGTGGCGGCGTTGAGGCCGTGACCCTGCGGCAGGCCCTTGACCTTCTCCACCACGACGCCACCCTCGAGGCCGGCGTTGATCGCGATCTGCTTGAGCGGGGCCTCGACGGCCACCTTGACGATGTTGGCACCAGTGGCCTCGTCGCCCTCGAGCTTCAGGCCCGCGAACGCGGCTTCGGCGGCCTGGATCAGGGCCACGCCACCACCGGCGACGATGCCCTCTTCCACGGCGGCCTTCGCGTTGCGCACCGCGTCCTCGATGCGGTGCTTGCGCTCCTTGAGCTCGACCTCGGTCGCGGCGCCGGCCTTGATGACGGCCACGCCGCCGGCCAGCTTCGCGAGCCGCTCCTGCAGCTTCTCGCGGTCGTAGTCCGAGTCCGAGTTCTCGATCTCGGCGCGGATCTGGTTGACGCGACCCTGGATCTGGTCGGCGTCGCCCGCACCCTCGACGATGGTCGTCTCGTCCTTGGTGATGACGGCCTTGCGGGCCTTGCCCAGCAGGGACAGGTCCGCGTTCTCCAGCTTGAGGCCGACGTCCTCGGAGATGACCTGGCCACCGGTCAGGATCGCGATGTCCTGCAGGATCGCCTTGCGGCGGTCACCGAAGCCCGGGGCCTTGACGGCGACGGACTTGAAGGTGCCGCGCATCTTGTTGACGATCAGGGTGGCCAGGGCCTCGCCCTCGACGTCCTCGGCGATGATCAGCAGCGGCTTGCCGGACTGGATGACCTTCTCCAGCAGCGGCAGCACGTCCTTGACGGTGGAGATCTTGGAGCCGAAGAGGAGGATGTACGGGTCCTCGAGCTCGGCTTCCTGACGCTCCGGGTCGGTCACGAAGTAACCGGAGATGTAGCCCTTGTCGAAGCGCATGCCCTCGGTGAGCTCGAGCTCGAGACCGAAGGTGTTGCTCTCCTCGACGGTGACGACGCCTTCCTTGCCGACCTTGTCCAGCGCCTCGGCGATCAGCTCACCGATGGTGCGGTCAGCGGCCGAGATCGAGGCGGTAGCAGCGATCTGCTCCTTGGTCTCGATCTGGACGGCCATCTTGTGCAGCTGCTCGGTGATGGCCTCGACGGCCGCCTCGATGCCGCGCTTCAGGCTGATGGGGTCGGCGCCGGCCGCGACGTTGCGCAGGCCTTCCTTGACCAGGGCCTGGGCGAGCACGGTGGCGGTGGTGGTGCCGTCACCCGCGACGTCGTCAGTCTTCTTCGCAACTTCCTTGACGAGCTCGGCCCCGATCTTCTCCCACGGGTCTTCGAGCTCGATCTCCTTGGCGATGGAGACGCCGTCGTTGGTGATGGTCGGCGCGCCCCACTTCTTTTCGAGCACGACGTTCCGGCCCCGCGGGCCGAGGGTCACCTTGACGGCTTCGGCGAGGATGTTCAAGCCACGCTCGAGACCGCGGCGGGCGTCCTCGTCGAACGCGATCAGTTTGGCCATTGCGGTGTGGTCCTCCGGTATTGGGCGCCACCGCCGCGCTGTATCTCATGCAGCGGCGGCAGCAGGACTCTTTCCTCGGCCAGGCTCGGTGCCCGCGACGGACGACTGGACCCGGGTGGGGGTCAGCCTCACCGTCCCGACCTTTGGCACTCGACGGCGTCGAGTGCCAGGTTCGTGTTTAGCACTCTCACGGGGAGAGTGCAAGAAGACCTGCTCAGCGCCGCACGATCTCGTGAGGCCCCGACGCAGTGAATGACTCATTCCTGGCGTCTGGCGTCAGGAATGAGTCATTCACTGCGTCCGGCCCGATCAGCTGCTCGGCTTGATGGTGATCGACGTCGGGGGCGCGTTGAGCGACGACGAAGGCGCGTTGCTCTGGGAGCCGCCCGGGCCGACCGGGATCTCCGGGGCCGTCGTCTGGCCGCCGCCGCCACCGCTGCCGCCGTCACCGAAGAGGAAGATGGCGCCCACCACCAGGCCGGCCACCACGACGAGGCCGAGCACGAGGAAGATCCACTTCTTGCCGCCGCTGCTCTTCGGCTGGTGGAACGCACCCGCGCCGCCGGCGGGCAGGGGCGGCCGCAGCCGCATCGGGTCGCCGGGCGGGCCGTAGCCGGGCGGCGGGCCCTGCGGGTGCATGCCCGGCTGCTGAGGGTAGCCGTAACCGGGGGGCGGGCCCTGCGGCGGCATCCCGGGCGGCGGGCCCTGCTGCTGGGGGTAGCCGTACCCGGGCGGCGGCCCCTGCGGCGGCTGGCCCTGCGGCCCGTGCGGACCCTGCGGCCCGGGCCCCTGGCCGAAGCCGGGCTGCTGCTGTCCTCCGTACGGGTGCACGGGGGCCCCCTCTCCCTGCGGTGCGCTGTTCTGGTGCGGCCCCTGTTGTACCTGACCAGGACGCTGCGGCGCGGGGATTCCGCCCGAATGGGAGCCCGGCGGGCCCGGCGGGGTGTCCGACGTCGCCAGCGGGCCGAGCGCGCGGCGCGCGGCCGCGACCATCTCGACGCAGCTGGAGTAGCGGTCGGCCGGGTTCTTGGCCATGCCGCGCCGGATCACCTCGTCGATCGCCGGCGGCAGCGCGACGGCACGGGAGATCGCGGGCGGCTCGCCGTTGAGGTGCCCCTTGATCACCGTCGGGACGTCGCCCTTGAACGGCGGGCGGCCGGTGAGGCAGGCGTAGAGGACGCACGTCAGCGCGTACTGGTCGGTGCGCCCGTCCAGCGGCTCCCCGCGCAGGTGTTCGGGGGCCGCGTAAGTGGGTGAGCCGAGGAAGTCGCCACCGCGCGTCCGGTGCCCGGTCGCGCCGCGCCGGGTCAGCCCGAAGTCGGCGACGTACACGTGCTCGCGCGAGGTCTCCTTCTTCGTCACGAGCACGTTCGCCGGCTTGACGTCGAGGTGGACCAGACCACGGTTGTGCAGCGTGTCGAGGGCGTCCGCGACCTGGTCGAGCATCGTCAGGGTGCGCGAAGGGGCGATCGGGCCGCCGGAGATCAGGCCGGCGAGATCGCCGCCGTCGACCATCCGCATGGCGATGTAGAGCATGCCGTCGAGCTCGCCGAAGTCGTACAGCGGCACGACGTTGGCGTGGTCGATCGCCGAGGTGTTGCGCGCCTCGTCGACGAACCGCTCGCGGAACTCGGCGTCGGCCCCGAGGTGGTCACCGATGACCTTCAGCGCCACCTTGCGGCCGAGCCGCACATCCGTGGCCTTGTAGGTCACACTCATGCCGCCCTTGCCGAGCACCCCGTCGATGCGGTAGTTGCCCAGCCGGCGACCGGTGAGGTCCCCCGACACATCGCCTGTCACGCCCGCAGCCTAACGCCCCTGGTTCGGCGCCTGCCGGGGGTTCGCCGATCACCTGACAGGGCGGCTACGAAACCTTGCGCACGTCGGCTGCCTGGCTACGACCATCGCGGCCCGACTGCACCTCGAACTCGACCCGGTCGCCTTCGTCCAAAGTGCGGAATCCTTCGGACTGGATGGCCGAATAGTGGACGAACACGTCCGGCCCCTCCGTGGATTCGATGAACCCGTAGCCCTTTTCCGAGTTGAACCATTTGACGGTGCCGACAGCCACGGCGCCCTCCCTCAGCACAAAGGATCCGCTGGCCCGAGCGGATGCCAGCGGCGGAGTGCCAATCACGCTACCGGAATTATTCCCCTCGGCAATGGGCAATTCGTCCGAAGATCACGAACCCGAAAGGCGCCGGTTCCGCGCATGCACGAGCACCGTCCCGGGACCCGCGAAGTCGATCGCGAGCCCTTCGCCGGTGCGCAGCGACTGCGAGCCGCCCGGATCGAGGGCCCGCAACCGGCACTGGACGGAGTCCGGGTAGGCCAGCAGGTAGTCGGGCCGGACCGTGACCAGCTCGCCCTGGCCGAGCTCGAACGCGTCCACCGGGCCGGGCGCGGCCAGCACGAGCGGCCCGGTCCCGCTGTAGTGCTCGAGGAATCCCGAATCGGCGCCGAAAAGCTGCTGCAGCGGCACCCACCCGGTGTCGTGACGAACCGACGAAGGTCGCACCAGCACCGCTTCGCGGTGGACCGACCAGCCCGTGCCACCGCTGACGTCGAGCGGGTAGACGTCGCCGGGGCGCAGCGGTGCGAAGTCGATCCAGCCGCCGTCGGACGGCGCGGTGTACAGGACCGTCGTGCTCTTGCCCGCGCGGACGCCACCGCGGCCCGCCGGCGTCTCGGCGACCCCGAACCGGCTGGCGAGCAAGGTTTCCGGCGCGGCCCGCACGGCCTCGCCCGGTTCGAGCAGAACGCGGGCGACGCCGAACGCGGGCGTGTGGCGGGTCTGGACGCGCATCAGCGTGACGGGACGTGGGAGACGATCCAGCCGACCAGCGCGGACGGGTTGCGCGTCTGCGTCATGATCTGGCCGGGACCGGCGAAGTCGAACACCAGGCCTTCGCCGCTCTTCATCGACTGGATGATGCCCTGCGCGACCTTCCGGATCTGGTACTGCACAGTGTCGGCGTACGCGACGACGTGCCCGGTGTCGACGGTCACCATCTCGCCCTGCTGCAGCGTGATCGTCTCGACCGCGCCGTAGCAGCTGACGAGCAGCTGGCCCTGTCCGGTGGCATGCGTCAGAAAACCGCCCTCGCCGCCCATCAGGTTCTTCATCCCGCCCCACTTGGTCTCGGTCTGCACGCCGTGCGACGAGGCGAGCCAGCAGCCGCGGGTGACGGCCCAGCCGGTGCGGCCGTCGAGGGTGATCACCTGGATGTCGCCGGGCAGGTTGGCGGCGACGTCGACCCAGCCGCCGTTCGGCGGGGCGGTGAAGGTGGAGATGAAGAAGGACTCGCCGGAGAGGAACGCGCGGCCGAGGCCCTTCATGATCCCGCCCTGCGCCTGCGACTGCACCTGCACGCCGTAGCTGGTGGCCATCATCGCGCCGGACTCGACCTGGCACGGCTCGCCGGGCGCCAGCATCAGCCGGGCGACGGCGAACGAAGGCTGTTGACGGACTCCGACCTGCATACGTGCTCCCCTGTGGCGCGCTCTCGAACGACGCAGAGTCTTGCACGCCCCCTCCTGGGGTGGAGGATGGTCCGGTGATCTCCGTCGACGACTACCGCGACCGCGTTGCCGCGCTCCTCGGCACGGCCTCCGCGACCACCCTGCCCCTCGCCGCCGCGGCCGGGCTCGTCCTGGCCGAGGACGTGCGCGCCGGCGTCTCGCTGCCGCCCTTCGACAACTCCGCGATGGACGGCTACGCGGTCCGCGCCGCCGATGTCGAAACGGCTCCGGTGACCCTGCCGGTCGCCGACGACATCCCGGCGGGCCGGGTCGACGTCCGGCCCCTGGAACCCGGCACCGCGCACCGGATCATGACCGGCGCGCCGCTGCCGCCCGGCGCGGACGCCGTCGTGATGGTCGAGGACTCCGACGGCGGCACCGAAACGGTGACGTTCTCGGCCGCCGCCCGCGAAGGCGCGCACATCCGGCACATCGGCGAGGACGTCGTCGCCGGCGACGTCGCCCTGCACGCGGGAACCGTGCTGGGCCACTCCCAGCTGGGCCTCGCGGCCGCGGTCGGCCTCGCCGAGGTGCGGGTGCACCGGCCGCTGCGGGTGCTGGTGGCCTCGACCGGCACCGAACTGATCGACGCGCCCGCCCCGCTGCGCCACGGCCAGATCTACGAGTCCAACAGCGTGATGCTCGCCGCGGCGATCCGCGACCTCGGCTGCGAGGTCGAGGTCGTCCGCAGCGTCGTCGACGACGTCGAGGAGTTCCGGAAGGTCATCGAGCCGAAGCTGGCCGGAGCCGACCTGCTGGTCACCTCCGGTGGCGTCAGCGCGGGCGCGTACGAAGTGGTGAAGGACGCACTGACCGGCCAGGGCGTCGAGTTCGCGAAGATCGCGATGCAGCCCGGCGGCCCGCAGGGCAGCGGGCGCTGGCACGGCGTGCCCGTGGTGGCGCTGCCCGGCAATCCGGTCAGCGTGCTGGTGTCGTTCGAGGCGTTCCTGCGCCCGGCGATCCTGGCGGCGCTGGGCCACACCGACGTCTCGCGGCGGCGGGTGCGCGCCCGGCTGACCGAGGCGATGAGCTCGCCGGCCGGGCGCCGCCAGTACCGCCGGGGCGTGTTCACGCCGTCCGACCGGGAGGTCACCGGGGTCGTCGGACCGCGCGGCGGCCCCGGCTCGCACCTGCTGGCCGCGTTCACGCAGGCCAACTGCCTGATCGTGCTACCGGAAGACGTCACGTCGGCAGCGGTTGGGGAAGAGGTGGACGTCCTGCTGCTCTGACCGGGAAGTCCCGCAGCTTCCGGTAGGGCGCGAGCAGCGGCAACGCGAGGATCGAGACTCCCGCGGCCACCCAAAGCGTCTCGCGGAGACCGATCGCCTCGCCCAGCACGCCGCCGAGGACACCGGCCAGCGGGATCGACCCGTAGTTGACGATCGACATGCTGGAGTTGACCCGGCTGATCAGCTCGGGCGGGCAGTACTGCTGCCGGAACGTGGTGACCAGGACGTTGCCGGCGACCACGCCGGCGCACACGCCGAACAGCGCGAGCACGAACGGCACCAGGCCCCAGCCGGGTTCGCTCAGCGGCCCGAGCAGCAGCATCGGTGCCGCGAAGGCCTCGCACAGCAGCCACGCGCGCACGGCACCGAAGCGCGCGGCGAGCCGGCCGGCCACGGCCGCGCCGAGCACCCCGCCGGACGCGCCCAGCGCCAGGGCCACGCCGACGAGCCCGGGCGCGGCGCCGAGCGTCCGGGACAGGAACACGATCTGGATGGCGCTGTAGCCGGTGAGCGCGAGGTTCGAGACGGCGCCGAAGGTCATCAGCGACCGCAGGTACCGGTCGCGCACGACGAACCGGAGTCCCTCGGCGATCTGGCTGCGCAGCGGCGAGCGTTCGGCCGGGACGAGGACTTCGCGCGCCCGGATCGCCCGGACGCACAGGACCGAGACGCCGAAGCTGACCGCGTCGGCCAGGATGCCGCTGACCGGGCCGAACGCCTGGGCCAGCAGCCCGGCCAGGCCGGGCCCGGCGACCTGGGTCGCGGACTCGCTGCCCTGCAGTTTCGCGTTGCCTTCGAGCAGTTCGCCGTCGCCGACGAGAACCGGGAGGTAAGCGCGGTAGGCGAGGGTGAAGAACACCTTCGCGACCCCGCCGAGCAGGGCGGCGCCCAGCAGGTACGGCATGGTCAGCGTCCCGAAGGCCGCCGCGAGCGGCACGCTGCCGAAGATCGCCATCGAGACCACGTTGCAGACCAGCATCACCGGCCGCTTCGGCAGCCGATCGACCCAGGCACCGGCCGGCAGGCCGATCACCAGCCACGGCAGCCAGGCCGCCGCCGTCAGCAGGGCGACCTGGAAGGTGCTCGCCTGCAGCGTGACCACCGCGACCAGCGGCAACGCCGTGCTCGCGACCATGCTGCCGAGCATGCTGGTGGTCTCGCCGGTCCAGAGCAGCCGGAAGTCCCTGTTCCCCCAGAGCCCCTTCACGGCTTGCCCAGCGACGCTCGGGCGGCGAAGAAGACCGGGCGCCGCTCGACGCCGTCACCGGGTTCGGTGCGGTTCTCGAACTCGCTGATCAGGAGGAAGATCCGCTCGTTCAGCTCGTCGAGCTCGTCCTTGGACAGCCGGACCCACGTGTCGATGCTGAACGGCGCACCGCGCCATTCCTCGGGGTAGGTCTCGCGGTTCGCGATCCAGTCGCGGGCGACCGCCGTCTGGTGGTCGAGCACGAGGACCTCGGCGGCTTCGGCGACCGGGTCGCCGGGGAAGTCGGCCGCGACCCACCGCAGTGTCCTCGCGCTGCGCCGCCACCAGCGTTCCCGCTGGTCACGGGCCAGTTCCGGAGCCACCTCGACCAGCTTCGCGGCGGCCAGGACCTTCATGTGGTGGCTGACGTTGCCCACCGCCTGATCGGTCTTCGCGGCCAGCATCGACGCCGTCGCCGGGCCGTCGAGGTGGAGCAGTTCCAGGAGCCGGCGCCGCAGCTGGTGGGACATGGCGGCCAGCACCTTCGAATCCCGGATTTCCCGGATGTCCTCGCTCATGACGCACAAGACTAGTTGTACAAGAGCTCTTGCGCAATGGCGCTTGTACGTCTGCTCACGTAAGCTCCCGCCATGGGTTTCGTCGCATGGGTGTTCTTCGGCGCGATCGTCGGCTGGGCCGCGAACCTGGTCGTCGGCGGGCGGGAACGGCGCCGGCAAGGTTGCCTGGTCAGCGTGCTCGTCGGGGTCGTCGGCGCGGCGCTGGGCGGGCTGGTCTACCGACTCGCGACGGGCCAGGCGAAGACCTTCGACTTCGACTTCCCCAGCTTCGGCGTGGCCATCCTGGGGGCGGTCGTACTGCTGGCGATCCTGCGGCTCGCAAGCGGCCTGGCCCGGCGTCCGAGTGACCGTTGGTAACTTTTGCCGGACGAATGGTGATCAACGGGGCCGTCGGCCCCTAGACTGCTTCCTCACGCGCATCTCCGGGCGGCCGGGTGCGTGCGCCGTCGGGGGGCGGATGCACCCGGCCTCCTTCCTTCGCCTTTTTCGCCCTCCTCGCCTTCCTCGCCTCGATGACGACCGCGGCCGCGTGCACCGGGTCGACGAGCGAAGGCACGGGCACCTCGTCGATCTCCTGGCGCCACGCACCCAAGAGCTCGCGAAGCCGGGCTTCGGCGGGATCGCGGCGGTCGCTCATCGGTCCTCACAGGTCAAGCGGGGCAGCGCCCCGAACGGCGGCAACTACTTAGCGTTATCGGCGAAATCGACCTTCCGTTACGATGAAGCGATCATTCCCACCCGCCGCGGTGACCCCCTCCCGGAGGAGTCCGGCAGGGGCGCGCGGACACGCTCACCTGGGGCAGCGGTAGCGTGGGGGCGCCCGTACGCGGTTGCCGGACCCCGGCGCCCATCCGTTCTTCCGACACGAAATCAGGGGACCCGACCATGAGCGGCACCCGGCCGGATTCCGCCGGCAACCCCGTCGCCCACGCCCTCCAGCTCGCCCGCGAGACGCTGCCGCCGATGCACCCCGCCGGTCGCCCGTTCGTGGCGGGCGGCGTCGCCGCCACACTGGTCGCGCGCCGGTTCTCCAAGCGCCTCGGCGTCCTGGGCGCGCTGACGACGGTGGCCGTGGCCGCGTTCTTCCGCGAGCCGAAGCGGGTCCCGCCGCCGCGTGACGGCGTCGCGCTCGCCTCGGCCGACGGGCTCGTGTCGCTGATCGAGGAAGCCGTCCCGCCCGCCGAGCTCGGCCTGCCCGCCGAGCCGCGGATGCGCGTGTCGGTGTTCCTCTCGGTGTTCGACGTGCACGTCCAGCGCGTGCCGGCGAACGGCGTGATCGAGCGGGTCGCCTACCGGCCCGGCAAGTTCCTGTCCGCGGACCTGGACAAGGCGAGCGACGACAACGAACGCAACTCCGTGCTCATGCGCACCGAAGACGGCCACGAGCTCGTCGTCGTGCAGATCGCCGGCCTGGTCGCGCGCCGCATCCTCTGCGAGATCCACGAGGGCGACAAGGTCGGCGCCGCTTCGACGTACGGCATCATCCGGTTCGGCTCGCGGGTCGACCTGTACCTCCCGCCGGGCTCGACGGTGCTGGTCAGCAAGGGCCAGCGCACGGTCGGCGGCGAGACGGTCATCGCCGAACTCCCTGCCGCGCCTGCGAAAGGCTGATCGATGGTCCGCGTGACCACCCCGGGCGTCCGGCTGCTGCCGAACGCCATCACCGTGCTGGCGCTGTGCGCGGGCCTGTCGGCCGTGCAGTTCGCGCTGACCAAGAACTACGCGATGGCGATCGCCTCGATCGGCATCGCGGCGGTGCTCGACAGCCTCGACGGCCGGATCGCCCGCCTGCTCGACGCGACGTCGAAGATGGGCGCGGAGCTGGACTCGCTGTCCGACGGCATCTCGTTCGGCGTCGCCCCGGCGCTGGTGATCTACGTGTGGCAGACCGGCGCGGACCGGATCGGCTGGGTGGCGTCGCTGATCTTCGCCGTCTGCATGATCCTGCGGCTGGCGCGCTTCAACACGCTGCTCGACGACACCGAGCAGCCGCCGTACGCGAGCGAGTTCTTCGTCGGCGTCCCGGCGCCCGCGGGCGGCCTGCTGGGGATGCTGCCGCTGGTGGCGTACCTGCAGTGGGGCGAGGGCTGGTGGTCGTCGCAGTACGTCGTCTGGGCGTGGACGGTCGCCATCGCGGCCCTGCTGATCAGCCGCATCCCGACGCTGTCGCTGAAGACGGTCAAGGCACCCCCGAAGGCGATCGCGCCGCTCCTGCTCGGCGTCGCCCTCCTGGCGGCGGCGATCATCCAGTTCCCGCTGGTCGCGCTGCTCGCGGCGATGGTGCTGTACCTGGCGCACATCCCGTACTCGATCCACCGGCACCGCTGGCTGGCGGCGCACCCGGAGGCCTGGACGGTCCCGCCGAGCGAGCGCCGCGCGATCCGCCGCGCCCGGTCCCCCCGCCGCCTCGGCCTGCGCCGCCCGCTGCGCCGCCGGGTCGCCGGCGCGGCAATGCGCGCGGTCCGCCTCCCCCGCACCGGCGAGACGGTCCGCACCCCCCGCGTCACCTCGGAAAACGGCAACGGCCAGCGCCGCCGCTCCTGGCGCCAGATCGGCCTCCGCCGCAAGTAGCCGTGTCGACCCTCCAATCACGCGAGATGCCCCTTCAATCACGCGAGATGCCCTCCCAATCACGCGAGATGCCCTCCCAATCACGCGAGTTCCGGCTCCGATCACCCGAGCGGCCGTGATCGGGAGGTCGACACGCGTGATTGAAGAGACGACACGGGTTCTCACCTCCTCGTGGGGCGACGGCTCGCTAGGGTGAACGGCGTGAGCCACCCGCAGATCACGCTGACCGTCCGGCACACGCCGTCCGCGCTGGACACCCGCCGCGGCGTCGTCCGGCTGCATCCCGAAGTCCTCGACGCGCTCGGCCTGCGGGCCTGGGACGCCGTGCACCTCACCGGCGCCCGGGTCAGCGCCGCCCTCGCCGCGCCCACCGACGAGGCCGACGTGCCCGGGATCGTCCTCACCGACGACGTCACCATGTCGAACCTGGGCGTCACCGAGGGCTCGGAGATCGTCGTCGCGCCGGCCGACGTCGCCGCGGCGAAGACGGTGACCGTCGCCGGGTCGCGGCTGGCCAGCGTCTCGGTCAGCCCGCACATGCTGCGGCTCGCGCTGATCGGCAAGGTGCTCACCGTCGGGGACGCCGTTTCGCTGCTGCCGCAGGACCTCGCGCCGTCGCCGGGGTCGGACCCGGCCGGCCTGCGCGGCCAGCTGTCGCGGGCGATCGGCGCGACCTGGACGAACGAGCTGCTCACCGTGACCGCGACCGAGCCGGGCGGTCCCGTCGCGGTTGGACCGTCCACAGTGGTCACCTGGCGGGACGGTGCCCGGCCGGGCACCGCCGAACCGGCCGCGCCCCGGACGGCGACCGCGCTGGTCCGCACCTCCGCCGTCACCGCGGCCGAAGAGTGGATCGACGCCGAGGTCGTCGAGGACGAGGCCGCCGTAGAAGAAGAGCCCGTCGTCCCGCTGGCCGACCTGATCGGTGCCGAAGCCGCCGCGCGCAAGCTCGCCGAGTGGTTCGACCTGGCCTTCCAGCGGCCCGAGCTGCTGGCCCGGCTGGGCGCGCCCGCCCACCTGGGCGTCCTGCTGTCCGGCCCCGAAGGCGTCGGCAAAGCGACGCTCGTGCGGTCGGTCGCGAGCGAAGCCGACATCCGCGTGGTCCCGCTGGCCGCCCCGAACCTCGCCGTGCTGGACCCGAACGTCGCCGTGGCACGCCTGCGCGAGGCCGTCCGCGCCGCCGAAGGCCCCTCGGTCCTCCTGCTCACCGACGTCGACGCGCTGCTGCCCGCGACGACTCCACCGCCGGTCGCCACCGTCGTGCTGGAAGAACTGCGGACAGCCTTGCGGCGCGAGCGTTTCGCCGTCGTCGCGACGACAGCCCGCGCGGAATCGGCCGACCCGCGGCTGCGCGCCGCCGACCTGCTGGACCGCGAGCTCGGCCTCGCCCTCCCGGACGCCAAAACCCGCCGTGAGCTGCTGAACGTCCTGCTCCGCGACGTCCCGCTCGACACCGGCATCGACTGCGGCGTCCTCGCCGAGCGGACGCCCGGCTTCGTCGCCGCCGACCTGATCGCGCTGCGCCGGGACGCCGCGCTGCGGGCGGCGCTGCGCCAGCGCGACACCGACGAGCCGCGCATCTCGCAGCAGGACCTGCTCGACGCGCTGGCCACCGTCCGGCCGGTCTCGATGTCCACTTCGGACAACCTGGCCACCGGCGGGCTGACCCTGGACGACGTCGGCAACATGGTCGACGTCAAGCAGTCGCTCACCGAGGCCGTGCTCTGGCCGCTGCGGTACCCGGACTCGTTCGCCCGGCTCGGCGTCGAGCCGCCGCGCGGGGTGCTGCTCTACGGGCCGCCCGGCGGCGGCAAGACGTTCCTCGTGCGGGCGCTGGCCGGCACCGGCGCGCTGAACGTCTTCGCGGTCAAGGGCGCCGAGCTGATGGACAAGTGGGTCGGCGAGTCCGAACGCGCGGTGCGCGAGCTGTTCCGCCGGGCCGCGGAGGCCGCGCCCGCGCTGATCTTCCTGGACGAGATCGACGCGCTGGCCCCGCGCCGCGGCCAGTCGTCCGACTCGGGTGTCGCCGACCGGGTGGTCGCCGCCCTGCTCACCGAGCTCGACGGCGTCGAGCCGATGCGCGAGGTCGTCGTGCTGGGCGCGACGAACCGGCCGGAGCTCGTCGACCCGGCGCTGCTGCGGCCCGGGCGGCTCGAGCGCCGCGTCTACGTGCCGCCGCCGGACGCCGAGGCCCGCACGGCGATCCTCACGGCCAGCTCGAAGAACACCCCGCTGGCCGACGACGTCGACCTCGCCGCGGTGGCGTCCACTCTGGACGGTTACTCGGCGGCCGACTGCGCGGCGCTGATCCGCGAAGCGGCGTTGACGGCGATGCGCGAGTCGCTGGAGGCCCGCGAGGTCACCGCGGCGCACCTGGAGGCAGCCCGGAAGACGGTCCGGCCGAGCCTCGACCCGGCCCAGCTGGCCACGCTCGAAGCGTACGCGAAGACGCAGGCCGGGGAATGAAAGAGGCGGCCGTCGGTGACGGCCGCCTCTTGGCGGAACTCAGCTGCCCTTGTGGCCCGACTGGTATTCCTTCGTCACGATGACGATCACCCCGGGGCTCGCGCTCTGGATGCCCTCGAAGCGCGGCTCGGCCTTGATGCCGAACTCCTGGGCGAGCTGCTTGGCCGCGGCTTCCTCGTCGGTGCCCGGGCGGTAGAACGCCGTCGTCGTCGGGATGATGCCCTGGGAGTAGTTGCTGACCTCGTTGACGTTCCAGCCCCCGCCGCGGAAGTCCTCCGCCGCCCGGTCCGCCAGGCCCTTGATCGTCGAGTTGTTGAACACCCGGACGGTCACCCACTTGTTGGACGCCTGCTGGTCACCACCCGGCTGACCAGGGCCACCGGGGGCGGACGACGTCGCCTGGCCGGGTGGCGGCGAGCTCGGCGACGGCGGCGACGAAGAGCTCGTCGAGCCCGACGGCGGTGTCGCCGAAGACGAAGACGAGGTGGACGGCGGCGCCGACGACGGCCCGCCGGACGTGCCCGGCTGCGTCGACGTGCCGCTCGGCCCGGCTTCGTTCGACCCGTCGCCCCCGCCCAGCGCGGTGATCCCGCCGATGACGGCGGCGATGATCGCCACGCCGATCAACGCGACACCCGCGGCCTTCATCGGCCGGGACATTCCCGAAAACACACTCATTGCAGCTCGATCCCCAGTCGCCGGGCGCCTCGCTTGCGCTGGCGGGCGGCGCGGGTCTTGCGCAGCCGCTTCACCAGCATCGGGTCCGCTTCGATCGCCTCCGGCTTCTCCAGCAGCTTGTTGAGCAGCTGGTAGTAGCGCGTCGCAGACAAGTCGAAGCGTTCGCGGATGGCGTTCTCCTTCGCCCCGGCGTGCCGCCACCATTGGCGCTCGAAGGCGAGGATCTCGACCTCGCGTTCGGTCAGGCCGGGCACGGGCTTCGGCGGCGACGGCTGCGGCTCAGCCATCGACTCCGCGGCGTCCATCCGAGTCCCTCTCAATCGGGCGTCATGGCGAATCAGACCTAGCTCTTCCGCGGGCGCCATTCAACCACGGAAGCGGCCGCCGACGTGGGCATCGGCGTCGGCGCGTCACGGTCTGATGCAGGTCTACCAGAGGGGTCCGACTAAACTGGCTCGCCGTGACCATCCACCCCATCGTTATCGCCGGCGAACCCGTGCTGCACCAGCCGACTCGGGAGATCACCGAGTTCGACGAGAAGCTGCGCACGCTCGTGGACGACATGTTCGAGACGATGTACGCCGCCGAGGGTGTCGGCCTCGCGGCCAACCAGATCGGCCTCGATCTGCGGGTGTTCGTCTACGACTGCCCGGACGACGAAGGCGTGCGGCACAAGGGCGTCGTGGTCAACCCGAAGCTGGAGACGTCGGAGATCCCGGAGACCATGCCGGACCCGGACGACGACTGGGAGGGCTGCCTCTCGGCGCCCGGCGAGTCGTACCCGACGGGTCGGGCGAAGTGGGCGAAGGTGACCGGCTCCGACGTCGAGGGCAACCCGATCGAGGTCGAGGGCACCGGCTACTTCGCGCGCTGCCTGCAGCACGAGACCGATCACCTGGACGGGTACATCTACCTCGACCGCCTGGTCGGACGGCACGCGCGCGCCGCGAAGAAGATGCTGAAGTCCAACAAGTGGGGCGTGCCGGGCAACTCCTGGCTGCCGCCTCGGACCCCCGAGGACGACGGCGCCGTCATCTGAGACCACGAAGGGCCCCTCGAAACCGAGGGGCCCTTCGCCGGTTCACGAGCGTCAGCAGCCGAGGAAGTGGCAGCGGACCACTCGGGGCGTCTCCAGCACCGAGCCCGCCTTGACGTCCCAGGCGAGCCGGACGTACTGGGCGTGCGTCCAGGCCAGCGGGGTCGCCGAGGTGTTCGGCGTGCCGGTCGGGAACCCGGGCCGGCCCGACGGCGGGTTCTCGTCCCACACCTGCTCCGGCATGGTCTCCGCCGAGCTGCTCACCCGGCCGAGGTCACGCAGCCGCCGCGCGGCCGAGGCGCTGTCGCCGAGCGTCAGCTCGTACTCCCCCCGCTCCCCGGCGAGCAGCGGCCACAACCGGCCGAACGTCGTGCGGCTCTCCGCCGGGAACGTGTAGTCCCACGGCGAGCCGTCGGCCTGCTCGCCGTAGCCGTCCTTCGTGTACCGGTGCCAGAACTGGCCGGTCGGCGTGGTGAAGGCGATGTCCTTGTCGGTGACGCGCACGCTGTTGCGGATCACCGGGTCGTCGGCCCGGTAGACGCCGAGCCGGACCAGGTCGAGGAAGCCCGCGTCGGTGACCGCGCGCTGGTCCATCGTCACGCTCGAGTTGCCGAGGTTGTACGTCGTCCCGGCGTTGGCGTCGGCGTCCTTGGTGAGCCGGACGAAGTACGGGTCCTTCGACAGCGGGCCGTTCGTGGTGATCGTCTGCTTGGGCAGGTCGGCCTTCATCTTGTCGGCCGCGGCGAGGTAGCGGGCGGCGTCGGCGGCCGCGCCGTTGTGCGAAGCGATGTCCGCGGCGCAGACGAGCCCGGCGATCACCGAGGCGATGGTCGACGGGGACCAGCCGTCCTGCTCCTCCCAGCGCTCCTGCTGGGTGTACGGCGACGCCTGCCCGTTCGGACCCCGGTACCCGAGGATGAAGTCGGCGGCCTTGCGGACGCCGGGCCACAGGTCGTTCCGCCCGAGCTGCTGGGCGAGCACGATCGGGAACGCGCTCTCGTCGAGCTGGATCGACGTCCAGTACGGGACGCCGTCCACCCGGCTGTTCTGCGGCAGGTGCCCGTCGGCCTGCTGCTGCGTGCCGAACATGTAGGACACCGCGCGGTTCGCGGCGGCCGTGTCGCCGCCGGCGGCCAGGCCGGTCGCGATCTGGTAGAGGTCACGCGGCCAGACCAGGTGGTAGGTGCCCGACGGCGACCACTCCGGGTCGTTGTTCCCGAACCGCCACGGCATGCTCGGCGACGCGATGAAGGCACCGGGGTGGTGCTTGTCCTCGCTGGCGGCGAGCGTCAGCATCGACGCCTTGTAGAGGTCGCGCTCGGCACCGGTCTTCAGCGACGACGGCGGCTTGGCGACCCCGCGCAGGTACTGCTGCCAGCCGCGGTCGTAGGCGCGCGCGATGTCGCGGAAGCCGCGCCGCTGCGACGCCTGCGCGCTCTTGAGCGCGTCGGCGGCCTTCGCGCCCATGCCGAGGGCCACGGTGACGTGCCGGTCGCGGACGCCGTCGGCGTTCGTCCGGCCGGTCAGCACGACGTTGCCCTTGGCCGCGGTGTCGTACCGGTCGAGCTTGAAGGTCTTGGCGAGCTGGGTGTTCCCGTCGGAGGCACCCGCGTAGCCGACGCTGGTCGTGGTGAACGCGGGCTGCGCGGTGAGCGCGGCGGCGTTCGTGGCGTCCTGCGCCGTGACGGCGTCACGTGCGCGGGCGGCCGAGTCGTCGGAGCCGTCGTTGGTGAGGTCCGGGTCGGCGACCGCGTAGAGCTGGTATGGCCGCCCGGTGAGCGACTGGAAGTCGACGTCCACCAGCACGGTCGTGGCGGCCGGGTCGGTGACGTAGGTCTTGCGGAGGCGCCAGCGGTGCTGGTCGTCGGTGCTGGTCTGCTCGTACGTCAGGCTGTCGTCGTCGGTCCGCCGGACCTGCTGCGACTTCGCCGAGTAGTCGGTGACGGCGAAGCTGCGGCCGTCCGTGACGACGAAGTCCATCGAGCGGACGCTGGGCGTCGACAGGTCCGGGTAGTAGACCTCGGACAGCTGCCCGCCCTGGAGGGTGAACCAGACGTTGCTGGACCGGTCGTGCGCGGTCCCGAAACCGGTCTTGTTCGCGGGTAGCCAGCTGGGATGGGTCCCGGGGGCACCGGGAGCCTCCCCCTGCGCCGCCGCGGTCGCCGGGATCAGGCCGGTGACCAGCAGCCCGGCGAGGGCGCCGAAGATGAGTTTGCGCATATCAACCCCACAGAAAAGTCGCCTCTGCACCGTTACAGAAAGGCGCCTGGCAGTCTGCCGCCGATTTCTGCCCGATGCATGGGCTGATCCGGTGAACCACTGACCGTCACTGGTCCACCGGGCCGGTTCACCAGCAGCGAACGGACTTCCCGCCGAACCGGGCGCAAGATTGTAGTAACTGCAACGCTGTAATCGAGGGATCTCCATGGACGACGCGATGGACGCCTACTCGCGCGCGGTCAGCACGGTCGCCAAGACCGTCACCCCGCACGTCGCCGGGGTGCAGCTGGCGCGCGGCAGCGGCTCGGCCGTCGTCTTCGCCGAGGACGGCCACCTGCTCACCAACGCCCACGTCGTCAGCGACCACCGGCGCGGGGTCGCCACCTTCGCCGACGGCAGCGAAGTGCCCTTCGACGTCGTCGGCGCCGATCCGCTGTCCGATCTCGCCGTGCTGCGGGCGCGGGGCGCCACGCCGGCGGCCGCCGAGCTCGGCGACGCCGACCGGCTCGTCGTCGGGCAGCTCGTCGTCGCGGTCGGGAACCCGCTCGGCTTCTCGGGGACCGTCACCGCCGGGGTCGTCAGCGCGCTCGGCCGGGCGCTACCGGTCCGGCAGGGGCGCACCACCCGCGTGATCGAGGACGTCATCCAGACCGACGCCGCCCTCAACCCCGGCAACTCCGGCGGCGCGCTCGCCGACTCGGCCGGCCGGGTCGTCGGCATCAACACCGCGGTCGCCGGGGTCGGGCTCGGGCTCGCGGTGCCGATCAACACCACCACGCGGCGGATCATCGACACACTCGTCGTCGAAGGCCGGGTGCGGCGCGCGTACCTCGGCGTGGTCGGCGTGCCCGCGCCGCTGCCGGAAGACATCGCCGAGCGCACCGGGCAGCGCGCCGGGCTGCGGGTGCGCGAAGTCGTGTCCGGCGGCCCGGCCGAGCGGGCGGGCCTGCGCGCCGGCGACCTCGTGCTGACCGTCGGGCGCACCCGCGTCTCGGACGCCCAAGGCATCCAGCGGCAGCTGTTCGCGGAAGTGATCGGCACCGCGCTGCCGATCACCGTGCTGCGCAACGGCGCCATGGTCGACGTCTACGCGACCCCGGCCGAGTTGGTCGGGTGAGGTGAGGAGACTTGAGTATCGCGCTTCGGCGTGGCATGGTCGGGGCACAACAGCAACGCGGGAGCTCGCGCCATGGCGGGCTGAGAGGGTGACTTGCGATTTCGCAGGCGTCACCGACCGCATGAACCTGACCGGGTAATGCCGGCGTAGGGAGTGAAAGTCGTTGACGACGCTGCAAAACAGTGCTGCCGTAAGCGTGACCACCGGGCCGATCACCGGTTCGCACAAGGCGTACAACCAGACCGAATCCGGGCTCCGCGTCCCCGTGCGGCGGATCGATCTCTCCAACGGTGAACAGTTCGACGTCTACGACACCTCCGGCCCGTACACGGATCCGGACGTCGAGATCGACGTCCACAGTGGACTTCACCGGCTGCGGGCCGGGTGGGCCGACGGGCGCGAGCACAACACCCAGCTCGGCTGGGCCAAACAGGGCGTCATCACCCGCGAAATGGAGTACATCGCCGCACGCGAACGGGTTTCGCCCGAATTCGTGCGCGACGAGGTCGCCCGCGGCCGCGCCGTGATCCCGGCCAACCGCAAGCACCCCGAGACCGAGCCGATGATCATCGGCAAGAACTTCCTGGTGAAGATCAACGCCAACATGGGTAACTCGGCCGTCTGGTCGTCGGTTGAGGAAGAGGTCGACAAGATGGTGTGGGCCACCCGCTGGGGTGCCGACACGATCATGGACCTGTCCACCGGCAAGCGGATCCACGAGACGCGGGAGTGGATCATCCGCAACTCGCCGGTGCCGGTCGGCACCGTGCCGATCTACCAGGCGCTGGAAAAGGTCGACGGCGAACCGGAAAAGCTGTCGTGGGAGGTGTACCGCGACACCATCATCGAGCAGTGCGAACAGGGTGTCGACTACGTCACCGTGCACGCCGGCGTGCTGCTGCGCTACATCCCGCTGACCGCGCGGCGCGTCACCGGCATCGTCAGCCGCGGCGGGTCGATCATGGCCGCGTGGTGCCTCGCGCACCACCGGGAGTCCTTTTTGTACACGCACTTCGAGGAACTCTGCGAGATCCTCCGGCAGTACGACGTCACGTTCTCCCTCGGCGACGGCCTGCGCCCGGGCTCGATCGCGGACGCCAACGACCGTGCCCAGTTCGCCGAGCTGGAAACCCTCGGTGAGCTGACGCACATCGCGCGCTCGCACGACGTCCAGGTGATGATCGAGGGCCCCGGCCACGTGCCGATGCACAAGATCAAGGAGAACGTGGAGCTCGAGGAAAAGCTCTGCGGCGAGGCGCCGTTCTACACCCTCGGTCCACTCGCGACGGACATCGCGCCGGCGTACGACCACATCACGTCGGCCATCGGCGCGGCGCAGATCGGCTGGTACGGCACGGCGATGCTGTGTTACGTGACGCCGAAGGAGCACCTCGGCCTGCCCAACCGCGACGACGTCAAGACCGGCGTGATCACGTACAAGATCGCCGCGCACGCCGCGGACCTGGCCAAGGGGCACAAGTACGCGCAGGAGTGGGACGACGAGCTGTCGAAGGCGCGGTTCGAGTTCCGCTGGAACGACCAGTTCAACCTGTCGCTCGACCCGGACACCGCGCGCTCGTTCCACGACGAGACGCTGCCCGCCGAGCCGGCCAAGACCGCGCACTTCTGCTCGATGTGCGGACCGAAGTTCTGCTCGATGCGGATCACGCAGGACGTCCGCAAGTACGCCGAAGAGCACGGACTGTCCACTGTGGAGGCAATCGAAGCCGGCATGGCTTCGAAGTCGGCGGAGTTCACCGAGTCCGGCGGCCAGGTCTATTTGCCGGTGGTGCAGCCGTGACACCGAGGACCGCCCTCACCATCGCCGGATCGGACTCCGGCGGTGGTGCGGGCATCCAGGCCGACCTGCGGACCTTCTTCGCGCACGGGGTGCACGGGCTGGTCGCGCTGACGGCGGTCACCGTGCAGAACTCGCTGGGCGTGCAGGGTTTCACGGAGATCCCGGCCGACGTCGTCACCGCGCAGATCAAGGCGGTGGCGTCGGACATGGGCGTCAACGCCGCGAAGACGGGCATGCTGGCGACGGCCGAGATCATCCGTTCGGTGGCGAAGACCCTGGACGAGGTCGAGGTCGGCCCGTTCGTGGTCGACCCGGTCGCGGCCTCGATGACGGGTGACCCGCTGCTGCGCGAGGACGCCCTGGAGGCGATCCGCACGGAGCTGTTCCCGCGCGCGACGCTGATCACGCCGAACCTCGACGAAGTCCGGTTGCTGACGGGCGTTTCGGTCGTGGACCCGGCTTCGCAGCGTTCGGCCGCCGAAGCTTTGCTGGAGTTCGGTTCGCGGTGGGTCCTGGTGAAGGGCGGCCACATGCGGGGGACGGCCGACTGCGTGGACCTGCTCTCGGACGGCCGCGAGTTCATCGAATTGAGCGGCCCCCGGTACGAGACGGAGAACACCCACGGCGGCGGGGACACGTTGGCGTCGGCGATCACGGCGTCGCTGGCGAAGGGCGCTTCGGTGCCGGACGCCGTGGCGGCGGGGAAGAAGTTCATCGAGCGGTGTGTGGCGGAGGCCTACCCGCTGGGTGCGGGGGTGGGGCCGGTCTCGCCGTTCTGGGTGCTGGACAAGAACTAGCGGACCGGCTGGAGTTCGCGGCCGTCGTACTCCTCGCGGGCCGAGCGGATGCGGCCGAAGTTCGCCTGGCTCCACGTGCTCAACGCGATCAGGTGCGCGCCCACCTCGGCGCCCATCTCCGTCAGCGCGTACTCCACCGTCGGCGGGGTGGTCGGGTACACCGTGCGGGTCACGAAGCCGTCGCGCTCCAGGTGGCGGAGGTTCTGGGTCAGCATCTTCTGGCTGATGCCGTCGACCGCGCGGCGCAGCTCGCCGAAGCGGTGCGGGCCGCGGGCCAGTGCGCCCAGGACCAGCGCCGTCCACTTGTTGGCCAGCAGGTCCAGCACGTCGCGGCACGGGCAGTTCCGCAAGTACACATCCCAGGGTCCGCCCTGGTCGCAGGTGGTATCCATCAGGTACCTAGTTTACCGGAAAGTGCCTTCTGGCGAAAAGTGACGAACGATCCGAAGATGGAGGGCGACCCCGAGATCCAAGGAGAGAACCGATGCGCATCGTGACCCAAGAGACCCTCGGCGGGCCGGAGGTGCTCCGCGTCACCGAGGCACCGCGCCCCGAACCCGGGCCGACGGAGGTCCTGGTGCGAGTACACGCAGCCGCGGTCAACCCGGTCGACTGGAAAGTACGGCGCGGCGGCGGGTTCCTCGGCGAACCGCCGTTCACCGTCGGCTGGGACGTCGCCGGGGTCGTCGAGGAGGCCGGCTTCGGCGCGACCGGGGTCCAGGAGGGCGACGAAGTCCTCGGTATGCCGTGGTTCCCGCGTCCGGCCAACGCCTACGCCGAGTACGTCACCGCGCCCTCGCGGCACTTCGTGCGCAAGCCCGCCGGGCTGTCGTTCGCCGAGGCCGCCGCCCTTCCCCTCGCCGGGCTGACCGCCTGGCAGGGCTTGGTCGACGTCGCCGACGTCCGGCCAGGGCAGCGGGTGTTCGTCGACGCCGCGGCGGGCGGAGTCGGCCACCTCGCCGTGCAGATCGCCAAGGCCCGTGGTGCGCACGTCATCGGCACGGCCAGCGCGGGCAAGCACGGCTTCCTGCGCGAACTCGGCGTCGACGAGCCGATCGACTACCACGACACCGCGGCCACCACGTCCGATGTGGACGTCTACTTCGGACTCGTCGGCGAGGACAGCGACCTCCGCTGGCTCCCCGCCATCAAGGAAGGCGGCCTGCTGATCGGCGTGCCCAGCGGGGTTGCCGACCGGGTCGAAAAAGCCGCCGAAACCAGGAATGTGCACACGAGACGGCTCCTCGTCGAACCCGACCGCGGCGGGCTGACCGGCCTCGTCGAACTGATCGAAGCCGGTCAGCTGAAGGTCCGCGTCGACCAGACCTTCCCGCTGGAGGACGCCGCCAAGGCGCACGAGCTGGGTGAGTCGGGCCGGGTGTCCGGCAAGCTCGTGCTGACCGTCTAACCCCGCGCGAGCACCTGGGGCAGCACCGTCGTGAGCCCGGTCCAGTCCGCGGTGACCACCGACGCGTGCTGCTTCGCCAGGTCGGCGACGCGCTGGTTGGCCTGGTCGACCGTCGGGTTGTGGCCGTCGATGGCCGGCGCGACGTTCTGCGCGTCGGTCATCACGACGTAGTAGTGGTTGGCGTCGTACCACCAGGGCCCGGTCTGGGTCACCCACGCGTTCGCGTCGCCGTCGAAGACCACGAACCACGGCTTGAGGTCGGCGGTGTACTTGTCCCGCGGGTCACCGCCGCCCGCGCCGTGCACGGTCGGGAAGATGTTCGCGTCGCCGAGCTTGCCGGCGTTCTTCAAGCCGATCAGGTAGCGCGCGTACTCGACGTCGGTCTTCAGCGTGTCGGTCGGGTTGCCCTCCTCGACCGTGCCCGGGATGACCTCGGTGATCACCCGGCCCCGCAACGCGTCCACGGACGGCCAGTTGTCCGCTTTGGCCGCGTCGTCGAGCGTCGCGTAGTTCCCGAGCAGCTCGGCCGGGCGGAACGCGACGCTGCCGAGGTGCGAGCGGAAGGTGGCGTCCAGTTCGTCCGGCCCCATGCCGGTGTTGTCCGAGAAGCCGGTCTTCATCTCCAGCTTGAGCGTGATCGGCGTGTGCCCGGGGTGGGCGGCCAGCCAGATCCGGATGTCGTCGAGGCAGTACTCGAGGTTCTTGTTCTTCCCGCCGGAGTACAGCTGCGACGCCGAAGTCGCGGCGACGCAGTTGTTCTGGTTCCCCAGCGGGTTCGAGTGGCTGACCTTCCATTCGTGGGTGAAGAAGTCCGGCCAGACGTCGAGCTCGATCAGCGACGACCCGGCGTCGAGGGCCCGGGCGAGGTAGTCGTAGGCCGCCGGGTCGTACGTGTTGTGCACGCCGACCGTGGTGACGTGGGAGAGCTTCGGACTGTCCGCGCTGGCGGCGGTCGCTCCGGAGAGCGTCAAAGCAGCAGTGAGGAGGACCACCGAGAAGAGCTTCATCCAGGCTCCTTCGCCCGTGAACTGGTGAGTAGCCCACACAATGTGCCACCGTGGTGGCCTGTTGATGAAGGAAAAGCGGCCGATTGGCCTAGACCAGAAGTCGGGTAGACCCATGACCTCGAGCCCCCCTTCGGCGTTGACGATCGCCGGTTCGGACTCCGGCGGCGCCGCCGGGCTGCAGGCGGACCTGCGCACGTTCCTGACCTGCGGCGTGCACGGCCTGGTCGCGGTCACCGCCGTCACCGTGCAGAACACCCTGGGCGTGCACGACCGCGCCGACCTGCCGCCGCACATCGTGGCCGGGCAGATCGAGGCCGTGGCGGCGGACATGGGCGTCGGTGCGGCGAAGACCGGCATGCTGGCCTCGGCCGAGATCATCCACGCCGTCGCCGCGGCGTGCGACACCGCCGAAATCGGGCGGGACGCGAAGATCCCCTTCGTCGTGGACCCGGTGGCGGCGTCGATGCACGGCCAGCCCCTGTTCGATGAGGCCGGGCTCGTGGCGCTGCGCGACGAACTGCTGCCGCGCGCGACGGTGCTGACCCCGAACCTCGACGAGGTCCGGCTGCTCACCGGGATGACCGTGACCGACCGCGAGGGCATGCACACCGCGGCCGTCGTGCTGCACCGGATGGGCCCGCGGTACGTCCTGGTCAAGAGCGGGCACCTGCAGGCCGACCCGGAGTGCGTGGACCTGCTGTTCGACGGATCGACGTTCGTCGAGCTGCCGGGGCGGCGGTACCCGACGCCGCACACGCACGGCGCGGGCGACACGATGGCGTCGGCGCTCACCGCGGGCCTGGCCAAGGGGATGTCCGTGGTCGAGGCCGCGCGCTACGGCAAGTGGTTCGTCTCGCACGCGGTCGAGCACGCCTACCCGATGGGCGCCAAGGTCGGCCCGGTCTCGGCCTTCTGGCGGCTGGCACCCGAGGAGCGCTGAGTACCCGCCCGGTTACCATCCCTGCGTTTACTGATCCTTGACCGAAGCGGGGGGCGGCCTTGACCGGGCGTGAGCGGGTGGCGAAGTTCCTCGAGAGCCGCCGCTTCCAGAACTTCATCATCGCCGTGATCGTCTTCAACGCGGTCACCCTCGGCATGGAGACGTCCACGTCCCTGATGGCCGGGTACGGCGATCTCCTGCACGTCCTCGACCACCTCGCGCTGGGCATCTTCGTCGCCGAGCTGCTGGCCAAGTTCTACGCCTACCGCGGCGGCTTCTTCCGCGACAACTGGAACGTCTTCGACCTGCTGGTGGTCGGCATCGCGGTGATCCCGGCGACCGGGCCGTTCGCGGTGCTGCGGTCGCTGCGCGTGTTGCGTGTCCTGCGGCTGATCTCCGTCGTGCCGTCGATGCGGAAGGTCGTTTCCGGGCTGCTCGCCGCGATCCCCGGGATGGCGTCGATCGCCGCGCTGCTCGCGCTGATCATCTTCGTGGCCGGCGTGATGGCGACGAAGCTGTTCGGCACCATCGACCCCGGCGACTTCGGCGACCTCGGCACGTCGCTGTTCACCCTGTTCCAGGTGATGACCGGCGAGGCGTGGCCGGACATCGCGAAGACGATCATGGAACAGGCGCCGACGGCCTGGATCTTCTTCGTCGTCTACATCCTGGTGTCCAGCTTCGCGGTGCTGAACCTCTTCATCGCCGTCGTGGTCAGCGGCATGGAGGACGAACTGCGCCAGGACATCCGCGAGGAAGAGGCGAAGCAGGCCGAAACGCAGGCCGCGGCCAACCAGGAAATCCTCGACGAACTCCGCGCCCTGCGCGCGGAACTGGCCGAGCTGCGCCGGACGGCCGTTCAGCCGTCCGTGATCAGGGCTTCTTCCGGGCGCGGCGGCCCATGATGGTCCCGCCGATCACGGCCACGAGAGCGAGCACCACGAGCACGCCGCCCATGGGGCCGTCGGGAAACCAAATCGCGGCCAGTGTCGAGTCCACCACGCCCACCTCCCCAGGTGTGCCGGTTGACGGTCGACCGGCCTGCCGCCGGAGTACCCGCTCACCCCGCGCGCCACACCCGAGGCGGGTCCTAGTCGTCCGCGATCAGGGCCTCGAGCGCCGGGATCGCCGCCGTCAGGGCTTCGCGATGCTCGGGCGAGAGCCGGTCGAGGCGCCGGTTCAGCTCCTGCACCCGCGTCGACCGGACGCCGGAGACGAGCCGCTCGCCCTCTTCGGTCGCCTTCGCCAGCCAGGCCCGGCGGTCGACCGGGTCGGACTCGCGGCTGACGTACCCCGCCTCGACCAGGGACGCGATGATCCGCGACATCGTCGCCGCGGCCACGCCCTCCTTGGCCGCGAGGTCGCCGAGCCGCAACTGGCCCGCGTGCACCAGCGTCGCCAGCGCGGAGAGGGCGCCGTGGCCCGGCCCCGGGACACCCGCCTGCCGCAGTGACCGGGACAGCCTGCCCACGGCGAGGTACAACCTGCCCGAGACGTCCTGGACCGATGTGCTCGTCACGGCTGGCTCCTTCTGCCCTCACCCCGCCGCGGCTGCGCCGGAAAGTGCCGTCCACCTTACGGGCACGCCGTGCACACTCGGCGTGAAGGCGCGGTGTTCTACCGGGGCTTCGCCCCGGGCCGGGGGCTCCGCCACCCGGAACCCCCGAAAAGCAGCGTGGTTCACCGGGGTGGACTCGACGCCTGCGCCCAGAACCGCTGCGGCACGCGCCCGGCCTCGCGGGCCAGCCGCCCGGCGACGACCGCGGCCCGCATCGCCGCGGCCATCCGCTCGGGATCGGCCGCCCGGGTGACCGCGGTGGAGAGCAGGACCGCGTCGCAGCCGAGCTCCATCGCCAGCGTCGCGTCCGACGCCGTGCCGATCCCGGCGTCCAGGATCACCGGGACGCCCGCGCGCGAAACGATCAGCTCGATGTTGTGCGGGTTCCGGATGCCGAGGCCGGTGCCGATCGGCGCGCCCAGCGGCATCACCGCGGCGCAGCCGGCTTCCTCCAGGCGCAGCGCGAGCACCGGGTCGTCGTTCGTGTAGGCGAACACGGTGAACCCGTCGGCGGCCAGCCGCTCGGCGGCGTCGAGGGTCTCGAACGGGTCCGGCAGCAGCGTCCGGTCGTCGGCGTGCACTTCGAGCTTGATCAGGTCGGTCTCCAGTGCCTCCCGCGCGAGCTGCGCGGTGAGCACGGCCTCGGCGGCCGTCCGGCAGCCCGCCGTGTTCGGCAGCAGCTCGATGCCGAGCCGTTTCAGGAGTTCGAGGACGCCGGAGCCGCCTTCGGCGTCGGCGCGGCGCATGGCGACGGTGGTCAGCTCGGTGCCGGACGCGACGAGCGCGCGTTCCAGGACGGCGAGGTTGGCCGCGCCGCCGGTGCCGATGATCAGCCGGGACGTCAGCTTGCAGGGGCCGATGACCAGTGGTGCTTCGTCCATTTCAGCCTCCCTGGACCGCGGTGAGCACGTCGACGCCCGCCCCCTTGGGCACGGCGGTGGCCGCCCAGTCGGCGCGGCGGACGACGACTCCGTCGACCGCGACGGCGATCCCGGGCCGCTGCCCGCCGGTGGCGTCGAGGACGTCGGCGACGGTGGCGCCGTCCGGGAACGCCGCCCACTCGCCGTTGAGCTTGATCTCCATCACACGTGCTCCTTCTGGTGCAGGCGGGCGGGGGACGCGGCGGCGGTGCCTTCCGGCGGCTCGTCCCCGTCGAGCCAGGCGACCACGGCGTCCGCGGTCACCGGAGCCATCAGCAGGCCGTTGCGGTGGTGCCCGGTCGCGGCGAAAACACTGCCGCCCAAGGCGCCCAGGTACGGCAGCGCGTCCCGGCTGCCGGCCCGCAGGCCGGCGGCGATCTCGGTCAGCTCGTACTCGGTGATCGCGGGGAAGACGCGTTCGGCGCCTTCGAGCAGCTCGCGCACGCCGCGGGCGGTGACGGCCCGGTCGAACCCGGCTTCGTACTGGGTGGCGCCGAGGACCAGCTCTTGGTCGCCGCGCGGGACGAGGTAGACCGGGCGGCCTTCGACGACGGCGCGGACGGTGTGCGTGGGTGGCGGCAAGCAGCCGCGGCGGGGCTTGAGCCGGAGGATTTCGCCCTTGAGCGGGCGGACGGCGCCGGCGAGCAGCGGGTGCAGCCGCCCGGTCCAGGCGCCCGCGGCGAGCACGACGGCTTCGGCGTCCGGGAGTTCTTCGACGCGCTCGCGCACGAACCGCACCTGGTGGCCGACGCAGGCCGCGTACAGCGCGTCGAGCAGTTTCCGGTTGTCCACGGCCAGGTCGCCGGGCACGTGGAGTCCACTTCGGACGGATCCGGTGCCGGGTTCGAGCCGCTTGACCTCCCGCCCGGTGAGCCGCTCGGCCGCGCGGCCGAGCGAGTGCAGGTGGCCGGCCAGGATGTCCAGGTAGCCGGCGTCGGCGCTGTCGAAGGCGACGACGAGCGTGCCGTGGCCGGCCAGCCCCGGGTCGAAGCCCTCTTCCGCCAGGTCACGCGCGAACCCGGGCCACCGCTTCAGCGAGGCTTCGCCGAGGCGGAGGACGTCCTCCTCGCCCGGCCACGCCTCGGTGACGGGGGCGAGCATGCCCCCGGCCAGCCAGGACGCCCCGCCGCGGGCGGGTTCGGGGTCGTAGACGGTCACTTCCCGGCCGGTGCGCGCGGCGCGCCACGCGGCGGACAGGCCGATCACGCCGCCGCCCACCACTGCCAGGTTCGTCATGGAATCACGCTCCCTGCGCCGGCATGACCCGGATCAGGTTCCACGGTCGGAGCGGCAGCTCCCTCTCAGCCCGTGCCTCGGGCTCCCGTGCGGACACCTCCACCTTAACCGGCGGGGTACGGTCGCCGCTATGCCCGCCCTCTCCGGTGACAAGATCCGCGCCCGCCTCGACGGCGCGCGCCTGTACCTGTGCACGGACGCCCGCACCGACCGTGGCGACCTGGCCGCCTTCGCCGACGCGGCCCTGGCGGGCGGCGTCGACATCATCCAGCTGCGCGACAAAACCGGTGCGCTGGAGGCGGCCGGCGAGATCGCGGCGCTGGAGGTGCTGGCGGAGGCGTGTGCCCGCCACGGGGCGTTGCTGTCGGTGAACGACCGGGCCGACGTGGCGCTGGCCGTCGGGGCCGACGTGCTGCACCTGGGCCAGGACGACATCCCGGTGCCGCTGGCCCGCCGGATCCTGGGCGACGAGGTGGTGATCGGCCGCTCGACGCACTCGCTCGACCAGGCGCTCGCGGCGGCCGCGGAGCCGGGGGTGGACTACTTCTGCACCGGCCCGTGCTGGCCGACGCCGACCAAGCCGGGCCGCCCGGCACCGGGCCTGGACCTGGTGCGCGCGACGGCGGCCTGGACCCCCGACCGGCCGTGGTTCGCGATCGGCGGCATCGACGGCGAGCGGCTGCCTTCGGTGCTGGAGGCTGGAGCCTCCCGGATCGTCGTGGTCCGGGCGATCACCGAGGCCGAGGACCCCGAGGCCGCGGCGCGCGAACTGCGAGCCCGCCTGCCCTGACCTGGCCCGAACTCGCCGATGCCGCGAATGACTCATTCGGGACGTCCGAGGTCCCGAATGAGTCATTCGCGGCGCTGCTAGGGGGTCGGCGTCGCCGCGGCGCCCTTGCTGGTCGGCGGGGTCGCCGACGTTGCCGGCGCCGAGGCCGACGGCTGGCCGGTCGTCGTGCTCGGGGTGGTCGTCGGGGCCTCCGACGACGTCGCGGGGGCGGTCGAACTCGTCGAAGGCGGCGTTGTCGTCGTCTCCGTCGGGGACAGCTGCGTGTCGTTCGCCGAGGTCGGCGGGGTCGTCGACGGCGTCTGGTCCGTGCGGCCGCTGCCGCCCGAGAAGATCTTGCCGAGGCTCGGGCCCGTGCCGCCGCCGATCTGGGTGCCCGTCGCCGACTCGAAGCCGACGATCGACAGGATCGCCACCGCGAACGCGGCCACGCTCGTGCCGATGATCAGCGGCCAGCGCAGCTTCCGCAGCCGCGCGGACAGCCGTGACGGCTCCTCCTCCGGCGGTTTCAGCTGTACCGTCGGCTGGTCGGTGATCGGCACGTCCGACGGCTCTTCGGCCGGTCCCCGCCGCCGGATGCCCGACGTCGCCAGCTGGCGCGCCCTGAGCGCCGCCTCGCGGGTGCGCTGCAGCGAGCGCAGGTACAGCTCGCTGCCGACCGTCGACACCACGCTCGCCACGCCGGCGCCGACCACGGTGCCCGCCACGCCCAGTGTCGAGCCGAGCAGCGCCGCGGTCACCGCCGCCAGCGCCGCCGCCAGGACCTGCGCGATCCGCAGGCCCGATTTCTCTTCTTTCGCTTCCGAAGCCGCTACGTTCTCCTTGCTCATGATCCCGATCTAGGTAGTCCGTGTTCTCCCCTGTCCAACGTCTAAGGCGCGTGAGGCACTCCCCTCGTTGCCGCAGCGTGAGGAGGACCACTCCATCTGTCCATAATGGACACTCCGGATCGAACGTTTTCTTGACATACTCGGCACATGGAACTGGTGACGATCTCTGACATCGAGGCCGCCGCGAAGCGCGTCGAAGATGTCGCCGTACGCACGCCTCTGCTGCTCCAAACCTGGGATCCCCGCGGAACCCTGTGGCTTAAACCCGAAAGCCTGCAACCGGTCGGGGCGTTCAAGGTGCGCGGCGCGTTCAACGCCATCGCCGCCCTCGACGACGCGGCCCGCGCCCGCGGCGTCATCGCGTACTCCAGCGGCAACCACGCGCAGGCAGTCGCGTACGCGGCGCAGCGGTACGGCGTGCCCGCGGTGATCGTCGTGCCGGACGTGGCGCCGCGGATCAAGGTCGAGGCCACCCGCGCGTACGGAGCCGAGGTGATCGAGGTGCCGATCGGCGAACACGAGGGGAAAGCGCGCGAACTGGCCGCCGAACGCGGGCTGACCCTCGTCCCGCCGTTCGATCACGCGGCCATCATCGCCGGGCAGGGCACGGCGGGACTGGAGATCGCCGAGGACCTGCCGGACGTCGACGTCGTGCTGGTGCCGATCAGCGGCGGCGGGCTGGCGGCCGGCGTCGGTACCGCGATCAGGGCCCGCTGCCCGCGGGCGCGCGTGATCGGCGTCGAGCCCGCGCTGGCCGCGGACGTCGCCGACAGCCTCCGGCAGGGCCGGCTGGTCCGCTGGCCGCAGGCCGACCGCGCCAAGACGATCGCCGACGGCCTGCGCTCGCAACCGTCGGAACTGACCTTCGCCCATTTGCTCGAAGTCGTCGACCGGATGGTGACGGTGACCGAGGACGAGATCCGGGAGGCCGTCCGCGTCCTCGCGCGCAAGGCCCGGCTGGTGGCCGAGCCCAGCGGCGCGGTGACGACGGCGGCGTACCTCTTCCACGCCGACGAGCTGCCGGCCGGGAAGACCGTCGCGCTGGTCTCGGGCGGCAACGCGGACCCGGCACTGTTCGCGGAGATCCTCGCGGGTTAGGAGCCGGCGACCGGGGTCCCGCCGCCGCGGATGTGCGTCGGCGGGCCCTCGACGCCGCAGTGGTAGCACTTGCCCAGGTGGGGGCACTCGTCGTCGGGCTTGGCCTCCGCCGGGGGCGCGAGGACGCCGTTGTGGATGCCCAGCGCGATCAGGCCGCCGGCGATGGCCAGTGCCGCGCAGATGACCAGCGCCGTCCGCCAGCCCGCCGTCAGCGCGACCGGGTCGGTGTACGCCTCGCCGGTCAGCCCGGCCGCGGCGGGCAGCACCGCCACCGCCAGCAGGCCGCCCGAGCGCGCGATGGCGTTGTTGACGCCGGACGCGACACCGGCGTAGCGGTCCGGGGCCGCGGCGAGCACCGTCGCGGTCACCGGAGCCACGACCGTCGCCAGGCCGAGCCCGAACACCACCACCGCGGGCAGCACCGCGCCGAGGTAGGACGCCCCGGGCGCGATGCGCAGCATCAGCAGCATCCCGATGCCGACGACGATCGGGCCCACCACCAGCTGCGCCCGCGGGCCGATGCGCTGCGCGAGCGCGCCGGAGCGGCCCGAGAGCAACAGCATGATCACCGTCAGCGGCAGGCCGGCCAGCCCGGACGCGGTCGGCGAGTAGCCGAGCGAGACCTGCAGCTGCATGACCAGCAGCATCATCACGCCGCCGAGCGCCGCGTACATGGCGAAGGTCAGCGCGTTGGCCAGGGTGAACGTGCGGTCGCGGAACAGCGACGGCGGCACGAGCGGCTCCGCCGACCGGTGCTGGACGGCGACGAACGAGGCCAGCCCCGCGATGCCCAGCAGGCCCGCGACCAGCACGATCGGGTCGCCGATGCCGCGGGCGGGCGCTTCCACCAGCGCACCGGTGACCCCAGCCAGGCCCAGAGCACCGAGGGCGGCAGCGCCGAAGTCCGGGTGCCCGGTGGCTTCCGGGTCACGGGATTCGGGGACGAACTTCCGCGCCATGAGCACCACCGCGACCGCGATCGGCACGTTGATGAGGAACGCCAGCCGCCACGACCAGACCTGCACGAGGAAGCCGCCGAGCAGGGGCCCGGCGGCGGCCGCGATGCCGCCGAGGCCCGACCAGGCGCCGATCGCGCGGGCGCGGGCGTCGTGCACGAAGGACGCCTGGAGGATCGCGAGCGACCCGGGCGTCAGGAGCGCACCGCCGATGCCCTGCAGGATCCGCATCGCGACGAGCATCTCGGTGGACGTCGCGGCGGCGCACAGGCCGGACGCGACGCCGAACCAGACGACGCCGACGAGGTACATGCGGCGCCGGCCGTACCGGTCGCCGAGCGAACCGGCGACGAGGATCAGCGCGGCGAGCGCCAGCAGGTAGCCGTCCAGGATCCACTGGAGCCCCGCGACCGAGGCGTTGAGTTCGGCGCCGATGCGGGGCAGGGCGACGTTGACGATCGTGCCGTCGAGCATCGCCATGCCGGAGCCGAGGATGGTGGTCGCGAGGACACCGCGCGCGGCGCCGGTCCCCCATCGGATCCCGGTGTCTTCAGTGGCAGTCACCCGGTCACTTCACCTTGACCGGGGACCGCCGTCAACCGCGCCGCTTACGGCAGCAGCGTCGTCACGAACTTGTAGCGGTCACCGCGGTAGACCGAGCGGGCGAACTCGACCGGCTTGCCGTCCGTGGCGAACGAGTGGCGGGTCAGCATCAGCACCGGCATGCCGACGTCCGCGCCGAGCATTTCCGCTTCCTGCGGGCCCGCCAGCGACGTCTCGATCGTTTCTTCCGCGCGTTCGAGTTCGACGCCGTAGTGCTCGCGTAGAACGGCGTACAACGAACCGCCGGCCGAGACGTGCTTGCGCAGCCCGCGGAAACGGCCGAGGGGAAGGTGCGTCGTCTCCAGCGCCATCGGCTGGGAGTCCGCCAGTCGAAGTCGTCGAAGACGAAGGATTTTCGCGCCGGTCCGGATTCCGAGCAGCTTGGCGAGGTCGCCCTCGACCGGCATTTCTTCGACCTCGAGGAGCTTCGAGGACGGCTTCAGGCCCTGCTTGCGCATGTCCTCGGTGTAGGAGGACAGCTGCAGCCGCTGGGCGAGCTTCGGCTCGGCCGCGAAGGTGCCTTTTCCCTGCACACGGTGCAGGCGGCCTTCGGCGGTGAGGTCGGCCAGCGCCTGGCGCACGGTGGTGCGGGAGACCGTGAACTCCCCGGCGAGCGCGCGTTCGGTCGGGATCGGCGACCCCGGCGGCAGCACGTCCAAGAGGTCGAGGAGGTGCTGTTTCAGCGCCCAGTATTTGGGCTCGCGCTGCCCGCGCATCCCGGCGACGGCGCCCGCCTCGCCCGTGGTGGTGGTCTCCAACATGCCCGGCTCCCTATGTCTTCCCTCATCGCACGCCACGTCCCCGTAAGAAACGTACCCTTTTCCCCAAACGCGCCGCCCCTATAACATTGGTCTAGACCTGACCGACGCCGCCTGAGTCCGGTACATAATGCCGGAGGTGGAGAGGAAAATGATGACCGAACAACGGCCCGGCGTGCACATGGCCGCGGAGATCGCCCAGCAGCCGGACGTCCTGGCCGGACTGGTGGCGCGTCAGGCGGAAATCGCCGAAGTGGCGGAAAAGATCTCACAGAGGCCTCCGCGGTTCGCTTTGCTCGCCGCGCGTGGATCGAGCGACCACGCAGCGTTGTACGCGAAGTACCTGATCGAGGTACTGCTCGGCCTTCCGGCCGGTCTGGTTTCCCCCTCGACGGCGACGCTGTACGGCGCGCGGCCCGATTTGCGGGACGTGCTGTTCGTCACGGTCAGCCAGAGCGGCGGCTCGCCCGACCTGATCGAGGTCACCGAAACGGCGCGCCGCCAGGGCGCGCTGACGGTGTCGGTCACCAACACGCCGGACTCGCCGCTGCGGGCGGCGTCCGAGCTCGGCGTCGACATCGGCGCGGGCGTCGAGAAGGCCGTCGCGGCCACCAAGACGTACTCCGCGACGCTGATGGCGCTGTACCTGCTGATCGACGCGGTGCGCGGCGGCAAGGCGGCCGACGCTGAGAAGATCGGCGAGCTGGCGCAGCAGACCCTCGACGGCGCCGAGGAGGGCGTGCAGCGCGCGGTCGACCGGTACCGCTTCGTCGACCGGGTCCTCACCACCGGCCGCGGCTACTCCTACGCGAGCGCGCTCGAGGGTTCGCTCAAGCTCGCCGAGACCAGCTACCTCGCCGCCCGCGCGTACAGCGGCGCGGACCTGCTGCACGGCCCGGTCGCGGCGGTCGACGGCGAGACCGCCGTGCTCGCGGTGACCAGCGCCGGGCACGGCGGCCGCGCGATGCACGAGGTCCTCAAGGCCGTCAGCAAGCGCGGTGCGGACGTCCTCGCGGTCGGTTCGGCCGCCGCCGAGGTGCCCGCGGCGCTGCGCATCGACGTCGCCCCCACGGTCGAGGAGCTGGCGCCGATCCTGGAGATCCTGCCGATCCAGCGGATCGCGCTCGGCCTGTCGCTGGCCCGCGGCGGCGACCCGGACAGCCCGCGCGGCCTGCTGAAGGTGACCAAGACCCGGTGAGCTTCGCGGTGGGCGTCGACGCCGGCGGCACGTCGACCAGGGCGGCCCTGGTCGACGCCACCGGCGCGGTGCTGGGCACCGGGCGCGGTGAAGGGGCCAACCCGAATGCGCACGCGCCCGAGGTCGCCGCGGGCCGGATCGCCGGCGCGATCACCGCGGCGCTCGGCGCCCACGACCCCGGGGCGGTGCGGGCGTGCGTCGTCGGCATGGCCGGGGTCAGCAAGCTGAGCGACCAGGGCGTGGCGGCGGTCTTCGACGCGGCGTGGACGCGAATCGGTCTCACGTGTGCCGTCCGGACGGTCGCCGACGCCGAAGTGGCGTACGCGTCGGCGACGCCGGCCCCGGACGGGACGGTCGTCGTCGCCGGCACCGGCTCGATCGTGGGCCGGATCCGGAAGCGCCGGCTGGCCGGCACGACCGGCGGCTACGGCTGGCTGCTCGGCGACGAAGGGTCGGCGTTCTGGCTCGGCCGCGAAGCCGTCCGCTCCACTTTGGAGGCACTCGGGCGCGGGCGGCCGCTCGACGGGCTGCCCTCGGCGGTGCTCACCGCCGCGCTCGGACCGTCCGGTTTGGACGTCCGCGACGACGCCGCGCGGCTGGCCGCGTCCCGGGCGTTGATCACCGCGGCCAACGCGGAGGCGCCCGTCCGGCTCGCCCGGTTCGCCCCGTTGGTGAGCGCGGCGCACGACGCGGGCGAGCCCGCGGCCCGGGAGATCGTCGCCCGCGCGGCCGGGTTCCTGGCCGAGAACGCCCTCGCGGCGCGCGAGCCCGGCGAGTCGACTCCCATCGTGCTCGTCGGCTCGGTGCTCACCGGGGCCAGCCCGGTCGGCGAGCTCGTCCGCCGCCGGTTGACCGGCCTCGAGGTGCTGACCAGCTCCGATGGGGTGCTCGGGGCGGCGTGGCTGGCTGCCGTGGAGGCGTTCGGCGAGGGCGCGCCGCGGCCCCGGCCGGAACGATATTGAGCAAAACGCGGCGCAAAGACGCGAAAACGTCGACTGAACCCGGGTAGTCCGGGTACCGTAGGCAGTGGCCCCCGGACCCTCCCCCCTCGCCGGGGGCCGCCTTATGCCCCGGGTACGTCGTCCGAGCGGGTTTCCGGCACCAGGCGCAGGCCGGGATGCTCCGGCGGCAACGCCCGGTAGAGCACCCAGCCACTGACCGCGACGGTGAGCGCGACGAGCGGCCACGACAGCACCGTGCGGGCCACGCCGAGCGCGAGCACCTGGCCGGCCGACCACAGCAGGCCGTAGACGACCACGCGCAGCGTGTACTGGAGCACCCACACCCAGCTGGCCCGCGAGTAGGCCTTGAGCAGCACGGCGTCGCGGCGCCAGCGCGTCTTCTGGCCCAGCAGCAGGCCGACGACCACGCCGAGCAGCGGCCACCGCACGACGATGCTGGCCGCCCACAGCAGAGCGCTGGCCACATTGGACATCAGCTGCAGCAGGAAGAAGTCCTGGGCCCGGCCGGTGTGCAGGGCGATCAGCGCGGCGGCGACGACGGCGGCCAGGCTGACGACCAGTGCGCGCACCTTGCCGCCACGGGCGAGCCGGTAGACCCCGACCGCGACGGCGACCACGACGGCGGCACCGGCACCCCAGGCGACGGACTGCCCGGCGGCGAGCCAGCCGGCGACGAAGCCGACGGGCGGGATGCTGGCGTCGAGCGCGCCCCGGCGGCCACCGAGGATCTGCGTGAGCGATTCGCGGGGTTCTCCGGACACGTGTCCAGCCTGCCGGATCGCGTCCGGGACGCCCCGGGCAGGGAGATTTTCGCCACATCGGGTGCCGGGTTTGCCTCCGAGTGTGCGGTTTCACGGCATGCCGAAGGTGAAGACTGCGTAATAGAGAGGCGCAGAAGGCCGACAAGATAAGACACTGTTACCGCAGGCTGAACGCCCGGGGGTGAGCGGGTTTGCGGCCGATGGTTAGTTGAGGTGTACAACTACATGTCGGGGTGTGTCGGTCGCAGGATGGGAAGGGGACCCACGTGTACGGATTCGACAGCTACGTAGCCCTCGGTGACAGCTTCACCGAGGGCCTCAACGACGGCCTGCCGGACGGCTCCTTCCGGGGGTGGGCCGATCGGCTCGCGGAGGTCCTGGCGGCCGGCCGCAGCGACTTCCGCTACGCCAACCTGGCGCTGCGGGGCAAGATGCTCGACGAGATCCTGGACGAGCAGCTCCCGATCGCCCTGGAGCTGAAGCCCGACCTGGTCACGCTCTGTGCCGGCGGCAACGACATCATCGTCCCGGGTGCGGACGTCGACGCGGTCACCGAGCGCCTGGAGGAGGGCGTCGCGAAGCTGCGCGAGGCGGGCATCCCGGTGCTGATGTTCAACGGCCCGGACACAAAGGTCCTGTCGGTGATGTCGGTGCTGCGCGGCAAGGTGGCGATCTACAACACGAACCTGTGGGCGATCGCGGAGCGCCACGGAGCCCGCATGGTCGACCTGTGGACGATGGCCCCCCTGCACGACCGCCGCGCCTGGAGCGACGACCGCCTGCACTTTTCCCCGGAGGCCCACCGCCGCATCGCGATGAAGGCGGCGGAGGTCCTGGGCATCCCGCTGGAGAGCGACTGGCGCGAGCCGTGGCCCCTGGAGGAGGCCCCGAACCGCTGGATCGACTCCCGGCGATCGGACCTGACGTGGACGAAGGTGCACCTGCTGCCCTGGATCCGGCGGCAGCTGCGCGGCGAGTCGATGGGTGACGGGTTGTCGCCGAAGCGGCCTCAACTGGCGCCGCTGGTGCCGTTGGACGTGCTCGAGGTGCCGGACAGCGCTCCGCACCAGCAGGCCAGTTGAGGGTTTGGCGGGTTTAGGGATGTGTTGATCACCGCTGGCCGCGGCGCCTGAGTGGCCGGGTTCGAGGGGTGGCCACGGCGGACTGATCGGGGTGGCGCGCTTGGTTCCCTGCGGCGGGCTTGCGAGCTCGGCGAAGCGGCCGGATCGCGGCGGCCGGATATCGAGGCTGCCCACGGTGGCTGATCGGGCCTGGCAGCCACGCTTGGTGCGCTTGATCGCCCTGCGGCGGGCCTACGCGGCCCGGCAAAGTCGCCGAATCGGCAGCCGCCGGATATCGAGGCTGCCCACGGTGGCTGATCGGGCCTGGCGGCCATGCTCAGTGCGCTTGATCGCCCACGGTGGGCTTGCGGGGCTCGGCAAAGTCGCCGAATCGGCAGCCGCCGGATATCGAGGCTGCCCACGGTGGCTGATCGGGCTTGGCGGCCATGCTCAGTGCGCTTGATCGCCCACGGTGGGCTTGCGGGGCTCGGCGAAGTCGCCGGCTCCCGGCTCCCGGCTCCCGGCTCCCGGCTCCCGGCTCCCGGCTCCCGGCTCCCGGCTCCCGGCTCCCGGCTCCCGGCTCCCGGCTCCCGGCTCCCGGC
>NZ_JBEZYY010000001.1:679576-728102 GCF_040638975.1 Amycolatopsis sp. NPDC024027
GCTCCCGAGCGATCATCAACCCAAACCCGCAGCCACAAGCCAGCAGCCACGAACCGCAACACAAACCGCCCCGGAACGTAGCCCACCCTCCCTGGGGGAACCACCCGCCTCCACCCTATCGCCCTCCTCCGACAGAACGTGCCCGAACGAACACGATCTCCGCAGTTGTCCACATGTCGACTTACCTGGGGACAACTTGTGGATCACCACCCGGATTCAGGTCGCCAACCCGCGGCACCCGGCTTACAGTCCCCTTATGCGTCGGCGCTGGATCCTCGTGGTCCCGGTTGCGGTGCTGGTCACAGCGCTGCTCGCGGGGGTCGCCACCTGGGCCGGGTCCGGGAGCATGGAACGGGACCTGGCCGCGCGGGCCCAGACCGCCCTCTTCGAAGCCGGACTGCCCACCGGGGATGTCCGCTTCGACGGGCGGGACGCCACGCTCAGCGGCTTCCCGCCCGGCCAAGCGCTGCGAGCCCTCGAAATCGTGCAAAACGTCGACGGCGTCCGGGCCGCCAAGGTCAATGGCGATGTCACCCCCGTGGCGCCCAGCAGCGCCACCCCGAGCCCGCCGCCGACGACGACCACCGCCACCACGTCGAGTCCGCCGCCGACCACCAGCACCACCGCTGCGCCGCCCACCGACAAGGCCGGCGTGCAGGCCGAGATCGACCGGCTGCTCACCGAGGCGCCCATCGCCTTCGAGCCCGACACGGCCAAGCTCACCCCCGACGGCGAACAGGCCGCGCGCAGCGTCGCGATCGCTCTCGCCAAGGCGCCCGCCGGCTTCCGGTACCGGGTCACCGGGCACGTCGCCCGGGGGCCCGGTGGCGAGAGCGCCGCTCTCAAGCTCTCGCGGGACCGCGCCCGGGCCGTCGCGCGGATCCTCACCGCCAACGGGCTGGCGGCCAACCGCGTGACCTACCGGGGGCTGGGCGACACCCGGCCGGCCACCGGCGGCGAAGAAGACCGGCGTGTCGAGATCACGGTCGTTTGAGGGGTGATGAGCTGATGTTCTGGCTGTTCGGGCAGATCTGGCTGTGGCTGATCGTCGCCTTCGCCCTCGGTGCGGTGACGTCGTGGCTCGTGCTGCGCGCCGCCCCGCGCCCGCGGCCCGAGCCAGCGCGGGAAGCCGAGTTCGACGACGAAGCGCCGCCGTACGAGCCGCCGCCGCCCCTTTCGACCGAGCAGACGCAGTTCATCCCCGCCGCGTGGGCGCAGCACGCGCCCGAGCCGCGCACCGAGGTCCACGACGACGAAGAAGCCGATCCCGTCGGCCACCGCGAAGGACACCTGCCGCTGCCGCCGCAGCGCGGGGCGCAGGCCGAGGACTGGCCCACCGAAGAAGAACCCGCCTGGCCGCAGGCCGAAGAGCCGCCGGACGCGACCCGGCAGTGGCACCAGCCTGGGCGCGGCGGCTGACACCCATCCTGGTAAGTTCGGCTACGCACTGTGAGCGAAGGCTGAGAAGGGGGTGGAGTGGCGCTCCCCCATTGGACGTCGCAGCAGGTCCTGCCGCCGGGCCGGCACGCGGGTGACCTCGCCGACGTCTACGAACGCCTGGTGTTCGACGCCCCGCACCAGAACGACCGCGAGATCCTCTTCAGCGCGCTCAACAGCTACCTCGGCGTCGCCCGGCGGATCATCCCGTCCGGTCGCGCCTGGATCGGCGGCGAGCTCATCACCCGGACCGCCCACCCGCCGCAAAGCCTCGACGTCGTCCTCATCCCGGACGAGTGGGGCGCGCTCAAGCGGCTCGACGACGCCGGCCGGTCCGCGCTCTACGGCCTGCTCACGCTGCGCGGCGTGATCGTCGGGCAGCCGGCGATGTACCTCGACCAGGTGCAGCCGGTCGGCGGCATGCTGGACGGCTTCCTGTGCCGCCCCGGCGACGAAGACGTGTGGGCCGAGGTCTGGGCCCGAGGCGGCAGGGGCTACCCGGAGATGATCTGGTGAGGAACGAGTTCCGGCGCATCGCCGACGAGATCCCCGGCGGCACGTGGCTCGACGACCTGGCCCGCGCCTCGGCGATGGCGGCCAACGCCAAGTTCGAGCGGACGTCCCGCTCACCGCTGCTGCACGTGTCGGTGATCGGCGAGCAGACCATCGACGCGTACACCTTCTCCGACATCAGCCGCGCCCTGCAGGACGCGACGGCGAAGATCGGGCACATCATCCGGAACCCGTCCGGCGAGGTCACCCAGGTCCAGCAGACCGACCGGGACAAGGCACCGCTGATCCAGCGCGGCCAGGCAGGCAACGCGATCTTCTTCGGCTTCCCGGAGCTCGACGTCTCCGACGACGCGCTGATCGTCGACGGCATCGAGACGCTGTCCGAGCGTGCGGTCAAGGAGCTGTGCGACTTCCTGCCGGCGAACGGCTCGGACGACGGTGCGCTCGACGCCGTGCTGCTCCAGCGCGACACCGTCCGCAACGCGGTGAGCGACATCGTCAACGCCGTCGCGAAGAACGCCGGCATCGGGATGGCGCTGACCCCGACCGCCGGCGAGCAGGTCACCCGCAGCATGACCACCGAACAGGCGCGGATCCTGCAGGGCAGCCTCCGCGAGTCCCGCGAGGAGGTCGGCTACGAGACGGTGCGCGGGCGGCTCGACGGCGTCCGCACCCGGCGGCGCATCTTCTACCTCGACCGCGAGTCGGGCGGCACGATCCAGGGCGCGGTGGCGCCGGACCTGCTCGACCAGATCAAGGAGAACCTCGACCGTCCGGTGACAGCCCGGCTACGCGTCGTGCGCACGACGACGATCGACGGACGGCGCGGACGGCCCGTCTTCGAACTGCTCGAAATCACCCCGGAAGTAAGCCTTTTCGACTGAGAAGTCCGGTATACGACTTTCGTCTTGAACGCCGGTACCGACGGTCGTCGTAGGCCTCACGGCGGTGCCCGGATGACCGTAGGATATTTACGATACCCGCTGCGAGGTCGCAAAAGGCCGCGTCGAACAGTGGGAACTCCGATATTCTTCCCATTGATCATCGGGCCACACCATGCCCGCGATGTCAGGAAATATCGATACCTGACCCCAAATGGTGGGACAATGACTTTTTCCAGAATGTAACAATTTCGTTCTGGGCCACACTTATGGGTTAACGTCGTCGCACTCCCACCCGAAGGGGTTCGCATGATGACCGACCCGCAGTACCCGCCGGCCACCGCGCGCCACGGCCGACCCGCGCCGCCGGTGACGGCCACGGAGCGTCGTCAAGCCAATGCGAAGCCCGCCCGGAACATCCTGGCGATCGTCGGCCTGCTGCTCGGTGTGGCGGCCCTCGTCGTCACGTTCGTCCCGGATGTCGAGTTCGTCGCGTGGCCGCTGGGCGGAATCGGGCTGATCCTGGCGATCACCGGGCTGGTCCAGGCCAAGAAGGGCACCGTGGGCGACCGCGGGGTGGCGATCACCGCCACCACCGTCACCGCCGCCGCGCTGCTCACCACGGCCGGGATGCTGCTGTACTCGACCTTCTTCGGGGGCGGCGAGTCCGGGCTCCACCTGCCCGCGGTGGCCGCCGACAAGCACGCCGTGACCTTCCAGGTCACCTCCGCCGGCGGCGCGACCGTGCGCTACGGCAGCCTCAACGACCAGCGCACCGAAAACGCGCCCGCCAGCACCGACGCCTGGCAGGGGCAGGCCTCCTACAACAATGGCTCCTACCTGTTGACGCTCACCGCGGACACCCGCAATGCGACGGTCAGCAACGAAATCCGCTGCGCCATTCTCGTCGACGGCAAGAAGGTCGCGGAAAACAGCGGGACGACGATCGCGCTCTGCACGGCGAACGTCGGCTGAGCCAGGCGCGGGAACCCCGCCTGGCGACCGGCCGGCCTACCCCCACTTCGGCCGGCCGGGCCGCCACGAGCCGCTCCTGGCGGCTCCGGGCCCCGCGAGGAGTTTCCCGCGCGAGGCCTGGCACCGGCGTCTCAGCCTGCCCCTCCCCTAGGGCTCTGCCGGCACCGCCGAACCTACGCGGACACCGCCCGCGCCCACTAAGAATCCACTAAGGATTCAGCGCACAGGCACCGGCCGTGACCCATTCGCAATGAAATTCCGAACGGCCGCAGTTCGGGAAAGCCATCTCACTGGAGATCGGCGAGTTCGGTGCGCACCTCACCGACGAGCTTCGGGTGCACGCGCTCGTAAATGCGCACCGACAACGCCAGTTGTTCCCGCGCGCCGTCGATGTCGCCCCGGGCCCGCAGCACCCGGCCCAGCGTCAGCCGCAGCGTCCCTTCCCGCGCGACGAACTCGCGGCTGATCGCCAGGTCGATCGCTTCCCAGACGTACCGCTCGGCGGCCTCGAGGTCCCTGATCCGCAAGCTGAGCTCCGCCAGCTTGTCCAGGGAGACGACGACCTGGACGTCGTCGCCCAGTTCGCGGTCGATCCGCAGGCCGGCGCGCTGGTGGGCGATCGCGTCGGCCAGCCGGCCCGCCCGCTTCTCCGCCTGCGCGCAGCTGCTGAGCGCCTGCCCGCGCAGGGTGACGTCGGGAGCGTTCACGATGGCCTCGGCCAGCCGCTCGATGGCCCGTTCGTGCTCGCCGAGCCGGCTCAGCGCCCGCCCGAGGTGCAGGTCCACCGAGGTCCGCAGCCGCTCGTCGGCCGAGGCGGCGGACAGCTCCGCCGCCCGCTCGGCGTCCGCGAGGCCGGACCCCGGCAGCTCGAACGTCAGCGCGATCTCGCACCGCGCGAGCCGCAGCCAGCACTGCCCCGCGACGTCGCCCGAGGCTTCGGCGGCGGCGACGCCGAGGTCGGCCATCCGCATCCACTCGTCCAGCAGCGGGCACGCGACGCGGTAGGTGTGGGCCAGCCGGGCCAGCCGCCACACGTCGTCGTGCCGGCCCGCGGCGTACGCGGCGTCGAGGACGGCCAGCAGGTTCGGCCACTCGGCCGCGAACCAGTCGTGCGCCTCGGCGAAGCCGGAAAGGGGCGGCAGCACGTCGTCGGCGAGGACGCCGGAGAAGTCGAGCGGGTCGGCGACCCGGCCCAGCCGGCGCCGCGCCCGGTCGGCCGCCGCCTGGTAGTAGCGGACCGTCCAGCCGAGCGCTTCGTCGCGTTCCTTGTCGCCGAGTTCCTGCTCGGCGAGCTCCCGCAGGTACAGGCAGACGAGATCGTGCGGCACGAAGACGTCCCGCTCGGTCTCGGCGATGAGGTTGTGCGCGGCCAGCGTGCGCAACCGCCGCCGGGCCTCGGCCACGGTGATCTGCGCGACCGCGGCCATCACGTGCGGCCCGACCATCACCCCGGGCACCGCCCCCAGCTGCAGGAACGTCTGCGCGACTTCGCCGGGCAGGCCGCGGAAGGAGACGTCGAACGCCGCGCGGACGCTGTCGTCTGCGCCGTCGACCTGCAGTCCCGCGAGCCGGGTGCGTTCGTTGCCGAGCTCGTCGACGAGCTCCTCCGCGGTCCGCTGCGCGCTCGCCGAGAGCCGCGCGCCGGCGATCCGCAACGCCAGCGGGAGGTAGCCGCAGAGCCGTGCGAGGGCGTGGTTGAGGCTCGCCGGGCCGGCGAGTTCCTCGATGAGCGCGACGGCGTCGTCGGGTGCGAGCGTGCCGAGCACGCGCTGCTTGGCCGCGTTCGACACGGTGAGCCCGTCGAGGCGCGAGCGGCTGGTCACCACCGTCATCGTCCGCGCGCTCGGCGGCAGCAGCGGGCGCACCTGCTCGGCGGTGCGGGCGTCGTCGAGCAGCACCAGCATCCGCCGTCCGGCGATCAGCGAGCGGTAGAGCGCGACCCGCTCGTGCAGCAGCTCCGGGACCTTCGCGGTTTCGACGCCGAGGCCGAGCAGGAACTGGGTGAGCAGCTCGGCCGGCTCGAGCGGCGGGTGGTGCGGGTCGAAGCCGCGCAGCGACGCGAACAGGACGCCGTCCGGGAACCGCGGCGCGACCCGGTGCGCCCACCACACGACGAGCGAGCTCTTGCCGACCCCGGCGGTGCCGCTGACCACGGCGATCGTCGTCTGCCCGGCTTCGGCCCGGGTGACCAGGGCGTCGAGCCAGGCCAGTTCCTCGGCGCGCCCGGCGAGGTTCGGCACCGCCGCGGGCAGCTGCGAAATCGCTTTCGCCGGCTCCGCGCCGGCGGCCGGGGCGACGACGTCCCGCGCCGGGAGATCGTCGTTGAGGACGCGCTCGTGCAGCCAGCGCAGCTCCGCACCGGGCTCGACGCCGAGGGTGCGCAGGGTCGCGCGGGAGACCGTCCGGTACAGCTCGAGCGCGTCCCCGCGGCGGCCCGCGTGGTACAGCGCCCGCATCAGCTGCCCCGCGGTCCGCTCGGCCAGGGGATCGGCCCGGACGATCGGGCTGAGCTCGACGATCAGTTCCGCGTGCCGGCCGAGTTCGAGGTCGGCGTCGACGCGGGCGCCGTGCACGGCGAGGCGGAGGTCCTCGAGTTCGGGGGCGCGCAGGGAGTCGGGCACCCCGCCCAGCGCGGGGCCCTGCCAGAGCGCGAGCGCCTCGGCCAGCAGCGCGGCGGCGGCCTCCGGAGTGGCCAGTGACGCGCGGTCCAGCAGCGTGCGCGCCCGGTGGACGTCGATCAGGTCGGGCTCGACGTCCAGCCGGTAGCCCGGCGGGGTGGTGAGGATGCGCGGGCCGTCGAGGTCGCGCAGGACGCGCCGCAGGTGGGAGACGTTGCCGTGGACGATGGTCCGGGCGGTCGCCGGCGGGTCGTGGCCCCACAGGGCGTCGATGATCTCGTCGAGCCCGACGACCTTGCCGGGCCGCAGCGCCAGCAGCGCGAGCAGGCCGCGGACCCCGGGGCCGCCGATCGGGACGGGTTCGTCGCCGTGGAAGAGCTGAACGGGCCCGAGCAGCTGGAGCCGGGTCTGGGCCATGCTCGCGCCCACCTCCCCGGGTCCACGGTGTCCCCGGCGTCGCCCCCGCCGGAAAAATCAACCTACCGTGATGGCCCGCCGGCGAATACCGCCCCACCGGGCCGGGACCAGGACATATCGCGGACACGGCGGAATCCGCAGCGGGGGTGCGGTACCCCTGCGATTGACGCCGACATGACAGGACCCCGCACCACCGGTCCCGATCCGGTGGTGCGGGGTCGCCGTCAAAACTCCCGGCCGGGCCGCCTGGGGCCGTCCGCCCGTCCGCCACCGAGGGCAACCGGGCGGGTGAGCTCACCCCGAGCGAAGTACCCGCCGCCGGTCGTCCGCGAAGACGTGTTGCACGGGCCACACACCCGCGCGGTGGCGACACGGTAACAGGGCGCACCGGGCCGGTCACCGGCGGGTCAGCGTCTGGTGCCGTGCTGCGGCGTCATGAATGACTCATTCCTGACCTCCGACGCCAGGAATGAGTCATTCACTGCGCTCCCGGCCGGCGCCCCGGTGCGTCTCAGCGCGTGATCGGCGTCGAATCGCGGCCGGCGATGAACGCGGGCCGGGGCGTGCCGGCCGCGAACGGCTCCCGCAGGGCGTTTTCCACGCTGTTGAACACCAGGAAGATGTTCGAGCGCGGGTACGGGGTGATGTTGTTCCCGGAGCCGTGCATGATGTTCGAGTCGAACCACAGGGCCGAGCCCGCCTGGCCGGTGAACTGGTCGATGCCGTACTCGGCCGCCATCTTCGTGATGTCGTCCTCGCCCGGCACGCCCACCCGCTGGTCCTTGAGCGAGCTCTTGTAGTTGTCGTCCGGCGTCTCACCGGCGCACTGGACGAACGTCCGGTGCGAACCCGGCATGATCATCAGGCCGCCGTTGAACGGGTAGTTGTCGGTCAGCGCGATGGAGCAGCTGACCGCCCGCGGCGACGGCATGCCGTCCTCCGCGTGCCAGGTTTCGAAGTCCGAGTGCCAGTAGAACCCGGTGCCCTTGAAGCCGGGCATGTAGTTGACCCGGCTCTGGTGGATGTACACCTCGGAGCCGAGCAGCTGCCGCGCCCGGTCCAGCACGCGCGGGTCGCGCACCAGCTCCGCGATCAAGCCCGAGATCTCGTGGACGTCGAAGATCGACCGGACCTCACCGGTCTTCGCCTCGGCGATCACGCGCTCGTCCCGGGCGAGTTCCTCGCCGGAGGACAGCCGCACCAGCTCCTGCCAGTACGTCTGGACCTCCCCGACGGAGAGCAGGTCCTCGACCACGGTGTAGCCGCGTGCCTCGTGGTTCGCGAGCGTGGCGGCGTCGATCGGGCCGTCGGCTTCGGTACCCCACACCGTGGGGTGCACGCGGGGCAGGTGCTCCGGCGTACCGGTGATCCGGGTCGGGTAAGCGTCGTCGACCCGGGTGTCCGTCAGCGTCACGGGCTTCGCCTCCTGTGTTCCTCTCCGGTTCTTATGCGTCCTCGGTGATCAGCGGGTACACGCCGTTTTCGTCGTGCACCTCGCGGCCGGTCACCGGGGGGTTGAACACGCAGACGCACCTGATCTCGGTCTTCGGCCGGACCTGGTGCTTGTCGTGGTCGTTGAGCAGGTAGAGCGTGCCGGGCTTGAGCTCGTACACCTTGCCGGTGGCCAGGTCCTCGATCTCGCCCTCACCGGAGGTGATGAACACCGCCTCGATGTGGTTGGCGTACCAGAAGTCGTTGACCGTCCCCGCGTAGAGCGTGGTCTCGTGCACCGAGAAGCCGACGCCCTCCTTGGCGAGGATGATCCGCTTGCTGCGCCAGTTCTCGGTCTTGATGTCGGCGTCGGTGTCGGTGATCTCGTCGAGTGTGCGGACGAGCACGGGAACTCCCTTACTTTTTCAGGACGGCCTTGACGGACTCGTCGATGATCGACAGGCCCTGCGTCAGCTCGTCGTCGGTCAGCGTCAGCGGCGGCAGCAGTTTCATGACTTCGCCGTCGGGGCCGGAGGTTTCCATCAGCAGGCCGCGGGCGAACGCCTCGGCGCAGACGCGCCCGGCCAGGTCGCCGTTCGCGAACTCGAGACCGCGCGCCAGGCCGCGGCCCTTGGCGAGCAGGTTCGCTTCCGGGTACGCCTCGACGAGGCCGGAGAACGCGGAGCCGATGCGCTCGCCCTTCGCCTTGGTCGACTTCTCGAGCGCGTCGTCGCTCCAGTAGGCGTCGATCGCTTCCTTGGCGGTGACGAACGCCGGGCTGATCCCGCGGAAGGTTCCGTTGTGCTCGCCCGGCTCCCAGACGTCGAGCTCCGGCTTGATGAGCGTCAGCGCCATCGGGAGGCCGTAACCGCTGATGGACTTCGACAGGCAGACGATGTCGGGCGTGATCCCGGCGTCCTCGAAGCTGAAGAACGGGCCGGTGCGGCCGCAGCCCATCTGTACGTCGTCGAGGATCAGCAGGATGTTGTGGCGCTTGCAGAGGTCGTCGAGACCCTTCAGCCACTCCAGGCGCGCGGCGTTGATGCCGCCCTCGCCCTGCACGCCTTCGACGATCACCGCGGCCGGCTCGTTGAGCCCGCTGCCGGAGTCCTGCAGGAGCTTCTCGAAGTAGAGGAAGTCCGGCATCGCCCCGTCGAAGTACCGGTCGTACGGCATCGGGGTGGCGTGCACCAGCGGGACGCCGGCGGCGCCGCGCTTCATCGAGTTGCCGGTGACCGACAACGCGCCCAGCGTCATGCCGTGGAAGGCGTTGGTGAAGTTGATGACCGACTCCCGGCCGGTCACCTTGCGCGCCAGCTTCAGCGCGGCCTCGACGGCGTTCGCGCCGCCCGGCCCGGGGAACACGACCTTGTAGCCGAGCCCGCGCGGGTCGAGGACCTTGTCGCGGAAGGTCTGCAGGAAGTCGCGCTTGGCCACGGTGAACATGTCCAGGGCGTGGGTGACGCCGTCGCGCTGGATGTAGTCGATCAGGGCCTGCTTCAGCTGCGGGTTGTTGTGCCCGTAGTTCAGCGCGCCGGCCCCGGCGAAGAAGTCCAGATAGGGCTTTCCGCTTTCGTCGTGGAGCCAGCTGCCCTGTGCGCGGTCGAACACGACCGGCCAGCCGCGGCTGTAGCTGCGTACTTCGGATTCGAGCTCTTCGAAGATGCTCATGGTGTTGTTTCTCTCCTAATCGCCCGGATTCGGCGGCGCGGTCAGCGGACCGATGCGGTAAAGCTCTTCCGGCAGGTGCCCGGCGTCGGGGAAATCCTCCTCGCCGAACAGCACACTGGTTTCCATGGCGGCGTTCCACCGCTTCGCGAACGAGCTGAACAGCCGGATGGACGCCTCGTTGTCCGGGGTGATCGTGGTCTCGAGGTAACGCACCCCCTCGCCGACCAGGCGCGTGTACAGCGCGTCGAGCAGAGCGCCGGCCAGGCCCTTTCCCCGCTGGGACGCGTCGACCGCGACCTGCCAGACGAGCGCCGAGTCCGGCGCGTCCGGCCGGCGGTAGGCGATGACGAAACCGACCGCCTCGCCGTCCTCACGCGCGACCACCGAGGACTCGGCGAAATCGCGGCACCACAGCATGTATGCGTACGGCGAGTTGAGATCAAGCTTGGCGGAATCGCGCGCGATTCGCCACAGCTGCGCGCCGTCCGCCTTGGTCGGGGATTCGATCAAGTGCGTTACGGACATACTCAGGAAACGTAACAGAGAATTTTCCGCCTGCCAGCGACGCAGCTCACGGCCCCGCGATGACCTGCGGGGACGCGAGGTACCCCGTGAGCAGTCGCACAAACATGTTTGATGCGGCCGCCAAATGGGCATAAGCGCGCTCGGGGCGCGGGCTCCCGGCTCGTGACCTACCCGCACCATGAACCCTTACGCCCGTGATCGCAAGGTGACGGGCCGAAATCGCTCAGTGCGAACTCGGTGCCCGGGTGCGCTCCGCGGGGGATTTCGCCGCCTTCCGGGGCGAACGACCGGCGACTTCGAGCACCACGCTCTTCGCTTCCCGGCTCCGGGCGCGGCGGTGGCCGAGGCGGCGCCGGAGAGCGCTCGCCGGCGTCACCACGGCGGGCAGGATCAGCAGCCCGGAGACCACCAGCCACCACACCGCGCCCTCGCCGCGGCGCCAGCCGGCCACGACGTCACCGAGCCAGCCGAAGAACGGCCGGGCGAGCGGGGGCAGGAACGCGGCCAGCAGCAGGGCCGCCACCACCAGCGCCCCGAGCGCCGCGAACAGCCGGCGCGCTTTGTGGCCCGTCGTGAGCAGCGCCGTCGTCAGGTAGACGACCGCGCCCGCGAGGACGGGGAGCCCCACCCACTGCAGGACCGCGCCACCGTTGTTGCCGATCACCAGCCCGGCCAGCAGGGCCAGCACGCCGGCGGCGAGCGAACCCGCGGTGCCGAGCCGGGACGCGCCCTGCGAGACCCTCGCCGTGCTCCGGGCCACCGTCCGCAGCATGCCCGCGACGGTCTGCGGCCAGCCGCCGGGCAGCCGGAACGCGATCGTCCCGACGTTGACCGTGGCGGCGCCGAGCGCGACGAGCGTCCTGGTCAGCCGTGCGGTGCCCTGCTCCCCGGCGATCTTCTCCGCCGAGACGCGGCAGGCCTGGAACTGGGCCTGCGCGGCGCCGACGTCGACTTCGGGCAGGTCCTCGGCCAGCGCTTTCTCGACGCCCGGGCGGTCGTCGGCGTCGTAGCGCGACGCGAGTGTGACGACCGGGAGCTCCTCCGCGGCGATCTCGGCCTGCCGCGTCCGGGCCAGCACCATGGCCGTCACCGGCATGCTGATCGGGCGGTGGTCACCGAACGCGACCGGTGCGAGGTCGGCGTCGAGGCCGAGGAACGCCAGCTCGGCCGTCAGCTGGTCGCGCAGCTGCCCCACCTCCGCCGGTGTGCACCGGTCGCGCTCGTCCGGCTTGCGCCAGGCGGGCTCGAGCGCGGCGACGAGCTCGTCGCGGAACCGTTCGCGGCCGACGATGTCACGCAGCGTCTCGAGGCGGACCGGGTCGAGCAGGCACTGGACCAGCCAGCCCGCGCCGTCGACGCGGCCCCACATCCAGTCGCTGGCCCGCCACGACGCCTTGTAGAACGCGCCGAAGTAGCTCGCCTGCATCCCGGTCAGCTTGTCCCACGACCGGCGCCGCGTCATGTCCAGCAGCGTCCGCGAATCGGCGCTGACCTGCACGAGGTCGACCCGCTGGTCGACCGACGGCGCCTGGGCGAGCAGCCCGCGCGTCGCCACGTGCAGCGTCACCAGCCGGGCCTGGACGACGTCGTCGCCGCCCGCGGCGTCCGGGCCCAGCGCCAGCCAGTTCAGCAGCGTGGTGACGGTGCCGGACTTCCCGGGCTCGGCGTCGGCCAGCGCCCGCAGTGTCGGCGCCGCTGCCCGCAGGCCCGCGACCACTTTCGGCCACGCCTCGGCGACGGCGGCCGACTGGCCAAGGCCCGCCCATTCCCCGGCGAGCTCGCGGATCCAGACTTCGAGGGTGCTGCTCGCGCCGGGGCCGGCGTGCGCGGCCACCCACTGCGCGAGCCGCACACCCCGCCCGGCGGTCCGCCGCGCCGCGTGCAGCTGGGCGCGCGCGTCGTTGAGCTCCTTCGCGCGGGCGTCGTCCGGCCGCAGCCGGAACCCGGCGTTGATCAGCTGCAGGCCGGTCGCGACGGCGTCGTCGAGGGCGGTCGTCCGGTAGCCGACCAGGTCCGTCACGCCGAGACCGGCCGGAGGCGGCCCGGCGGGGATGCCGCTGCTCAGCCCGGTCACGGCGATCGCCCGCAGCTGCCGCGACATCCCCGAGGCCCAGTCGCGGTCCGCCGTGCCGGCCTCGGACAGCGCGTACCGCCGGGCGGCGACCCGCACCAGCTCGGCGGCGTCCTCGGCGGTCCGCCGCTCGAGGTACGCGGCGGCGATCCGTTCGTCCACCAGGCACTCGGGGCCGCCGCGCAGACCCAGCGCGGCCAGCGAGACGCGGGTGTCACGCGCGCGGAGCACGGCGTCGTTGTGCCGGGTCAGGTCGTCCAGCTCGGCGCTGATCGACTGGCTCATCACGGTGTTGACGACCTTGGCCATCGCGTTCGACAGCAGCGGCGGGTCCGCGGCATCGCACCCGACGGCGTCGGTTTCGCGTTCGCCGGTCGGCACGACGTAGAGCAGCAGCCGCCGGACGTCGGCGTGCGACGAGCGTTCGAAGATCTCGCGCAGCGCGGGCCGCAGCGGCTTGTTGAGCAGCACACCGCCGTCGGTCAGCCAGTGCGAGCGGGTCAGTTCCGTGTACGGCGTCATGTCGGGGTGCAGCCGGTCGGTGCCGCCGGTGCCGATCGGCATCCGCGACAGCTCGAACGCGCCGGGGAAGGACGCGGTGGAGCGGGCCGCCAGCGCGAGCGGACCCTCCACCCCGATCGTCCACAGTGGACCACAGAACCGGAAGAGCATCCGGTGTTCGGTGTCCCGCACCAGGTTCCCGAGCGCGTCGTCGAACCGGGTGGTCTCGCCGTCGATCATCGTGCCGGTGAGCAGCACGGTGACGTCGGGATCATCGGCGGGCGGCCGCCCCGCCGCGGTGATGTGCCGCAGCGCACGCTCGACATCCCCGAGCAGCACGCGATCCCCGTCGAGCACCGACCGCGGCTGGTCCTCGCGCGCGTCGCGGATGAGGTTTTCCAGCGAACCGGTGGTGATCCAGGTGTCCCGCAGGACCTGCGGCGTGGAGCCGAAGGCTTCGGCCAGGCCGAGACAGGCGGCGTTGATCCCGCCGGCGCTGGTCCCGGTGAGGACGTCGACCGAAACGGTCGCGCGCAGCACGTCGAGGAGCTTGCGGTACAGCCCGGCCTCGGTGTCGCCGCGCGACTCCCGCAGCAGCTGCGACGTCTCGGTGGCGACCCCGCCCATCCAGATGGCCAGGCTGGCCCCGCCGACCATGGTCATCGCGAGCCGGATTTCCTGCTGCCACGGTTCCGCGGTCTCGGCCATGGGAGTCTCCCGGCGAATCGGTCTTTCCTGACGCAAAGTAGAGGCGGAAGCCGGCGGCGGAGATACGTCCGCGGGTACGGCCGTTCGGGTGGACTTGTACGCCCGCCTGGCCGCCGGCGGGCGAACGGCGAAGTTCGCCGAAGGGCGACAAGCAGACGACCTCGTCGCCTCTTGACGGAGGGCACGTAATACACGGACGCTATGATTGGCACGTTAAGGTACGAGAATGCCCACCGTGGATCTGCGAGTCTTTCATTGCGCGAGTGGCGACAACGCGGCCGGTCAGCACGTTCTCGAGGAGACCGCACTCGGGCAGCGAGAGTCGATGCCAGTCTGGATTCCTGGCCTGCTCGAAGTGAACGCGCTCGCGACCCCGCTGGAACGCAACCTGACGTATCGACTCAAACAGCATGAACTGAACCTCGTGCTCAGTTTTCTGACCTTGACACGCGATGGCAAAGTCTCCGCCCGCATCACCGACCTGAGAGCAGCCGCTCGACACATCAGGGGCTTCGTCACCGAATCCGTGGGAATGGGCATGCTCACTGCGGCGGTACGCTATTTCTATCGCTGGAACGGTGGTCATGCTCACCTCAAGCACTTCGATACGTTGCCGAGCCACCTCGCCGGCCGCTACCGACGCCTCGGAGTCCGTCCGGACTTGTTGTTCTTGGATCCTGCCGAGTCAGGACGCAGGATGGCCGGAGAGGCACGCGCGCGGTCGACAAAACCGTCGCCGCGATCGACTCCCCTGAAAGCACAACTACAGCGGCTCGATGAGATCCTTGGCTGGTCGGGCCAGCACGCCCAGCATCCCGTGACCATGGCCTGGACCTGCTTGGGCGGCGCGGCTTTGAGTGTCGACCTGTTCGATGTCGAGCACACGCACCGGGCCCCGCGACAACCTGAGACAGCAGGAACGCCAGGCGCTCGCAGTTCGCAAGCGCCCAATTGGTGGTTTATCACCGCCGCGGACGACACGAGCGATCCATACCGGAATCGACAGATGCCGAGTGCCGGACCGTTAGCCGACTTCAGCGTGAACGCTTCCCAGGAGGTCGATCGCCTCTATGAAACAGCGCCGGACGGCGACGACTCGCAAGTTCTTGACGGGCAGCGAGTACGAGGCGACTGGGTGTCTGCCGACTTCCTGGGAAGATCGACGACCCGGCTGTTCCTCGGCGTTCTTCCGCGTGAGCCGTCGCCGCCGCTCGAAACCCTTCTGCAGGAGCGCCGCACGAACGAGGATTTCCTCTTCGATCCCCTTCAAGTCGACGTCTTCGGTCGCTTGATCGTCGCGGTGTCACTCGACCGCCGAACTCCGCCGCCATGGCCGGACGTTGCCGCACGGCTCACCTGAATCACGCCGCCAGGTGTTCCAAGATCAGCACCTGGGCCTCACCGACCGCGAAGCCCAGCACCGCGCCCGTCGCGATGAGGATCCACTCGTCCTGCTCGAACGCCGGGCGCAGCAGCCTCTCGAACTCCTTCGGGGACAGCTGCTTCATCTTCGACACCAGCACGTTGCGGATGTCCATCGCGTCCGTGGCGTAGTCCTCGATGTAGCGCATCGTCTCCGGCAGGCGTGACATGATCTGGGACGAAATCGCCAGCTTCATGTCCTGGTACTTGCGGCTACCCACCGCGAACACCAGCAGCGGCTTAGCGACGCTGCCCAGCTCGCGGTCGAGCTGGCGCTGGATCAACGCCAGCACCCGGTCCGCCAGCGGCCCGTGCAGGATGGCCTCGATCACGTTGTGCGGGGTGATGATCTCCTTCGCGATCAACGACCCGTACGCCTCCGCCACTTCCGCGCGCCGCTTCAGGAACAGGCCCTGCCACTGGATGCCGAAGTAGCGGCGCGGCTCGATCGGGTAGAAGATCATGCGCAGCGCCAGCCAGTCGGTGAACCAGCCGGTGAACAGGCCGAAGACCGGCATGATCGGCGGGAACTTGAACAGCACCCACGCCACCATCTGGACGACGCCGATCGCGCCGCCGAACACCAGGCCGGAGCGGGCGATGAACTTGAACTCCTTCGCGCCCGCCTCCTGGAAAATGCGGTTCAGCAGGCGCTTGTCCTTGACCAGGCTGGTGACCACCATGCCCTTGAGGTCGAACACGCTGTCCACATCGGACTTGATCAGGTCGAGCACGGCGGCGACCATCCGCGGCGACTCGTGCTGGACGCGCTCGATCACCAGCCGCTGCACCCGGACCGGCAGGGACTCCCACAGCCCCGGCTGGTAGTGCGCCGCCACCTCGCGGACGATGTCCTCGACGCCCGCGAGCAGCGGCTTCTCGATCTCTTTCGCGATCCGTCCGGCGTCCAGCCGCGCGACGACCTCGGCCGGCTTGATCAGCTGCTCGGTCATCGTGTCGCAGGCGATGCTCGCCATCCGCGCCGCGCGCTTCGGGACGATGCCCTGCCAGCCCAGGAACGGCTTGACGCCGATGAACTCCACCGGCTGGAACATCATCCGGATCGCCACGAGCTTCGTGCCGTAGCCGATCAGCGCCGCGACGACCGGGATCGAGACGTAAAGGGGCCAGTGCTGGGCGAAGTCGGCGACGATGCCGGCGAAGAAGGCCCCCATCCGCTAACCCGAGCTCGGGTCGCAGGCCTGCCAGAACTGTGCGCCCAGGCGCGAGACGTGGATCGTTCGCCGGACGAACTTCGCGCGCCGGACGTGCTTCTCCGCTTCGCGCACCGTCTCGTCGGTCAGCAGGATCTCGTACTGCGTCTCCAGCGACGGCACCTCTTCGTCGAGGTCGACCAGGCCGAGCCCGATCAGCCGGGTGACGTAGCCGGGCACCTGGTCGGGCAGCGACACCCCGGCCGCCTTGCCGACCGTCGAGGCGTTGCGCAGCACGACCCGGCCGTTGCCGCCGAGGCCGGTCCGCTCGACGACGTCGACGGCGGGGAACGGCGAGCCGTCGGACAGTGCGGCCAGGATGCGCGCCTCGTCCGGCGTCAGCTGGCGCAGGATGATCGCGTAGAAGTACTCGCGGGCGCGCTCGCGGCCGAAGCCGACGGAGTGGTTGAGCAGCTCGGCCATCGCGGCGCGCAGCGGCTCGGCGTGGTTGTCGCGCACCGGCACCAGCGTCACGGTGGCGGGCACGTTCCCGGGGACCGCCGGGCGGTTCATCGCCGACGCCGCGGTGAGCGCCGCGTGGTACGGGTCGTCGACCTCGTCGAGGCGGCGGCGCAGTTCGGTCAGCAGCTGGCGCTCCACCTGCCGGACGCCGCGTTCGGCGGTCTCGACGCCCGGCAGCTTGCGGCCGATCGCGAAGCCGGTGCGCGCGGCCCAGCCCGCCAGCTGACCGGCGCGGCGGGCCAGGTCGGCCACGTCGTCGGCGGCACCCCGGCCGTTCGGTCGCTCTGCGTTCACAGGCCTGCTCCCCTCTGCTTACGCGAGTGATGCTACCTGCGGGTAGGCCGAACGGAGGTGTGACTACCGGCATGATGACGGCTATGAGTCCGACGCGCTGGGGCCCGCCGATCGACGTCCTCCCGTACTTCTCGAAAGAGGAACAGGCGCTGATGACGCTGCTCGGCGCGCTCACCGAGGAGGACTGGACGCGGCCGACCATGTGCGCCGGCTGGACGGTCAAGGACGTCGCCGCCCACCTGCTGGGCGACAAGGTCGGCCGGCTGTCCCGCGGCCGGGACGGGCACGTCTCCGAAGGCCCCCGTCCGGGCGAGGCGTTCCCCCGGTTCATCGACCGGCTCAACGAGGAGTGGGTGGTCGCGTGCCGCCGGCTCTCGACGGACGTCCTGCTCACCATGCTGTACGAGTTCATGGGCCAGACGACCGAGTACTGGGCGCAGCTCGACCTCGACGTCCTCGGCGAGCCGGTGAGCTGGGCCGGCGACGAGCCCGCGCCGCGCTGGCTGGACGCGGCCCGCGACTACGCGGAGTTCTGGGTGCACCACGTGCAGATCCGCGAGGCCCTCGAGCACACGCCACTGGAGCCGGAGTACGCCGAGCCGATCGCCGACACGTTCGTGCGAGCGCTGCCGCACACCCTGCGTGCCGTCGATGCCCGCGCCGGCAAGCAGGTCGGCTACACGGTGACCGGCCAGGGCAAGTGGCACGCGCGCCGCGAGCGCGACGGCTGGGTCCTGGACCGCGGCGCACCGCCGTCCCGCACGCCGCTGGCCACCATGACGATGGACCTGGACACGTTCTGGCGGCTCTGCACCCGCAATTCGACCAGCACGGACGGCGTCCGGACGACCGGGGACGAAAACGTTTGCGCGCTGCTGCTCGGGATGACGTCGATCATCGTCTAGCGGCGGCGCGCCTGCTTCCGCAGCTGCAGGATCCGGGCCCCGCCGATCAGCGCGACCAGCACCGCGCCGCCGATCGCCGAGAACAGCATCGCGATGGCCAGTGGCAGGCTGCCTTCGGCGCCGAAGAAGTGCACCGTCGCCGGGTCGAGGTTCTGCAGGATGAAGACCAGCAGCACGACCAGCACGACCAGGCCGGCGATGACCGCGACCCAGGTGCCGCTGATCCGCGTCGGCCGGGCCTTGCCCGCCGGTTTGGCGGACGCCGCCGGTTCAGCGGACGCCGGTTCGGCGGGTGCCGGCCGCACCGGCGTCACCTCCTCCGGGCCCGGCCGGACGTCGCCGGCACGCAGCTCGGCGGGTTCCAGAGCGCCTTCGGGCAGGTCTTGGTGGGTGGGACCGGTGGGGCGGTCGGCCGCGCCCCCGCGCGCGTGCGTCATGTACTCAGTGTCCGTCCGGCGCGCGCGGAGCGCCGCCTCAAACCCCCTAACGGGCGAAACTGTCGACTTCCCGCAGGACGCGCAGGGTGTTCCGCCCGGCCAGTTTCGCGCAGTCGTCCTCACTCCACCCGCGCTCGAGCAGTGCGGCGAACAACACGGGGTACTTGGAGGTGTCCTCCAGTCCCTCCGGCAGCGAGCCGACGCCGTCGTAGTCGCCGCCGAGGCCGATGTGGTCGATGCCGGCCACTTCGCGGGCGTGCTCGACGTGCGCGACGACGTCCTCGACGGTGGCGAGCGGCTTGGGCGGGCCGTCCCACTCCTGGACGAACTTCCCGCGCAGCGTCAGGTTCCGGGGCTCCAGCCCGGCTTCGGCCATCGCGGCCTCGAGCCGCTCGTTCCACGCGGCGACCTTCGGCGAGACGAACGCGGGCACGAAGGTGATCATCGCGACGCCGCCGTTGCCGGGCAGCTTCGCCAGGACGTCGTCGGGGATGTTGCGGGGGTGGTCGTTGACCGCGATGCAGGAGGAGTGGCTGAAGATCACCGGCACCGAGCTGACCTCGATCGCCGCCCGCATCGTCGACGGCGCGACGTGCGACAGGTCGACCATCATCCCGATCTTGTTCATCTCGCGCACGACGTCGCGGCCGAACTCGGTGAGACCGCCGTGGGCCGGCTCGTCGGTGCCCGCGTCGGCCCAGGTGGTGTTGAAGTTGTGCGTCAGCGTCATGTACCGGACGCCGAGGCGGCGCAGGATCCGCAGCACGCCGATCGACTCGGCGATGCTGTGCCCGCCCTCGGCCCCGAGCAGCGACGCGATCCGGCCGTCGGCGAACGCGGCCTCGGCCTCGTCCGCGGTGGTGACGAGGCGCAGCCGGTCGGGATAGCGCTCGACCAGCTGGTGGACGACCTCCACCTGCTCCAGGACGGCGGTCACGGCACTGTGGCCTTCGAACTCACAGGGCACGAACACCGACCAGAACTGCATGCCGAGCTTGCCGTCGGCGAGCTTCGGGAAGTCGGTGTGCAGAGCGGGCTGCCGCACGGTCAGGTCCAGGGACGCGGCCGCCTCGACCGGGTTCGGGCCACCGTGCTGCCGCAGCTCCCACGGCAGGTCGTTGTGCCCGTCGGCGAGGATGACGGCGTCCAGCAGTTTGGTAGCACGCTGTAGTGCCTCGTTAGTCATCGGCCGATCGTAGGGAGGTCCGGTATACGGTTCGTACAAACGGGCTGACATCTTTCCCGAAAGAAATAATCCGGCGAGCCGTTGCGGTAAAGTGTCTCCTCGTGGACACCGACGACGACGAGATCGTCACCTGGTGGGGCCTGGTCATCGAGGGTTACCTGGCCACCCAGGACAGGCTGATGGGCGAAATCGCCGACCGCTTCGGGCTGGCGCCGGCGTCGTTCGACATCCTGCTGCGGCTGGTGCGCTCACCCGAGCACCGGATGCCGATGACGCGCCTGGCCACGGAGGCGGCGCTGTCCAGCGGCGGGTTCACGAAGGTGGCGGACCGCCTGGTCGCGGCCGACCTGATCTGCCGGATCCCCAGCCCCGACGACCGCCGCGTGACGTTCGCGTCCTTGACCGAGCACGGGCTGGACGTGGCGAACAAGGCCCGCGCGGCGGCGGCGGACATCCTGCGCCGGATCGTGCTGACGCCGCTGGGTGAGGACGCGCCGGCACTCGCCGAAGCGATGCGGACACTCCGGGCGTTCAACAGCGACCGTTGAAAAAGTCGAGGTCACGCCCGGCGCCGGTGGCGCGCACCATGAAAGCCATGCTGACCGAATCGACCATCACGACGATGCTTCCGGTGACCGACAGTGAACGCGCCGGCCACTTCTACGCGGACTCCCTCGGCCTGAAGCAGACGGGGAAGGGCGAAGACGGAACCCTCTACTTCGCGGCAGCCGGCGGCGCCATCGGCCTCCGCCCGATGCCGGCCGGCGCGCAGAGCGAGAACACGGCACTGAGCTTCGAAGTCGGCGACCTGCCCGCCGAGGTCAAAACCCTGGAGGACCGCGGTGTCCGGTTCCAGGACTTCGAGCTGGAAGGCCTGAAGACGGTCGACCACATCGCCCAGGTGGGAAACGAACGGGCGGCCTGGTTCAGCGACTCCGAAGGCAACGTGCTCTGCCTGCACGAGGTCATGGGCTGACCCCCTGGGGGCGCGGGGGTGCCGCCGGTTCCGGCAGGCACCCCCGCGTTCGGCCCGCTAAGCCAGCGACGGCATCAGCTTGATCGCGTTCCCCGAAAGGACCCCGCTCAGCACCTCCTCGGGCAGCCCGAGCCCGGCCAGCGCCCGGACGTTCGCCGCCACCGAAGGCACGCCCGGCCAGTCCGTCCCGAACACGAACTTCCCCGCCAGCCGCGTCAGGTCGAACCGGCGGTAGTACTCCGGCAGCTTCTTCGGCGGCAGCCCGGCCAGGTCGAGCCACACGTTTTCCCTGGCCAGCGCCAGGAACGCCGCCACGTCGTACCACCAGCCGCGGCCGCCGTGGGCGAAGACGAACTGCAGTGACGGGAAGTCTTCGACCACATCGGACAGCAGCTCCGGATTGCCGAAACTGGTGCGGGATCCCGGAAAGCTCGACGTTCCCGAGTGGAGGATCACCGGCACGCCGCGTTCGAGGCACAGCTGGTAGACCGGGTACAGCTCCTTGTCCGCCGGTGAAAACGCGCCGTGCACCGGGTGGATCTTCAGCGCCACCGCACCCAGGTCCAGCTGCCGCGCCACCTCCGACGCCGCCGGGTGGTGCAGGTACGGGTTCACGTTCGCCACGAGCCGGAACCGCTCCGGGTTGAACGAAACCAGCGGCAGGTTGTCCTCGATCGGCTGGATCCCGGTCGCCCGCGGGCTGTACTCGCAGAACAGCAGGACCCGGTCGACGCCCTCGGACTCCATCAGCTCGTCCATCGCGGACGGCACCACCGAACCGTCGGAGGCGTACACCGAACGCCACGGGTACGCCCCGGCGAACTCGTGCGCCCACTGCAGCCACGCCGGTTTCAGCGTCGGCAGCCGCGGCGTGTGGACGTGGGCGTCGACCACGAAGTGCCCGTCGATCACGAGCTGGGTACCGTCCGCAGCGAGTCGCGGACCAGCTCGCGGATCACGTTGCGGCGGATCTTGCCGGTCGCCGTCTTCGGCAGCTCCGCCAGCTCGACCACCCCGCGCGGGCGCTTGAACGCCGCCAACCCCTCGCGGCAGAACTCGATCAGCTCGGCCGGGTCCACCGCGAACCCGGGAGCGGGGACGATGCACGCCACCGGCTTGTCGAGGCCGTCGGCGTCCGGCGCGGCGACGACGGCGACCTCGGCCACCGCCGGGTGCTGCCGCAGCCGTTCCTCCACTTCGGACGGTGAGACCCAGATCCCGCCCGCCTTCAGCATGTCCCCGAACCGGCCGAGACAGCTGTAGGTCCCGTCTTCGTTCCGGACGTAGCTGTCGCCGGTCCGCAGCCACTCGCCCTGGAACACCAGCTTCGTCGCGTCGTACCGAGCCCAGTACCCGGTCGCCGTCGACGGGCCGGCCACGAACAGCTCGCCCGGCTTGCCGGCGGCGTCGATCACCGCCCCGGTCTCGTCGCGCAGCTGCACGGAATACCCCGGCACCGGGACGCCGGTGCTGCCCGGCCGCACCGAACCGGGCTGGTTCGACAGGAAGATGTGCAGGGCCTCGGTCGACCCGATGCCGTCGAGGATCGCCAGCCCGAAGCGCGCGCGGAACCGTTCGAACAGGGACGCGGGCAGCGGCTCACCGGCCGAAACCGCGTACCGCACCGAAGAAAACGAGTCGTCCGGGACGTCGCTGGCGAGCAACGCCGCGTAGAACGTCGGGACCGCGAAGAACAGCGACGGCCGCTCCTCGCGAGCGCGTTTCGCGAACAACGCGGGCGTCGGGCGCGAAGGCTCGAGCAGCGTCGTCCCGCCCGCGCCGAGCGGGAAGAAGCACGAATTCCCCAGCCCGTAGGCGAAGAACAGCTTCGGCACGGACAGGAACCGATCCGACGACGTCGTCCCCAGCACACCGCGGGCGTAGGTCTCGCAGACCGCGCGGATGCTCGCGTGCCGGTGCATCGCGCCCTTCGGCTGCCCCGTGGTGCCCGACGTGTACAGCCACAGCGCGGGCGAGTCCTCCCACGTCCGTCCACTGGGGAGCGATCCCGCCAGTGACGGCCAGTCGTGCGTCCGGACGCCGAACCCGGCGCCGTCGCAGCGGTCGAGCACGACGTCGGTGACCTCGGGAGCGAGCCCGAGCGCGATCCCGGCCTGCTCGGCGAACTCCCCGGACACGCACAGCACGCGCGCCCGCGAGTCGGCCAGCACCTGGCCCAGCTCCGGCCCGGTGACCATGGTCGACACCGGGACGGCGACCGCGCCGGCCAGCATCGCGCCGAGGATGCCGGTGAGCAGCTCGACGTCGTCGACCATGCAGAACATGACCCGTTCTTCGGGCCGCACCCCGAGTCCGGCGAGCCCGCCGGCGACGCGCCGGGACTCCTCGGCGAGCTCGGCGTAGGTGAGGGATCGCCCGGGCGACACGACCGCGGTCGCGTCCGGGTGCCCGGCCGAGAGCAGGTACTCCGCGGCATTGAACCCTGTCGCCACCAGGCCTCCTACGTGAGGTGCACGTACTCGTAGTCGATGGGCTTGCCGTTGATGCCCTGCCGCGGCGGCGCGACCCAGCTCGCGATCTTCCCCCGCTCGTACACCGGGCGCATCAGCGAACGGACGAAGGTGAGGTCTTCGGTCGTGGGCAGCCACTTGCGTTTGCCTGCCTCCCAGGTCGCCTCGTCGACGATGGTGCCGTCGGGAGTGACGTGGTGGCCGGAGTTTATGCCCACTTCGCGGTTGAAGCCAGGGTGCGGCAAGCGGAACGTGCGATCGATGCCGGCGTCGGCGAGGATCTTGTTCCAGCGCTTCACGCCGGTCTGGCAGTCGGCCACGTACTCGCTGCGCAGATCGAGGTTGAGCAGCAGGATCGCCTGCAGCTCCTCGGTCGTCCAGGTGCCGTCGCCGGTCGGCCGCTCCAGCGTGCGGGCGTCCTCGGTGAGCTTGTGGTCGTCCTTGCGGCGGGTTTCCTGCCAGCGGCCCTTGAGCCCGGCGGTGTAGTAGTTCGCCGCGTTCGTCGACGTCTCGCTGCCGAACAGGTCGAGCGACACGGTGTAGTGGAAGTTGATGTACTTCTGGATGATGTCGAGCGGGATGCCGCCGTGCGGGCCGATGTCGTACGTGTCGTGCTCGCGGATCAGCTCGGCGCTGCGGGTCACCACGCGGTCGACGCCGGTGGTGCCCACCATCATGTGGTGCGCTTCTTCCTTGAGCATGAACTCGCAGGTGCGCGAAAGCGGGTCGAAGGAGGACTCCTTGAGCGTGCCGAGCTGGTACTTCCCGTCGCGGTCGGTGAAGTAGGTGAACATGTAGAACGCCAGCCAGTCGGCGGTTTCCTCGTTGAACGCTCCGAGGATGCGAGGCGCGTCGGGACTGCCGGAGTTGCGCAGCAGCAGCCCTTCGGCCTCGTCACGGCCTTCGCGGCCGAAGTAGGCGTGCAGCAGGTACACCATCGCCCACAGGTGACGGCCTTCTTCGACGTTGACCTGGAACAGGTTCCGCAGGTCGTACAGGCTCGGCGCGGTCAGGCCGAGGAGTTTCTGCTGCTCGACCGACGCCGGTTCGGTGTCACCCTGGATGACGATCAGCCGCTGCAGGTCGGCGCGGTACTCGCCGGGCACCTGCTGCCACACCGGCTCGCCCTGGTGCTCGCCGAAGGCGATCCGCCGGTCCGGGTCGCGCTCGGCGAGGAAGATGCCCCAGCGGTACTCCGGCACGTTGACGTGGTCGAAGTGCGCCCAGCCTTCGCGGCCCACGCTGACCGCGGTGCGCAGGTAGACCCCCTGGGTCTCCAGCGTCGGCCCCATCTCGCCCCACCAGTGCAGGAACTTCGGCTGCCAGCCCTCCAGCGCGCGCTGCAACCGCCGGTCCTCGGAGAGGTTGACGTTGTTGGGGATCTTGGCGTCGTAGTCGATCTTCTCGGGCATCTGCGCTAGACCCGCTTCCTGTCGAAGACGGCCTTCTGTCCCGTACCGTAGCGGCGCAGCGCGCCTTCCGGCCCGGATGCGTTCGGCCGGGTGAAAATCCAGTTCTGCCAAGCCGCCAGCCGGCCGAAGATCTTGGTCTCGATGGTCTCGGGACCGACGAACCGGTGGTTGGCCTCCATGCCGGTGAGCGCGTCCGGGGACAGCGACGCGCGGCCTTCGAGCGCGATCCGGATCTCGTCCTCCCAGTCGAGGTCGTCCGGGGCGTCGGTGACCAGGCCGAGCTCGAGGGCTTCGGCCGCGCTCAGCTCGCGGTTCTTCTCGCGCGCGAGCCAGGCGAGGTGGTCGTCGTCGCCGTAGAAGCGGGCCTGCAAGCGGGTCAGGCCGTTGCCCATCGGGAAGGCGCCGAAGTTGGCGTCGGTCAGCTGGATCGACGCCCGTTCGTCACTGTCTTCATTGTCGACCGGCGGGCCGTCCAGGATGTACTGGCGGTCCGCGGCCAGCGCGATTTCCAGCAGGGCCCCGGTGAAGCAGCTGCCGGGTTCGATGAGCGCGATCAGGCTGCGGCTGGTGACGTCGAGGCGTTTGAGCGTGCGCTTGAAGTAGTGCGTGATCTCGTTGGCCAGCCAGTCCTTTTGCCCGAGCACGGCCTGCTCGTGCGCCAGCACCTTCGCCGGGTCGCCCTGGGTCCGAAGGATCCACGTGCCGGCTTCGACCTCGTTGGTGCGCAGCCGCAGGATCGTGTCGTCCAGCTCGCGGGTCATCGCGAGGAACCAGCCGCCCGCGCCCTCTTCGTGCAGGTCGCCGGGGTCGTTTTCAGGCCCCTTGACGGTGATCGTGACCTGGTCCTTGGCCACGTCGGTGTCGACATGGCGATGTTCGAGCGGGGTGAGCTCGATGCCGTGTTCCGCCGGCTTCTCGGACCGCCGGGCGAGTTCCCGCGCCTTTTCGAGGACCTTCTCGCGGAAGTCCTGGCGGGGCACCAGTTCGTCGACCAGCCGCCAGTCGACGGCCGTCTTGCCCTTGACGCCGTCCGGGCGCGTGGCGAAGACGTCGGCGAGGTCCCGGCGGACGCGCCGCTTGTCGACGACCCGGGTGAGACCGCCGGTGCCGGGCAGCACGCCCAGCAGCGGCACCTCCGGCAACGCGACGGTCGAGGAGTTGTCGTCGATCAGGAAGATCTTTTCGCAGGCCAGCGCGATTTCGTAGCCACCGCCGGCGCAGGTGCCGTTCACCGCGGCCAGGTAGACCTGGCCGGAGTGCTCGGTGGCGTCCTCCATGCCGTTGCGGGTCTCGTTGGTGAACTTGCAGAAGTTCACCTTCCAGTGGTGCTCCGACGCGGCGAGCATCCGGATGTTCGCGCCGGCGCAGAAGACCTTGTCCTTGGCGCTGGTCACGATGACCACGCGGACCTCGGGGTGCTCGAACCGCAGCCGCTGCGTGGCGTCGTAGAGCTCGATGTCGACGCCGAGGTCGTAGGAGTTGAGCTTGAGCTCGTACCCCGGGACCAGCCCGCCCTGCTCGTCGACGTCCAGCTCCAGCCAGGCCACCTCGCCGTCCACCCGCAGGCGCCAGTGGCGGTACTCGTCCGGACGGCGGTCGAAGGCAACCGGTGTGGTGGTGGTCACCACTCGATTGTCTACATGAGCCAGACGGACGTCAACGTTGTGTAGAAAGTTGATCTCGGGTGGTCACCCGGTTGAGCGTGGCCCACGCCCAGGTCAGGAAGACCCACAAGGCCAGCCCGGCTGTGGCATCGGTGAAGATCGTCGCGAACCAGAACGCAGGGATCCGCGGGACGCCGGTGAGGAAGTGGCCGAGCGTGACCATTCCGGCGAGGGAGTAGACCAAGAGGAACGCCAGGGCGCGGGGGTACCGGCCTTGCGTGTACGCGCGGTAGCCGAGCCAGCCGAAGGCCGTGAGCACCACCCAGGTGACGGCGACGATGATGCCACCGACGAGCGGGGAGATTCCCTGGAGCTGGGGGTAGTCCGCGTACCGGATGGCGTTGTGCGCGTAGTGGATCGCCGTGCTGAGCAGCGAGAAGCCGAGAATCACGCGAAGCGGAGTCAGTCCTTTGTCCATCACGGCCCCCGATTTGATAGATCGCTCTAGCGAGAGTAACGCGCGGCGGCCGCGCCCGGCAAGACGCGGCCGCCCCGGGGTCACACGAAGTCGATGCGGTGCTGGACCACCGGATAACCCGCCTTCGCGAACGCCTTCGCCATCGGGACGTTGCCGACGTCGGTGCCCGCGACGATCCGGTCCGCCCCGTAGCCGACGAGGTCGTGCGTCGCCTCGACCAGGAGGTCGTACGCGTAGCCCTTGCCCCGGTGCTCCGGCACCACGGCCACGTAGCCGACCACCGGGTCGTAGACGTTGCGGCTCGGCAGGACGAGGCCGGCCAGCTCGCCTTCGGGCGTGTACGCCAGCCGCCACCAGTCCCGCGGCGCCGGCATCCACTTCATCAGGTCGAGGTCTTCCCGCGCGGCCGCTTCGAGGCCCTGCTCTTCGATGGCCTTGCGCGCGTGCGCGTCGAGGCTGCCGACGTGCACCCGCTTGAAGACGTCGAGGAGGACGTCGTCGTCCGGCTCGGGCCGGAACTCGAGCCGGCCGGGCTTCTCCGGCAGGCCGTTTTCCGGGGTCCAGCGGAAGCGGTAGCGCTCGACGAGCCGGCGGTAGCCCGCCGCCTCGGCCGCCTCGACCCGGCCGGTCACTTCGCGCGCGACGTCCGGGTCGTCCTGCCACGCCGGGGGCGTGTGCAGTGCGTACTCCGCGTGCAGCGGTGCGGTTTTCAGCAGGTGGACGGCCGCGTCGAAGTCGGTGAAGTCGAACCAGTCCAGGGCGATCGGGGCGGCGTCACCGGCCTTGGCCCACCAGGCGGCGCGGGCCACGACGACGTCGTCGCGCAGCGCGACCCACGTCCACTCGGGCCGGTACTCGCCCCTCTTCGCCATCTCGATGAAGTCGTCGCCGAGCAGCGTGCGGCCGACGAGACCACGATCGGGCAGGGAGGTGAACAGTGTTTCTTCGCCCGCTTCGAGCGGGCGCACGACCAGTTCGGTCATGGAAATCCTTCCAGGAGTACGCGCTCCCGGTCAGACAGCCGGCACCCTCGCTGCGAGGTGGGAGCGCGTGATCGGTTGCGTGATCATCGGTCCCACCTCCTTTCGCTGGTCAAGGTGCCTTCACGAGACCCTAGGGGATGCACCCGCGATGATCAACGGATTTTCTGGAGCACCACACGCGTGCTCAGCCGCGGCTCGGCGTAGGAGTGCGAAGCCTCCAGGACGTACTCGCCCGCGATGTGCTGCCAGCCGTCGCGCCAGACTTCGGCCGACCTCGGCGTGATGACGATGTCGGTCTCGACGGCCTGGCCGGGCCGGGCTTCGACGCTCGCGAACCCGGCCAGCCAGCGCTGCGGCCGGTCGCCGCGCTCGGTCGGGGCCAGGTAGAGCTGCACGACCTCGCGTCCCGCGCGCGTTCCCGTGTTGCGCACGCGGACCCGGACGCGCACGCCGCCTTCCTCGTCCGGGTAGGCGTCGAGTTCTTGGTACGCCCAGGTCGTGTAGCCCTGGCCGTGTCCGAACCAGTACGCGGGTTGCCCGCCGGCGCGGGCCCAGGCGCCGTAGCCGATGTACACGTCTTCGCCGTACTCGAGCACGCCGTCTTCCGGCGTCACGTCGGTGACCGGCGCGGCTTCGAGCTTCGCCGGCCAGGTCGTCGGCAGGCGGCCACCGGGCTCCTCGCGGCCGAAGAGGACATCGGCGAGCGCGTCGCCGCCGGCCTGGCCGGGGAACCAGGTGAGCAGCACCGCGGCGACGTCGTCGCGCCACGGCATCTCCACCGGGGAGCCGGCGTTGACGACCACGACGGTGTTCCGGTTCGCTTCGGCGACCCGCGCGACGAGTTCGTCCTGGCGTCCGGGCAGGGCGAGGGACGTCCGGTCGAACCCTTCGCTCTCGACCTCGGCGGTCGTGCCGACCACGACGACGGCGACCTCCGACTTCGCCGCCAGGGCAACGGCTTCGTCGAGGCTCGCGTCCGGGTCGAGGACCGGCCCGCGGTGGCCGAGCGCGAAGGTGACCCAGGCGAAGGTGCCCCTGGCGAACTCCGCCATCTCCGACGGGATCCAGTAGGTCAGGCTGACGTCGACCGGCTCGCCCGCGGTCAGCTCGACCTCCCGGCGTTGTTCGTGCACCTGCATGATCGACGTGAAGATGTCCCCGCCCTCCGGCAGGTTCACGCCGTCGAAGACGGTCTGGCCGGCGACGGTGAGGCGGAGGTCGCCGGGGCCGGTGACGCCGAAGGTGTGCGTGCCGCTTTGCTCCGGGAGGAACGTGCCGGCGATCTCGACCGAGGCGAGCGTGCCGATGTCGAGCCCGGCCGGCAGTTCGCCGATCCAGTCGATCCTGGCTTGCCGCAAGGAAAACTGCGCGAGTTCGGTGCCGTCGGCGGCGCGGGCCGTCGCGCGGAGCCGGAAACTGTCGGTGGCGGTCGGTAACGTCGTCCGCGGATCGGCACCGGGGGCGTAGACGAGCTCGGTGCCCGCGGGAACGGCCGCTTTGAGGCCGTCGAGAGGGGAGACGACGTGATCGGGGAACACGGTGGCACTGCCGCCACCGAGGATCTTGGGGTCCGCGGCGAGCGCGCCGATGAGCGCGATGCTCTGCGGCTCCCGCAGGGGCAGCACGCCGGTTTCGTTGCGGAGCAACACGAACGACCGGTGCGCGATCTCGCGCGCGACCGCGTCGCCGTCCACGTCGGACCCTTTTGCCGCGGGCCCGCCGCCGAGCGCGCCGGTCCGGTCGGCGAGCAGGAGCACGCGGCGGACCATGGCGTCGACGACGGCTTCGTCGACTTCGCCGCCGCGGACGGCTTCGGCGAGCCGTTCGCCGAACACCGTGCGGGGGCCGGGCATGGCGACGTCGAGGCCGCCGTTGGCGGAAGCGACGGTGTCGCGCGCGGCCAGCCAGTCGGAGACGACGAAGCCGTCGAAGCCCCATTCGTCGCGCAGCACGCCGTTGAGCAGTTCGGCGTGCTGGGTCATCGTGACGCCGTTGACGCTGTTGTAGGCGGCCATGATCCCCCACGGCTTCGCGCGCCGGACGATGAGTTCGAACGGCGCGAGGTAGAGCTCGCGCAGGGCGCGCTCGCTGACGCGCACATCGGCGGTGAAGCGTTCGGTCTCGAAGTCGTTGGCGACGAAGTGCTTGACCGTGACGGCGACCCCGCCGTCCTGCACGCCGGTCACGTAGCCGGCGCCGATCATCCCGGTGAGGAGGGGGTCTTCGGAGTAGCACTCGAAGTGCCGGCCGCCCAGCGGCGAGCGGTGGAGGTTGACCGTCGGGGCGAGCAGCACGTGCACGCCCTTGCGCCGGGCTTCCTGCGCGAGCAGCCGGCCGGCGCGCACGGCCAGCCGCGGGTCCCAGCTCGCCGCGAGCGCCGTCGGGCTGGGCAGGGTCACCGAGGGGTCGTCCGGGCTCCAGCGCGTGCCGCGGACGCCGACCGGGCCGTCGGAAAGAACCATCGAGGCGAGCCCGATCCGCGGCAGCCCGGGAAGGGACCAGACGTCCTGACCGGCGAGCAGGCTCGCCTTGGCGTCCAGGTCGAGCTCGGCCAGCAGCGCCTCGACGTCGAAGCTCATGCGCGTCCTCCGCGGTCGGTCCTGCCGTCACCCTACCTGGCGGTGAGTAGTGAACGTTATGCTTCCGTGACGCTCGCTGACGTAGGCTCGGGATCATGACCCGGGCCAGGGGCGCCGACCGCCGAGCCGGCATCGTCCGAGCGGCGTTCGAGGTGATCGCCGAGCGCGGCTACCGAGGCACGTCACTGGCCGCGGTGGCCGAGCGCGTCGGGCTGACGCAACAGGGCCTGATGCACTACTTCCCCACCAAGGAAGACCTGCTGACGGCGGTGCTGGAAACCCGCGACGAGTGGGACCTGCTGCACTTCGGGCACGCCCCGGAGGGCGACCCGTCGGCGATGACGGTGAACCAGCTGGCCGACCTGGTGGACTACAACGCGACCCGCCCGGGCATCGTGCAGACGTACACGGTGCTTTCGGCGGACAGCGTCACGGAGGACCACCCGGCGCGGAAGTACTTCCAGGACCGCTACGCGCGGGTGCGGGCGGGCATGACCCAGATGCTCGAGCGCCACCGCGACGAACTGCCGCCGGGCACGACCCCGGAACAGCTGGCCCCGCTGGCCATCGCCATCCTCGACGGCCTCCAGCTGCAATGGCTCCTCGACCCGGCGGAGGTCGACATGTCCGCCGGGTTCCGCACGTTCCTCACCCTGCTGGGGGTGAAGCCGGACTGACGATCAGCGCATGCCGACGCTCTGGCGCTCGACCTCGATGAGCGCGACCACCCGCTGCTGCTCTCGCGTGTACGGCGCACCGATGTACTTGTTCGCGATCCGGTCGACGATCTCCCAGGCGGCGTCACCCTCGATCCACTCGGCCACCCGGCCGCGGATGATGACGGGTTCGAACGGGTTGTCCGGCGGGGTCAGCGAAAGCGCGACGCGCGGATCACGCCGGAGGTTGCGGGCTTTGCGCGAGTCCGGGCCGGTCAGGATGGCGATGCGATCGCCCTCCGGGTCGACCCAGACCGGGACCGAATGGGGCGCGCCGTCGGGCAGGACGGTGGCGAGGTGACCGATCGCGGTGGTGGCGATGATGCGGCGGACGTCGGCGTCGAGCATGGTCGGCTCCTTGCTGGGGTAGGGGTTCAGGCGACGGCTTCAGGCGACGGCGTAGTGGAGGTGGGTGACGCCGGGCGCGGCCACGGCCTCGAGCAGGCTGAGCCGCACGTGCGACGGCAGCTCCCGGAAGAACGACCGACCGCCGCCGAGCAGCACCGGCACCTGGTGGAGCACGATTTCGTCGACCAGGCCGGCCTGCAGCGCCGAGGCCAGCACGCCACCGCCCATGAGGCCGACGTCCTTGCCGCCGGCCGCCTCGCGGGCCGCCGCGATCGCGTCTTCGACGGTGCCGGCGAGGGTCTGCCGCTCGGTCAGTTCCGGTGCGGGCCGGTGGCTGACCAGGAAGAGCGGGGCGTCCGGGTGCGGGCTGCCGCCACCGAAGTGTTCCGAGTCTTCGTAGGTGTTGCGGCCCGCCACGATCGCGCCCACCCGGCCGGCGAGCGAGTCGAAGACGCGGGCACTCGGCTCGCTGAGGGTGAAGAAGTCGAAGACCCGGCTCCGGGTGTCCCCGTCGGAGTACCAGTCGAAGAGCGTCCCGCCGTCACCGAGTCCCTGACCCGGGCCGGCGCCGCGGCCGGTGATGTAGCCGTCCACCGACACGGCGTGGGCGCTGAAGACCTTGCTCATCGCGACTTTCCCTTCTGAGTTCCTTCAGGAGACTCCAGAACCGTAGCAGCTTGAGTTCCTTAAGGGAACCCCAAGTGTTAAGCTGGGTCCATGCAGCGCACGAACTTCAGCGAACTGGCCGCGTGCTCGATCGCGCGCACGCTCGACGTCATCGGCGAACCGTGGTCACCGCTGATCCTGCGGGACGTGTGGGTCGGCCTCAGCCGGTTCGAACAGCTCCAGGCGGACCTCGGCATCTCGCGCAAGGTCCTCACCGAGCGGCTGAACCACCTGGTCGACTCCGGCATCCTCGATCGCCGCCCGTACGACCGCCGTCCGCGCTACGAGTACGTCCTGACCGAGAAGGGCACCGAGCTGGTCGACATGCTGCTGGTGATGACCCGCTGGGGCGACAAGTGGCTGGCGGGCGAGGCAGGACCCCCGGTGCTCCACCGCCACCACGCGTGCGGCGAAATCAGCGTGGCCGCCCTGCGCTGCGCCCACTGCGGCGAGCCGATGCACGCAGGAGACGTCGACGTACTGGCCGGCCCCGGCGCGACCCCCTGAGCCACACCGGCCCGACTCGGCCGGCCACACCGACCGCCGCCCCTCGCAGCCCCGGCGCGGCCCGCTGAGCCACACCGGCAAGCCAGCCACACCGACCGCCGCCGCCCGCGCTGCCCAGCACCTGACCGGCTGAGCCGCTCACAGCAATCGCGGCTGGGCCACCACTCCGCGCAATCGCTGCAGCGTGCGCAGCGTCGTCTCGAGGTCCTCCAGCGGCACCTCGGCCGCCACGTCCTCGGCCCACGCGACCTGCGCCGAGCCCAGTTCCCGCATCGCCGTGCGAGCCCGCCGCGTCAACGACAACAGCGGCGCCCGCGCATCGGCCGGGTTCGGCAAGCGGTCGAGCATTCCGTTGCGCAGCAAGCGGTTCACCGTCTCCTGCACGCTCTGGCGGCGCAGCCCGCGGCGGCGCGCCACCTCGGCGGCGGTCGCCGGGCCGTCCTCGAGGAAGCCGAGGACCTGCCACTGTGCCGCCGTCAGCCCGACCGGCTCGGTCAGCGCGTCGCCCGCGGCGAGGAAGCCGCCGTTGCACGCGAAGACCGCGTCGATCACGCGGGTGAACGTCTCGGCTCGAGGTGACCGCATGCGTGCTAGTCTCGCACATCGACAGGTGCCTGTCGAAATGGAGACGACCATGGACATCCCCCGCCTCGGCCCCGCGCACGACGCGCTGAAGGCGTTCGTCGGCGACTGGACCGGCACCGAGGAACTCGCCGCCTCGCCGTGGGCGCCGGCCTCGACCGCGCGTGCCGACTGCGAATACCGCTTGGCCCTCAACGGTTTCGCCGTGATCCAGCACTACCGGCAGCGGCGCGAGGACGGGTCCGAGTTCCTCGGCCACAACGTCTTCACCGCCGACCCGGCCACCGGCGAAACGCTCTGGTACGGCTTCGACAGCTACGGCTTCCCGCCCGAGTCGGCCGCCCGCGGTACCTGGACCGGCGCGACGCTGACCCTGGAGAAGCGGACCGCGCGCGGCGTCGCCCGGCACCGGCTCACGCCCGGCGGCGGGACGCTGACGCACGAAATCGACGTCCGGATGGGTGAAAACCCGGAGTACAGCCCGTTTTTGCGGGCCAGGTACACCCGGAAGGACCAGTAGCTGACCCGAAACTGTCGGACCCCCGGAGTAGAGATGGAGGCGTGTCCAGAACCGCCGAGCCGCCCCCGCTGATCGGGGTCGAGAACGTCAAGATGCCCGAGTGGGCCCGCGTCGACGAACGCGTGGCCGCCGCGGGCTTCGGCCAGGCCGTGCGCGCACTGCCCACCGCGATCTCGGTCGTGCTGCGGCTGGCGTGGCGGACTTCCCCGCGGCTGACGCTGCTGGCCGCCGTCGTGCACGTCGTGTCCGGCTGCGTCACGGCGTTCGGGCTGCTCGCCACCGCGAACGTCTTCACCGCACTGCTCGAACAGGGCCCGACGCCGGATCGCGTGCTGCAGTCGTTGCCGGCGATCGCGGTCGTCACCGGGTCGTACGCGGCGCGCGCGGTGCTGGACGCGGCCGTCGCCGCCGTCGAAGGCGCGCTCCGGCCCCGGGTCACCGCGGCGGCGGACGACGCGGTGACGGCCGCGGTCGTGCGCGTCGGGCTGATCGCGTTCGAGGACGCGGACTTCCGCGAGCTGGCCCGGCAGGGCGCGCGGTTCGGGGTGCGGGCCATCGAGACGAGCCTGCGGCGGCTGGCCGACCTGACGTCTTCGGTGATCTCGCTGGCGGCGGCGATGCTCACGGCCGGGCTGCTCAACCCGTGGCTGGCCCCGGTGCTCCTGCTCGCGGCGGCGGCCGACGGCTGGGCCGCCGCGCGCGTCGCGAAGCTGAACTACCGGCACTTCCTGGACACCGTCGGGCGCAACATCCGCAAGTCGGTCGTGGAAGAGGTCGCCACCTGGCGCTCGATGGCCCTCGAACGGCACGCGCTGACGTTGCAGGAGCCGTTGCTCGGCGAATACCGGCGCATCTCGCGCAGCCTCACGCGTGAGGAGATGCGGCTGGCGCACCGGAGCAACCTGGTGCGCACCAGCGGGCGGGCGGCGGCCGGCTTCGGCACGGCGGTCGCGTACCTGGTGCTCGGCTGGCTGCTCTACACCGGCGCGATGGAGCTGGCGCTGGCCGGCACGGCGGTGCTGGCGATGCGCACGGCGTCCACGGCGCTGTCCAACACGATGCGCGCGGTCAATTCGCTGTACGAGGACTCCTTCTACATCGGGTTCTACAACCAGCTGCTCGCGGAGTCCCGGAAGCGGCAACCGCCGCCGACGTCGGTGACCGCGCCGGCCGACCCGGCCGAGATCCGGCTGGACGGCGTCACGTTCACCTACCCGGGCCGGGGCAGCCCGGCGCTGCGGGACGTCTCGCTGACGATCCGGCGCGGCGAGGTGGTCGCGCTGGTCGGTGAGAACGGCTCGGGCAAGACCACCCTCGGCAAGCTGCTCACCGGGCTCTACCCGCCGGACGAGGGCACGGTCCGCTGGGACGACGTCGACCTCGCCCGGGCGGACCCGGCATCGGTGCACGCGAACATCGCGGTGATCGCGCAGGAACCGGCGGAGTGGCCGATGACGGCGGCGAACAACATCACGGTCGGCCGCCTCGGCCGGCCGGACCCGGACAGGCAGGCGTGGCGCGAAGCCGTCGACTACTCGGGCGCGGACGAGGTGATCGCTTCCCTGCCGGCCGGGGAGAACACGGTCCTGTCGAAGAAGTTCGACGAGGGCCACGACCTTTCCGGCGGCCAGTGGCAGCGCATGGGCATCGCCCGCGGCATCTACCGGGACGCCTCGGTCCTGGTGGCCGACGAACCGACAGCGGCGCTCGACGCCCGCGCCGAAGCCCGCGTGTTCGCCGGCCTCCAGCACGCGAGCCGCTCGGACCGCGGCCGCCGCACGACGGTGCTGGTGACGCACCGGCTGGCCAACATCCGCTCGGCCGACCGGATCCTGGTGCTGGAGAAGGGAAAACTGATCGAAGAAGGCACCCACGACGAGCTGATCAGCGCGGGCGGGGTCTACCACGAACTGTACGAGATCCAGGCCCGCGCCTACCGAAACGGCCAGCCCTGACCGCCCACCCGCCCGCTCACCCGCACCCAGCCACCGACCCCCTCCCCGGCCAGTCGGCCCGCGTCCCCAGAGGGCCGGCCTGCGCACCCAGGCGGTCGGCCCACGCACCCGAAGGGTCGGCCCACGTACTCAGGCAGTTGGCCCACGCACCCAGCCGATCAGCCCGCGTATCCCGGCGGCCGACTCGCCGGCCGACCGTCCCAGGCACGCGAGTCGACCCTCCAAGCACGCGAGTCGACCCTTCAGACACGCGAGCCGACCCTCCAGACACGCGAGCCGACCCTTCAAACACGCGAGTTCGCCGGTTCGGCACGCGTCACTCGCGTGATTGAGCGGCCAACTCGCGTGATTGGGCGGGCATCTCACGTGATTGGGCGGGCATCTCGCGTGATTGGAGGGACGACTCGCGTGATTGGGCGGGCATCGGGGGTTAGGTGGCGAGGGTGAGGGAGCCCAGGTGGGAGAAGTGGGCGGCGAGGCGGGAGCCGGGGCGGAGCGGGACCGCGTCCGTCATTCCGCCGGTCAGGACCAGCCAGCCCGGCTCCAAGGCCAGGCCGCGCGCCGCGAGGGTGTTCGCCGCCAGGGCCAGGGCTTCCGCCGGGTGGCCCTGGACCGCCGCGCCCGTTGCCGTGTCGACGATCTGGCCGTCGACCTCCAGGAGAGCCGCCTCCAACGACAGATCCAGCGAAGCCGGCGCGACACCCACCGGGCCCACGCTGAAGTACGCCGACGAGCCGTTGTCCGCGACGGCGTCCGGGAGCGTGAACCGGTAGTCCGTGTACCGGCTGTCGATCACCTCGATGCCGCCGTACACGCGGTCGACCGCCGCCAGCGCCGTCGCCGCCGTCACGCCCGGGCCCGCCAGCCGGCGGCCCAGCACGAAGACCAGTTCCGGCTCCGCGCGCGGGTGGATCAGCTCGTCGTGGGGCACCGGTGCGCCGATCGGCAGCACCATCGCGTCGGTCAGCCAGGCCAGCAACGGCGCGTCGATGCCCATCCGCTGCTGCTTGGCCCGGGACGTCAGGCCCAGCTTCACCCCGATCAGCGTCTCGCCCCGGGCCCGGCGCTGCCGCAGGGCCTCGTCCTGGATCGCGTACGCCGTGTCCACGTCCAGTTCCGGCCAGCCGGCCGAGAGCGGCGCGCGTTCCGAGACCGTCCCCAGCAAAGAAGCAGCTGCTTCTCGCACGTTCATGCATCCTCCGGTGAAGCAGACGAAGCGGGAGCGAAGACCGCGGTGACACTGCCGATCCCGGCGATCGTGGTGACGATCGTGTCGCCCGGCGACACCGGGATCGCCCGGGTCATCGACCCCGGCAGCACGACGTGCCCGGGTTCCAGGGTGACGCCCAGCGGCCCGACCGTGTTCGCCAGCCACACCAGCGAGTTCAACGGCGACCCGAGCACCGCGCCGCCCGCGCCCGTCGCCGCCACCGAACCGTTCCGGTACAGCACGCAGCCGGCCAGCCGCAGGTCCACCGACCCCAGGGCCGTCGGGCTGCTCCCCAGCACCACACCACCGGAAGACGCGTTGTCCGCGATCGTGTCGAACAGGGAGATCTTCCAGTCCTGGATGCGGGAGTCGACGATCTCCAGCGACGGCAGCACGAACTCGACCGCCCGCACCGCGTCGGCGACCGTCACCCCCGGGCCGCGCAGGGCCGAGCCGAGCACGAACGCGATCTCCGGCTCGATCCGCGGCTGCAGGAACGCCGACGTCGGGATCGGCTGGTGCTCCAGGTGGAACATGCTGCCGGTGAGGTGCCCGTAGTCGGGCTGGTCGACGCCCATCTGCCGCTGCATCGCCGCCGACGCGAGGCCGACCTTGTGGCCGCGGACGGCGTCGCCGCCCTCGACCCACTGGCGCACCTGCTCCTGCTGGATCCGGTACGCGTCCTCGACGCCCGCGTCCGGATACGTCTTGATCAGCGGCTCGATCGGCTCACGCGAGGCATAGGCCCGCGCCAAAGCCAAAGCGGCTTCCTCCACCTTACTGACGTCCACTCCCGCGACTCTGCCGTGCGCGCCCCGCGCACACAAGCGAAAACGTTCCGTCCAGCGGAACTCTCGCCAAGCAATCTCTTGCGCGCGAGATAAATCCGGCGTATCGTGAGTGACACCCCAGGAAGGGACGTGAGGGACATGGCACCGACCCAGGCCGAGGTCACCAAGCTCGCCGAAACCCGCGACGCGCTGCGCGAGCGCCACCTGCGCCCGGCCGCCGAACGCCCGGCGACGAACGGCCGCGGCATCCACCACACCGCGCTGATCTCCAGCGACGTCGAGCGGACGATCGAGTTCTACCAGGACATCCTGGGCTTCCCGCTCACCGAGCTGATCGAGAACCGCGACTACCCCGGCTCCAGCCACTTCTTCTTCGACGTCGGCAACGGCAACGCGGTCGCGTTCTTCGACCTGCCCGGTCTGGACCTCGGCCCGTACGCGGAAGTCCTCGGTGGACTGCACCACCTGGCGCTGTCCGTCGAGCCCGGGCGGTGGGCCGCCATCAAGGACAAGCTCGACGAAGCCGGCGTCCAGTACCTGCTGGAGAGCCGGACGTCCATCTACCTGTCCGACCCGGACGGTGCCCGCGTCGAGCTGATCTCCGACCCGCTCGGCGAGATGTACGGCGAGAAGATCGGCTGAAAGCGTGGTCCGGGCGTCGCGCGCCAACTAGCCTGTGCGCGACGCCTGGAGGTCCGATGTCCGACTGGTCCCTCTCCCGCGCGAAGGCGCGGCTCGATCACCGCGAGCGGCTCGACGAACTGACCGCGCGCACCCGGTTCGAGGTGCGCCTGCACCTGAACGAGCCCGCGACGAACGGCGCCTACGACGAGCTGACGAGCATCTTCGCGATCGGGCACGGCGAGTGCGCCGCCCTCCTCCGGCACCACCGGCTGCTGCCGTGGTGGGAACGCGCGCTGCTGTTCCGCTACGCGCGGCGGATGCACGGCAAGGCGATCACCCGCAGTGTCGGCGTGGTCCCCGCCGAAGTGGCGCCGCAGGCGGCCCGCGCGTTCGGCGCCGAGATCGCCGAACTGGCCCCCGGCTCCGGGGACACCGGCGCGAAGTACGACCTGCAGGGCCGCGGCCTGCTCACCGTGTTCCGGATCGCCGTCGGCGCCAAGGGCGCCACCTGGGCCGACCGCCACGAAGTCGCGACGACGTCCGCCCGCAACATCCTGATCTGCGCCGCGACCTTCGCCCGCCGGAAGCCGTGGCACGTCGTGTGGCCGGTCTACCGCGTGCGCGGCCTGCGGCTCTGGAAGCTTTGACGCCCACCGCGCGTTCCACCGGTATGACCCCAGAGGAGATCCTCGCCGGCGCGAACACGATCGCCGTCGTCGGCCTGAGCCGCGACCCGGCGAAGGCCGCGCACGGCGTCCCGGCCGTCCTGCAGGCCCACGGCTTCCGGATCATCCCGGTGCACCCGACCGCGACCGAGCTGCTCGGCGAAAAGGTGTACCGGTCGCTGAAGGACATCCCGGAACCGGTGGACCTCGTCGACGTCTTCCGGCCGTCCCCCGAAGCGCCGGGCATCGCCCGTGAGGCCGTCGAGATCGGCGCCAAAGCGCTGTGGCTGCAGCAAGGCATCGTCTCCGCGGAAGCGCGTCGCATCGCCGAAGAGGGCGGGCTCGCCTACGTCGAGAACCGCTGCACCGCCGTCGTCCGCGCGACCGCCTCGATCTCGAAGAGCTAGCCGGACGCTCCGAAGTGGACGATCCGGTGGTTGCCCGGCTCGGCGACCCAGACACCGCCGGCGCCGTCGTCGGCCATGTCCCTCGGTGAGCTGATCGGCTCGGCCGTGCCGGGCAGCGCGACGCCGGTGCGGGTGTCGAACCGGGCTACGCGCCCGGTGTCGTCGACCAGCAGCCGCCCCGCGCGATCGAGCGCGACTCCGCGGGGCCGGGTCAGGCCGCCGAACTCGCGCACGAACCCGCCCTGCCACGAAAACTGCACCACGCGGCGGTTGCCGGTGTCGGCGACGTAGACGTTGCCGGCCGCGTCGACCGCCACCCCTTCCGGCGCCTTGAGCCGCCCGGCCAGGACGCGCACGAGCGCGCCGTCGCGGGTGAACGCCTGGACCCGGTCGTTGCCGGTGTCGGCCACCCACACCCGGCCGCGAGCGTCGACGGCGAGCCCGGACGGCGCGCGGAACTGCCCCGGCCCGGCGCCGGGTCCGCCGAACGCCCGCGGGAGCGCGGCGACTTCACTGCTGGTCACAGCACCAGGATCACCGGCGGCGAGCCACCGCGGCCAGGGCCGGGACGAGTGTTCAGCGACTGTTCCGCCCCCGCTCACCAGCTCCAGCGGGAGCACGTCCGCCGGTCGAGGAAGCTGTACGCGGGCAACGGTCCCAGCCAGTCGGCCTGGACGCCGTCGCCGCGCGCGAGCCCGGCGACGGTGTCCCGGACGACGAGCAGGTCGCCCAGCCCGACCAGGAACGCCCACCGCTCGTCGGCGCTCTCGCCCGCCGGCAGCGCCACGGAGTCGCGGGCCCGTTCGGCGACCCGGGAAAGCAGGACGTCCGAGCGGGCCGCCCGCCACGCCGACCCGGGCTCGGTGAACCGGAGGCAGACGTGCACCTCGGCCAGGCCGTCGAGCCGGTCCAGGTCGGCGCGGTAGGTGTCCGCGGCCGGGGCGAGCACCTCGGTGCGGACGGCGTCCTCGTCCTCGGCCACGGTGCCGAACCGGACCGGCAGCACCGGGCCGCCCTCGACGAGCGCGGACACCACCGCCAGGTGCGCCGCCGGGTCGGGCTCGGGGTCGCCGACGACCATGGCGAGGTCCTCCCAGCAGACCGTGCACGACGCCCGCGGGTGCCCGGCCCGCACGACGCCGTACAGCTGGAGCGTCACGGCTGTTCGACGGGGATGACCGGTTCCACCGGCACCGCGACGGCCGGTGTCGGCGGCGGGGGCGGGATGAGCCCCGTCGTCTGGCCGAGGCCCTGCGAAATCTGCCCGGGCGCGGTGGCGTTCTGCAGCCGCTGCATCGCTTCGAGGTACCGGATGTACGTGTCGACGCTGGCGATGACGATCCGCGCTTCGATCGCCAGCAGCTCGATCCCGATCACCGACACCCGCACCGAGGCGTCGATCACGAGTCCCTTGTCGAGCAGGATGTCGAGCGTGTCGGCGAGGCCGCCGCCGGCCTGTCCCGGTCTGGTCACTTCACTCCTTCGGTAGTGGGGATGTCGTCGAGGGCGGCGCGGATCTCGGCGAACCGGAGTTCCAGCGCGATGAGGGCCTGGCCGAGCGCTTCGACCTGGGCCGGGGTGAGGGTGCCGGCGTCGAGCCGCCGCAGTGCCTGCCGCTCCAGCACTTCCTTGAGGACGTCGAGCACCGTGACGACGAGGTGCCCGAGCCCGCGCCCGGCATCGGCGGCGATCCGCTGGGTCATCCCGGTGTCCCCTCGATCCCGAGCAGCAGCAGCCGCAGATCGAGCCGCACGAGATCGATGCCGGCGAGGGAGATGATGACGTCACCGGTGATGACGGCCCCGCGGTGCACGACCCGGTCGAGCAGATCGACGATGGCTTCGGCGGTGTTGGTGCCGGTGGGGGTGAAGACCTCGGCGAGCAGGTCGCCACGGCTCGGCGCGCCGGCGCCGGTGAGCAGGTCGCCGATCGCCGTCGTGGGCCTGGCCGCGCCGGCACTCGCGGGCAGGGGGGACGTGTCAGCCATGCGCCGTCGCTCCGAGCTCGACGTCGGTGAACGAGTACGGCGGCCACGGCCCGGAGGTCTCCACCGTCGCCCCCGCCGCGCTCAGCTCGCGGGCGAACCACTCGACCTCCGCGTGGAACGCCGCTTCCCGGCCGGTCTCCACGAGGTACGCCGTGTTCGCCAGCACTCCGTGCGACCGGGTCCGTTCCAGGCTGTCGGCCGCGTGGCGGCGCAACGCCTCGTCGAGCCGGCGCGCCGCACTGGCCACGTCCTCGCGAGCCCGCTGGATCGCCTTCAGCCGTTCACGCCGGCGCACGAGGTACTGCGTTCCCGTCAGGCCCGTCGCATCGGGCCGGGTGGTCGCCGCCGGCTCGGTGTGGCGGATCCGCACCCCCCACTCGCGGTGGCCGGCCACCTCTTCGAGGCAGTCACGCGCCTGGTCGTAGCCCGCCTCCAGGAGCCGGCGGGCGGCGTCCTCGCCGTCGAGGACCGTGCCGAACCTCAGCGGCAGCACCGGCTCGCTGCGGAACACCGCGCGCACCACGGCGTCGTGCTCGCGGGCCAGCTCGGCGAGGGTGCCGTCGACCGGGTCGAGCGTGTCGATGCGGTCGAAGCGCGCCGGCGCCACTTCGGACACGACCACGCCGAGGTCGCGGTAGCCGATCAGCCGCGGCACCGGGCCGATGTCCAAGGTGGACGGGCGGTTGCGGGTGATCGCGTACGCGCACAGCCAGTTTCCGGTGCTCACCGGGGTTCTTCCCTCCCGCCCGGCGCGGGCAGCCGGGCCTCCAGTTCGGCGACGCGCGCCGCCAGATCGGTCGTCCCCAGTTCCGCGCGTGCGGCATTCGGGGCAAAGAACGGATCGTTCGTCCACCAGTCCATGCCCATTTCCCGGGCGGTCTGCGCGGACGCGATGAACAGCCGGATCCGCAGGGTCAGCAATTCGACGTCGACGACACTGACACCGATGTCACCGGCGATGACGACGCCCTTGTCGAGCACGCGTTCCAGAATGTCCGCCAACGAATCGGACGAAGCGGCCAATCGTGTCGACCTTCCTTTCAGGAATCGGTGGCACCTCGGGTGAACCGGCGTAGCCGCTCACAGGCGGCGAGCTCGCCGTCGGCGTCGACGTCGACCCGGTAGGTGGCCATCACGCTGGTGGAGTCCGGGATCCGGGCCAACTCGACGACGTCGACGAGCACGGACCAGCCCCCGTCACCCCGGCTGCGGATCCCGGTCACGGCATGCGGAGTGAGCCCCGTCACCATGGCGAACCGATCCTTGGCAGTCCGAATGGCGTCGGCGGCACGCAGCCGGGAAACGGATTTCCCGGCTACTTCGGGGGAATTCTTGTTTTGGGCAGGGAGCGGCAGTGGCGATTCCGGCATCGCTTTCCTCGTCGCAGGTAGGGTGCCCACCGTAGCAACACGGAGGATCATGTGCAGCGCCGTCAAGGGACGGCATTTTTCACCGGTTCGCGCGCACTATTGGGCGATCCGCGGCAACCGGCGGAGACGAACGGCGCAACGCGCGGACACCCAGGGGAACCAATTTCCCGAAAACAGCCGATTGATTACGATCGAGTAACGTCCACGAGGCGGTAGCCCACGCCCCGGACCGTCTCGATGGTGTGGGTGCCGAACGGCGCGTCGATCTTGCGCCGCAGATAGCCGATGTAGACCTCGACGACGTTCTCGTCGCCGTCGTAGTGCGCGTCCCAGACGTGGCTGAGGATCTCGTTCTTCGACAGCGCCGCACCGGCCCGCCGCAGCAGGAACTCCAGCAACCCGAACTCCCGCGCGGTGAGCTCGATCCGCTTCTGTCCCCTGTGGACGGTACGGGCGGAGGGGTCGAGCCGCAGGTCGCCCGCCTCCAGCACGGCCGGGCGGGCCGGGGCGCCACGCCGCAGCAACGCGCGCAGCCGGGCGATGAGCACGACGAAGGAGAACGGCTTCGACAGGTAGTCGTCGGCGCCGAGGTCGAACGCGTCGGCTTCGTCGTACTCGCCGTCCTTGGCCGTCAGCATCAGCACCGGCGTCCAGTTCTCGGCCGCCCGCAGGCGTTTGAGCACCTCGTAGCCGGACAGCTCGGGCAGCATGATGTCGAGCACCACGACGTCGTACTCGTGCTCGGTCGCCCGCCAGAGGCCTTCCCGGCCGGTGTGCGCGACATCGGCGGTGAAGCCCTCGGCGACCAGCCCCCGCCGCAGCGTCTCCGCGAACTCGCGCTCGTCCTCCACGATCAGCAGGCGCACTACTCCTCCTTGGGCAGTTCGATCACCGGCAGTTCGATCACGAACCGCGCGCCCGGCCCGTCCGGTTCGGCGTACCGCGCCCGGCCGCCGTGGCGCGCCGCGATGCCGGCCACGATCGGCAGGCCCAGCCCGGTGCCGCCGTGCCCGCGCTGCCGCGACGCGTCGAGCCGGACGAACCGCTCGAAGATCCGCTCCCGGTCGGCCGGCCCGACGCCGGGGCCGTCGTCGCTCACCTCGACGACGGCGAAGTCGCCCCGCACCGCGCTGCTGACGCGGATGCGCGAGCGCGCGTGCCCGCGCGCGTTGTCGACCAGGTTGCGCACCGCCCGCCGCAGCTGGGCCTCACTGCCGTACACCTTCGCCGGCCCGGCGCGGACCTCGACGTCCACCGTGGTTTCGCCGCGGACGCGCTCGGCCTCCGCGCGGACGATGTCGTCGAGGTCGACCTCGGTGCGCTGCGGCCGGTCGGTCGCGTCGTCGGTGCGGGCCAGCATGAGCAGGTCGTCGACGAGTTCGCGCAGCCGCGCGGTTTCCCGGCCGATCACCGGCACCAGGTCCCCCGTGCTCTCCGGGTGCCGCCCGGAGACGTCGAGCGCGGTGCTGATCGTCGACAGCGGCGAGCGCAGTTCGTGGCTGGCGTCCGCGACGAACCGGCGTTGCGCGGCCTGGGCCGACGCGAGCCGGGCCAGCATTTCGTTGAGCGTCACGGCCAGGCGGTGCACCTCGTCGCCGCCCGGCGGCAGCGGCACGCGCGCGGCGAGGTCGCGCGTCGAGATCTCCGCGACGGTCCGGCGCATCCGCTCGACCGGCCGCAGCGCCGAGCCGACCGCGCGGTACACCGCGAGCCCGGCGATCGCCAGCAGCGGCACGGCGATCAGGCCGAGCAGCAGCGTCAGCCGCGTCGACGCCTCCGTGACCGGTTCCAGCGAGCGCGCGGAAATCACGGTGTACGGGCCGCCCGGCCCGATCACCTCCTGCGACACGACGCGGTAGTCGTCGTTGTCCCCGTTCAGCCCGAGCGGCAGCGTTTCGACGATTTCGTGCCCGGCGACCGGGCGGGCCGCGGTCAGCGGCGGGTGCCCGACGATCGCCGGGTCGCTCGCGATCGGCGTCCGCCGCGCGTCCAGCACCTGCGTGACGGCCTCGGTGTCGCCGGTGCTGGCGACGTCGCTCGCGCTCAGGTCGCGCGCGCCCTCACGGATGAGCTGGATGGCGACCTGCCGCCCGGTGCTGCGGGCACTCTCGGTGACGCTGCGGTCGAGCGACTCCTCGAGCAGCAGCACCACGGCCACGCCACCGACGGCAATGGCCAGCGCGAGCGCGAACACCGCCACCGCGGTGGCGCGCATCCGGACGCCGGTCGCGGCGATCACCATGCCCAGTCTCACCAACGCAGCGTAACGACCGCCGCCGACCGCCGGCCGGTGGTCGGCAGCGGCGGCCGGCGGGACCACCCGCTCACCGGCGCCGGCGCGGGACGGCGAGCCGCTCCTCGCGCAGCCGCTCGACCTCGGCCAGGCTCAGCGGGCCGAGCGGGTGCCCGATCGTCCAGGCCAGCAGCAGGTCGGCCAGCGCGGGGTTGCGGGCGAGCGCCGGGCCGTGCAGGTAGGTGCCGACGACCCGGTCGGTCACCGCGCCTTCGGTGCCGTCGCCGTTGCCGGTGCCGCGCACGACCCGCCCGAGCGGCTCGCTGCCGGCGCCGAGCTTGCTGACGCCCAGGTGGTTTTCGAACCCGGTCAGGGCATCCCCGTCCAGGAGCCGGGACGGCGTCGCGACCAGTTCGGCGACCGCGCGCTGCGGGCCCGGTTCGGTGGTGACGTCGAGCAGGCCGAGCCCGTCGTGGTCGACGCCGTCCAGGCCCCGGAAGCGGGTGCCGAGCACCTGCAGGCCGGCGCACACGCCGAACACGACCGCGCCGGCCGCGACCGCCCGCCGCAGGCCCGGGTACTTGCGCAGGTGCGCCGCCGCGAGCACCTGGGCGCCGTCCTCGCCGCCGCCGAGCAGATACAGGTCCAAGGTGGACGGCACCGGCTCGCCGAGCCCGACGGGCACCACCTCGGCGTCGAGCCCGCGCCACTGCAACCGCTTCCCGAGCACCTGGGCGTTGCCGGTGTCGCCGTAGGTACCGAGCACTTCCGGCAGCAAAAGTCCGATGTGGACGATCGAATCAGCCACCGGGCAGCCTGCCCACCAGGTCGCGGAACGCGGTGTAGTTGGCGACCAGTTCGACGGCGCCGGGCGGCAGCGCGTCGATCGCGGCGACCGGGTCCGGCTCGGCCCAGTGCGCGACTTCGGCGTAGCAGAGCCGGACCGAGAGGTCGGCGCCGCGCTCGCCGGTGACGACCACCTGGCGCCCGCGGAGCCGTTCGAAGTGGACGTCCCACAGCCAGGACAGGTCCCGGCCGTCGGCTTCCTGGGCGTTGACCGCGACGACGACCGGGGTGTCCTCGTCCAGCACCCGCAGCGTTTCCACCCAGCCGGCCGGGTTCTTCGCCAGCATCACCCGCACGGAGTGCCGCGACCGCCGGATCGTGCGGTAGCGGCCGCCGATGTCGGTGATGGTCCGCAGCCGCGCCGCGGCGGTGTGCGGCGGCACGCCGAGCCGGTGTGCCGCGGCGAGCGCGAGCGCGGCGTTGGCGCGGTTGGCCTCGCCGGGCAGCCGCAGGTCGAGGTCGACCTGGCGGCCGCCCGGGGTGAGGACGAGTTCGCCGTCGAGCGTCCAGCCGGGTTCCGGCCGGGCGAGCCCGCACTCGCAGCTCCAGTGCCGCTCGTGGGTCTCGACGCGGCCTTCGCAGCGCGGGCACGCCGTCGAATCGCCGGTCCAGCGGCGGCCCGTGCTGACCCACACGAGCTTCGCGGCCACGCTCGCCGCGGACGTCACCAGCACGTCGTCGCAGTTCGCGACGACCACCGTGCCGGGCAACCCGGCGATGGCGGCCCGCAGGTCGCGTTCGGTGGCGCGGACCTCGCCGACCCGGTCCAGCTGGTCGCGGCTCAGGTTGAGCAGCACCAGGACGGCGGGCCGGACCTGGTCGGCCACCCACGGCACGTAGGTCTCGTCGACCTCGAGGACCGCGTAGGGCGCGTCGGGGCGGGCGGTCAGCGCGGCGAGGACGCCGTCGGGCATGTTCGAGCCGTCGCTGTTCGCGGCGACCTCGGCCAGCGTTTCCAGCGCGCGGGTGAGCATCAGCGACGTCGTGGTCTTGCCGTTGGTGCCGGTGACGAGCACGACGGTGCGTTCGCGGCCGAGGCGGCGCAGGGCGGCCGGATCGAGCGCCAGCGTGACGCGGCCGCCGATCATGCCGCCGCGGCCGAGCCCCGAGCTGCGCGACAGCCAGGCGGTCAGCCGCCCGGCGGCCACGGAAGCGCGGGTGCGGAGAGGACTTCGGACGGACATCGGCTGGATGGTGCCCGCCGGGCGCTGTGATTTTCCTGAGTCAGTGGCGCCGGTCTCTAGAGCGTGACGACGACCTTGCCGTGGACGTGCCGCGCGGCCTGCAACGCGACGGCGTCCCGGATCCGCTCGACCGGGAAGACCGCGGCGACGGGCACGGTGAGCCGGCCGGCGACGATGGCGTCGGCGATCTGCTTCAGCGCGCCCGGGTCGGCGTCGGCGCCCCCGGTGGCGCGCACGCCGCCCGGCGGGTTGGGGCCGGCGGCGATCGTGGCGATCCGCTCGGGCGGGACGCCGAGGGCCAGCGCGGCATCGGAGGTCTCGGTGCCGAAGAGGTCCACCGCCGCGGTGATGCTGCCCAGTTCGCGGACCCGGTCGGCCAGGCCCGGTCCGTAGGTGACGGGTTCGGCGCCGAGTTTGCGCAAGAAGGGGAAGGTGCCTTCGGCGGCGGTGCCGAGCACGGTGGCGCCGGCGAGCTTCGCGAGCTGGACGGCGAAGATGCCGACCCCGCCGGCGGCCCCGCCGACGAGCAGGGTGTCCCCGTCCCGCAGGCCGACGGCGGCCAACGCGGCCAGGGCGGAAGAACCGGCCACCGGCAGCGTGCTCGCCACCTCGTCGCTGAGGCCGTCCGGGGTGGGGAAGAGCGCGTCGGACTCCTTGACGACCACGAAGTCGGCGACGGCCCGGCCGAGCGCGCCACCGTGGACACGGTCGCCGACGGCGGTGTTTTCGACCCCGGGCCCCACTTCGTCGACAACGCCGGCGAAGTCGTACCCGAAGCCGGACGGCAGGGTGATCCCGAACCGCGCGGCGACTTCGGGCCGGGCGGCGAGGCCCCAGTCCATCGGGTTCAGCCCGGCGGCCGTGACGCGCACGCGCACCTCACCCGGGCCGGCGTGCGGTTCCGGCACTTCCCGCAGTTCGAGCACCTCGGGGCCACCGAACTTCTCGTAGACGACGGCTCGGCTCATGGGGAACCTCCTGTTATGGGACTTGGTCCCGTCACCGTACACCTTCCCACGGGACCAAGTGCCGTAAGCTGGGCCGCATGGCCCGCTGGGAACCGAACGCGCCGGAGAGGCTGAGCAAGGCCGCCCTCGAACTGTTCGCGGAGCGCGGGTACGAGAACACGACGGTGATCGACATCGCGGCGCGGGCGGGGCTGACGAAGAGCACGTTCTTCCGGCACTTCCAGGACAAGCGCGAGGTGCTGTTCGGGGGGAGCACGATGGCGGGCCTGCTCGCCGAGGCGGTGGCCGGCGCGCCCGGGACTTTCGCACCGCTCGAGGCGGTGGCGTGCGCCATGGATGCGGTCGGCGAGAAGGTGTTCACCGCCGAGCGCCGGGAGTTCAGCGCCCTGCGGCGGTCGGTGATCTCGGCGCATCCGGAGTTGCGGGAGCGGGAGGCGCTGAAGGGGCTGGCCCTGACGGCGGCGATGGCCGATGCGCTCCGGCAGCGCGGGGTGCCTGAGCTGGCGGCGCGGGTCGCGGCCGAGCTGGGGGCGCTGGCGATGAAGATCGCTTACGAGCGGTGGAGCCGTTCGGAGGCCGGGGACTTCGGAGAGGCCGCGCGGCGGGCTCTTGATGAGGTGCGAGCCGCGGTCACTGCCTGAGCTCCCGCGGGGGCACTCTGGCCGAAGGCTGCACCGCACGCACCGCACGCACCGCACGCACCGCACGCACCGCACGCACCGCACGCACCGCACGCACCGCACGCACCGCACGCACCGCACGCACCGCACGCACCG
>NZ_JBEZYY010000001.1:728194-983160 GCF_040638975.1 Amycolatopsis sp. NPDC024027
ACGCACCGAGGGGAGCATCCCCGGCCGCGCCGGCAACCGCCAGCTCAATCGCGCGTACTTCCTCGCCGCGTTCGCCTCGTTAACCGGCCCCCGGGTCGGTCTCGGGTGACTCTCGGCTCAACCCCGGGCGAAGCTCGGCCACCCGGCAACAGCACCCGCCTGCCGCCATTCCGGACCAGCTCCCGCGGGGGCGCCCCCCGGGTCCAGCGTATCGACGCCGACCGACAAGAACGGCGAAAGAACGCGGCCGGAGCCGGTTTGTCCACATTGCGCTCCGCCTGTTGATGCCCGCTCAACCATTCACACTTCTGAACAAAACCCCCGTCGAACCCGTCGATCGCGCCCGCTGAGAGCCGCGCAACCGCCATAGGTAGGAAACTTAACCATCGGATGTTGAACCAATTAGCATCCACAACTACTCGCATTGTTGGCGAGTCATTCCAAGATCTTCCCCAGATACATCGGAGGTGTTACCGTCCAAGCCCAGCCAGCGGAAAGGCGTACCGCTGAGCGGGAATCTGTCCAACGGAGGGCAACGTGGGACCGGAGCGCGGGCTTGAACAAAGCGGAACTCTCGAACGCGGGCTCGCCGTGCTGGAGCACGTCGGGCGGCACCAGGAGATTTCCACCAATGCGATCGCGCGGCAACTGGGGCTTTCCCGCAGCGCCGCCTACCGCATCGTCGGCACCCTGAAGAACCTCGAGTACCTCGAAGCCGACCAGGTCACCGGGCGGGTGCGGCTCGGCACCCGGCTCGTCGAGCTCGGCGCGCGCGCGATGGCCGCGACCGATCTGCACCGGTGTGCGCCGCGGTACCTCGCGTCGCTCGCCGAACGGTCCGGCGAAACCACCTACCTCGCCGTTCCCGACAACGACACCATGGTCTACGTCGCCACCGAACGCAGTGCCAGTGCCGTCACCCTCGCGTGCCGACTCGGGACGCGGCGGCCGCAGCACGCGACGTCGCTCGGGAAAGCCTGGCTCGCCGCGCTGCCCGAAGGTGACCGGCTCGAACGCGTGCGGCGGATGAAGCTCGATTCCCTCACCCTCAAGACCATCATCGACCCGCACCGGCTGCTCGACGAGCTCGCGAAGACCAGCCGCCGCGGCTGGGCGATCGACGAGGTCGAGAACGAGCCGGACGTCGGCTGCGTCGCCGCCGCCGTGCGGGACCACTCGGGCCGGCCGATCGCCGCCATCAGCATCGCCGGGCCCGCTCCGCGCGTGCTGCGCCGCCTCGACGAACTCGGCGCCTCCGTGGCCGGGACCGCCGCCGCCCTGTCCCTGCGGCTCGGGTACGTCCGGAGCCGCCCGGCCTGAGCACCCCACCCGGCAAAGGAGCCGACGTGACCTGGATCCAGGACTACCAGCCGGCGGGCGGGCTGTGGGTTTCCGCACTGCTCGCCGCGCTCCCGATCATCGTGCTGCTCGTTTCGCTCGGCGTGATCCGCTTCTCCGCGCACCTCTCCGCGGCGCTGGCGCTGGTCACCGCGCTCGGCGTCGCCCTGCTGCTCTACCGGATGCCGGCCGCGCTGGCGTTCGACTCCGCAGCGATGGGCGTGGTGTTCGGCGTGTGGTCGGTGGCCTGGATCGCCTTCCACGCCGTGTACTTCCACAACGTCACCGTCGCCACCGGCCGGTTCGACGCGATCAAGCGCGTGCTCGCCGGGTTCAGCGAGGACCGGCGGCTGCAGGCCCTGCTCATCGCGTTCAGCTTCGGCGCGCTGCTCGAAGGCGTCGCGGGCGGCGGGTCGCCGATCGCGATCACCGCGGCGATGATGGCCGCGCTCGGGTTCCCGCCGGTCAAGGCCGTCGTGCTGGCGCTGCTGGCGAACACCGCCCCGGTCGCGTTCGGCGGGCTGGGCAACCCGCTGATCGTGCTCGGCCGGCTGACCGCGCCGATCATGCACCTCAAGCAGGACCAGGCGACCGAGCTGTTCTCGGCGGCGGTCGGCCGTCAGGTGCCGATACTGGCGCTGATCATCCCCGCGTTCCTGGTCGTCGTCCTGGCCGGCTGGAAGCGCATGCTCGAGGTGTGGCCGGCGGTGCTGACCGCCGGGCTCGCCTTCGCGGCCATGCAGTTCGTCGCGTCCAACTACATCAGCGCCAGCCTCGTCGACGTCCTCGCCGCGCTCACCGCGATGGCCGCGCTGTGGATCCTGACCCGGTTCTGGCAACCCGCGACGGTCTGGCGCTTCGACGGAGAGGAAGCCCCCGCGGCCAAGAGCCTCGGCGCCGCGCAGGCCGAGCGCGGCGCGCTGTACGCGTGGATGCCCTACATCATCCTGATCCTGGCCATCTTCCTGTCGCGGATCGGCACGATCTTCAAGAACCTCCCCGTCTGGCTCGACCTGACCAAGCTGCTGCACAAGGCGGACTGGATCTTCGCCTGGCCGGGGCTGCACAACCACGTGGTCCAGCACCCGCCGATCACCGCGAAGAACGCGCCGTACGCGGCGACCCTGACCGTCGACTTCCTGTTCTCGCCGGGCACGGTCGCCCTGCTCGCGGCCGTGATCGCCGGGTTCGCGATGGGCGGGCGGCCGAAACTGCTGCTGACGACATACCGGAAGACGCTGCACCAGATGCGCTGGGCACTGGCGACGATCTTCATGATCCTGGCGATCGCGTTCGTGATGAACTACTCGGGCGCAACGCAGACGCTGGGCCTGGCCCTGGCGACGACCGGCGTGGTCTTCCCGCTGTTCTCGGCGTACATCGGCTGGCTGGGCGTGTTCCTCACCGGCTCGGACGCGTCGACGAACAGCCTGTTCGGCCCGATGCAGGTGATCTCGGCGCAGCAGCTGAACCTCAACCCGATCCTGGCCGGCGCGACGAACACCTCGGGCGGCGTGATGGGCAAGATGATCTCGCCGCAGAACCTCTCGATCGGCGCGACGGCGATCGGCCAGAGCGGCAAGGAGGGCTCGCTGCTGCGGCAGACGTTCCTCTGGTCGCTGCTGCTGACCGCGGTGGTCGGGGTGATTTCCCTGCTCCAGGCGACGATCCTGACGGCGATGATCCCGTCGCCCTAGGCTGGGCGGATGAGTGAGTCACTGGCGTCCTTCGGCTACGAGCTCGGCCTGCTCAAGCGCGTCCGGCGGTCGGGCTGGTGGCACGCGGGCGTCCGCGACCCGGAATCGGTCGGCGAGCACAGCCTGCGCGCCGCCCAGCTCGCGGCGCTGATCGCGGCGGAGGAAGGCGCGTCCCCGGAGCGGGCGGCGTTCCTCGCGCTGTGGCACGACACGCAGGAGACCCGCACGGGCGACCTGCCGCTGACGGCGAACGACTACCTGCGCAAGCCGCAGGCGCGGCAGATCACCGCCGACCAGACGGCCGCGCTGCCCGAGCGTTCCCGGGAGCTCGTCCGCGCGGCGGTCGACGAGTACGAGACGCGGGAATCGCCGGAAGCGTTGTGCGCCAAGGACGCGGACAAGCTGGAGATGCTGCTGCAGGCCCTGGAGTACCGGGACATCGGGGTCCGGCCGGTCGACGAATGGATCGAGTCGGCACGGCAGGGCCTCAAGACGGAGACGGCCCGGAAGGTCGCGGAGGCGGCGATGACCCTGTCGCCGCTTTCGTGGCGGGGCGCTAGCGGCTGACGGTCTTCGCGCGGTTCAAGAGCAGCTCCCGCTCGCGGGAGTTCTCGGTCATCTCCGCCGCCCGCCGGTACTCCTGCTCGGCTTCCTCGAGCCGGCCGAGTTTCTCCAGCAGGTCGCCGCGGACGCTCGGCAGCAGGTGGTAATCCTGCAACGCCGCTTCCCCGGCGACGGCGTCGACGACCGCCAAGCCCGCCTCGGGTCCGTACGCCATCGCCACCGCGACGCCGCGGTTCAGCTCGATCACCGGGGACGGCTGGAGCTTGCCGAGGCCTTCGTAGAGCGCCGCGATGCGGGTCCAGTCCGTCTCCTCGGCCGTCCGCGCCCGTGCGTGGCAGGCCGCGATCGCCGCCTGGGCGGAGTACGGGCCGTACGCGCCCTCGGCGATCTGCTCGGACAACGTCAGCGCCGCGAGGCCGTGCTGGATCAGGAAGCGGTCCCAGCGGGAGCGGTCCTGGTCCAGCAGGAGCACCGGTTCGCCGTTCGGGCCGGTGCGGGCCTTCGCCCGGGACGCCTGCAGCTCCATCAGCGCGACCAGGCCGTGGACCTCCGACTCGCCCGGCATCAGCCCGGCGAGCACGCGGCCGAGCCGCATCGCCTCTTCGCAGAGCGCCGGCCGCATCCAGTCGTCGCCACGGGTGGCCGAGTAGCCCTCGTTGAACACGAGGTAGAGGACTTCGAGCACAGACGAAAGCCGCGCGACGCGCTCGTCGCCCTCCGGCACCTCGAACGGCACCTTCGCCGCGGTGAGGGCCTTCTTCGCCCGGACGATCCGCTGGGCGATCGTCGATTCGCGGACCAGGAAGGCGCGCGCGATCTCGTCGGTGGTGAGGCCGCCGACCATGCGCAGCGTCAGCGCGACCCGCGCCTGCGTGTTCAGCACCGGGTGGCAGGCGACGAACAGCAGGCGCAGGACGTCGTCCTCGATGTGGTCGTCGAGCGCGGCGTCGAAGTCGGGCAGGACGCCCTCGCCGAGCCGCTGGTCGCGGCCGACTTCCTCGAGCTTCTCGGCGTACCGCTCGTTGCGGCGGAACTGGTCGACCGCGCGGCGCTTGGCGATGGTCATCAGCCACGCGCCGGGGTTGCGGGGGACGCCCGAGTCCGGCCACTGCTCCAGCGCCGCGACCAGCGCGTCCTGCGCCAGTTCTTCGGCGAGACCGACGTCACCGCGAGCCATCCGGGCCAGGCCCGCGATGAGCCGCGGCGACTCGATCCGCCAGACCGTCTCGACCGTTCTCCGGGCGTCCGCAACCGTCACCCGGCCATCAGACAGGGTGATCTTCCGCGGTGCAACCCACTACTCGCTGATCGGGCGGATCTCCAGCACTCCCTCCCCCGGGCCGAGGTTCGGGACCTGCTTCATCAGCTCGACGATCTCGGCGAGGGACTCGCCCTTGAGCACCCAGAACCCCGCGATCAGTTCCTTCGTCTCGGCGAACGGGCCGTCGATGACCTTGGGCTCGGCGTCACCTTCGAACAGGACGCGCGAGCCGTCCGCGCTGGACGTGAGCCCCTCGGCGAGTTCGATCCGGCCCTCGGCGGCCAGCCGCTCGTTGAACTTCGTCATCTCGGTCAGCTCTTCGGCGCTGGGCTCGAACCCGGCCGCCTCCGATTCGGGGCTCGCCTTCACGATCACCAGGAACCGCACGGCGTCACGCCTGCCCGGCGGACTGCGCCCGCAGCCGGCTTTCCATTTCGACGACTTCCGGCGTCATGTTCTCGAAGTCGGCCGCCTCGGCGACGCGGCGGATCTCGACCTCACCGGCCTGGCCGTCGGGGTTGGGCATCCGCTTGATCCACTCGATGCACTCTTCGCGGTCGCGGCACTGCAGGATCCAGAAGCCGCCGACGAGCTCCTTGGTCTCGGCGAACGGACCGTCGACGACCTTGGGCTCCTCGCTGCCGGAGAAGACGACCCGCGCGCCCTGCGAACTCGGCGTGAGCCCTTCACCGGCGAGCAGGATGCCGGCCTTGACCATCTCTTCGTTGAACTTCCCCATCTGCTCCAGCAGCTCGGCGCTGGGGCCCTGGCCCGCCTCGGAGTCCTCGTTCGACTTGACGATCACCATGAACCGCATCGCGGTCTCCCTTCGTTCGCTTTGCCTACGCGTCGAACGGCCGGGCGCCGGATCGACAGCTTCCGAGAAAAAGTTTTGGCGCGGGAAAAGTAGCAGCTCAGGGCCGGGTCGGGGGGACAATCCGGACAGGGGCCGCCGATAGGCTGCCGGCCTGCGGCAGAGCGGGAAGGGTGCCGTGGCGGTGCGCGCACGGCACCGGGAAGCGCCGGTACATCGTCCGCCAGCCGGCGGACCAGCGCGTCCGAGCGCGCAAGCTCAGCTTCCCGGTGTGGGACACCTCCCGGCGGCGAGTCCGGAGGCGCTACCCCCCGCGCCGTCGAAATCCGGCGGGCCCCCGAAGACCGGCCGTGGCCGCGGCCCCGGATGGCGTGGGCCGGCCGGCTGGTGCGGCAGGGGGGGGCGGCGGCCGCGTGGCGCTGGACCCGCAACCGCGACGCCAAGCCCTGGTGAGGGCGGCCCCCCGGCTAATCTGCCCGTCGTGGCCGTACTCCCCGACGATCTCTCCTCCGCGCTCGACGACGAGCTGACCCGGCACCCCGTGGCCCGGCTCACCCAGGCCGTCGACCGGCTCAGCGCGCGCTACCGCCAAGGTGACGCGGCCACTTCGCCGATCCTCGGCTCCGAAGCCGACGTCGCCGCGTACGCGGGCTACCGCATGCCCGCGACCTACGCCGCCGTTCACGCTGTGCTCGCCGAAGCCGCGTTGCGCGCTCCCGGCTTCGAGCCGCGCACCCAGGTCGATGTCGGCGGGGGTACCGGTGCCGCCGTGTGGGCTGCCGCGGCCGTGTGGCCTTCGCTGGCCCGCTGCACCGTGCTCGAGCAGGTGGCCGGGGCCATCGGGCTCGGCAAGCGGCTCGCCTCGGGTGCCGGGCGGGCCGCCGTCCGGGACTCCGAGTGGCGGCGCGGGTTCGTCGACCCCGCCGCGCCGGCTCCGGACGCCGACCTCGTCACGCTGTCCTATGTGCTCGGTGAGCTGCCGGAGGCCACCCGGGGCGACGTCGTGCGCTGGCTGGCCGCCAAGGCCGGGACGGTCGCGCTGATCGAGCCCGGCACGCCGGCGGGTTACGAGCGGATCCGCGCCGCCCGCGCGCAGCTGATCGAACTCGGCCGGCACGTCGTCGCGCCGTGCCCGCACGATGCCGCGTGCCCGATCGTGCCCGGCAAGGACTGGTGCCACTTCGCCGCGCGGCTCCCCCGGTCGGGTCTGCACCGGAAGCTCAAGGCGGGCACGCTCGGGTTCGAGGACGAGAAATTCGCCTACGTCGTCGCGTCGCGGAGCCCGGCCGTGCCCGAACGGCCGGACGCGCGGATCATCCGGCACCCGAAGAAGCACAAGGGCTGGGTGGCGCTCGACCTGTGCACGCCGGACGGCTTGAAACCCGGCGTCGCCGTCTCGAAGAAGCAGGGCCCGCGGTACCGCGCGGCCCGGGACGCCGAGTGGGGCGACGGCTGGTCTTCCGCCTGATCCCCTGGCAGGGTGACGGCCCATGGGGAAAGTCATCGCGGAGATCAGCATGTCGGCGGACGGCATCGTGGCCGGGCCGGACACCAGCACCGAGCACCGCCTCGGCAAGGACGGCGACCTGCTGCACGGGTGGTTGTTCGAGGGCACGGACGCCGACGCCGAGGTCGGGCGCCGGCTGTTCGACGGCACCGGCGCGTTCGTCGTGGGCCGGTCGATGTTCGACGTCGGTGTCGATCCCTGGGGTGACGACGGCACGTTCAAGAAGCCGGTCTTCGTGGTGACGAACCGCCCGCACGAACCGGTCGTCAAGGGCCCGACGACGTTCACGTTCGTCACCGACGGCCTCGAAAGCACGCTGCAGCAAGCGAAAGCCGCGGCGGGCGACGACAACGTCATGCTGATGGGCGGCGGCACGACCCTGCGGCAGTTCCTGCTGGCCGGGCTGGTCGACGAGCTGCGCCTGCACGTCGTCCCGCTGCTGTTCGGCGCCGGCGTCCGGCTGTTCGACGCCGAGACCGGCCGGCACGTGCGGCTGGAACGCACCGCCGTGCACGAGACGCCGAACGCGACGCACCTGACCTTCCGCGTGCGGAACCAGCTCGCCGCCGTTCAGCCGGCGCCGTAGCGGAGGCCGTCGACGAGGACGGCGACCAGGCGCCTGCCGTGCCCCGGCTCGCGGCCGGGTGCGGGCCGGCACAGCAACGCGATCGCGTACAGGAGATCCTCGGCGCCGAGGTCGCGGCGGATCGCGCCGTCGGCGGCCGCCGCGTCGAGCAGGGCCGTGAGCGTGGGACCCAGCCGCTCCATGAAGTAGCCGGGCAGCCCTTCGAACGCCGGATCGCCCGAGTGCAGGGCCGAGGCGAGCCCGCGTTTGGTCCCGAGGAGTTCGACGAACCGGTCGATCCAGAGCGAAAGCGCCCGCTCCGGCGGGTGGGCGGCGCTCAGCTCCGGGCCGGCGTCGGCGACGGCGTCGATCCCGGTCCGCACGACGGCCTTGACCAGGTCCGAGCGCTGCGGGAAGTGCCGGTACAGCGTGCCGACGCCGACTCCGGCGAGGTCGGTGATCTCCTTGGCCGGGGCGTCCACGCCTGAGGTGTCGAAGACCGTCCGCGCCGCCTCGATCAAGGCCTCGACGTTGCGCTGGGCGTCGGCGCGCCGACGTCGGGTCTCCTGGGTCACTTCGCCCCTCTCGGTTGCGTAACCGGAAAGCTTTTCCATATAGTTCCGGAATAGGTTTCCACTTACGGCCAGCGTACGGCATCCGCGCCGGCCGGCACCTCGGCGGGAGAGAACCCATGCACTACCACACCCTCGGCCGGACCGGGATCAAGGTCAGCCCGTACGCGCTCGGCGCGATGATGTTCGCGACGTCCTTCGGCAACCCCGACCCGGACGACTCCGCCCGCATGATCCACAAGGCACTGGACGCGGGCATCAACTTCATCGACACCGCCGACGCCTACGGCGACTCCGAAGAGGTCGTCGGCAAAGCGTTGCGAGGCCGCCGCGACGACGTCGTGCTCGCCACCAAGTTCGGCCGCCAGGTCGGCGACGACCCGCACCACCAAGGCGCGTCCCGGCGCTGGATCGCCACCGCCGTCGAGAACTCGCTGCGGCGCCTGCAGGTCGACCACATCGACCTCTACCAGCTGCACCGCACCGATCCCGCGACGGACGTCGAGGAAACGCTTTCCGCGCTGACGGACTTGCTTCGTGCCGGCAAGATCCGCGCGATCGGCACGTCCCAGAGCCTCGCGTCCGACATCGTCGAGGCCCAGTGGGTCGCCGAACACCGCGGCCTGGCGAGGTTCCGCGCCGAGCAGGCCGCCTACTCCCTCCTCAACCGCGGTGTCGAACGCGAAGTGCTGCCGCTGGCCCAGCGCTTCGGCATGGGCACGCTGATCTGGGGCCCGCTCGGCCAGGGCCTGCTCACCGGGCGCGTCCGCAAGGGCGAGCGGAACGACCTGCGCCGGGCCCACCTGCTCAAGCACCTCAGCGACGAACGCCGGCTCGACGTCGTCGAGCAGCTCGTTCCGCTGGCCGCCGAAGCGGGCCTGCCGATGACCCACCTCGCGATGGCCTTCGTCATCGCCCACCCCGGCGTCACCAGCGCGCTGCTCGGTCCGCGGACCATGCCCCAGCTCGACGACCTGCTGGCCGGCGTCGAGGTCCGGCTCACCGACGACGTCCTCGACCGCATCGACGAAATCGTCCCGCCCGGCACCAACATCGGCGCGCTCGACCAGAACTACCAGCCGCCGGCCGTGCACGACCCGGACCTGCGCCGCCGCCCGCTCGCCGAGCGCGCCGCGGCCTGAACGAATATTGCGTAACCGGGTCGGTGGTCGTAGGCGGTCAGGGATCGGGTGGTGGGTCGGCCGGTGGCGCGGGTCGTGGTTGCGGCAGGACGGCCGGATCAGCCTCGGCCCGCGCTCGGCCAGGAAGCGGTCCAGCTCGCGGGAGACTCGGCTCGTGTCGCTCGTCTGAGGTTCGTTGACTGTCTCCTGGCGGCGGCTGGCCCGACGACATGAATGACTCATTCATGTCGTCGGACGAGGTGAATGAGTCATTCACTGCGTCGCCGCGGCCGGAAGTCCGCACTGACCGGGCCGGTTTCGGGGGAGCGAGCCGGTTCCAGCCGCCCGGAACGTCAAACAACTTGCGACGCGCGACGGCTAGGGCATCCGGACCGTCCGCAGGAAGGCCGGGAGCAGCCACGGCCGCGGGCCGCCGATCCGCACGCCACCGAGTAAAGCCGCGCGGAAGCGGGAAATCCGGCCGAACATCATCGGTACCAGCACCGCCGGGTCGAACCGCAGGCGGACGTCCGCGGTGCCGTCCGGCTCCTCGTAGCGCAGCTTTCCGTGCTGGAGCGCCAGCACCGCCGGTCTCGTGTACGCCGACCGGAACTCCACCGCGATGCGACGCGGCGACGGCTTCGCGTCGTCGAGGAGGTGGCCCATGTCGTTGCGGACCATGCCGAACAGGAACAGCTCCAGGAACAGCGCCTCGAGCCGCGCGGGGACGCGCCACGGCCGCCCGAGGGCGTGGGCGATGTCGAGGCCGTGGATCAGCATTTCGTTGACCAGGTGCGCGAGGACGCCCGCCACCGGCACACGGGAGCCGCCCAGCCACCACACCGGCTTCTCCGGGTCGAGGTCCGCGCTGACCAGCAGCACCTCGGCGATGTCCGCACGCAGCCGCGCGGCCAGCCGGACCGGGTCGCGCTCCGGGTAGAGCTCCAGCGCGAGCGCGTTCATCCGGGAGATCGTGTCGACGCTCGCCGCGTCGATCGGCTCTTCGAGACCCGGCAGCGGCAGCGGGCCGCCGTCGCCGCGGATCATCGCCGTGTACATCAGCGCGATCATCCCCACGTGCGATGCCGCTTCGGCGATCGACCACTCGCCGAGCGCCCGCTCGTGCGGGTCCCCGACCCCGGTCAGCAGGTCCGCGAACCGGCCGCCGACCTCGGGCAAGGCCGCGCGCACCTGGTGCCACTGTTCGACCGTCACGGTTTCCGACGTTAACCCGCGAGCACACCGGCCCGAGTCTCCGAAGGTGCGGTTATCTTCGGGGCATGACCCGGCTCCTGCCCCGGTCGACCCGGTGGCGGGTCGCCCTCTTCGCCGCCCTCGCGTCGGCTGTCATGCTCGGCCTCGGGTCGTACTGGTTCGTGCGGTCGCTGTACAGCGGTCTGGACCTCGCCGCGGTGCGGGTCGCCAACGAAAAGGTCGCCGCCATCGCGGGCCTGCTCGAGGCCGGCGTGTCGCCCACCGAAGTGGCCGGGCAGCTGAACTACGGCGGCTACCAGATCAGCCTCGGCAAGGGGAAGGACAGCGGCTGCCCGGAGCGCCTGGACCAGGGTGGGACGGTCGTCGGGAAGGCGCGGGTCCTGGGGCCCGGCTGCGTGGTGGGGATGCCGTTCCCGATCGACGGCATCCAGTCGGTCACCGGGACCAAAGGCGGGAAGTACTTCGTCCAGGCACAGACCCCGCTCGACCCGATCGGCCTCGAGACGGTGGCCAATGCCGAGCAGCTCCTCTGGGGCGCGGTGCCCGCGGCTGCGCTGCTCATCGGGGCCGTCGCCTGGTTCGCCGTCCGCCGGTCGCTGCGCGCGGTCGGGGCCATCCGCGCGGAGGTCGACGGGGTTCGCGCGCGCGATCTCGGCCGCCGGGTGCCGGTGCCCGACTCCGGCGACGAGATCACCGAACTCGCCGTCACGATGAACGAGATGCTGGCGCGGCTCGACCGGTCCGTGCAGCGGCAGAGCCAGTTCACCGCGGACGCGTCGCACGAGCTGCGCACGCCGCTGGCGTCGATGCGCACCCAGCTCGAGGTCCAGCTCGCCCACCCCGACCGGCTCGACTGGCGCCGCAGCTGCGAAAACGCCGTGCTGGACGTCTCGCGGATGGAGACGCTCACCGGGGACCTGCTGCTGCTCAGCAAGCTGGACACCGACCAGCCGGCCGGGGCCACCCGGATCGCGCTGGCGGACCTCGTCACCGGGCACGTCGCCGCGCGGCTCCCGCGTGACGGCGTCGAGGTGCGCACCGAGATCCACGCCGGCCCGGTGGTCCAGGGGCACCGGGGACGCCTGGAACGCGTGCTGCGCAACCTCATCGACAACGCCGAGCGGCACGCGGCCGGCCGCGTGGCGATCACGCTCACCGAGGCCGGCGGCCAGGGTGTGCTGGCCGTCCGGGACGACGGCCCCGGCATCCCGGCCGAACACCGCGAGCGCGTCTTCGACCGGTTCGTCCGCCTCGACGACGACCGCGCACGCGAAGACGACGGCGGCTCGGGGCTGGGGCTGGCGATCGCCGCGGAGATCGCGCGGACGCACGGCGGCACGCTGCGCGTCGCCGAGAGCACGTCCGGCGCCTGCCTGGAGCTGCGCCTGCCGCTTGCCTGAAGTCTTCTTCAGGCTCCTTCAGCTTCTGTTCAGCGTGGCCGCACGAGCATCCCGCCATGCTGATCGACTTCGCACCGGCTCCGGCGCGCACCCGCGAACGCCGCGCAGTCCCCTACGTCGTCGCCGCGGTCGCCTTCGCCGGGTACGCCGCCTGGTCGCTGCAGCGGCTGCGGACGTTCGACGCGAGCGGGTTCGACCTGGGGATCTTCGAACAGGCGGTGCGGTCCTACGCGCACGGGCACTGGCCGGTCTCGGACCTGCTCGGCGCGGGCTACCCGACGCTGGGCGACCACTTCCACCCGATCCTGGCGCTGCTCGCGCCGTGCTACCTGCTGTGGCCGTCACCGGGGTGCCTGCTGGTCGCGCAGGCCTTGCTGTTCGCGCTGTCCGCGGTGCCGGTGACCCGCTGCGCGATCCGGCTGCTCGGCGTCCGCCGGGGTGCGCTCGCCGGCGCGGGGTACGTGCTGTCGTGGGGACTGCTGTCGGCGGTGAACTTCGACTTCCACGAGGTCTGCTTCGCCGTTCCGATGCTGGCCTTCGCCGCCGAGCACCTGCTGCACGAGCGGTGGCGGGCCGCGGTCTGGTGCGCGCTGCCGCTGGTGCTGGTCAAGGAGGACCTGCCGCTGACGCTCGCGGCCGTCGGCCTGGTGCTGGTGCTCAACCGGCAGCGGCGGCTCGGCTGGACGGTGCTCGTCTTCGGCGTCGTCACGTCGGCGCTGCTGTTCCTGGTCGTGCTGCCGGCGTTGAACCCGGGAGGCGCGTACGCGCACGGCAGCGGCTTCAACCCGTTCGGCGGCGCGATCGTCAAGGTTTCGATGCTGCTGGCCCTGCTGGCGCCGACGGCCTTCGCGGCCCTGCGGTCACCCCTGCTGCTCCTCGCGGTGCCGACGCTGCTGTGGCGGCTGGTCTCGGCGAACGACCGCTACTGGGGCATGGGCTACCACTACAGCGCGGTGCTGATGCCGATCGTGTTCATCGCCGGCGTGCACGGCGCCCGCCGGTTCGGCGGGTTCAAGCGGTACCTGCCGGTGTGCGCGGTGGTCGCCGGACTGGCGTCGTCCGGCCTGCAAGCGGCCCACCTGACCAGCGACGTCTGGACACCGGCGCAGCGGGCCGGGATCGACGCCGTCCTGGCGCGGATCCCGGACGGCGCGACGGTGCTGGCGTCCAACCGGCTGGCACCGCGGCTGACGTCCCGCTGCACGGTGCTGTTCTTCGACGGCGTCACCGGCGAGCGGCCGGAGTGGGTGGCCGTCGCGCAGCCGGAACAGTCCTGGCCGACCACGCTGGCGTCGAAGGCCGCGGCGCTGGCGGGACTGGCGGACACGGGGTACCGGCGCGTCGACGGGACGGACTCCGTCGTGCTGCTCCACCGTGAGTAGGAAACTCGCAGCGGTAACCGGCCAGTCGGGGGGCGTGCCGGCCGGTTACCGCCGCACCGAGGAAGAGGGAACCCTGCACCAGGAATGACGCGCGGCCCCCGGCTTCACTCGATCGAGTGACGCTGGGCCCGTCCACAAGCGCCTCAAGGCGGCCTTGGTTACGTCTCACGTATCCAAGGCCGCCACCCTATGAGTAATTGCCACATCGATGAGACAGCTAAGTGCTACATTGATGTGACAGATCAGCATAGGGAGACAGCAGGGCTCACCTCGCTTGGGCTGCTGGGGCTGGTCAGCTGCGGCCGAAGCAGACGAACGGCATCAGCGGCTCCGCCCGGGCCGCGTCCGCGAGAGCCCGTGCCGGGGGCGTGCCCACCGCCAGCGCCTGGTGAAACGCCAGCATCACGCCGCCCGCAGTGCGGTCGTCGACGCGGGCCACGCTCGAAACCACCGTGCGGCTTCCGCCGTAGAGCAGCGCCGCCGTGAAGCCGAGGACTTCGTCGCCCGCGCGGACGACCGCCTGGCCGACGTCGCACGACGACAGCACCACCTGCTCCGGTGCCGTGGCCAGCTGCTGGACGTCGTAGGCCATCAACGGCCCGTCGGCCAGGTTGAGCCGGGAAAACAGCACGTTCTCCTGCTCGTGGTGGCCGTGCGCGGCGAAGTGGGCCAGGCGGCAGCCGTCGAACGCCTTGAGCGTGGCCGCGACCGTCGCGTCCGGGCCGATCAGAACCTCGGCGTCCGGGTACAGCGGCGCCAGCCGGGCGACCTCCGCCTCCGCGTGGGTCAGGTCGGAACCCGCGACGAGCAGCGGCGCTCCGGTCGCCCGGCCGGAGCGGGAGCCCGCGTCGAGCCAGGCCGACGACGACGGCGTGACCGTCACCGGGCGGCCGTGCAGCGTCGGCAGCAGCCCCCACGGGATCGCCGAAAGCGCACCGGTCGGCACGACGACGACGTCGAGGTCGCCGAGCCGGGACGCCAGCGGGGCCAGCAGGACCGCGTCCAGCGCGGTGACCTGCGTCCGCACCGAACGGCGGATGACCCGGTCCAGCTGCGGCGGCAGCTGGCGCCCGCACAACGCGTCGAGGTCGCTGTGCAGCCGCGCGACCGGCTCCGCCACGGCTGACGCCGGGCCGAGCTCGACCAGCGCCACCCGGTGGTTCGCGAGCACCTGCGCGCACAACGCGCCGCGATCGGCGAGGAAGCAGACCATCGCGCTGCCGGTCGCCGCGAGCTCGTCGCCGATCTCGCGCAGCTTCGCCTCGGCGTGGTCGGCAGCCACGCCCTCGGCCTGCCAGCCCTTGGCGCGGATCTCCCGTTCCAGCGCGGCACACCGCTTCACGGCCTGGGCGTCCGGCTTCCCGGCCAGCTCGCCCGCGCGGATCTGCATCGAGAGGAACCGCAGCTCGGCGACGGCGTCGACGATCTCGGGGTGGGACGGCGGACGCACCGGCCGGAACCGGAACGCCTGGGCGCGCGAGCGGTCGAGCCAGCGGAACACCACGCCCGGCGAGCGCTGGGCGAGCGCGGCGGCGAGCCCCGCGTCGGCGAGTTCCTTGCCCAGCGACGTCGTCCCGGTCTGCAGGTCGACGCTGCCGAACCGGCTGCGGTGCCGCTGCAGCTGCGTCAGCCCGGCCCGCGCGTTCGCGAACGTGATGCGCCGGTGGCCGGTCGCGGCGCCGAGTTCGGCGAGCGCCAGCCGCCGCACCAGGCGGTTTTCCAGCGGCGCGGTGCGGCGGTCGCGCGGGGCGATCCCGGCGCGGGCGCCGTCGAGATCGCCCCGCGCGATCCGGGCCCTGGCGGCCAGCAGGGCCGCGATTTCGGCGTCGTTGCGCAGGCCCAGCGCGGTGAGCCGGTCGGCCAGCGCGGTCGCCTCCGCACCGATGCGGGAGATCCGCCGCCCGGCCGCGAAGTCCGCGCGCAGCACCGTCAGCTGCGCCACCGCCGCCCAGGTTTCGTTGCCACGATGGCGAAACCGGCGTTCGGCGCGCCCGGCCCATGCGCGCGCGGCGGCCGGATCGCCGCTCGCCAGTGCGGCCAGCGCCCTGGTCAGCTCCGCCTCGGCGTGTTCCTGGTTCATCCGCAGCCGCGGGAACTGCTCGAGCGCCGCGTCGAGTTCGGCGGCGGCTTCGTGGGGCAGCCCGGCGGCCAGCAGCGCCCGCGCCTTGTCGACGGCCAGCACCGGCAGCATCCCGACGCTCTGTTCGGCGTAGAAACCGCTCGCCGCGTCGAAGTCGCGCAGGGCACCCGGGATGTCGCCGGTGAGCACCCGCGCCTGGCCGCGGCCGTGCGCGGCTTTGGCGAAGATCCGGGCCAGGCCGTCTTCCTCGGGATGGCCGGCCCCGATCTGCTCGCACTGGTCGAGGTCGGCGAGCGCGAGCCGGACGCGCCCGGCGTACTGGTGCAGCATCGCGCGGTTGAGCAGCGTCCTGGCGAGCACGACGAACTCGCCGGCCTGCCGCAGCAGCGGGATGGCCTCGTCGAAGCACACCAGGGCTTCGTCCATCCGGCCGATCAGGATGAGCACGAGACCCCGTTGCTGGCGCAGGATCCCGCGCCCGGCGTCCGACACGAGGGTGTCGGCCTCGTCGAGCAGCGCGAGCCCGCGGGCGCTGTGGCCGAGCGCCGTTTCGACGGCCGCGTAGGTACCGAGCACGCGTGTCGCGAGGTCGGGCCAGGCGGGCCACCCCGCCGGTGGTTCGGTGGCGGGCAGGCCGAGCAGCCGCGCGGCGGAGCGGATCAGGCGACCGCCCACCACGGGCTGACCGTTGTTGGTCGCCGCGACCGCCCGCCGGTGCAGGTCGCGAACCCGGTCTTCGACCCTCGGCGACGCGACCACGGGCTGCCCTTTCGGCCGGGGAAGAACGCCCCGGATCGTACCTCCGAGTCAGAGGTATCAGGCAGCTCTCGGAGCCCGGGTCATTACGGTGGCTGAATGTCCTTTCCCGTGTCGACGGTCATCGAAGCGCTGCCGCGCCGGTACCGCGGGATCATCGTGGAGCTGCTCGGCGACCGCGCCCCGGACCTGCTGGCCGCGTTGCGAACGCAGGCGAAACCGACCCTCGCCCAGCAGGAAGGCGTGCTCGAGGTGCTGGTCGACGCCTTTGTCGACCACCTCGGCCCGTGGGACGAACCCACCCCGCGGGGCACGCTCATCGACGACGCTCTCGGAGCGTTCCTCGAGCGGTGGCCCGCCGAGGACCTCACCGAGCAGTGATCCGGCCCCGCTGCTCGCGCTCAGAGTTCGATCGCCGGGGTGCTCACCGTCCTCGAGCGGCCGGCCGTGCGCACCAGCACCTGGACCATCCCGTGCGGCACGCCGCTGACCGCGAACCGGCCCTCCGCGTCCGACGTCGTGGTCAGCGGGCCCGAGCTCGCGCGGACCTCGATCGGGTGCTCGGCCGGGGGCGTCAACCAGCCGTCCAGGCGGATCGTGCCGCCCGGCTCGGGGCTGACGTTCACCATGATCGTCAGGCTTTCGCTGTCGAACGTGATGAGCCTGCCCTGTTCGGCGGCGCTGCGCGCATCCGCGAGCTGCGCCAGGTCACGGATGCGCATCACCTCCAGGTCGACGTCCTCCAGCCGGATCGCGAAGCGGATCTGGTCCACCAGCGTGGCGGGCATCGGGTCGGCGTCTTCCCACAGCTCGCGCACACCGGCCAGCAACCGGAGGTCGAGCTCGTCCAAGGGCTCGTTCGCGCCTGGTGGTTCGACGGTCGTCACAGCCAATCTCCTTCGCCGTTGGCGAGTAGCTGCTCGCGCAGGCGCGCGAGGCAACGTCCCCTGGTCGGGCCGATACTCCCCCTCGGCATGCCCAGCCGGGCGCCGACTTCGGCGTAGTCCGGCCGGTGCACGAACGCCACGATCCGCAGCAGGCTGCGGCAGCGTTCGGGCAGGTTGTCGACCGCGCGCCACAACCGCACGCGCTGGTCCTCGCGCAGCACCCCCTCCTCGGGTGCCGGCGATGCTTCGGAAAGCCGCTCCGGAAGCTCCGGCAGCGGCCGCTCGAGCTGGCGCTTTTCCCCCGTGCGCCAGGCCTCCCGCTTGGTGACGGTGATCAGCCAGCCGGTCAGCGCGACCGGCGAGCGGATCTCCGCGAACGAGCCGAGCAGCCGCAGCCACGTCGTCTGCACGACGTCGGCCGCGTGCTCGGCGTCCAGCCCCTGATCACGCGCCACCTGCCAGAGCAACGGCGTGAGCAGGGAAACCAGCTCGTCCAGCGCCGCGCGGTCGCCCTCCCGCGCGGCGTCGAACAGGGTCGCCACGCGAGCGTGGTCGGTCTTGGCCACGTTCACAGCGTGCCCAGCGCGGTCCAGGCGCGCTTGACGACGGTTTCGCGGTCGACCGTGGCCAGGTCCCCGGACTGCAGCAGGGCCTTGCCGAGCTCGGCCGCGGCCAGCGGCGCGGCGAACGACGTCCCGTCCCAGACCGCGAAGCCGGCGCTGTAGTCGTCGGGGTCGAAGGAGTTACGGCCGAAGCCCGGCACCTCGTGGTCGGCGGCCGCGGTGCCGCGGACGTCGGTCGGGTAGGTGCTGACCACGCCGGCGCCGGTCGCCCAGGCGCGCACCCACGGGCCTTCGTTGGAGAACAGCGCCTTGCTCGCGGTGACGTCGGGGTTGAGCGCCCCGACGCTGATCACCTGCGGGCCACTGCCGCCGCCGAGCGGCTGGTCGGCGAAGGCCGCCGGGTAGAACCGGCGCGTGGTGGCGTCGTTGCCCGCCGCGGCGACGACGAGCACGCCGAGGCCCAGCAGCTCCGCGATGACCGCCCCGAACTGGCCGGTGTAGGCGATGTCCGCCGGGTTTTCCTCGTAGTAGCCCAGCGACAGCGAGACGATGTCGACCATGTCCTCGGGCCGGTTGTCCGCCTGCGCGGCCCGGACGCGGTCGGCCAGCAGGTGCAGCGCGAGCAGCACGTCGGCTTCGTACGCGACGCCGTCGCTGTGCACCACGCGGATCGCGAGGGTGTCGGCTTCCGGGCAGGCCTGCCGGACGATGCCGGCGATGAACAGGCCGTGCCCGGTGTCGGTGTCGACGTCGCCGATCAGCGGCTGGCCGGTCGTCGGCGCGTCCCAGTAGTCCGACAGCAGCTGGGTCGGCAACGTCGTGCCGGAAGCGAGTTCGGCCTGCAGGATCGCCGCCTGGATGCCCGGCGCGACGGCGAGCCCCGAGCCGGCGGCCGGCGGGCCACTGCGGTCGGTCAGCCCGAACCACGGGTGCGGGCCGATGCCGGTGTCCAGCACCGCGATCACCGGCCGCCGCTGCTCGGCCTTCTCGCTGCGGTAGGGCGGCGCCGCGGCCAGCGTCACCGGGATCCGGTTGGCGCCGCGGGTGCGCCCGTAGGAGCTGCCTGCCCCGAACCCGCTCGTCTCCCACGGCGTGCCGCCGAGGCCGCTGGTCTCCCACGGCACCCCGCCGAACACCGGCGTGGTGAACAGCAGGTGCTCCGGCGCGATCGCGGCCGCGATCTTCGGGTCGAGCTCGGGCCGCTCGCCCGACGCGGCGGACCGCAGCAGCTGGAGCGCTTTCCAGCAGTCGACGACGACCGGGCCGGCGTCTTCGCGGACGCGCAGCAGGGCGCGAACGGGCAGTTCGTCGAGCTGCCGGGCGCGGGTGGCCTCCTTGGTGTCGCCCCCGCCGGCCGGCTCGGCGTAGAGGCCGATGCGGGCCAGGACGCCGTTGATCGCGGCCAGCGTCTGCTGGTCGCGGAGGTACCGCTGCGGGATGAGGAAAACGCCCGGCCGGTACACGGTGGTGCGCGGGGCCGGCTGCCCGGCCGCGACGACGGCCGTCGCCGGATCGAGGACGCGGGCGCCGTGCCGGTCCAGCAACTGCCTTGGCGGGACTGGGAGCTCGTTGAGCGTGCTCACGTCCTCCGTCGCTGCTTCCGCGGTCTCGCCACGCAAGAACCTGACGACCATCGGGTCCACCCTCCTGCTGCTCTGCCCCCGCCACTGATCACCAACGGCACCCGGGAAAGACCCGTGGGCCGCCACTGGGATACGACACCGACGTCACGAATGCATAACGGCCACGGCAAACGGGTGACGACGTATCTGGCGCCCCCGGCTCACCCACTTGGCCCTCCGGAAGTCACGAGATGCCTGCGGGGAGATCACCATGGTTGTGCTCCGGCCGAGCACGCACGAAGCCGCCTTCACACCGGAACCGGCGACCGGCGGCGGCTGCTTCACGGTGCCGCTCGACCTGCCACCCGGTCCCGGCGGCGGTGCCCCCGCGCTCGCGCTGCGGTACGCGACCGGCGCGCCGAACGGCCCGTTCGGTGGCGGGTTCACCCTGCCCCTGCCGCACGTCGGGCCGGCGGACGAGCACGCGCCGCCCGGGGCCGCGGGCCGGCTCGTCCGCCGTGGCGACGGCTTCCTGCTCACCACCGAGGCGGGCCTGCGGCACTTCCTCGGGCCCGGCGAAGGCGCCACCTGGTACCTCGACCGCACCGAGGACGCGTTCGGCACCACCGCGACGTTCGGCTGGGCGCACCACAGCGGCCAGGCCTACCTCACGCGCGTCTCGTACGGCCCGTACGAAGTGGAGTTCAGCTACGAGCCGCGGCCGGACGTCCTCCGCCGGGGCCGCGACGGCGCCCTGGTCACGACGGCCCTGCGGTGCGCGCGGATCGATCTGCGGGTGCCCGCTTCGGCCCGGCCGCTCGTGCGGCGGTGGACCCTCGGCTACGAGGCCGACGACGTCACCGGCGCGTCCCTGCTGACGTCGGTGGCGCTCACCGGATTCGACACCCACGGCGCCGAAACCGCCGCCCCGGTCTTGCGGCTGGCCTACGCCTCCGTGGCGGCCCCGGCACCGCGGCGGGTCCGGCTGACCGCGCGAGCGCGGGCCGGCGGCGGGGTGTCCGTGCTCGACGCCGTGCCGTACCACTCCCTCGAAGACCTGCCCCGCACCGGACGGCTGTGCGAGATCGACAACGGGATGGGACTGCGGACCGCGATCGAGTACGCGACCGTCGCCTCGGTGCCGGTGGTCCGGCGGGTTTCGCTGCGCGAATCGGCCACCGGCCACGTGGGCGTGACGGAGTTCGAGTACCACGACAGCCGGCCGCCCGTTTTCGGCCGCGTGGTCCAGGACGACCTCGGCGACGAGTGCGCGCCCACCCTGCGGACCGTGCGCTGGTTCGGCGACGAGGGGCTCTTGGCCAAGGAGGAGACCTACGGCCTCGACGGCTCACCGGCGGCGGACCGGCCGTACCGCCGCGTCGAGCACCTCCGGCGTCCACAATGGACACGGTCGGTGACGACGGTGTTCGAGCGCCGGGAGACCCCGGTTTCGGTTACCACGAAGGAGACGGCCTTCGACCCTGCCGGGAATCCGGCCCGGGAGGTGGAGACGACCGAACGGCCCGGCCGCGAGCCGGTCGTGCGCGAGACGCGGACGAAGTACGCGGCCGACCCCGAACGCCGGTTCACCGCGCTCCCGGCGCGGGTCCGCGAGGTCGACGGCACCGGGAAAGTGTTGTCCGACAGGATCTTCCGGTACGACGAAGAGCCCGACGGCTTCGCCGGTTCGCACGGCTTCCGCACCGCGCGGGAGGAGCTGGTGCTCACCGACGCGCTCGTCGCCGATGTCTACGGCTCGCGCCCGCCGGACCTGCGGCACCACGGGTACCACCGCCGTCCCGGCGAGGAAGGCTGGTGGGTCACGACGTTCCACGGGCGGCTCGGCACCGTCGCCGGGCTGCGCACCACGACGACCGATCCGCTCGGCCACACCCGGGAGATCCGGTATTCCGCCGACCACTGCTTCCCCGAGGTGACCACGGACCCGCTGGGGAACGCGACGATCACGCGCCACGACGTCCGCACCGCGCGGGTGTGCCGGGTGACCGATCCGGCGGGGGCGGTGACCTCGTGGACCCACGACCCGCTGGGGCGGCCCGAAACGGTGGTGCGGCCGGGCGACTCGGCGGACCTGCCGACCGTCCGGTACCGCTACGACCACAGCGGGCCGGTGCGGGTGACCACCGAGCAGCGCGCGGTGTCCGGCGAGGCGGAGGTGCTGGTGACCGCCGAGTTGCGCGACGGCGCCGGGCGGCTGCTGGAGCGGCGGCACGCGGAGCTGCTCGGCGACGTCGTCGACGAGCGCCACGAATACTGCGCGCGGGGCCTGGTGTGCCGCACGAGCCGGGCGTTCCGCGACGGCGATCCGCCGCCCCCGCCCACGGAGTTCCGGTACGACGCACTGGGCCGCCCGCTGGGCGCGGACGCTCGTGACGACCCCCTCGAGAAAGGCAGCGCGCACGACCTGCTCGGGCGCGAGCTGCGGGACGCGGACGGGGTGGTGCACGTCCGGGACGCGGCCGGGAACGTGGTCGAGTCGCGGACCGGTGACGGGCACACGGTGTTCCGGGTGCACGACGCGGCCGGCCGGGTGGTCGCGGTGCTGGTCGACGATCCGCGCGGCACCCCGGTCACCACGTTCACCCACCACGACGGCGGGCTCCCGGCCCCGCTCGGCGCGGGGCCGCACAGCTGCGGGCGCCTGGTGCGCGTCGCCGACGAATGCGGCGTGACCCACTTCGGCTACGACGCGCTCGGCCACGCGGCCGAGAAGCGCTGGCGCCCGGCGCACGTCGCCGTCGAGTACCGGCTCGACGTGGCGCACCGGGCCGACGGGCGGGTCGCGGAGGTGGCCTACCCCGACGCCGGCGACGGGCGGCTGACCGTCCACCACCAATACGACGAGGTCGGCCGGCTGGTGAGCGTGCCCGGGTTCGTCGACGCCGTCGCCTACGACTTGAGCGGCCGCCGCACCGCGGTGCACTACGCGAACGGCGTCAGCGAGCACTTCGCCGGCGGGCAGCACGTGCTCACCGGCCCGGGTGGGCTGGTGCGCGACATCGGTTCCGGGCCGGCCCCGAAGACGCCGCCGGGCAGCGAAATCCGGGACGCGTTCGGCCGGCTGCGCGGGGTGCACGGCGACGACGGCGTCAACGCGCTCTACAGCTACGACCACACCGGCCGGCGGGTGCGCACCCTGGTCACCGACGGCACGCGCATCCACGAAGTCCTGACCCCGGACGATCTGTACGCCATCGAAGACGGCGAGCTGGTGGTCGTGGTGGCGGGCGCGGTGCGGCAGTACGCGGACGGCAGGCGGCGGTACCTGCACTTCGACGACGCCGGCGAAATCGCCCTGGTGACCGACGAGCACGGCGCCGTGTTCCCGCAAACGCCGTGAATGACTCATTCCTGTCGTCGGACGACAGGAATGAGTCATTCACGGCGTCGGGATCAGTCCAGCACCGCCAGGTCCAGCCGGCTGAGGCGGTCCGGGTCGGCGAGGATGTCGATCTCGACGATCCGGCCGCCCGCGACCGTGAAGCCCAGCACCGAGAACGGCCGTCCTTCGCGCGTCGCGACCACGCCCGCCGCGCCGTTGACCAGCGCCCGGTGCACGACGCCGCCGCCGGCGCCGAGCCGTGAGAACGTCAGCGCCTGGTTCGCCACCGCCGCCGCGCCGCGGACCTCGGTCGAGCCGCCCTGCGCCGCGCCGCGGTCGGCGCGCAGCACGACCTCGGGGTCCAGGACCGAGACGAGCGCGTCGAAGTCGCCGCCGCGGGCGGCCGCCAGGAAGGCGTCGACGACTTCGCGCTGGCGGGCGAGGTCCGGGTCCGGCGCGACCGGGGCGCCCTGCACCCGCCGCCGCGCGCGGCTGGCCAGCTGCCGGGTCGCCGCCTCGGACCGGCCGACGACCGGGGCGATCTCCTCGAACGGCATCGCGAACATGTCCCGCAGCACGAACGCCAGCCGCTCGGCCGGCGTGAGCGTGTCGAGCACGACCAGCAGCGCGAGACCGACCGAGTCGGCCAGCAGCACCTCGTGCTCGGGGCCGTCGTCCTCGCGGCTGATGATCGGGTCGGGCACCAGCGCTTCCCACGGCTCTTCGCGCCGGGCCTTGCGCGACCGCAGCATGTCGAGGCAGACCCGCCCGACGACGGTGGTCAGCCACCCGCCCAGGTTTTCGACGGCCGCGGTGTCGCTCCGGCTCAGCTTCAGCCACGACTCCTGGACGGCGTCCTCGGCCTCGCTCAGCGAACCCAGCATCCGGTAGGCGACGGACCGCAGGTGGCCGCGGTGCGTCTCGAAGCTGCGGGCCAGGAGCTCCTCGTTCACGGGTTCGTCCTTTCGCGGTGCGATCACCACCTTGACGAACGCGGGCGGACATTTGTGACAGGCCTCCGGAAGCCGGTCGCCCGCCGTGGTGGCTGTCACGTTTGACCTGGAGCGCGCTCCAGCACCTAGCGTCGGTCGAGACAAGATCGCCAGGGAAAGGACCGACATGACCGACGAACGCTTCGAGCGTGGCCTGAAGACCCTGACCGAGATCGACGGCGAGAGTGGCCAGCGGGTGATCGACGCGCTCGCCGACGTCGCCCCCGCGCTGGGCGAGGCCGTCGTCTCCTGGGGGTTCGGGGAGATCTACTCGCGGCCGGGTCTGGCGCCGCGCGATCGGCAGCTGGTCACCCTCGGCATGCTCACCGCCCTCGGCGGCTGCGAGCCGCAGCTGGAAGTGCACGTCAACGCGTCGCTCAACGTCGGCCTCACGCCGGCGGAGATCGTCGAGGCGCTCCTGCACTCCGCTGTCTACTGTGGATTTCCGAAGGCGCTGAACGCGACCTTCACGGCCAAGAAGGTGTTCGGCGAGCGCGGGTTGCTGCCGGTGACCGCGGAACGGTAGCCGACAGACGGTCCGGTCCGACCGGCGAGAAATCCTCGTCGATCCCGCGCGGATCATCAACACCGCCAGCATCGCCGCCATCCACGGCGGCAACCCGCGACGAGCTGGGCGAGGCGATCGCGGCGGCGACCCCTGCGCCCGCCGGGCAACATCGGCGCGCTGCCGGGCCGTACGATTTTACCCGGCGGTAGCGGACAGATCAGACGATTGTGTGCCGATGAGCGGCATCCTCCCTTGACGTACGATATATCAGGAACTAATCATCGGATCTCTCGGACGAGGAGGTCCCTTGAGAATCCGCCTGCTTGCCTGCCTCGCCGCCGCCGTCGCGCTGGTGGCGAGCCTGGTCAGTCCCGCGAACGCCGAGCTGTACCACCCGCGTCAGGACTGGCTGCGGGCCTCGACGGCCGGGTTGTTCCTGCACTGGGGCATGTTCACCGCGCCGCGGCACACCGACTGCGCCGCCTGGGAACGCGACGTCACCGACGGTGGCTGGACGCCGGGCTACTGGATCGACGAGGCGAAGAAGCTGGGCGCGTCCTACGTCGTCCTCACCACCTTCCACAGCCGGCTGGGCTACGCGCGGCCGTGGCCGTCGAAGATCCCCGGCAGCTGCTCGACGCAGCGTGACTTCCTCGGCGAGCTGATCGCCGCCGGCCAGGCCAAGGGCGTGCGGGTCATGCTCTACATGACCGACGATCCGCAGTGGCACAACGAAACCGGGCACGAATCCCTCGATTCGGCCGCCTACTCGGCGTACAAGGGCAAGCCGGTCGACCTCACCACCCGGCCCGGCTTCGGCGAGTACTCCTACGACCTGTTCGACGAGGTCATGGACCGCTACTCAGACCTCGCCGGGTTCTGGATCGACAACGACAACGAGTACTGGGAGCAGCACGGGCTCTACGAGCACATCCGCGAGAAGCGGCCGTCCTGGTTGCTGAGCAACAACAACGAGGACACGCCGATCATGGACACGGTCAGCAACGAGCAGAAGACCGGCATGACCCCCTCCTACGACTACCCGCAGGCGGTTTACACGCCGATGCCGCGGCTCACCGAGGCCGACTACAAGCTGCCGACCAACGGCGACTGGTGGTACAGCGGCGGCGACCAGGCCGTCGACTTCCGGCTCTCCACCGGCCGGTACATCACGAACGCGGGCTCGTCGATCAAGTCGCTGATGGCCGAAACCGCCATGCTGAACGGGAAGTTCCCGCCGCAGCAGGAGGCGTTCAACACCTTCATGGCGTCCTGGACCCAGCCGATCCGGGAGTCCCTCGAAGGCACCCAGGGCGGCGGGTACATGTACGGCGGCCTGCAGCCCGGCTTCTGGAACGACGGCGCCCACGGCGTGATCACCGTCAAGCCCGGCGCGCGGACGCAGTACGTGCACGTCGTCACGCGGCCGTCCACGAACCTGGTCCGGCTGCGGGACAACGGCTACCGCGTCACCGGCGTGTCCGATCTGCGCACCGGGAAGCCGATGCGCTTCGCCCAGTCCGGCGGCTACCTGTCCATTCTGGACATCCGAGACTGGGACACCTACGACACGGTGTTCAAAGTGGACACCGCCGGGCAGCAGTACTTCTACGACAAGAGCACGATCAAGGCGACCGCGTCGGCTTCCGCAGACGGGCACCCGGCGGCGAACCTCGTCGACGGCAGCTACCTGAACTACTGGGACGCGGGCGGCCGGCTCCCGGTTTCCGTGACGCTGGACCTGGGCCGCAGGCGGTCGACGGCCTACCTGGCGGTGCACGAGCGCGAGTCGTCGCCGACCTCCGCGCGCGAGTCCTTCGGCCGTGCCGAGGACTCCGCGCGGATCAAGGACTACCGGGTCCACGCCAGTGACGACGGGACGAACTGGCGCACGGTGCGCACCGGCGCCCTGCCCAGCAACCGCGGCGTCCAGTTCATCGACGTCGGCGAGGTGCACGCGCGGTACCTGAAGCTGGAGGTGCTGAACACGTGGTCCGGGCCGCAGGCCAAGCCGTTCTACCGGCAGCTGGCGCTCGACGAGATCGACATCGCCTACGGCTACCCGGACCCGCGCGGCGAGGTGCCGCTGGAGGCGGAGTCGTGGCGCAACGGGTTCGAGGGCAAGGCGACGCCGGTGTGGTGCGAGGCGTGCTCGGGCACGAACGCGGTGACCGGCCTCGATCGCGGCGCGGTCGTCTTCCGGGACGTCCAGGCCACCGGTCCGTCCCGGCTGCAGCTCGACACGACGGGCCCGGGCACGCTCTCGGTGAGCGTCAACGGCGCGGCCCCGATCGCGGTCACCGCGCCGGGCGCGATCCCGGTGCCGCTGACCGCGGGCGCCAACACGATCAAGGTCTCCGGGACGGCGGACCTCGACCGGATCGCGGTGGCGCCGATGCCGCCGGAGTCGTATACGCCGAAGACGACGTTGACCGTGCAACCCGCCGGTGTGCAATGGGTTTCGCCGGGTCAGCAGTCGCTCCGGATCACCGCGTCGCTGCGGCTCGACGTCGACGACCCGATCGACCACGTGTCGCTAGCCCCGGTCGTCCCGGCGGGCTGGGCGGTGTCGGGCGATCCGGTGACGGCGTCCGCACTGGGGCTCGGCCAGGTGCTGAGCGGCTCGTGGACGGTGACCGCCCCGACGGCCCAGGACGTGAGCATCCCGGTGACGGCGTCCTTCCGGACGCTCGGGCGCGCGAAGTCGGTGAGCAAGCCGGTGCAGGTGAAGCCGCGGCCCGCGGACCGGGTGTTCATGCGGGAGGCGGAGGACTCGGCGAACGACATCGGCGACGCCGGCGTCACGAGCTGCTCGCCGTGCTCGGGCGGGCAGAAGGTGCGCAACATCGGCCCGGGAGCGGCGGTGACCTTCCCCGGCGTGACGGTGCCCGCGGCGGGCCAGTACACGTTGTACCTGGACTTCACCGTCAACGGCGACCGGTCGTACTTCGTCTCGGTGAACGGCGGTGCGCCGACGGAGGTGAAGGTCAGCGGCGCCGGGAACAACACCCCGTACACCACTTCGGTCCCGGTGACGCTGACCGCGGGCGCCAATACGGTCCGGATCGGCAACGACCGCGCCGGGGCTCCGGACCTGGACCGGATTTCACTGGGTTAGCTCCCGCAGCACCCGGGCCGCGTCGATGTCGACGGCGCGGCCCGGGTCCCCGCCCGCCGCGCTCCACGCGACGGACACCCACAGCTCGGCGTAGTCGCCGCGGTCGACGCGGGGCAGCCGCCAGGTGAGCCGGCCCCCGGTGCGCTCGACGGCGTCCCCGCCGACCAGCCGGGACCAGTACGGCGGCACGTGCTGCCCGGCCCGCGAACACCGCCGCAGCAGCTCGGCCCCGGGGCCGCCGACGCTCACCGCGGCGTCGGCGGTCTCGGCGGTGAAGGCGCTTTCCCAGATGCGGTCCTCGTGCGGCGCGCCGGCCAGCTCGGCGTGGACGACGAACTCGCCGACGTCCTCGCGGGCCAGCACCCGGAGGATGGTGGTCTCGCGGGTGATCCCGGGCAGCCCGGACGCGGTGGGCCCGGACACGACGTCGAGCCGCACGGAGCTGTGCCGCCACCGGCACAGCCGGGCGCCGGACTCGAGGCCCCAGGTCAGTTCGGGTCTCGCGGGCACGTCCCAGCCGCCGACGCGGACGGCGAACCGCACGTCCCCGAGCGGGGTGACGACGTCGAGCGCCCGCGGGGCCGTCCGCGAAAGGACTTCGGTGTCCAGCATGCAGACATCCTTACCCCGCGCGCGGAGACGCGAAAATGCGCTGCGCGAACGTCACCCGACCGGGGATGATCAACGGCATGGAAGAGGCGTTGAGCCGCCGGCCGCAGCTCCCCCCGGTGGGCGCGGTGGTCGACCGTGACGGCCCGGTGGTGCGAACCCACTACGGCACGCACGGCGAGGTGAGTCACGGGCCGCTGCCCGATGGAGACCTCGAAGCGCTGGTGGTCCGGCAGGTCGATGCCTTCGCGCAGCGCAACGAGCCGGTGCTCTGGCCGGTCTACGGCGACGCCCGGCTCGCCGAGGCCCTGCTCGCCGCCGGCTTCGCGGCGGAACCGGAACGTGCGGTGCTCCGCTGTCCGATCGGGACGGACACCACGACGCTCCCCGTGGTCGGCCACGACTGGGCCGGGCACCAGCGCGTCGCCGAGCTGGCCGCGAAGACCGGCCCGCACCGCCGCCCGTTCTCCGAGTTCCTGGCCGACTCCGCCTACTTGGACCGGTCGGCCGCGGTCGTCCTCGACGGCGATCGCGCCGCCTGGCTGGAACAATCCGGGGAGTTCATGGTGGTCGGCGGGGTCACCGACCCCCGCCTCGCCGCCACGCTCGTCGCCCACGACTGGCGGCTCGCCGGACCGCACCGGGGGATGCGGTTCCTGCTCGCGGAAGCCACCGGTGCCCTGCGGGACGCGTTCGAAGCCGCCGGGATGCGCGAGGTCACCACGGTCACCCGCTACCACCTGAGCTCGCCCGGCGAACCGGCGCGGACCCGGCCGGTTCGCCGGCTGTTCGCCGAGCCGGAGTACGACGACATCTGGTCCCGCTTCGAGGAGCGGTTCGCCTTCCGCCCCGACACCCGGGAGTTCCCCGGCATCACCGAACCCGCCGGCTCGGCGACCTGGCACGTCGGTGACCTCGACGACCCGCAGCTGGATGCGCTGTACGACAGCGTCCACAAGGGACTGCGCGAGTCGGTCGAGCCCGGCGAGGAGCTGTACTGGCTCGACTGGCAGCACGTCGGCTACCGCTTCGACCCCGCCCGGGTCGACGGCGCCGGACCGCGCTGGCCCGGCGCCGTCTTCCCGGACGGCGACTACCACAGCTACCTGACCGGCGACCTCCGGCTGGGCACGTTCGGGCACCCGTGGGAAGGAACGGTCTGCGTCTTCGGCGACCTGCTCAGGCGGATCGACGCCGAGCTGACCGCCGCGCTCGGCGAGCCGATCCGGCGCTCAGAACCCTGAGGTGCCGTTCGGCGTGCCCAGCCCGGTCGGCCCGTCGTACCCGGCGCCCGCCGTGCAGAGGTAGCTCCCGCCGCAGCTGCCGTTCGAGCCAGACGTGACGTCATAGAGCCCGCTGGTGTGCGCGTACGGGTACGACCCCGACGTCACCGAGTTGCCCGCCAGCGCGTACACGCTCGCGATCACCGGGGACGACAGGCTCGTGCCGCCGACCTGCACCCAGCCGTCCGCACCCTGGGCCAGGCCCAGCGACAGCAGAAAGTCGCACCACGACGAGCTGCCGCAGCTGTTGTAGGTGTCGTAGACGCCGAGCCCGGTGGCCGGGTCCGCGACCGCCGAGACGTCCGCGACCGTCCTCTTCGCACACCCGGTGTCGTGCTGCCAGGACGGTTTCGCTTCCAGGGCCGAACACCCGCTGCCGCTGCCGTTCCACGCCGTTTCGGTCCAGCCGCGGGTGGTGGTGGCCGCCTTCTTCAGCGTGGTGCCGCCGACCGCCGTGACGTACGGCGACGACGCCGGCCAGCTGACGCCGTACCCGGAGTCGCCCGAGGACGCCGTGACCGCGATGCCCGGGTGGTTCAGGTGGGCGTCCGCGGCGAGGATCGTCGAGTCCTCGGACCCGCCGTAGCTGTTGGAGATCGCCACCACGCCGGGCGTCGCCGCGGCCGTGTCGACCGCCGTCATCAGCGGGTCCGTGTCCGGGGAGTTGGCTTCCACCAGCAGGATGTGGCAGTCCGGGCAGGTCGCCGACACCGCGTCGAGGTCGAGGCTGATCTCTTCGGCCCAGCCGTAGTCGGGCGCGGGCAGCGGGCTCGCCGCGCCGTTCTGGTTGACCTTCTTGAAGCAGCCGTTGGCCGTCGTGCACGGGGAAAGCCCGCGCGCGGACCGGAACTTGGCCAGGTCGGCCTCGGCGGTCGGGGCATCCTGGGCGTCCACAATGGCCACGGTGCGGCCGTTCGCGTGCAGCCCGCCGAGGTTGTAGGCGGCCTGGATCTCGGCCGGTCCGTAGCCGACCGGGGTGGAGACGACCAGCGGGCCGTTGCCGTTCGGCGACCGGACCGCCTTGCCGAGGCAGTGCAGCTTGCCGGTGGTGGCGCAGCCGAAGTTCACGACGCCACCGCTCTGCAGCGGCGCGGCTTCGGCGGTCGAGGTGGCCACCGTGACCGGGGCCGCGATCAGGGAAAGCACGACGAGGGACCGGAACAACCGTGGAGACGCCATGGCCTACTCCTCGGTAGGGGACGAGGTGGCAGCGGATCGTCGCATGTCACACGATCGAGGTCACCCGTCGGAAGAAGGTTTCTCGGTTCAGTCATTCGCCCAGAGTGGCGACAACCCGACGAAGAGTGACGAACCGCTTCACTCATTTGCGCATTGGTCCAGACAAGTGTTACTTAAACGTGATCGAAGCACCGCTGACCGGGAGCTACTTTGTTGCGACTGGCAACAAATTGCCTCGTGGATCCCCAACGGCGGAGGTGTCACGGCGTGAACCGGACCTTGGACAAGCTACGACGACGCGGCCCGGGGCTCGCGCTCGTCGCCTCGGCACTGCTGGTGGCGGCCGGGCTCACCGCCCCCGCCGCGCTCGCCGCGGACGACTACACGCAGAGCGTCACGCAGCCGAGCTCGACGCAGGCGCAGATCAACTTCACCCCGGCCACCCCGGCGCTGTACGTGGACGTCCACTACACCGGCGTGCCCGGCGTCGGCCAGCAGAACGTCCGGATGACCAACGGCTCCGGCACCTGGCGCACCACCGTCAACGGCCTGAGCAGCGGGAACGTCCTCGACTACTGGTTCACCTACGAGAAGAGCGGCCCGCAGTACGACACCCCGCACTTCAGCTACACCGTCGGCGGGGGCGGCACGACGACGGTCGCCGCGCCGACGTTCAGCCCGCCCGGCGGCACGTACTCGGCCGCCCAGACGGTGACGATCAGCAGCGCCACCGCGGGCGCCACCATCCGGTACACGGTGGACGGCTCGACGCCGACGGCGTCCTCGACCCTCTACAGCGGACCGATCAGCGTCCCGAACTCCCGCACGGTCAACGCGATCGCGCTCAAGTCCGGGTCGACGACCTCGCCGGTGTCGAGCGCGAGCTACACGATCGGCACCCAGGCCGGCTGCCCGACGCAGTCCGACACCCCGAACTTCGGGCCGAACGTGCGGATCTTCGATCCGGGCATGTCCGCGGCGACGATCCAGGCGCAGCTGGACACCGACTTCAACAACCAGAAGGACACGCTCACCGCGCAGTTCGCCGACCGCCGGGTCGCGCACCTCTTCAAGCCGGGCACCTACAACGGCGTGCACGACAACGTCGGTTTCTACACCTCGGTGGCCGGCCTCGGCCAGAACCCCGGCGACGTCCTGATCAACGGCGACGTCACCGTCGACGCCTTCAACGCCTCGGACAACGGCGTCGCGCTGCAGAACTTCTGGCGCTCGGCGGAGAACCTGGCGGTCAACCCCTCCGGTGGCCAGGAACGCTGGGCGGTCGCGCAGGCCGCGCCGTTCCGCCGGATGGACGTCCGCGGCGGGCTGCAGCTGTACCCGGCGAGCTACGGCTACGCCAGCGGCGGCTACATCGCCGACACGAAGGTGGCGGGCCAGGCCGCGTCGGTGTCGCAGCAGCAGTGGTACACCCGCGACTCCGCGCTGGGCAGCTGGAACGGCGGCGTGTGGAACATGGTCTTCTCCGGCACCAGCGGCGCGCCGGCGACGACGTTCCCGAACCCGCCCGAGACGACGCTGGCCACGACGCCGGTCTCCCGCGACGTGCCCTACCTCTACGTCGACGGCACCGGCAAGTACCGCGTGTTCCTGCCTTCCCTGCGCACGAACGCGTCCGGCCCGAGCTGGGCGAACGGCAGCACCCCGGGTTCGTCGGCGCCGATGAGCCAGTTCTACGTCGTCAAGTCCGGTGACACGGCCTCGTCGATCAACAACGCGCTCGCGGCGGGCTGCAACCTGTTCTTCACGCCGGGCGTCTACCACCTCGACCAGACGCTCAACGTGACCAAGGCCGGCACGACGATCCTCGGCATCGGCTACCCGACGCTGGTGCCCGACAACGGCGTCAACGCCATGCAGGTGTCCGATGTGGACGGCGTGCGGCTCAAGGGCCTGCTGTTCGACGCGGGCACGACGAACTCGCAGGCGTTGCTCACGGTCGGCCAGTCCGGCTCGTCGGCTTCCCACGCTTCGAACCCGACGACGGTCCAGGACGTGTTCTTCCGGATCGGCGGCGCGATCGCCGGCAAGGCCACGAACAGCCTGATCGTCAACAGCGCCAACACGATCATCGACCACATCTGGGCGTGGCGGGCCGACCACGGCAACGCGGGCACGGTCGGCTGGAACACGAACACGGCCGACACCGGGCTGGTCGTGAACGGCGCGAACGTGCTGGCCACCGGCCTGTTCGTCGAGCACTACCAGAAGTACCAGGTGATCTGGAACGGCCAAGGCGGGAAGACGATCTTCTTCCAGAACGAGATGCCCTACGACGTGCCGAACCAGGCGTCGTGGAACGCGCCATCGGGCGTCGCCGGGTACGCGGCCTACAAGGTCGGGGCGAACGTGACGTCCCATGAGGCCTGGGGTCTCGGGAGCTACTGCTTCTTCGACACGAACCCGGCGGTGTCCAGCTACCACGCGTTCGAGGTGCCGAACAACAGCGGCGTCCGGTTCCACAGCCTGCTGACGGTGTCGCTCAACTACCGCGGCACGATCACACACGTCATCAACGACACCGGCGGCGTCACGCCTTCGGGCACGGTGCCGGTCAACGTGGTCAGCTACCCGTAACCCGGGTATCCGGCAGCCCCCGCACCCGGCCTGGTGCGGGGGCTGCCGTGCCTCTGGCGATGTGCCACACCGCTGTGGCACCTTCGAGTAGGGCGGCGTCGAGGCCGAAGTAGCCGCGTTCGGGCTTGGTGTCGGTGCGCTTGCGCCCGGCCGGAACCGCAGCCAGCCGCCAGGTTTCGGTGCCCTGCTGCAGCACTCCTTCGTAGGTGTCCCACGCCGGCTCGCCGACGCCGATGGCCTCGCTGTGGCCCAGGCTGCCGGCGATGAAGGCGTACCGGTCGCCGAGCAGCGCCCCGACGATCGCGCCCGCGCCGGACCCCGAGCGTTGCAGGTGGCCGTTGTGCGCGAACACCAGCGTCGGGCCGCGGGTCGCCTCGATGGCCCGGATGTCCAGGAGGTTCTCAGCCATGAGCACCGCGCGCATACTCGCCAGGCGGGCGATCCTCGTGTCCTGATCACCGGGTTGAGCCGACGCCGCGTGGTAACGCAGCAGACCGAGCCCGGCGGTGGCGTTCACCTTGGCCAGCCACCAGGCATCGTCCAGCCGCGGCGCCTGGGCGAGGAGGGCGACGAGCAGGTCGTCGGCGAGCACGCGCAGCTCGCGGGCCTCGGCCGTGGCGCCCGGCGACTGTGCCGGGTCGAGGATCGCCTCCGGACGGCTCCACCGCTCGTCGTCGCCGGTCAGAGCAGCGATATCGATGTCCAGGCCGAGGTAGTCGCGGACGTGTTCGAGGTAGGCCCGCGGGCTGGGGGCGCTGAACATCTCGGTCGGAGCGTCGAAGCCGTGGAAGGTCAGCGGCTCGTCGGCCGTCTCGTTGTACTCGCGCAGCCACGCGAGCAGCTGCCGGTTGGCCGCCACTTCGCCCAGGTCGTGCGAGAAGCCGCCGTCGAGCGCGGCGACGCGGTCGGTCTCCAGGGCGATCGACCGGAAGCCGTGCTCGACGAGCCGGGCGAACAGCTCGTTGCGGATCCGCGCGAAGGCCGGTTCGAAGTGCGTCGGCTCCCCGAACGCGAGCAGCTCGGCGGTGAAGTCCGTGAGGTCCATATGATTGAATCGTATCCTTGAAGACCCGATTGAGACCGGCCGACCTCGCCCGCGAGCACGGCCTCTCCACGCAGGCGGTCCGCAACTACGAGCGCGACGGCTTCCTCCCGCCGGCCGCGCGCACGGCCAGTGGGTACCGGATCTACACCGAGGTCCACGCCTCGGCCCTGCGTGCGTTCCTGGCGCTGGTCCCGGCGTACGGCCACGCGACGGCCGGCGGGATCATGCACGCCGTCCACGACGACGACCTCCGCCGCGCACTCACCCTCGTCGACCGCGGCCACGAGCTGCTGCTCCGCGACCGCAAAACCCTCAACACGGTCCGCAAGGCGATCGGGCACCTGACGACCGGTCCGGCCCCCGAGCCGGCCCCGGCCGGCTGGTCGATCGGCGAACTCGCGCACCGCCTCGGCGTCACCGCGGCGACCGTGCGGGCGTGGGAACGCGCGGGCATCCTGGTGCCTTCGCGGAACCGGGCGACCGGCCACCGGGTCTACCAGGCGGCCGACATCCGGGACGCGGAACTGACCCACCTGCTCCGCCGCGGCGGCTACCCGCTGGCCCGCATCGCGACGGTGGTCGAGCAGGTTCGCACCGCGGGCGGCACCGAGTCGCTGGCCGAGGCGCTCGAAACCTGGCAGGACAGGCTGACCGCGCGCGGCCTGGCGATGCTCGACGCGGCCGGCCGGCTCAGCGCGTACCTGGCCTCACGGTCGTGAGCCCGGGTGCAGCCGGTCGTACTCGTGCGCGGCCGCGCGCTGGGTCCGCACCGGCAGCGCCGAATCCCCGGCTTCGTCGTCGACCTCGTTGAGCCCGAGCTGCACGGCCAGCCGGATCTGCTCGCGGTTTTCGCGGACCACGGCGGAGAAGAAGTCGTCGATCCGCGGGTCGAGGAGGACTTCGAGCAGCACCCGGAACGACGTGTCGACGCAGGCGCGCACGATCTCGTCGTGGAACGGCAGCCGCTTGAGCTTCCCGAGCTGCGGGTCCGCGGCGATCTTCTCGGCGATGATCGAGCGCAGCTCGTCCTTGTGCGCCCCGAGCGACTTGGCCAGGTTCTCCGGGTAGTTGCCGGTTTCCAGCACCTTGACGACCTCGTCGAGCACCGCGATCGTCACCGGCTTCTTGATCGCCTTGACGATCGGCTCGGAAAGCTTGTCGACGAGCCGGTAGGTGAACTGCTCGCCGACGGCCCGGTCCGCGGCGCGCCCGATCCGCACGAACAACAGCACGACGCTGACGAACTTGTGCGCGGCCATGGCGGGGTGCGCGACCGGGATCATGGCGAACAGCTCGTACCAGTTGCGCACGAGGAACTTCTTGGCCCACCGCCGTTTCCGCCACCGCCACAGGAACTCGAGCAGGAAGATCCCGCAGATCCCGCAGTCGACGGAGAAGATGACGAGCCCGGCTTCGCGCGCGGGCGGGCTGAGCACCATGAACCCCAGCAACCCGACCGACCCGGCGGCGAGCACGAGCATGATCCAGTCGTCGGCACGCACGTTTCCGGGCAGCACCCCGCTGTTGAGCTCGGGTTCACGGGCGTCGCGAAGGGTGACCATGCCCGATGATGGCACGGACACCGCTGATCAGCCGGTTCGGACCGGCTGCCAACTGTCGCGTTTTTGTCGTGTTCCGCCCCCGCTCGATACGGCATCGTGGACGGTGGCGGTCACGGCGAGGAGGAGCCCGGAGCGGACAGCCGACTGCGCGCTGTTCGCTCCGGGCGGCGAAGGCGATCGCGCCTTCCCCCCGTTCACCGATTAACGGATGATCGAACCATGCCGGACTTCGGAGCGGAGTTGAAACGTCGACGGACGGCGGTCGGCGTGTCGCTGACCGGACTCGCTGCGTCCGTCCATTTCACCAAGGGCTACCTCAGCAAGGTGGAGAACGGCAAGGCCCGGGTGAACCGCGAACTCGCCAAGGCCTGCGACCAGGCACTGGGTGCCGACGGGGAACTGCTCGCCCTGGTCGCCGAATCGGCATCTCCGCCTCGCCGCGGCGCCGGCGGCATCATCGGGCTCCCGGACAGCGGCCGGTACTTCGTCGGCCGCGAAACCGAGCTCGAAGCACTTTCTGCACGACTGCTCAGCCCGGACGACGCCCGGGTCGGCGTGGTGCACGGAATGGCGGGAGCGGGCAAGACGGCACTGACCGTCGCCGCCGCCCGGCGGGTTGCGAACAGTTTTCCGGACGGCTGCCTCTTCTTCGACTTTCGGGGCCACACCCCCGGATCAGTCGAGCTTTCGCCTGGCGAAGGGCTGTACCGGCTGCTGCGCCTGCTGGACGGCTCGGCCGACCAGCTCCCCGCGGACGAAGACGGCCTGGCCAACCTCGTCCGCGACCAGCTGCGCGGGCGGCGGATGATCCTCGTGCTGGACAACGTCCGGTCCGCCGAACAGATCCGGGCGATCGTCGACGGCGAGACGTCGTCGCGGATCCTGGTGACCAGCCGCAGCCGGCTGCCCGCGCTCGACGACGCCTGGCACTTCCCCGTCGGGGTGTTGCCGTCCGACGACGCCGTACAGCTGCTGCGGTCGGTCGCCGGCGACCACGCACCAGCCGACGACGCGGTGGCGGCCGAGATCGTCCGGCACTGCGGGCAGCTGCCGCTTGCGGTGCGGATCGTGGCTGCCCGGTTCGTCGCCGGCGGCTGGACGGCGGCGAAGCTGCGCGACCGCCTGGCCGACGAGACCACCCGGCTCAGCACGCTCGAGGACGGCGAGCGGAGCGTCGCGACCGCGTTCGCCGTCTCCTACGATGCGCTGCCCGCCGACCAGCGCCGGTTGCTGGGGTTGCTCGCCCTGCACCCCGCGGCCCCCGCGGAAACCGGCGCCGTCGAGGCGCTCGCCGGACTCGGCGCGGGCGAAGCGGACCGGCTGGTCGATCGGCTGCACGACGCGCACCTGGTCGTCCGCGACGAACGGGGGTACGTCGAGCTTCACGACCTGATGCGAACCTTCGCGGCGAGGCACGCACTGCCCCAGGTCGAACCGGGCGACCGCGACGACGCCGTGCTCCGCCTGGTCGACCATCTCGTCGCGCTGACCATAGCGGCCGACGAACTCGTCGAGCCCGACCGGTTCCGCCCGGCCATCGGCCTGCCGGCGCCGGCCGGCGTGCCCTTCTCGGACGCGGAGGGCGCCCTCGTCTGGTTGGGCGCGCAATGGCCGGCGCTCGCGGACATCGTCGACTCCGCGGCCCGGCACCGGTTGTACGACCGCTGCTGGCAGCTCGCGTTCGTGCTCCGCATTTTCTTCTTCCGCGAGCAGCTGTTGGAGCCGTGGATCCGCACGCACGAGCGAGCGCTCGAAGCGGCGCAAGCGGCCGGCGATCCGAGCGCGATGGGCATGATCCTCAACAACTTGGGCATGGCCTACGCGGAGTCGGGCCGGCTCGACGCCGCAGTCCCCTTCCACCAGCGCGCCTATGAGCAGTTCGCGTTGGCCCACGACGACCGGGGCACGATCGACGCATTGTCCAGCCTGGCGTGGACCAGCCTGGGCCAAGGGGAGGCCGAGTCCGCGCTGACTGACTTCAAGACGGTGCTGGCCGTCTACCGCCGTACCGGCCGCACCCGCAACGTGGTCATCACCCTGCGCGGCGTTGCACGAGCTTCGGCGGCCCTGGACCGGTTCCCCGAGGCACTGGCCGCCGCGCAGGAGGCGGTCGCGCTCGCCCAGCTGCCGGTCGACCAGGCGATGTCGGCCAACTGCGAAGCCTGGATCCACTTCCGCGCCAGCCACTTGCATGAGGCCGAGCACACCTACCACCGAGCGGCCGAACTGGCCGACGACGCGGGAAGCGAGTACGAGCGAGCCCGAGCGTTGACCGGCTTGGGCAACACAGCCGCCGCCCGCGGAGACCGCCGCGACGCGGAGCACTGGTGGGCGGAGGCGGCCGCATACCGCGTCACGCTGACCCCAGTCAGGTTCAGCGAGAGCGAGTACCGCGCCGCCAGTGCTGGCCAGGACTGATCAGAACGCCGCAAGTCGATCACCCTGCCGACGCGTGCTGCCGAGCCGTCTGCAAGACGTAATCCGCCGCCTTCGCCCAAGTTCGCTGCGCCGCCAGGTATTTTCTGATTTCCGCCGCCTTGGCGAACGCACCCGGAACGTCCATGAGCACGGCCGTGATCCGCTCGGCCCAGAAGCCATTGTCTTTCGACTTCACGCCGGTCATGGGCACGATGGAGTCGTGGGTGAGATCGGGCGCCAAACGTTTGAGCAGGTAGCCGAGACCGCTGTCGGCACTGACCAGGACGGGGACCCCCGCCACGATGGCTTCGGCGCCGACCAGCCCGAATCCTTCACTCCGTGACGGCATGAGCAGCAAGCTGGCACCAGCCAGATCCTCGCGCAGGGTCTCTTCATCGGTGACGAATGCCCGCGGCACCACGCGGAGCCGGGGATTCTCGGCCAGCTCACGCAAAGCGGCGTGATCATTCTCGGCAGCGCCTCGCAGCACCACGCGCATCGGGCCGCGCCCCGCCAACCTCAGCGCATCAAGCGCCTGACCAGCAGCGCCCAGCGCGATGTCCAAGCCCTTGACGTACTTGTCGTCGAGACGCCCACTGACCAGAACCGTGTGTGTGCCGTCGGGCGGGGCATCGAAGCCGACCGGAACACCGTCGAAGCCGGGGTCGATCTGGTGCACCTTCGTCCTGCTGCCGCGCAGCTGGGGTTCGTAGTCGTCACGCAGCTTGGGGCCGACCGCGAAGACCAAGTCAGCTTCCTTGGCAAGCTGTCGTTCAAGGTTTGCCCGCGTTTCCGCCCGCAGTCCAGCATCGGTCACGTGGGACTTGAGCCACTCCGTCTCCTCCGGCGCCGTATGGATGAAGTGGAGGCGGGCGGCCGTCGGGTAATGGTCTTCTTGCTGGCACGCCGCGATCCGGCCGGTGATCCGGCCGTGCCCGATGACGAGGTCCGGAGCGACATCGGCGGGAAAATCCCTGGGCCGCCGCATCAGTGCTTCGCGAACGGTGTCGTCGTCACTCCGGGTTGCCTCCAGCAGCCAGACCTTTTGTTCCGCCGCTCGGTCTCGATCCTGCGGCTCGGACTCCGCCACGAGGCAGTAGACTTCCGCCCCCGCGTCGGCGAGTGCAACGCAGAGCCGGCGGTTGAAGGTCGTCAGTCCACCGTGCACGGAGACCCAGTCCGTGTCGATGGCAAGGATGCGCGGCCCGGAATTCCTGCTTACTTCGTCGTCAGGCTGACCGGTTCCCGGCAGCGGCGGAGCGGTGACCGCGCTCGCAGGCGATACCTCCGGGTTCACCGGAAATTCCTTCGGCCTCGAGTGGTCTTCTGATCCGAAAACTACGTGTGCTTGCTCGGCCAGATCCTGCCACAAACCTACCTTTTCCGAATCACCGGTCCGGTGCGCAGCCTCGATCAGCCCTTCGAGTGCCACCACCTCGTCAGCCCGACTTGCGGCAATCACACTCAATCTTCTGGCGCGCCGAAAAGCCTTCTGCGCATCAGCGAAGCTCTCACATCGAATAAACGCTTCACCCAGGTGAGATTCCATTTGCGCCAGGTCAGCGCGGTCAAACGAGGATCTCCCCTTCTTGAGAGCCTGCTGAAAATACTTGATTGCCTCCTTGGTATTCGGCATCGCCAGGAGCGATCTCGCCATGCAGTCCAACGCGATGGCCTCGTTGTAGACATTCCTCCGGAATCGATAGAACTCTCGAGCTTTCTCAGCCAGTTCGTAAGCAGCCTGATATCGAGCGGAGTAGTACTGCAACCAAGCTTCGTTGTGGATCGCGTTCGTCGCGCCGTATTCGTCGCCCGCCTCTTCGAAGGCCCACCGAGCGCTGTTCTGACGACGGCAAGCTTCCCCCAGATCGCCGAACTCGCCGAGAGCCATGCCCAGGTTGGCCAGCATCAACCCATGAGCGAGTCGATCTTTCTGGTTTTTGTAGGCAGCGTCGAGGCCCACCCGGTAGAGCGAAACCCAAATTCGCCAAGGCTTTTCTTCGAACAAGTATCCACGCGCGGCGTAAGCAAACTGCCAGCAGGCCGTGGCTACTTGAACAGCTTCCTCGGCAGTGAGACCGCGACCTGCTTGCACTTCACCGGCTAGTGAACACATCCCCGAGGCAACCGCAAGCAGGTTGTCTAGCTCGCCGTCCATCCAGGCGCGGGCTTCCTCCTTGTCGTGGAATTTTTCGACAGCCAGATCGGCGGAGATGCGAACCAGCGGGAACCGGTGTCGCGACGGAGCTAGGAGCAGGTCGGCAGCGGCAACCGATTCCAGGTAATAGCCGAAAAGCCGGAGAAGCGGCTGCACCGAAGCAACGGCCCCTGACGGCATGCCCGAAGTCGCACGGAATCGATCGATCAGGGACTCGGGAAAGTGCCAGGACTTTTCGGTATAACGGTCGAGGAACCCGCTGGAACACAGGTCGTCCAAGCTGGCTTTGGCCGCGGGAAGGCTTTCATCCAGCAAGCTCGCCGCCGCTCCGCACCCGATGCTTTCTCCCGGGTGAAGCGCCAGCCGTTCGACTCTCTGCCGGTATGCGAGTGGCAAGACCGCCAGGCAAGCTTCGGCGACGTCTTCGAGCTCGGCTTCGCCGTCCCCGTCGGCGACGTTCGCCAGGCTGTGGTCGAGCGTATCGAGCACAGCGCGTCCGCGGACACCAACACAGCCACCGATCAACCGCAGCGTCAGCGGCCGGGTTCCACACCGCCGAAGAAGCCAGCGAGCAACGTCGACCGTGCCAGAGTCGGTCAGGTCAAGCTTTCCGGACGCGTTCAACAGCTTCAACGCCGGCACATCGGCCAGGCCCGGCAAAGTGAGCTCCAAGCCGTCCTCCGGGGCGATGCGGACATCACGGCCAATGAGGAGCACGGAGGCGGTCGCCGAGCCGGGAAGCAGGTATTTCACCTGGTCAGCGTTGGTCAGCCCGTCGACGATGACCAGAACCGACCGGTCGGCCATCCACTTCTTGTAGAGCGCCGCACGGGCCTCGAGAGTCCGGGGGACATAGCGCGCGGCCACGCCCAGCCCACGGAGCAGGCGGTCGAGCACCTCGGCTGTCGCCTCCTCGGCTCCCATGCCGCGGCAGAGACGCAAGTCCTCGTAGAGACGGCCATGGGCGAACTTGCCCTTCAGACGCATCGCAACATGGATGCTCAGCGCCGTTTTGCCGATGCCCGATGGGCCGCGAAGCAGACACGCACGCCTCGTCGAGCAAGGCTGCGTACCCCCCGGGACGAGCGCGTCGGCCACGTCCTGCAGTTCGTTGTCCCGGCCGTACAGCGCGGCGCTGCCGTGGAGAACCTGCGGGCGAAGAGAGAACGGAGTTGCGACTCTCGGATCAGTGGCCCTCGGCAGCAACGCCAAGCTACGCAACCGGCCTCGGCCGCCGACCGCGCGGTCGCAGGCGTCGGCCAGTTCCGGGGACGGGAACCGGTCACCCACGACCACCGGGGCCAATGCCTCGATCGGCGCGCCGGTCGCCGCGACCAGCCCGTCCAAGGACATCCGCGTGGTTCGCATGAGCTTCCGTAATCTGGCGGCGAAGGGAGTGTCCGACACGCCTGAAAGCCTCCGTCCGCATTGACTCCGGTTCCGGTCAGACTACCCTTGGAGCCGTCCAGGGTGTCGAATTGCGCGCGACAGGGGCGGGGATCCGGTGATTTTCGAAAACGAGCAACGGAACGAGCCGACTGAGCGGTACGACGTTTTCCTGTCGTTCACCGGGCAAGATCGAAAGCTCGCGCAGCGGCTGGCGGGCGAGCTGCACCATCTCGGCCTTCGCGTCTTCGTCGACGACATGATCGACGAGTTCGAGAGCATCGACAAACGAATCGCCAGTGCGCTCTCGGCGGCCAAAACGCTCGTCGCGATCTATTCCCGCGAGTTCGCTAGCCGCCCCGCGTGCCAGCGAGAGCTGATGGCTGCCTTCATCGCAGCTCAGCAGTCCGGATCGCCGTCCGATCGCATACTGGTGGTGAATCCCGAACCGAGTGCGGACCACTTGCAGCCGATCGAGCTGGCGGACGCCAAATATGCCGTGCCGCCGGGCGATGCGTCTACGGCACGCACGTTGGCGAAGAAGATCCGAGCCAAGGTGCGGGCGGTCGATACAACGCTCGGGATCCCGGTGCCACCGAAAGCTCCGCCGTGGATCGGAGCGATTCCCGGCCGCCACCGATTCGTCGGCAGGTACCCGGAGCTTTGGGCCTTGCACAGCGCTCTGCACCGCCCCGGCTACGCACTCGCGCACACAGCGTTGTCCGGGCCGGTAGCCGCACTGTGCGGCCTTCCAGGTGCGGGGAAGACGGCACTTGCCGCCGCCTACGCATGGAGTTTCGGCAATGCGTACCCCGCGGGCGTTTTCTGGCACCGGGCCGGGGAGCAGCCCACACGAGGGTCCGGTCCGTACTCGGAGAGCCTGCGGTCGGCTGCGGTCGCCGCCGGACTGCGTCGTCCCGGCAGGCGATCTCGGCCAAGCGATCTCGTCATCGCGCTCGGTGGTGCGTTGAGGCAGCGCGGCCGGCCCCTCCTCTGGGTCATCGACGAAATCCCCGAAACCTTCGACCCCGCCGACCTCCCCCGCGTGGTTCCCCCGGTGGGGCAATTGCTCCACACCATCCTCATCAGCCGGGAGAACATCTTCGACTGCGGCACCCCCGCGCTCGAACTGGGGGCGTTGCCCACGCCCGATGCGATTGCCCTGATCAGGGCTTACCGTCCCCTCGCTGAGGAAGGGGAGCTCAGGGCGGCGGGACAGCTGGCCGAGCGGCTGGGAGGGCATTGCGGAGCGTTGTCCACCGCCGGCGAGCAACTGCGAGACGCACAGGGTTTCATCTCGGTGGCGCAGTACGAAGCCGCGGTCGGTGACGGCAGTGTCCGTGCGGAAGCAGCCGTCGGGCCGGTATTGAATCGACTGACCGAGGATGAGAAGTCCATCATCCGTCTCGCGGCAGTGAGTGGCTCGCTCACACTTCCTGCCGAACTCATCGCCGCCGTGATCGGCAGTACTTGGCGTACGGCGGAGGCGCTTGGCGGCATAAGACGGCGGCTGCTGGCCACCCGCAGGGAGAACTGGTGGTCGTTCCACCCCCTGGTCGTCACGGCAGTTGCCCGTACCAGCGAGGCCGACGACGCGGTCATCACCACCTGTTTCGTCACGGAACTCCTGCGATTGGCCGGGACGCCGACGGCATCGGCAACAATGCTCGACGGTATCCGCGCCATGGCAAGCAGAGTGCTCGTGAGCCGTCCTGACCTGCCACTATCCGACGAACGCAGGTTGCGCTCGCTGCTTGCAGAACCGGCTTCTGCCCAGGAATCGCCCGACGACTCGGACCGCCCGATCAGTTCGGGCGTTGCGCAGAGCCGCGGCATAGCGAGCAGTCCTCCCGTTCGGACCACTCCGAATGTCCCAATGAGCCAGGAGTGAAGGCTTCCACTCCTACATCCTTTCGTACCACCAGACGAAAATTCCAGATCCTCTCGGCGAACGCGTGATAGGCGGAGTGATATTTCGCAGACTGCGGATTTTCTCCTTGTTGAACGACTCGACGCATTTCGATCAACGCCAAGAATGCAGACTCGCCTGCACTGGACACCTTGACGGGACTGAACATCAACAGACTCTCCCGGGTCCGGTGCAAACCCGACTCGGCGATCGCCGCTGAGGCTTCAGCGCGCAAGTCTCGCCCAGGACCTGGATCTTGCGCTACCGAGCGCAGCGCAAAGTGAGCAGCGTCAAGCGCGGTGGAGAAGTCGACATACACCGTGCGGCGGAAATCTTCACGCTCTCTGCTCAGATGGTGAACCGCGACAAGCTTTCCGCTCAGCAACGTTCCCGACAACGCGATGACAGCACCGATGACCGTGCTGAACAGAGGGAGCCAAAGCATGCTGCCATGATGCCATCACACCTGCGAAGCGGCGCGCACCATCGAAGCAGACCGAATCTCGCGGAGACCCGCGAGATGACACGAATCCCGTTCAACGGGGAATTGCGAGGAGCCTGCCATGATGGTCGTCTGTTCCCTTGCCGCGCTTGTCCGGGCGGCGCTGTTCGTCGTTGTGATCGCTCTGGTTGCCGGGTTGGCGCTGGCCGCGCCGTCCAGTCCGCCCGGCTCCGGGCCGGCCGGGTCCCCCGCCACCGCGGAACCCGTCACGCACTGACGGCCGTCACGGCCCCAGGTGCTCCACCAGCCGGGCCAGCTGGTCGGCGTAGCGCCGGACGAACTCGGGCGAGTCCCCGTCGGTGCCGGTCAGTCCGTCGACCACGTGCGGCAACGTCACCGGGGCCATCGCGGCCGCCATCAGCAGTACCGTCAGGCACGCCGGGTCGACCCACTCCGGCAGGCGGCCCTCGGCCTTCAGGGCCGCGATCTGCGCCACCGACCCCGCCAGGCGCTGCGTGCGCGGCGCGTGGTCCGGGTCGGTGTCCGGGCCCTCGTACTCCAGGCCCGACCACGCCAGCAGCCGGACGCCGTCGCGGCTCGCCAGTGCCTCCAGCGCCATCCGGCGCACCTGTTCGGACAGCGGCAGCTCCGGGGCCATCAGCTCGCTCTGCCGCTCCCCCCACTCCTCCGACATCGCGCGGTACAGGCCTTCTTTGCCGTCGAAGTAGTACGAGATCAGCTGCTGGTTCACCCCGGCCCGCGCCGCGATCGCCGCGATCCGCGCTCCGGCGTAGCCCTTCGCCGCGAACTCCGCGCCCGCCGCCTCCAGGATCAGCCGGCGGGTGCGCTCCGGATCCCGTTGGCGTTCCTGGGGCTTCGGCGAACGGCGGGGCTTCGACGCGGTCACGCCGCGACTATACGTCAACCAACCGCTTGACTCTGTGGAACAGAAAGGTGAGTCAGGGCGAGGGCGAGCACCAGCACGCCGGCGCTGACCGCGAGCGCGCCCGCCGTCGCGGAGGCGGATCCGCTGTCCAGCCGGGCGAAGAAGACGGTGCCGGACAAGGCGATCCCGGTCGCCGTGCCGAGCTGGACTGTGGTGTTCACGACGCCGGACGCCGCCCCGGCCCGTTCGGGCGGGATCCCCGCCATCGAGGCGGCGAACAGTGAGTTCAGCACCGCACCCAGGCCGAGCCCGACGGCGATCACGGGCACCAGCAGGGCCCAACCGCTCAGCGCGGAGTCCTCCTGCGCCACCAGGACCGCGAGCAGCACCAGCCCGGCCAGCAGCACCGCGACACCGCCGGCGGTGAACGCCCGGCCGAACTTCGGGGCCAGGCGCATGGCCAGGACGTTGCCCGCGACGATGCCGAGCGTCGACGGCGCGAACGTCAAAGCCGCTTCCCACGGCGTGAACCCGAGCCCGAGCTGCAGGTGCAACGTCAGGACGAAGAACACGCCGACCCCGGTGTTGACGCAGAGCAGGACGGCCTGGCTGCCGGCGACGTGCCGCAGCAGGTCCGGCGGGAGCAGCGGTTCGCCACCGCGGCGGAACTGAAGCCGCTGGTGCCAGGCGAACACGCCGAACAGCGGGACCGCGGCCGCCGGCAGCACGATCGACCACACCGGCCAGCCCAGTTCGCGCCCCTGCACCAGCGGGTAGAACACCGCGAACAACGCGGCGGTCAGCAGCGCCAGCCCGACGGGGTCCATGCGGTGCCGGCGGAACCCCGGCCGGCCCGGCATGGTGACCAGGGCCCCGGCCAGCGCGAGGACGCCGATGGGCAGGTTCACCAGGAAGATCGCCCGCCAGCCGGTCCCGAAAAGATCGGCCTCCGTCAACGCGCCGCCCAGCAGCGGCCCGGCGAGCCCGCCGACCGGGAACGCGGCCGCGTACCAGGTCATCGCCTTCGGCCGCTCCCGCTCGTCGAACTCCGCGTGCACGAACGACAGGACCTGCGGCACCATCAGCCCGGACCCGACGCCCTGCACCACGCGCGCGGCGATCAGCACGCCGACGTGCCCGGCGAGACCGGCGCCGAGCGAGGCGGCGGTGAACACGAGCATGCCCGCCACGAACAGCTTCTTCGGCCCGTGGCGATCGCCCAGGCGCCCTCCGGTGATCAGCGTGAGCGCGAACCCCAGCGCGTACCCGGCCGAAATCCACTGCAGCGCGGCATCACCGGTGCCGAGCTCCCGCCGGATGGTCGGCAGCGCCACCGCGACGATCTGGTTGTCGATCATGTCCACCAGCACCGCGAGTACCGCGACCGCCAGTGCCCACCACCTGAGCGCGTGTTTCTCCACGACGTACCTCTCCCCAGCGACGACCTTGACGCGGCCATCGTCAACCAGGCGGACGACTCTGTCAACCAAATGTTTGATTGAGTCCGCCGTGCGTTGGAGAGAGGGGGGTCAGCCTTCGAGCACCTCCCGCAGCTTCTTGGCGAACGCCTCGGGCCGGCCGGCGTAGCCGAACTCGCCGCCCAGGAAACCGCCGTGGTGACTGGGGAACACGGTCGCCTCCTGACCCAGCAGCCCGGCCGTCCCGACCCCGGCGCGCCCGGTGAAGACCTCGCGGGATTCCTCGCCGACGGCGACGACGATCCGCGTCGGCGCGGCGGCCAGCGCCTCGACGTCGAGCCGGTAGGTGGTCACCCCGAGGGACCGGTCGGTCAGCAGCGGGTCGTCGCGGCGGCCGTCGTCGTCGACCGGCAGCCCGAACTGCGCCGGGTCCGCCGGTGGCAGCGCGAAGTAGGCGTCGGTGAACTCGCCCTGCCACGAGGTCATCGCGAAGAACGCCGCCATCCCGGCGCCGAACCCCTTGGCCTGGTACGCGTCCCGGATCGCCTGGCCGGCGCGCGCGGCCGCGGCGGCGTCGGGCAACGACCCGATGAGCGGTGGCTCGTGGGCGACCAGGGTGCGGACGTCGCCGGGGTGGGCGGTGACGAGCGCGAGCGCGGTGACCGCGCCACCGCTGCTCCCGAACACCTCGACGGCGCCGGCCCCCAGCGCCCGGATGACGGCGTGGACGTCTTCGGCTTGGACGGCGGGCACGTGGTCCTCCCGCCCGTCCTTGCGGACGCTGCGCCCGAGCCCGCGCGGGTCGTAGGTGACCACGGTGCGGTCGGCGAAGTGCGACGCCAAGGAGCCGAACCCTTCGGCGGTCATCGGCTGCCCGATCATGAGCAGCGGCGGCCGCGGGCTTTCGGCGGGCGCCGGGCCGTGGACGTCGTAGACGATGTCGGCTTCCGGTGTTTCCAGTGTGTGCGTGGTGGTCATGGTTCCTCCCCGGTCAGGTCTCCCCGGGAGATTAGGCCGGGGCACCGACAGTTTTGCCCGGCCGAGTCGCGCGCCGTGGTGTCGATCCACGTCGGCGGGGCGTATGAAGCCCCGCTGGTCGCCGAACCGCGCGCGTGAGTGGCCGACCGGACTCGCACCGGCTTCGCCCGGGGCCACAGCCCGGGGCCTCGTCTCCTTCGGCATCGGCCACGGTGGAAGACGTGGGTGTCGAACCCACCGAGGCGATCGTGCAAGGATCGCCCGCGCTCCGGCGCGTCTCCCGGGCGGCGCGTCCGGGACGCACCGCCGAGAGCCCCCGGCAGGAGTCGAACCTGCGACCTGCGGCTTCGGAAGCCGCTGCTCTTTCCACTGAGCCACGGGGGCGCACTCGCGTCGCCCGCACTGTTGCGGCCGAGACGAGCGCAGAAAAAACGGCACCGGCGGAAGGAGTCGAACCCTCGGGTCGCGGTTTTGGAGACCGCGCCGCTTCCGAAGCACGCCGATAAAGAATTGCGAACGCACGAAAAGAGAAAGCCGCCCGAATCGGTTTCCCGATGGGCGGCTCCCGAGCCATGACGAGGACTACGTCATGACGAGGAGCCAGGAAGGCCATGCCACCGGAGGTGGCGGGCTACCGGTGCACACGCGGCAGCCGCGGTGTGCCGCGCCGCTCGCGTCCGCATGTGCGTCATGGTTTCTCCCGAGTTTTCGTTCCGGTGGAACCATCCTCCGGCACCCAGCCCCGTGCGGTCAACGCATTTAGGGCCGCGAACCCACCCCCGGGTGTCCGCATGCGGACAGTGGCCGGATTCGCTCATGCGCCCCCACCGAAACCTCTCCTAAGCTCTGCCTCGTCGAGCCGCTTACCCGGGGCCGCTGCCGACACCAATCTTCCATTCGACGAGGGGTTTTCCCATGTTCAAAAACAGAGTGCGCGCCGCGGTGCTGGCGTTCTCGGTGCTGCTGAGCGGCCTCACCACGGCCACGCTGACCGCCGCTCCCGCCTCCGCCGCGGCGTCGTGCACCGGCGGGGTGTCGGTCTACGGCGTACTGCCCGACGGCAAGCTCACCTACACCACGATCGACCCGGACAGCGGCGACATCACGCACGTCGTCGTCTCCTCCAAGTCGCTCGGGTTCTCCCCGAAAGCGCTGGCCACGCTCAACTTCAACACGCTGCTCGTCACCTCGGCGGCCGGTGTCCTCTACCGCGTCGACATCGTCACCAACAGCGGCAGCCTGACCTTCGACGACCCGATCGACGTCCAGCACGGCTGGACCCACAACCTGCTGTCCTACGACGGACACGGCCACCTCTACGGCACGACCTCCGGCGGTTCGCTGCTGCAGTACCTGGTTTCCGCGCCCAAGCCGGGCGCGAACCAGATCGGGCAGCGCCGCGAAATCGGCAGCGGCGGGTTCGCCCTCAAGACGCTCGCCACGTCCGGGGACGACCGGCTCATCGCGACCGCGTCCGACGGTCAGCTGATCAGCTACGCCGTTTCGCAGACCGGCACCACCTACACCCGTGCCCAGCTCGACGACGCCGGCTGGCAGAGCTTCGAAAACCTCGTGTCCCCCGGCGGCGGCCTGTACTACGGCAAGAACCCCGACGGCGCCATGTACTGGTACGAGGACGACGACCCGGCCGACGGGTCCGGCGCGGACATCGCCTACCACCTGGACGACCCGGTTGCCTCGCGCGGCTGGACGCAGTACCTGCTCTCGGCCGACCCGGCCGGCTGCACCAGCACCACCCCGGTCAAGCCGCTGCGCTCGAAGATCGCCACCCTCGCCACCGGCGAGGTCGGCACCACCGAAGCGAACTGCGACAAGTACAACAGCGGGTGCAACCAGGGCGCGAACGACTGGTGCGCGATGTTCGCCACCTGGACCTGGGCGGCGGCCGGCGTGGCGAACGTGCCGCGCGGCACGTGGGTCGCCCGCGGCCTCGGCGAGTGGGGTGTCGAGCACGGCCTGTTCAAGTCCCGGACCGGCAGCTCGCACGGCAGCCCGAAGATCGGTGACTGGGTGATCTACGGCCCGCCGAACGGCAGCACGGGCGGACACGTCGACGTGATCACCGCGGTGCACCCCGACGGCACGCTCACCGTCGTCGGCGGCAACGTCAGCAACAAGGTCACGCGGCGGGTGATCGACCCCGACACCGCCCGGTCCGGCCGTGAGGAGCAGCTGATCTCCGGCTACGTCTCCCCGCCCGGCGCCTGATCCTTCCCTTCCGCGCGGTGCCGCGGCCCGAGCCGCGGCACCGCCCCCACCACCTGGAGTCCTCATGCGCACCACCACGAGATCGATCGCCGCGGCCCTCGCCGCGCTGTCCATCCTCACCGCGGGCGCGACCGCCGCGAGCGCCACCACCGAATCCGACGCCATGGCCGTCCGGATGGAGCAGCTGGCCGCCTACGCGACCGCGGCCTGCGTCCCCGGCGGCCCGACCGCGGCCGACACCGCCTCGGCCTCCCGGCTCAACAGCGTCCTGACCGGCACGCTGAAAGGTCACATGACGCCCTACCGGGTCTCCTGCGCCCGGGCCGTCATCGACGCGGTGCAGGCGCGCGGGCTGGACGAGCGCGCGGCCGTCATCGCGATCACCACCACGATCGTCGAATCCCTGCTCGAAAACATCAGCGAAAAGGTCGACCACACCAGCCTCGGCCTGTTCCAGCAGCTCGACTCCTGGGGCACCGAGTCGCAGCGGCTCAACCCGGCCTGGGCCACCAACGCCTTCCTCGACGTCATGGAAGACTTCTACCCGAACGGCAGCTGGCGCACCGCCGCGATCGGCGACGTCTGCCAGCGGGTCCAGCGCTCCGCCTTCCCCGAGCGCTACCAGCCGCAGGCCGCGGACGCGCAGCGCATCGTCGACGAGCTGAGCAGCCCGGCCGCGAGCACCGTGTCGGTCTACGGCGCGCTGGCCGACGGTCGGCTGACCTACAGCACCATCAACTCGCAGACCGGCGACCGCACCAAGACCCTCGTCTCGGCCGACAACCTCGGCTTCACGCCGAAGGCGCTGGCCACGCTGAACTTCAACACCGTGCTCGCGACCTCGCCCGCCGGCGTGCTCTACCGCGTCGACGTCATCACGAACAACAACTCGCTGCAGCTCGGCACCCCGGTCGCGCTCGGCAGCGGCTGGACCCACGACATGCTGACCTACGACGGCCACGGCCACCTCTACGGCATTGCCGGCACCACCCTGATGTCCTACGTGGTCTCCCGGCCCAAGCCCGCGAGCAACCAGATCGGCCAGCGGGTGGTGATCGGCACCGGGTTCACCATGCGCACCATCGCCGCCACCGGCGACGACTGGCTCGTCGGCATCAGCACCGCCGGCGTCCTGCGCTCGTACCACATCGCGGCCGACCACACCTGGACCGGGACGACGCTGGCGGACCGCTGGAGCACCTTCGACCAGATCGTCTCGCCCGGCTACGGCCTGTACTACGCCCAGACCCGCGACGGCGCGCTGTACCGCTACCAGGACCACAACCCGTTCGACTTCGACGGCTCGGACATCCAGGGGTTCGGCACCGACCCGGTCGACACCCAGGGGTGGACGCAGACGCTGCTGTCGGCCCAGCCGTTCGGCGCCTAGCCCTTCCGGGGCCCGGCGTTCCGGCATGGGAGACGAACCGGCCGCACGCTGGTGGGGCGAGACGGGCGGCGATCCTCGGCCGCAGCCGGGGGGCTGGTGGCCCGAACCGGACAACCTGCACTGGGTACGGGGGCCGGTACCGGACGAGGAACCGCCGGGCAGCCACGGTCCGGATCCGGCCGGCCCCGCGTGACCGGATCCGGACAGTGGCCGGACTTGCTCTCCCGGCGTAAGACATCCCGGCCTAACTTGTCACACAGCAGAGATCACTTTTCGCGGGGAGGACGACATGATCAAGCGAATGCTGGCCGGACTGGTAGCGGGGATCGCGGCGACGGTCGCGTTCGGGGCGCTGGCCGCACCGGAGGCGGCGGCCATCCAGGATCCGACCACCAAATGTGTCTGGATCTGGACCCAGGGTGGGGGAGCCTGCAAGAAGTTGGACTAGTCGAGCCAGCCCAGCCGGGTGGCCGCGTGCACCGCGGCCACCCGGTTGTCCGCCTGCAGGGCGTCGAGCAGGCCTTGGACGTGGCGGCGCACGGTCCGCTCGCTGACATCGAGGTGCCGCGCGATGGCCCCGTCGGTCATCCCGGTGGCCAGCAGGTCGAGCACCTTGGCCTGGGTCGGCGTCAGCCCGTGGCGCTGCTGCCCGTCGCCGATCGGCACGGCCTGGGTCCACACCAGTTCGAACAGCATCCGCAGCGCGGCCACGATGGTCGGGCTGCGCACGAAGACCGCACCCGCCATCCCGCTGGGATCGAGCGGCATCAGCGCCGAGTGGTGGTCGGCGATCACCATCTTCATCGGCAACTCGGGCGCCACCCGCATGGTCCAGCCGGCGGCGATGCTGGCCTCGACGACGCCCTTCGCGCCCTCGAACTCCAGCGCGGCGCGCTCGTAGACGTTGCGCAGCCGCACACCGCGTTCGGTCACCGCGTCGGGCAGGGCCATCGCCGTGTTCGCGTCGGGTTTGCGCTTGAAGTGCCGCGTGGTGAAGGTGAGGAACTCCTCCTTCGCGGACAGGCACAGTTCGAGGGAGAGGGCACCGATCCGCTGCGGGTCGGACAGCACCTCGACGGCGGCATCGCTCCCGCCGCCGTAGGCCGCCCGGTAGACGGTCTGGAGCACGTCCAGTTGCTGACGCGCCGCGAGGATCTGCCGCTGCTGCTCGACCAGTCGCTGCTGCGCGCCGAGGATGGCGTGGTCGACCGCCCGCACCGGTTCCATCGGCGCCAGCACCGGGTCATCGCGGTAGTCCCGGCGGACGAACCCCCGGTCGACCAGCTCCTGCATCTCGGGAGTCGTGGCCCGCGGATCGTCCAGCGGCACCGGCCCGGACCGCACCATGGCGTCGTAAAGCGCTCCCGCGCCGGTCGACAGCAGCCCTTCCAGCATCCCCGCACCCCCGCGCTCATCCCGGCTCCAGACTAGTCCATTCGGCCGGTCGATCGAGGTGCCGGACGCCGCGGATCCGGGCGCGTGAAGGGGCTTTCGGAGCCGCCAAGGGGGCTCGAACCCCTGACCTTCTGTTTACAAGCTGTCTGGTGGGCCGTTCACGACAGTTCGTTGGGCGACTAACCGCAGGTCATGGTGCCACTCCGGCGTAATTCGACCACCGGCGGCTGCCGATGAACGAGACTGGAACTGAGACAGCTGCGCTACCTGCAGGACCGGCTCAGCTCGACCAACCGGCCCCCTACGCAGCGGACGTCGCAGCTTTCCGACGCCGACGGGCGGCTGCGCGATCGGCCCGGAGGACGGCCTCGGCGATGCGTTGAGCCAGCAGTGGCGGGACGGCATTGCCCACTTGCCGCCCTTTCGAAGTCAAGGTGCCCGCGAACGTAAAATCTCTCGGGAAGGTCTGTAGGCAAGCTGCCTCACGCAGACTGATCGCGCGATGCTGCACGGGATGGCCGTACCGCCCATTGGAGTAGCTCAGGCATCGAGTAGTCATCGCCGACGCTGGGCGGTCCCAAGCTAGACGCCCGTACACGTCCGAGTGCCCCACGTGCCCACGATGGCAGTCCAGAAGAAGGTCGTCGTTCCAGCTCTCGCGGCCACGACCCTCCGCAGTCGCACGAATCCGACGCATATTGATCGGTGACAGCTTCATTGCAGCATGGTCAGGGTCATCCTTGTGCTGCTCGCCGGCGCCGACCGCGGGTAGTCCATCCAACCAGTCCCGAACAGTTGTTGGAGGCTCCAAGCCTGGGCCATGCGTGGCCGCAGGCATCGGCACTTCCCCATCAAGCGAGGCGACCAAAACGAGACGTTTTCGCATTTGAGGTACGCCGAAATGGAGTGCCGAGAGAATCTCGCAAGTTACCTTATATCCCACATCTTCGAGCGCATTAATGAAGTTCGCAAAGGGACCCTCGCTGCCAACCTTCTGAAGACCCGGAACATTCTCTACAACCACGTAGTCTGGCTTAATTGCGAGGACGAATCGTTGAAATTCGCCAAGCAATAGACGCCGCGGATCCGATCCCTTCTGGGAACGATTCTGTGCGGAAAATGGCTGACAGGGAGCACACCCTGAGAAAAGAATCTTTCCGCGCTTGGGTAAAACCCCTGTCAATTCAGAGACATCCACCTTGCGGATGTCTCGCTCAAAAAACTTTGCCTCAGGAAAGTTCTGCCTATAAGTTGCTGACGCATCAGGATCATTGTCCAAACCAGCAATTATTGACATTCCAGCATTACGAAAGCCAAGGCTGGTTCCACCACAACCAGAGAAGAAGTCGACCACTGAGATGCGTCCCATGAGCCGCCTATCTCCCCTCTAGAAAATTCTGGACGCGACTGCGAATAGTAGCTAGTTCAGCGCAATCGTCATCGACCTTCGCGAGTTCACGCCGTTGCTCAGCAAGAATCTCACTCGCCGTCACGGCTTCCCACTCCTCAAGGCCAAGGGAACTTCTAGTCCTGTGCTTCCAGTACACCTTAGCATCTACGTCGCCAAGGCTCTCCCCCGCCATCTCGACCAGCAACTCTTCTGGCACCATGCCTGGCAAATAGTCAACATTGAGGCGATACCACTCCAGAACTAGCCTCAGCTGAGCCGACTTACTAGCCGCCGAAGAATCACCCTTATGACCGTCTGGAAATATTCGAACCTCCCCGCCAGCTATCTTATTTGCGGTTTCTTCCAAGTTCGCCTCTTGAATTTCATCAGGTTCAGGACAGTCAATATCCGGCCGCTGGTCACCATCAAGAAGAACCAATGAGTCCGACTTTCTAGCCAGCGCAAACGACGGAATAAACTTCGTTCGAATACCTGACGCGCCGCCAGGAAGCGGGAGTATTTCGACCTGAATATTTGCAGCCTGCCCAAGCGGCCTCATGGCCTTCTTAACGATGGCCACAGCCAAGAGATCTTCAACGTAAATTGTCTTGGCCTTCTGCAGGTTGACTCCTAGCCGAAAGAAAGCTTCACTAGGGTCTGACCTCTGCGCAACAAGTTCAACACGACCGTCATTTTCATTCGAATGAAGGACCTTTATTGCCGAAGGAGGGAGATCCCGAATAATCTCCGGCGCATGAGTAGACAAGATTATCTGATGTTTTTTCAGTTTAGCTTGATCAGCGAGAAAGCTCATCAAGTTACGCTGTGCGCCAGGATGAAGAGAAACTTCGGGTTCATCCAGGAGAATCAACGAGCGATCCTCTGCTTCCATCACCTTCATAACGAGGCGAGCAACCGCGAATTCTCCACTGCCAGCGAACGCTTCAGAATATTCCAAGTCATTCGTCTTCAGCCGAACCGTAGCGCCCTCGACATTGAAGTAGCGGTGCTCCAGAACTTCGATGGAAGTGTAGACCCTCCCGAGAATCTCAGAAATGACTTTTACCTGCTCCTCCGAAGCAAACCGAGCAGGCTTCAATATTCGCTGCATCTGAAACCAGTTGTCACTACGGCGACCATCGCCAAGCGCCAGGACCATTCGGGCAGCACGTTTACGCACGCGATTTTTCCGCTCCCCGACACTAGCGCCGCCAAGATTAGGCGCAGAGTGAAAGAAGAACTTATCGTACGCAGAAAGCTCAGATCGAAAGTCGAGATACTCGACCTTCTTCCGGATCGCCTTCCATCGAGTTTGCACCCGGTCGGCCGGCACCCCTTTGCCCTCAACCAGAGGAGGCATCCGCTCCATACCATCGACAATCAACGGTCGGGACGGCTCAAAGTAGTCCGGATTCTTGTCCCTTTTGATCCGCGTCTTAACTACTTCGACGATTTGCCCCGCACTCTTAGCAAAATAGCCATGTATGAACCGGTGACGATCTTCGTCAGAGATCGGGTCCAAACTAGTGGAGAACCAGTAATTTCCCAGGTTCTCATAGTCAGGACACCCCTGGATCGCACGAAGGATCGCCGTCTTATTGGTGCCATTCGGCCCAACAAGCGCGGTAACGGGGTGATCGAAGTTGATCTGAGTATCTTCACGGATGTTCTTGAACCGGGGAAACCGGATGTAGCGCAGGTACGGCTCAAGCGCACCAGCTTCCATCATTCTAGCCAACTTGTCGTGTGCATCCCCGCTCACGCGCACCTCCCCGCCCGCCCCCGAACTGGTTGATAGCTAGGCTAACCACATGATGTGGATCACTCAACACCCAATTTCTAACATTGTTAGTAAATCGATATCTGCGCCCACTGCACGATCGTCGACCAATGGTCAGACGTTACCGGCGACTTCAGACGGTTTGAGATCAGTACTTGATCCGGATAGCCGCGTTCGACGGAACCTTGCCAGCCAGGAATTCCCCGACCTGCTGAGCAGCGACTGAATAGCAGAGCGCGTTGGTTCCAGGGACGGTTCGTGCAGAGTGCGGACTGATGATGACGCCCGGGCAGCTCCAGAGCGGATGATTTGGCGGAAGCGGCTCCGGCTCCGTGACATCAAGCGCTGCCCGTAGACGGCCCGAACGAACCTCGGCTACAAGGGCATCAGTGTCGACAATCTTGCCCCGTCCGGCGTTGATAAGCATCGCACCGTCGGCCATAGCTGAAAGAAATTTTTCATCAACCAGGTTAGTGGTCTCGGCGTTAAGCGGTGCTGTAATTACTACAATGTCGTGTCCTCTGATCAAGCCTGGCATCTCAGATGCCGCATAGACTCCGTCTCGGCTTGACCTGGCTACCAAGGTCGACCCCGCGCCAAATGCCGCGAAAAGCCGGGCAACAGCTGACCCGATGCTGCCCGCTCCAACTATGAGAGCCCGCTTCCCGCGAAGCGTATCGGCGTCGAACCTGCGGTGCGCCCAGATGTGCTGATCCTGGAATCGCACCAGAGCTGGCCATTGGCGGTACTGAGTCAGCGCGGCAGACAGAACCCATTCGGAGACCGGTCCGGCGTGTGCTCCCCGCGCGCCGACGAGGACGACGCCATCCGGGATCTCGTTCACCCACTCGTCCGTGCCGGCCGCCGTGATCTGGACCATCTGGAGGTTGGGCATCTGCGCCATCAACGCCATGGGGCGATTGGTGCCACGGTAGGGCGGCACGAAAATCTCAGCCTGACGCTGGCGCTCGTCCAGGGTCGTCGTTGTGGGGTCGTACGGGATGACCTCGACGGAGTCGAGCTGGCTGAACAGCTCTTGGCCCACCAGGTCGTCCGTCTCCGAGCTGACAAGGATGCGCGTTGTCGCGGTCACTGCTGCTCCGAATCCTCACTCAGTACGGTGCTGACAAGGCTCCTCGCCTGGTCCTGGAGAGGCTTGCTGGACGCCGAGTTGTCGATGACGACGTGGGGGACGGGTGGGCGTAGCTCGAGGTCGATCCCGGCGAGGTAGCTCTCCCAGTTCGCGAGCTTCGTGGCGTCGCGTGCAGCGCCACGGTGGCGAACGTAGGTGTGCATCGTCTCCGCGTCGCAGTAGACCCAGACGAACGAGAGCTTGGCTCCCATCCCCTGGCACGTCGCCTGGATGCGTTCGACCCACGCCGGGTCGGAGAACTCTTTGATGAACGGCGCGGTCACGATCGCGCTGTTGCCGCACTGAACGTTCTCGGTCATCGCGCTGATCAGCGCTTCGTACTCGCGCGGCCGGACCTTGCTGAGGTACATCTCGGACTCGCGGTCGTTGGGCGACAGGCCAAGTAGCTCTAAGGCGGCCTCGACGACGGGGCGGGTCAGGGTGTCCTTGTCGAGCATCGGCCAGCCGGTCTCGCGGGCCACGACGCGGCCAAGCTCCGTCTTGCCGCTACCGGCGTAGCCGCCGACCAGCAGGGCGTGGGGCGCGCTGGGCTTTGGGCGCGTCTCTGCGGCCACATGCGGCGCGTTGACGACGCGGCCCGCGCGGGGCTTGCTGATGACAAGCCCTTCCTTGATCAGCACGTCCATCGCCTCGTTGATCGTGAACGGGCTGACGTTCCACTCGGTCGCCAGCTCGCGCGTGGACGGCAAAGTCTGACCATCGCGGAGTCGACCGGCTTCGATGTCGTTCCGGATGTTGCGGGCTACCTGCTGGTGCAGCGGGTCGGACCGCTGGACCCCAGAGCGCGGCCGGGACATGTGTGCAGCTCCTTCGGGTCGCCAGTGCGACCAATCATCTGGATGGCTAGCAGATCAGACCATACCAGATGACTGGAGAAGTTTTCCCAGCTCAGAGCGCATGATTTTACTCCATTCGAGTCAACCAGTTGACTGGTGAAAAAACCAACTGTTAGGTTCGTGGTGTTCCACAACACACCCACCGAAGGGCACACCATGAAGTCGGCACACATCACCAACCAGGTCGTCCGAATCGCTGCTGATGGCCTTGCCGCTGGTGAGGGCTACTACCCGGACGGCCTGGACGAGGCCGCCATCGACGCGCTGATCGCTGACGTCGACCGGGACCTGACCGCCTCGACGGCCGTGGCGGAGACCCGCACCCGTTACGCGTTCACCGACCCGCAGCGCGCCCACCGCACCCGCCGGCGGACCGATCGGGCGACGCTGCGGGTTCTGCCGGTCCGGCTGGACACCGCCGCGTCGGCACCGGAGGGCGAGGCCGCATGACTGTCCGACTCGTCATCGCCGCATTTGGCCCCGACACGGCGGCTCATCCCGCCAAGAACGCGCACGCCGCGTCGGGTCTCCCGATCAACCACCACGCAGGTAGCTACTCGGAGAGGTCTCCCATGGTAAGCACCCTGACTCCCCGCGCCATCGAACGTTTGGCGATCCGCCGGTTCACCGACACCGGCCGCTCGTGGGCCAAAGCCCCGGCCGCCACCCGTCGGACCTGGCTCGCGGAGGTCGAGCCGGCCATCCGCGCCGAACACGGCATCGCGCTCGACGCGGTGTGGCACGGCGGTGGCTGGCAGGCCCCCGGCCAGACCGACCTCTTCGACGTGTCGGAGGTGGCCTGAGATGTCCACGCAGATGCTGATGGTCCTCGGTGGCCTCGCGCTGGTCGGGGTGTTCTCCGTGTGGCGCTCCGGCCGCAAATCCGCGGTACGGGCGCAGAAGGGCGTTCGCGAGGTCACCCGCATGACGGGCAACACGATCCGGCTGGTCCTGGCCACGGCGATCATCGCGTTCGTCCAGTGGCTGGTGATCGTGAAGATCCAGAACACCACCGCCACCTGGATCGCGCTGCTCGTGCCGGCGCTGCTGGCCGCCGCGACGATCGTGCGGCTGATGGCCATCACCGAAATCGTCCACACCACCCGTGGGGGTCGTCGCTGATGTTCGGCAAGAAGAAGACCGAAGACGACGCCATCGCGGCCGCCGTCGTCCACACCCTCTTGTCCGGCCTCACGCCGGAGCACCGCAGCGGCGTCCTCGGCGAGCTGACCGACGACCAGCGCCGCCTGGTCCTCGACGCCGAGCTGGAAGGCCGGCAGGACCGCTGGAACCGCACGCATGACACGAAGTGGGGGGAGAGCTGATGAGCACCGAAACCCTTATCCCGCAGGACGCGAAGCACCAGCCGTTGTCCGAGGCCGACAAGCTCGCGCAGGACGCCGCCACCGCCGCGCAGGTCCGGCGGCTGGCCAACCACCCGGACGTCGTGGCGCTGCGGGTGGAGAAGGTCCGCACGCAGATCGACGCGGTGATCTGGCTCGGGATCTTCCTTGGGCTGGCGTTCACGATGGTCAACGTCCAGTCCTTCGCCGCCGCCGGCGCGGCCACCTGGTCCGCTGGGTGGGTCGCGGGGTGGCTGCTGGACCCGATGGTGTCGCTGGTCCTGGTCGCGGTGTTGCGGGCGGAGCAGGTCACGGCCCGCTACCAGGTGTCGACCGGGGTGTGGGCGCATCGGACGAAGTGGTTCGCGTTTCTGGCCACCTACGTCATGAACACCTGGAAGTCGTGGACCCACTTCGACGTGGCCGGGGTGGTGCTGCACTCGGTTCCGCCGGTGTTGGTGTTTCTCGCGGCGGAGACCGCGCCGGTGCTGCGGGACAAGCTCACCGAGGCCGTCATGGCCGCCGCCGGCACCGCGTTCACGGGACAGCCCGTTGCCGACGCCCCGTCCGCCGAGCCAGCTCCGTCGGAGGACAACGCGGGCGAGACGCCCGCGCCGGCCACCCGGCCGCGTCGCCGTCCGGCCCGCAAGCCCGCCGCCAAGCCCGCGCGGAAGCTGCGCGGGGACTACCTGGCCGACGCCCGCGCCGCGTGGGCACCGGGCATCGAGATCACCCCGGCCTGGGTCCGGTCCGTGTGCCCGGAGATCTCACGCGGCACCAGCAAGAACGTCGCCGACGACCTGATCGCCGAAACCACCGCCCCGGCCGCCCTGCCGGTGCCCGCCGACCAGCCCGTGACCGTCGACCAGGAGGAGGCCGCCTGATGTCCACCACCGCCGACCACACCCCCGAGTCCGCGAACGGACCCGACCCCGAAGGGCCCCTCTCCGTGAACAGCACGCCCGACCCGTCCACGAACACCCCGGCCGACTCTCCCGTGAACGCCACCGTGAACAGCGACCCGGCCGCCACCGACACGGCCACGACGCGGGCCGGGAACGTCGTCCCGATCCGCCCGGACTCCGCCCGCAGCGTCGATGAGATCCCGGAGCAGGACCGGCCCGCCGCCGACGACGCGGAGCCCGGCACGGTCGTCCGGCTGGTCGACCCGCCCGCGACGAAGGCGACGTGGTGGGAGACCGCCGGCCACGCCACCGCCCGGCCGCTGGTCGCGCGCTGGCTTACCTCGGCGGAGGAGTTCCGCTCCCGCGCCCGGTTCCTGGTCCGCTACGCCGCCCACACCTTCGCCTTCCACGCGCTACGGGTGCCGGTCTACGTGCCGACCGCGTTCCTGCGCTCGTTCGGCGCGACCGGCCGCCTGGTCGCCCGGCTGCGTGCGTGGGTGTACGACGCGGAGTCCCACCCGGTCCGGATGAACGCCCGCGACCGCGCCGACGCCGAGCTGTACATGAAGCTGCGCGAGATCCGCAACGAAACCGTGCGCCGCCGCATGGGACCGGTGATGGTGGGCGTGGTCGTGCTGCTGGCGATCGTCTACCTGTGCATCACGTTCGTCACGCCGTTCTGGAACTGTACCGGCCTGGTCGTCGCGATGACGCTCGTGGGCTGGTGGGGCGCCCCGGCGGACAAGCCGGTCGCCGGCCGCGCCGTGGACTCGGTCAAGACACCCAAGCTGACGTCGTCGATGATCGAGGACGCGCTCTGCTCGCTCGGCATCGGTGGCCTCAACCAGGCCTACGCCAAGGGCAAGCGCATCGAGTTCCCCAACCCGATCGCCCGCGACGGCGACGGCTGGCGCGCCGACGTCGACCTCCCGTTGGGTGTCACGGCCGGCGACATCATCGCCAAGCGCGACGAGCTGTCCTCCGCGCTGCGCCGGCAGATCGGGTGCGTGTGGCCCGAGGGGGACGCGAAGGTCCACGAAGGACGGTTGGTGTTGTGGGTCGGGGACATCGACATGTCCAAGGCCAAGCAGAAGCCGTGGTCGCTGGCCAAGCCGGGCGCGACGGTCGACCTGTTCACCGCGCAGCCGTTCGGCACCGACCAGCGCGGCCGCTGGGTGCCCATCACCCTGATGTTCGCGTCCATGGTGATTGGCGCGGTCCCGCGCATGGGCAAGACGGTCACGCTGCGGGAACTGCTGCTGATCGCCGCCCTGGACCCGCGTGCCGTGCTCTACGCCTACGACCTCAAAGGCACCGGCGACCTCTCCCCGCTGGGGCAGTGTGCGCACGGCTACGGCGTGGGCGACGACCCCGAGGACATCGAACGCATGGTGGTCGAGATGCGCGAGCTGCGCGAGGAGATGCGCCGCCGCACCAAGGTGATCCGCAACCTGCCGGAGTCGGTCTGCCCGGACAACAAGGTCACCCCGGAACTGGCCGCACGCAAGGACTTGCGGCTCGCGCCGATCGTGGTCGGGGTGGACGAGTGCCAGGTGTGGTTCGAGCACCCCGAGCACGGGCCGGAGTTGGAGGAGATCTGCACCGACCTGGTCAAGCGCGGCCCCGCCTTGGGGATCACGCTGATCCTGGCCACGCAGCGCCCGGACGCGAAGTCACTGCCCACCGGCATCTCCGCGAACGCCATCCTGCGGTTCTGCCTCAAGGTGATGGGGCAGCAGGCGAACGACATGGTCCTCGGCACGTCGCAGTACAAGTCCGGGGTGCGGGCCACGATGTTCGCCCGCTCCGACCGGGGCATCGGCTACCTCGCCGGCGAGGGCGACGACGCGCAGATCGTGCGCAGCGTCTACAAGGACGCCACCGACGCCAAGAAAATCGCCGCCGGCGCCCGTGCGCGGCGGGAAGCGCTGGGCAACATCACCGGCTACGCCGCCGGTGAGGCCGTGGACGTCGAGGCCGCGCGTCTGGACCCGCTGGCCGACACCATCGCGGTATTCCAGCGCGGTGAGGACAAGCTCTGGTCCGACGCCATCGTGACCCGGCTCGCCGAGCTGCGGCCCGCGCAGTACCGGGGGTGGACCGCGCAGAACCTCGCCACCGCGCTCAAGCCCTACGGCGTCAAGCCCAAGCAGGTGTGGAGCACCGACCTGGTCACCGGCAAGGGCGCCAACCGCAACGGCTACACCCGCGACGCCCTCACCACAGCTAAGAACAACCGAGCGTAACCAGTCTCGGAGGCTAGGGGCGGTGCGCGTCCTAGACCGGACCGCCCCTAGACCTAGACCCCTCCTCTAGACACCCGCAGCAGTCGTGACCAGCGCACTAGCGCCCTAGAACCACCTCGCTCCGACCTGCGGAAACACCCGAAAAACCAGGCTAGCGCCCACGCCACCCGGCCCTAGCCCTGGCTGAACACACCCACACACTGTCACTAAATGTGACCGACGTGAGGACCCGCCTTGACCACGCACACCACCGCCGCCGGCCCGGCCACCCGGGTCACCGTCCCCTTCATCGAGTACCGCGCCCTGGTGCTCGACGCCGCCACGTGGCGACACCTCAACACCAGCCCGCACGTGGCCGAACTCCTCGCCGAATGGGTCGAGTGGGACCGCCGCCGCACGCTGCGCGAGACGTCCCACGCCGTGTCGGCCGCCGCCGACTGGCGCGCCCTGGCCGCCGCGCCGACCTACGCCGAACTCGAACGCCGCCGCGCCGTCGCCACCCGGCCCGCCCTGACACCGCACCAGATCCGCGCACAGGCCGCCGCGTCCTGGGCACGCATCGAAGACTGGATCGCCATCAGGGAGGCGGCATGACCACAGTGGACGATGCCGTGACGATCGGGTCGCTGTTCTCCGGCTACGGCGGGCTCTGCGAACTCGCCGCCGCCCCGCTGCTCGGTGGCCGGGTGTCATGGCACTGCGACGTCGACCCCGCCGCGTCGAAGGTGCTCGCACACCACTGGCCCGGCACGCCGAACCTCGGGGACATCACCAAAGCCAACTTCTCCACCGTCCCGCCCGTGCGGATCCTGACCGGCGGGTTCCCCTGCACCGACGTCTCCGCCGCCGGACGCCAGGCCGGCATCCGGCCCGGCACCCGATCCGGTCTGTGGTCGGTGATGCGCCACGCCACCGCCGTGCTCCGCCCCGAGCTCGTGCTCATCGAGAACGTGAGAGGACTCCTTCATGCCCCAGCCCATAGCGACGTGGAACCCTGCCCGTGGTGTCTGGGAGACGACCGAGGTGTCCCTGCTCTGCGGGCACTCGGAGCCGTACTCGCCGACCTGGCCGACCTCGGGTACGACGCGGCATGGTGCGGCCTACCCGCTTCCGCCGTGGGAGCCCCGCACACCCGCTACCGCATCTTCATCGCTGCTACCGACACCCACCGCGAACCTCGGAGCCAACGGCGGCAGCCAGCACCCGGACAAGCGCCGGGCAGGCAAGCACTCGGTGAGCCTGGACGACGTCGCCTCGCACCTGCTGCCCACACCGAAAGCGACCGACAGCCGGCGTGGGGTCAGCCCGGCGGAGACCCGGCGCAACGACCCCTCCCTGACCGCGATCGAGTTCCTGCTCTCGCCTGGGGCGAGTACGAGCCCGCCATCCGCCGATGGGAGCACGTGACCGGGCGGCCCGCGCCGATGCCGACCGTGCCCGGACGGCGCGGCAACACCGTCCTCAACCCGGCCCTGCCCGAATGGATGATGGGCCTCCCCACCGGCCACATCACCGCCGTCCCTGGGCTGAGCCGGGCGGACATGCTGCGCCTCGCCGGCAACGGCGTCGTCTGGCAGCAAGCCACCGCCGCACTCGGCTACCTGCTGCCCCTGCTCGGCATCACCACCCACGCCCCGGACCTCGGGGCGCAACGAGAGGCCGCCTGATGAGCACCGACACCCCACACGCCACCGTGGACGGCGCGACGCTCCTGGACAACCTCAGGGCTTCACTGACCCGGTACGTGTCACTGCCCACCCCCGAGACCGCCGACGCCATCGCCCTCTGGATCGCCGCCACCCACGCCCAGCCCGCGTGGGCGCACGCGCCCCGGCTGGTGATCCGCGCCCCGGAGAAGCGCTGCGGAAAGTCCCGCCTACTCGACATCGTGGAAGCCACCTGCCACAACCCGTTCATCACGGTCAACAGCTCCCCAGCGGCGGTCTACCGGTCCGTGTCCGAGGACCCGCCCACTCTGCTTGTGGATGAGGCGGACACGATCTTCGGGCCGAAAGCCGAGGGCAACGAGGACCTGCGCGGACTGCTCAATGCCGGGCACCAGCGCAACCGCCCGGCCAAGCGCTACGACGCCACCAACCAGCGCGTCGAATCCATCCCCACATTCGCCATGGCCGCGCTCGCCGGCATCGGCGCGATGCCCGACACCATCGAGGACCGGGCGGTCATCGTGCGGATGCGTCGCCGCGCCCCCGGCGAAAGCGTTGCGCCGTACCGGCACCGCCGGGACCGGCCCGCGCTGCGGACGCTCGCCGACGACCTGCGCGCGTGGCTGCGCGCCGATCTGTCCACATTGGAAGCCACCGAACCGGAGATGCCCGTGGAAGACCGCGCCGCCGACACCTGGGAACCACTCGTGGCCGTCGCCGACCACGCCGGCGGCGGCTGGCGTGACCGCTCTCGTGCCGCCGTCCTCGCCCTCACCGCCACCGCAGAGGAAGACGACGGCAACTCCGACCGCCAACGGCTGCTCGTCGACTGCCGGACCGCGTTCGGGGACGAGACCGCGTTGCCGACGGCGGAGCTGCTGCACCGGCTGCGCGCGATGGACGAGTCGCCGTGGCGGGAGTACGGCGCGACCGGGCTCACCGCCATGAGGCTCGGGACGCTGCTCAAGGAGTACGGCATTCGGTCGGACACCATGCGCTTCCCCGGTGCCGGGCAGGCCAAGGGTTACCGACGCGCGGACTTCGCCGACTCGTGGGAGCGCTACTGCCCGAGCCCATCCGAGTCGCCAGCTAACCGCGTCGGCGAGGCCGCCGGGGGAGCGATCCCGCTCCGCCGGGCGCGGTCGGCCTGACCACCCGCCAGGCGGGGTAGCCGTACCAGCCGTACCAGCCTCGTTTTCGCAGTTCAGACCTGGTACGGCATCCCCTCCTGGTACGACTCAAGCCGTACCACCCCGACTGCCCTGGTACGGCTCAAGCCGTACCACGAAACCAAGCCGTACCGCACCTGACCAGGCAAAACGAGCCTGGTACGGCTGGTACGGCCTACCCCCTCAGCACCGACAACCGACCACACCAGACCCGAGGAGAGCCCATGCGCATCAACGCCACCCGCACCGCCACCCGAAGGGCTCACACCACCGATGGCTACCGCCAACGAACTCACCCAGCTCGCCGCCACCCTCGCGAAGCTCGCCGAATCCCTCGCCACGAGTGAAGCCGAACCCCCGCCCCCGCCGGTTCGGCAGATGCCCGAACGCGTCCTGCTGACTGTCGAGGAGGCGGCGGAGCGGCTCGGGATCGGCCGAACCCTGGCCTTCCGCCTGGTCAAAACCGGCCAGCTCGAATCCGTTCAGATCAGCCGCCTTCGCCGCGTCCCCGCCTCAGCCGTTCGCGAATTCGCAGAACGTCTCGTGATGGACGCCGCCGCTCAAAACCCAGCCGCCTGACCGAAGGGAACCACCATGCCTCGACGCAATCGCCCGGAAGGCACCCGCGCTCCCAATGGGGCCAGCAGCATCTACCTCGGCAATGACGGCTACTGGCACGGCCGCGTGACCGTTGGTGTGAAAGACAACGGGAGGCCCGACCGCCGGCACGTTCAAGCGAAGACGGAAGCGGAGGTGACGAAGAAGGTCCGGCAGCTCGAACGCGCTCGGGACGCCGGATCGCTTGAGAAGACCGGGCCGGACTGGACAGTCGAACGGTGGTTGCTGCACTGGTTCGAAACCATCGCCCTGCCCTCGGTCCGTTACAAGACACAGACCTACTACCGGACGGCAATCAGCAAGTACCTGATCCCCGGCATCGGCGCCCACAAGCTCAAGAAGCTTGAGTCGGAACACATTGAGAAGTTGTACGCACGACTGCGGAAGGAAGGTGCCAAGTCGGCCACCCTGCAACAGGTTCACATCACGCTGCGCGCCGCGCTGAACGAAGCGGATCGGCGAGACCGCCTCGGCAAGAACCCCATCAGCGCCGTCAGGTCTCCCAAGATCGACGAAACCGAGATCGACCCACTCACCGTCGCCGACGCGAAGGCGATCTTCGCGTCGACGCAGGCACTGCGGAACGGCGCGCGCTGGGCCGTCGCGCTCGCGCTCGGACTGAGGCAGGGCGAGGCCCTTGGCTTGAAGTGGAGCGATCTTCAGGTCGAGTGGCACCACGGATGCGGGGAGCCGCGCTGCACCGCGTGCACGGCGCAAGACTGCCCGAGTGCGCATGTCACCGGGCTGCTGGTTGTCCGCCGCGCCCTTCAGCGCCAAACCTGGCAGCACGGTTGCGGCGAACGACCCTGCGGCCGCAAGCGCGGCGCTGACTGCACCGAGCGGCACAGCGGTGGGCTGGTGGTGGTCGAGCCGAAGTCCCGCGCCGGCCGACGGGTTGTCAGCGTGCCACCCCCGCTCGTGCTCGCCCTGCTCGCACACAAGGAGCAGCAAGAGACCGAACGACGGGTCGCGGCCGATCTGTGGCACGACGGGCATTGGATCTTCGCGCAGCCCACTGGCAAGCCCACCGACCCACGGGCGGACTACAGCGAGTGGAAGGCCGTCCTCAAGGCCGCCGGCGTCCGGGAAGCGCGCCTGCACGACGCTCGCCACACGGCAGCGACGTTCCTGCTCGTGCTCGGGGTCGGTGAGCGAGCCGTCATGGACGTCATGGGCTGGTCCAAGATCACGATGGCTCAGCGCTACCAGCACGTGCCCGACGAGGTCCGGCGCGGCATCGCCACGCAGCTCGGTGGGCTGCTCTGGCAGGCGCCGGGAGACGACGACGGAGAGCCACCGGCGGCCGCGCTCGTACCTGCGTAGATCGCCGAATGAGACTGGAACTGAGACGGAACGCGACCAGGGAGTCTCCCGAAAACGGAGACTCCCTGGTCAGAGATGAGCCGCCAAGGGGGCTCGAACCCCTGACCTTCTGTTTACAAGACAGATGCTCTACCAGCTGAGCTATAGCGGCCTGGCGCCGAGGCGCCGGACACAGTGTACCGAGCCGCCGCCCATGATCCGTTCGGGAGGCGGAATCCGCAGGTCCAGGCCACCATGGGCCAACGTGGTGGACGCCACTCCATGATCCGTGCAACGGTCGGCGGGTAGCCGTCGATGGTCATCGAGGAACGAGCGAGGAGGTGGATGGATCATGAAGATCAGCGAGCGCACCAACGGGGGCCGGGCGACCAGATGGCCGCTCCTCGAACCACCCGAGCAAGCCCAGCGGCCCCGCGCGCACCGGCCCAACCTCCTCAAGCGCCGTCCGTGGCACGTCCTCGAAGCACCGACCGGCGAGCTGCCCGCCGTCGACGCCGACGAGGCCATGGGCCCGCAGCTGCCCGACGAGGCCACCGTCAACTTCGTCCTCGACCTCTCCCTGCGCATCGGCGAGGTCCAGATGGCCAGCGGCGCGGGCGCGTCGGACGTCACCGCGACGATCATCGCCATCGCCGGGGCGCTCGGGCTGCCGCACTGCGAGGTCGACGTCATCTTCACGTCGATCACCGTGACCTGCCACCGCGGCACCGACCTGACGCCGATCACCGCGCTGCGCGTCGTGCGGAGCCGGAGCCTCGACTACACGCGGCTGACCGAGACCGAGAAGCTCGTCCGCAAGATCGTGCGCGGGCACATGGGTGCCGAGCAGGCGCAGACCGAGCTGGAGCGGATCACCTCCGCGCCGCACCCGTACCCGCGCTGGGTCGCGACCCTGTCCTGGGGCGGCGTCGCCGCGTTCGTGACCATCCTGCTCGGCGGCGGGTTCGACATCGCGCTCGTCGCCTTCGCCATCAGCGGCGTCATCGACCGGGTCGGCCGGGTCGTGAACCGCTACGGGCTGCCGTTCTTCTTCCAGCAGGTGATCGGCGGCCTGGTCGCGACGCTGTCGGCCATGGTCATCGTGAGCAGCAACGTCCTGACCACCGACAAGCCGACGCTGGTCGTCGCGGCGGCGGTCACCGTGCTGCTGTCCGGGCTGTCCACCGTCTCGGCCGTGCAGGACGCCATCACCGGCTACAACGTCACCGCCGCCGGCCGCACCATGGAGACCGCGCTGATGTCGGCCGGCCTGATCGCCGGGGTCGTGCTCGCCCTGCGGATCGCCGTCATGCTCGGCCTGCCGCGCACGCCGCTGCCCGAGGTGACCGGGTCGACGCCGCAGCAGCTGCCGCTCGTCGTGCTCGGCGGGGCCGGCGCGGCCGCGTGCTTCGCGCTCGCGAGCTACGCCAAGATGCGCGCCATGCTGGTCGCGGCGGCCGCGGGCGGCATCGGGGCCGCCGTCTACGGCGCGCTCATGCTGGCCCAGCTGGACGGCGTCAGCTCCTCCGCGGTGGCCGCGACGCTGGTCGGGTTCTGCGGTGGCGTGCTCGCCCGGCGGCTCGGGGTCACCCCCCTGGTCGTCGCCGTGTCCGGGATCACTCCCCTGCTTCCGGGCCTGTCGACCTACCGTGGTCTGTACCAAATCGGGGTCGAGCCGAGCGGCAACATCTCGACGCTCATGACGGCCGTCGCAATCGGGCTTGCGCTGGCCGCGGGCGTGGTACTCGGGGAATGGCTGGCCCAGCCGGTGCGCACCGGGCTGGGCCGGCTGGAGCGCCGATTCGCCGGACCACGGATGGCTGGTCCGCTCGAACCGACGGAACGAAGCTTGGAGTAACAGCGCGGTCACCGAATGTTCATCGCTCACGCGATAGGGTTTCACTCTGGGGCCGCGACCCAGACGCGAGGAGCAGGCGACGTGAGTGACCAGAAGGAGAACTCGAACCAGGCCGATTTCGTCGTGGTGGCGAACCGGCTACCGGTGGACCTCGAACGCACCGCCGAGGGCGAACGCCGGTGGACGGCCAGCCCGGGCGGGCTGGTGTCGGCGCTGGAGCCGTTCCTGCGGTCGAGGAAGGGCGCCTGGGTGGGCTGGCCGGGCGTGCCCGACGTCGACGTCGACGAGTTCGACGACGACGGACTGGTGCTGCACCCGGTTTCGTTGAGCGCCGACGAAGTCCGCGACTACTACGAAGGTTTCTCCAACGCGACGCTCTGGCCGCTCTACCACGACGTCGTCGAGCGCCCGGTGTTCGACCGCGCGTGGTGGAACAGCTACGTCAAGGTGAACCGCCGGTTCGCCCAGGCCAGCGCCGAGGTCGCCGCCCCGGGCGCGACCGTGTGGATCCAGGACTACCAGCTCCAGCTGGTGCCGGCCATGCTGCGCGAGCTGAGACCGGACCTGCGCATCGGCTTCTTCCTGCACATCCCGTTCCCGCCGGTCGAGCTGTTCATGCAGATGCCGTGGCGCGCCGCGATCATCCGCGGCCTCACCGGCGCGGACCTGGTCGGCTTCCACCGTCCCGGCGGCGCGCAGAACTTCCTCTGGCTGTGCCGCCAGCTGATCGGCCTCGAGTCGACGCGCGGCGCGGTCGGCGTCCGGTCGCGGCCGGGCACCATGCAGGTCGGCGACCGGACCGTCCGGGTCGGCGCCTTCCCGATCTCCATCGACGCCGCCGGGCTCGACCAGCTGTCCCGCACCAAGGGCGTCCAGGAGCGGGCCGCGCAGCTGCGGCGCGACCTCGGCAACCCCAAGACGGTCCTGCTGGGCGTCGACCGGCTCGACTACACCAAGGGCATCGACCTGCGGCTGCAGGCGCTGCACGAGCTGCTGCACGAGGGCCGCCTGCAGCCGGACGACGTCACGTTCGTCCAGCTCGCCACCCCGAGCCGGGAGCGCGTCGAGCACTACCAGCGGATGCGCGGCGAGATCGAGCAGATGGTCGGCCGGATCAACGGCGAGTTCTCCCGGGTCGGCCACCCGGTCGTGCACTACCTGCACCAGTCCGTGGACCGCACCGAGCTGGCCGGGTTCTTCTCCGCCGCCGACGTCATGGTGGTGACGCCGCTGCGCGACGGCATGAACCTGGTGTGCAAGGAGTACGTGGCCACGCGGCACGATCTGGGCGGGGCGCTGGTGCTGTCCGAGTTCGCGGGTGCGGCCGCGGAGCTCTCTAGCGCATTCCTCGTGAACCCCCACGATCTGGACGGGGTGAAGGACGCACTAGTGGCTGCCATTACGCTCGACCCGGCAGAGGGCCGTCGCCGGATGCGCGCCATGCGTCGCCAGGTCCTCACGCACGATGTCGATCGTTGGGCGCGCTCGTTCCTCCAAGCGTTGGGTGCCGAAGGAGTCGACTGACAGTCCGCACCCATGCACGAGCTCCTGAGGAGGAGTGTTGACTGCCGAGGCCCTGCCCGCCGAGCTACGGCGCGCGATCGTCCAGATCGCCCGTACTCCGCGTCTGCTGGTCGCCTGCGACTACGACGGCACGCTGGCACCCATCACGCTCAACCCGGACGAGGCACGCCCGTTGCCCGAGTCCGTCGGGGCCCTCAGATCGCTCGCCGGTCTGCACGAGACCACCACGGCGGTCATCTCCGGCCGCGCGCTGCGTGACCTGGCCACGCTCTCCCGGCTGCCGGCCGAGGTGAACCTCGTCGGCAGCCACGGCTCGGAGTTCGACATCGGCTTCATCCACGCCCTCGACGAGAAGGCGCGGGAGCTGCACCGGCGGGTCGAGGCCGAGCTCGAACAACTCGTGCTGGACGTCCCGGGCGTGTCGCTGGAGGTCAAGCCGGCGAGCATCGCGGTGCACGTCCGCCGCGCCGAGCACGAGGCGGGCCGCCGCGTGCTCGCGGACGTCCACTCCGGACCGTCCACGTGGGAGGGTGTGTCGACCACCGACGGCAAGGAGGTGGTCGAGCTCGCGGTCGTCCAAACGGACAAAGGCCACGCACTGGACATCCTCCGCCACCAGGTGGGCGCCACGGCCGCGATCTTCCTCGGCGACGACGTCACCGACGAGAAGGCCTTCGCCCGCCTGTCCGGCCCGGACCTGGGCATCAAGGTCGGCGACGGGGAGACCCTCGCCGCGTTCCGGGTGCCCGACACCGTGGACGTCGCACTGGTCCTCGGCTTCCTCCTCGAGGAGCGCCGCAACTGGCTGTACGGCGAGTCGGCCCCGCCGATCGAGCGGCTGTCGATGCTGGCCAACGAGCGCTCGGTCGCACTGCTGACGCCGGACGCCAAGCTGACCTGGCTGTGCCACCCGGGGCCGGACGCGCCCGCGGTGTTCGCCGACCTGCTCGGCGGCGAGGGCGCCGGCCACTTCTCCATCAAGCCGCACCGCAACGGCCTCCCGCTCGGCCAGCGCTACCTGCCGAACACGATGACGGTCGAGACGCGCTGGTCGCGCCTGCTCGTCACCGACTACCTCGAGCCGGAGAGCGCGCCGCACCGGACGGACCTCGTGCGCGTGATCTCGGGCGAAGCGGCGGCGAGCGTCAAGTTCGCGCCGCGGCCCGAGTTCGGCGGCGTGCCGGTGAAGCTCGAGGTCACCGACGGCGGCGTCCGGGTGCTCGGCACGTCGGAGCCGTTCGTGCTGTACTCGCCGGGCGTCGAGTGGACCATCACCTCCGACGGCCTGCACGACACCGCGTCCGCGCTGGTCCAGCCGACGCCGACCCGGCCGGTCGTGCTGGAGCTGCGTTGCGGCACCACGGACCTCGGCCCGCACGAACTGTCCGAAGTGGAACGCCGGGACCGCGCGGGCCGCTACTGGAGCGAGTGGACGTCGAAGCTGCAGCTGCCCAAGGTGCAGACCGACCTGGTGCTGCGGTCCGCGCTGACCCTGCGCGGCCTGGTCAACACCGACACCGGCGGCGTGCTGGCGGCGGCGACGTCGTCGCTGCCGGAGGAGATCGGCGGCGTCCGCAACTGGGACTACCGCTACTGCTGGATCCGCGACGCCGCGATGACCGTGCGGGAGCTCGTGCACCTCGGCTCGATCGAGGAGGCCGAGGGCTACCTGCGGTGGCTGCACGGCGTGCTCGCCACGCTGGCCGGCCCGGAGCGGCTGCACCCGCTGTACACCCTCGCCGGCAGCGTCATCGGCGCCGAAGCGGTCATCGAATCCCTGCCCGGTTATGCCGGTTCCCGCCCGGTCCGCGTCGGCAACCTGGCGAACCACCAGGTGCAGCTGGACGTCTTCGGCCCGGTCGTCGAGCTCGTGCAGACGCTCGCGGCGGCGCGCCACGAGCTGCGCGACGAGGACTGGCAGATGGTGCGCGCGATGGCGGAAGCCGTGACGCGGCGCTGGAACGAGCCGGACCACGGGATCTGGGAGGAGCGGCACGTGCCGCGCCACCGGGTCTACTCGCGGGTCATGTGCTGGGTGACCATCGACCGCGCGATCAAGCTGGGCGAGCAGTACGGCCGGGAGATCCCGGGCAACTGGCACGGCCTGCGCGAGGAGATCAAGCACGACGTCCTCACGCACGGCTGGAACGACGAGGTCCAGGCGTTCACCACGGCCTACGACGGCACGGACCTCGACGCGGCGTCGCTGTTCGTCGGGCTCACCGGCCTGATCGACCCGGCCGACGAGCGGTTCCAGCAGACGGTGACCGCGATCGAGGCGGAGCTGCGCAGTGGGTCCACTGTGTACCGTTACCGCCGCGACGACGGCCTGCCGGGCGGCGAGGGCGGCTTCCACATCTGCGCGGCGTGGCTGATCGAGGCGTACCTGCTCACCGGGCGGCGCACCGAGGCGCAGGAGCTGTTCGACCAGATCGTCGCGGCGGCCGGCCCGACCGGCCTGCTGCCGGAGCAGTACGACCCGATCGCGGAACGCTCGCTGGGCAACCACCCGCAGGCCTATTCCCACATCGGGCTCATCCGGTGCGCCAACTTGCTGGCGGCCAGTTAGCCCTTTCGGTCCGAAAGGCCCCTGAAGGCCACCATGACGGCACCCAGTGCCCTTATGGTGGCCTTCAGTGCGTTCTGGAGGTGAGACGGGTGCAGGGGACCTTCGGCCAGGTCGAGTTCGTGCCGCTGCCGCCCCGCTTCGCCGACCGGGTGCGCTGGGGATCGGTGGTCGTCGGCTGCTCGATGATCGCCGGCATGGTGCTGCTGTTCGGGCTCACGACGTACCTGCAGGGCATCGTGCACGGCCACGCGTTCCCGGACACGCTGCTCGGCAAGGCCGCCACGGCGCTGCCGCCGCTGGGCGTGCTGGCGATCGCGGTGCTGGTGCTGACCTGCCGCCGCTGCCTCCGCGGCGACTACCTCGTGGTGGCCAGCGCCGAGGCGACCCGCAGCGCGCTGCTGCTCACCTACGTCCTGACGCTGGTGCTGATCTTCGGCGCCTTCGCGGTGCCGATCGTCTTCCGGGTGTGGCGCGACACCCCGGAACTGCGGGCGCCCGACCTGCTGACGACGTTCTCGACGCTCGCCTTCGCCACCATGGGGTTCCTGGGCGGGATGCTCTACCTGCGGCCGTCCGTGCAGACGCTCAGGAAGTACAGCGACCACCCGATCTGGTAAGTCCACTGTAGACAAGCCGCCGCCTCGCCGGCCCTCCCGGGCACCGGCCTGCGCCCGGCCTTCCGGGGCGCCCCCACCCCTTCCTCCGCCGGGTTCGGCGACGGGTTCGAACGTCGCGAATGACTCATTCGGGACCTCTGAGGTCCCGAATGAGTCATTCGCGGCACCGGCGACTCCGCGATGCCCGGCCCTCCCCGCATCCGGCCGCGCGAAGTTGCAGAGATTTCTTTGCACAATCTTCTTTGCACAGCTACTGTGGAGCCATGACCAGCGCTCCACCACCGGAAGAGCTCGACCCGGACGCCCTCAAGGCCGTCACCCACCCGCTGCGCCGCCGGATCCTCGGCGTGTTGTCGGCCGGCCCGGCGACCGCCACGAAACTCGCCCAAACCCTGGGCGAGAACACCGGTGCGACCAGCTACCACCTGCGGGAGCTGGCTCGCTTCGGGTTCGTCGAGGACGTCCCGGAGCTCGCGCGGGGCAAGGAACGGTGGTGGCGGACGCGGCGGCGGGACATCCGCTGGCCGCGCCGCAGTGAGCAGAGCGCCGAATCCCGGATGCTGTTCGACGACATGCAGCGGCAGGGGTTCGAGGACGACCTCGAAAAGCTCAACCGGTTCGCGGAACAGCGCGAGGAGCTGCCCGGCGGCTGGCCGGACGCGCTGCTCTTCGCGCGCGGCGGCACGTGGCTCACCGAAGAGGAGCTGCAGCAGTTCTGGCAGGACTACATGGAGCTGTTCCGCCGGTACTGGCGGACCGAAGGCGACCGGTCACCGGAAGCGCGGCGCGTGCTCGTGCGCTGGCTCGCGTTCCCGGATCCAGGGGAATGACATGACACCAGGGGGATTTCCATGCGAAAAGCGGTTTTACTGGCCGGGGTGATCCTGGCGGTCACGGCGTTGGCGCCACCGGCGTCGGCGGCGTCCGTGACCAACGACGACGTGACGTTCACCAACGGCGGAGTGACCTTGCACGGCACCGTCGTCGCACCACCCGGCGGGACGAAACTGCCGGGCCTGGTGATGGTCCACGGCTCGGGGGCACACAGCCGGGAGGACTACCGCGAACAGGCGGAAGCCTTTGCGCGGCAAGGCATCGCGACACTCATCTACGACAAGCGCACCGAAGGCTATTCGCAGTTCGAACGCTCGTACTCGACCCTCGCGGACGACGCGCTGGCCGCGGTTTCCGTGCTGCGCAAGCGGTCCGACGTCGATCCGGCGCGGGTCGGCGTCTGGGGTTTGAGCGAAGGCGGCTGGGTGGCACCACTGGCGGCTTCGCGTTCGTCGGACGTCGCCTTCGTCGTGACGCTGGGCGCGAACGGAGTCGAGCCGTCACAGCAGCAGGCCTGGGCGGTCCAGAACCAGCTCCGGCGGCTGGGAATGGACGGCTCGATCGTGCGGATGGCGTCGTCGACGATGTTTCGTCAGCTCGCCGGCGGCGGGGTGTTCCCGGAAGCGCACTACGACCCGGTGGCGGTGCTGACGAGCCTGCGGCAGCCGGTGCTCGGGTTGTGGGGCGCGAAGGACATCCTGACCCCGCCCGGTGAAGCGGTCCGGATCTTCCGGGAGTCGGTGGCGCACCACACGTTGCGGGTCTTCCCGGACGCGCAGCACCAGCTGCGCCGGACCACCGACGGCTTCGACAAGCTGCCCGGGTACGCACCCGGCTACCTCGAGCTGGTGGGCAGCTGGGTGCACAACCCGCCCAGCGCGTCGACGGCCGACGCACCGCCGGCGCAGGACCGGCCGAGCACCGCCGTGACGCCGCTCGCCTGGTACGAGCCGACGTGGCTGCAGCTCGCCGCGCTGGTGTTCCTGCTGGTGGCGTTCGCCTGGTACCCGCTGTTCCGGCGCGGTCCCGCGGCGCGGCCGGCCCGCTGGCTGTCGGCGACCGGGCTGCTCGCCGTGCTCGGCTTCCTGGTCGTCGACGTGCTGATCCAGCTGTCGATGGGCAAGGGACTGGGCCCGGTCGTCGCCGGCCGCCCGCTGCCGTGGCTGGCGCTGCAGCTGCTGTCGCTGGCCACGGTGGCCGCCACCATCGGCACAGCGGTGGCGTGGTGGCGCAACCGCGGCCCCCGGCTCGGCGTCCTCCTGGCCGGCGGCGTGGTGTTCGTCCCGTGGGCGATCTACTGGGGCCTGCTGGGGATCTAGCGCTGTTCCCGGAGGTGGACGGGTCCGGGGTCACCGGCGTTCGGCCAGGTGGTCCCGGACCGTCCGCAGCCAGTCGAGGCGGGTGCCGCCGCATCCGGCGGGGTCGACCATCGCCCGGCCTTCGACCGGCCAGATCCGGTGCGCGACGACCTCGTCCATGCCGGCGGCGAAGAGCGCGTCCAGCTCGGCCACGACGGCGTCGGCCTCGTCTTCGAGGTACATGTCGATCAGCTCGAGCGGCGTTTGGCGACGTCCTCCACCGCCGGCGAGCTGGTCCGGCCCTGCACCTGCCGCGCGAAGTGCCGCCGCGCGTCTCGGTCCAGCCGGATCAGTCCGGACATGGCGCTCTCCGACGCGGCCGGCTCCGGGTAGGCGAGGACAAGCTCGTACCCTCGCCCCGGCCGGCTCGCCACCCCGTACACCGCGTACTCGCGGCCACGGGTCAGCCCGAACGGGATCGTCCCGACGGAGACCGTGCCGTAGCCGGGCGCCGCGCCCCGCCCGCCGGACTCCGCCACGCACCGGGCGATCATCGGTCCCCTCTCCGCTAACTTCGCCGTGAACGCTATCGGCGCCTGCGGGCAACTGGGGGGCATGCAGGTGATCCACGAGGGTTCGGAGCGCGGGGGGCCCGACCGCCCGGACCTGGGCGGACCCGAGCCCGGGCCGGCGTTCGGGCGGCTCTTCGACGCCCATGCCGCGCAGCTGCGGCGCTACCTCGCGCGCCGCGTCGGGGCCGAACCGGCGAACGACCTCGTCGCCGAGACCTTCCTGGTCGCGTTGCGGCGGCGCGAGACCTACCGGCCCGAGCTGGGCACCGCCCGGTCGTGGCTCTACGGCATCGCCACCAACCTGCTGCGCCACCACGTGCGGTCCGAACTGCGCGGGCTGCAGGCCACCGCCCGGCTCGCCCGGACCGGCGAAGTCAGTCACGCGAACCACGACGGCCGCGTCGCCGAGCAGGTCGACGCCCAGGTGCGGGCCGCGCAGCTGGCCGGTGCGCTGGCCCGGCTCAACCCGGCCGACCGCGACACGCTGCTGCTCGTGTCGTGGGCCGGGCTGGAGCCGGGCGAGGTCGCCGAGGCCCTCGGGATCCCGCCCGGTACGGTCCGGTCGCGGTTGCACCGGATCAGACGCTGGCTCAGGACGAACGCCCCGGCCCAAGAGGAGGTGCAGGACCTTGCGTGAGGACAACGTCCGGAAGATCTGGTCCGAAACCGAACTCGACGCGGCACTGGCGGACCTGAACAGCGACGTCGGCCCCGGCGACGGGCTCGCCTTCGCCCGCGCGTCCCTGCTCGCGGCGGCCGGGGGCGAGGAGGCGCCACCCGCCGGGCCGCGCCGGAGCGGGGCGTGGCGGTGGCTCGCGGTGGCCGCGGCCGTCGTCACCCTGGTCGGCGGGCTCGGCGTCGCCGCCGCCGTGTGGACGCCGGACCCGCCGGAAACGTCCCGGCCGGCCGCCGCGCTCCCCGACCTCGACCGCCCGCTCGCCCCCGGTGAGTTCCACTACACGGAGATGCGCGACTGGGTGACGCAGACCGGCAACGGGATCGCCGCCAAGGCCCAGCGGCGGATCGAGCTCTGGGTCCCGGCCGATCCCACCGGCGTGTGGCACCGGCGCACGACGCTGACGGGCCGCTGGGCGGACGGCAAGACCGAACCGCTGCCCGGCCCCCTCGACGAGTACGGGCCGCACGGGATGTTCGCCGCTCAGCACTACCTGAACTGGCTGACCCCCGACGCGGCGTTCATCGCCTCGCTCGTCCCCGACCGGCAGAAACTGGTCCAGCGGCTGGCCTCCGACACACTCGACATCGACGACCCCCGCAAAGGCAGGCTGCACTCCGCCACGGAGGCGCTCGGCATGGTCCGGGGCGTGCTGGAAACCGGCCTGCTCCGGCCGGACGTCCGGTTCGCGTTGCGCGACGCGCTCGCGAGCTTCCCGGGCATCTTCGTCGTGCCCCAGTGGACGCTGCCGGACCAGCGGCAGGCCGCCGTCTACGTCGCCAAGGACACCGGCCTGCGGCTGTTCCTCGACCCGGCGACGGCGCGCCTGCTGGCCGCGGACAGCGCGCCCACCGCGGCGGCGATCCGCAACAAGGAGACACCGCTGAACCCGCCACCGAGCAGCGTGAGCGTGCCGAACACCACGACGACCCGGTTCCCCCTCGCCCCGAACCGGCCCGATGCCCCGGACACGCTGTACTCCTACGCCATCACGCGGACCTCGGGATGATCAGCGCGCGTGACCGGCCGCGTTCAGCGCGTCCGCGACGTTCGCCACCTCCAGGACCCGGATCCCGGCGGGTGGCTTGCCCGAGTCCGGCGGGACCAGCGCGTGCGTGAACCCGAGCCGGGCCGCCTCCGCCAGGCGGCGGCCCACGCTCGGCACGCGCCGGATCTCCCCGGCCAGCCCGACCTCGCCCACCGAGACGAGCCGCGGCGAAAGAGCGACGTCTCCGAAACTCGACGTCAGCGCCAGCACCAGCGCCAGGTCGATGCCCGGTTCGGTGATCTTCATGCCGCCGACCGTGGCCGCGTAGACGTCCTTGTCGCCGAGCTTCAGCCCGCCGCGCTTCTCCAGCACCGCCAGGACCATCGCCACCCGCGCGGAGTCGAGGCCGCTGACCGCGCGCCGCGGCTGGGGCGCCGCGGTGGCCGACACCAGCGCCTGGACCTCGCCCAGCAGCGGCCGCTTGCCCTCCATCGAGACGGTGATCGCCGTGCCGGAGACCGGCTCGGCCGTGTGGCTCATGAACAGCCCCGACGGGTCCGGCACCCCGACGATGCCTTCTTCCTGCAGCTCGAAGCAGCCGATCTCGTCGGACGCGCCGAACCGGTTCTTGATGCCGCGGAGCATCCGCAGCGTCGAGTGCTTGTCGCCCTCGAACTGCAGCACGACGTCCACCAGGTGCTCCAGCACGCGCGGGCCGGCCACCGAGCCGTCCTTCGTGACGTGCCCCACCAGCACCACCGGCAGCCCGCGCTCCTTGGCCAGCGCGACCAGCCCGGACGTCACCGCGCGGACCTGCGTCACGCCGCCGGGTGAGCCGTCGACCTGCGGGGACGCCATGGTCTGCACCGAGTCGACGATCAGCATCCCGGGTTTGACGTCGTCGACGTGCCCGAGGATGGCCGAGAGGTCGCTCTCGGCGGCCAGGTACATCCGGTCGTGGACGTTGCCCGTTCGCTCGGCGCGCAACCGGACCTGGCCCGCGGACTCCTCGCCGGTGACGTAGAGGGACCGGTCGACCGTCTTCGCCCACTGGTAGGCGACCTCGAGCAGCAGGGTCGACTTGCCGACGCCCGGTTCACCCGCGAGCAGCACCACCGCGCCGGGCACCAGGCCGCCGCCGAGCACCCGGTCGAGCTCCGGGACACCGGTGCGCCGGGCTCGCGCCGCTTCGACGTCGACCTCGCCGATCGGCCGCGCGGGCGCGCTCGGCGCCCCGGCCGCGACGCGCTGGATCGCCGGCTTGACCGGTGCCCCGCGCTCCTCGAGCGAGCCCCACTCCTGGCACTCCGGACACCGGCCCAGCCACTTGGCCGCTTCGTACCCGCAGCTGCCGCAGCGGTAGGTGGTCCCCTTCTTCACCCCGTGAGGCTAGCGGCGACCACCGACAAAACCGGGGACCTACTCCTTGGTGTGCGCCGGCGCCGCGACCGGCAGCTCAACGGTGACCGGTCCGGCGTTCTGGAAGACGAAGGTGACCTTGATGACCTGGCCGGGCCAGAGCGGCTGCTTCAGCGGGGGCAGCGTCACCTTGGCCTGGCCGACCTTCTCCGGCGCGGTCGGCGTCGCGGCCGGGCCGGACGACGGGACCTCGGAGGTGGCCGTGGCGGTGAGGCTGCCCGGGCTGTTGGAGGCCGAGCTGCTGCCGGTCGGCGTGCCACTGGACGTCGGAGCGCCCGAGGACGTGGGCTGCGCTTCGTTCGTGGACTCGACGGCGTCGTCTGGGCCGATCACCAGCGAGTGCATGGCGACGACGGTCTTGGACCCCGCGATGGTGGCCTGGGTGCCGTCTTCGGTGGTCACCGAGACGAGCGAGTCGTCCTGCTGGCCGCGGTTGACGATCGCCAGGGTCAGTGCCGGGGTGGCGCCGGCGGCGTAGCCCGGGCCCGACGTCGGGTACTGGACCGCGGCGTTGCGCAGGTCGATGGTCTTGACCTGGGCGTGCGTGCCGTTGACCGCGGGCTGCTGCGAGTCGGTCTGGGTGATCTGGCCGGCCCCGCACCCGGCGAGCGCGAGCGCGGCACCGAGCGCCAGCACGCCCGCACCGAGCACGCGACGATTCTGCAGCCTCACGTCGCAGTCCTTCCCTTTTCACGGCCTCGTCGCCCCGAAGACTAGCCGGGGTCGATCTCCGCCGCGGAACGGGTGTGCGTTGCCAGGACGCGGCGACCAAGATCAACCGTCCACAAAGGAATTCCCGGCCTGTGACGAAACGCTTCCCCGCTACCTGCGTGAGCACGGGGGTCCGACGTTTGTCAACCCCCGGCCAGGCCGCTGACCTGCGAGGACGAGTCCGGCCCGCTAGGTGGGCACTGGCGGCTCGTGCTAGGATGGAGTCAGCGAAAGGGGCAGAGGACACATGGTTTTCAAGGTCGGAGAGACCGTCGTCTACCCGCACCACGGTGCCGCACTCATCGAAGCCATCGAGACCCGCGTGATCAAGGGCGAGGAAAAGAAGTACCTCGTCCTCAAGGTCGCGCAAGGGGATCTCACGGTTCGCGTGCCCGCAGACAACGCCGAAATCGTCGGCGTCCGCGATGTCGTCGGGCAAGAAGGACTGGACAAGGTCTTCGACGTTCTGCGTGCTCCGCACACCGAAGAGCCCACCAACTGGTCTCGTCGGTACAAGGCCAACCTCGAGAAGCTCGCCTCCGGCGATGTGAACAAGGTGGCCGAAGTGGTGCGCGACCTCTGGCGGCGAGAGAAGGACCGCGGACTTTCAGCCGGTGAGAAGCGCATGCTGGCGAAGGCGCGGCAAATTCTGGTCAGCGAGCTCGCGCTCGCGGAGGGCACCGACGAGGACAAGGCTGAGGTCCTCCTCGACGAAGTTCTGGAAACCGCGACGGTCTGAGCCCAGGCAGGCATCCCACTCGACGGGCGGGTGGGTGCCTCTACGATCGCGTACCGATGAACGTCGTCGCGATCGTGACCGTCGCACACCATGCCTCCGACGGAGAGTCCGCTCTCACGCCGGTCCATGGTGATGCGCTACTCACGCACACCGTGCGGGGGCTGCTCGACGTGCCGGAGATCGATCTGGTGCTGGTGGCGGCCCCCCAGCGGTGTGCTTCGTCGTTTTCCGAGGCCGTTCGCGGCCTCGCCTGCCGGGTCGTGTCCGGCTCGCTCCGGGAGGCCTTCGCCGCCGTCGAGCCCGAACTCGCCCGTGGTTCCGTTGTACTCCTCCACGACGCACTGCGAGCCTTTACGCCTGCGCAAACGGTGCGTGACGTCATCAGCGCGGTCCGTGACGGCGCACCGGTCGTGGTCCCGGTGCTGCCGATGGCCGACACGGTGAAGGTGACCGACGCGACATCGCTGATCGTCGGCACGCAGGACCGGACGCGGCTGCGCACGGTCCAGACACCGGTCGGGTACGCGTTCGCGGCGTTCCGGCCGGACCTCGTGCCTGCCGGCGCGGCGACGGTCCCCGGCCACCCGGACGCGATGCGCGTCACCAGCGAGTTCGAACTGTCCCTGGCCGAGGCGATCGCGGCGGCCCCGAAGAACGAGGAGACGCTGTGAGGATCGGCAACGGGGTCGACGTCCACCCGATCGAACCGGGCCGCGAGTGCTGGATGGCGGGCCTGTCGTGGCCGGACGCGGACGGCTGCGCGGGCCACTCCGACGGCGACGTCGCGGCCCACGCGCTGTGCGACGCCCTGCTGTCGGCCGCGGGCCTCGGCGACCTGGGCGCGGTGTTCGGCACGGGCGACCCCCGGATGGACGGCGCGCACGGCATCGACATGCTGGCCGAGGTCCGGGGCCTGATCGAGGGCGCGGGCTGGCGGGTGGGGAACGCCACGGTCCAGATCGTGGGCAACGCCCCGCGGGTCGGGAAGCGGCGCGAAGAGGCGCAGAAGGTGCTGTCGGACGCGGTGGGCGGCCCGGTGAGCGTGTCCGGAACCACATCCGACGGCCTGGGGCTGACCGGGCGCGGCGAGGGCATCGCCGCCTTCGCGACCGCGTTGCTGCTGGCTCGGACGCAGTGAATGACTCATTCCTGGCGTCTGGCGTCAGGAATGAGTCATTCACTGCGTCGAGACAGGCGGAATAGGCCTCCACCCACGCCGGTTCGCCGTGATATGCCCCTCACTCTCCCGGAGCCCGTCCGTGCGCTGGTCGACGGCCGGAACTTCGCCACCGTCGCCACCCTCGACCCGGACGGGGGACCGCAGACCTCCGTCGTCTGGGTCGGCCTCGACGACGGCGACCTCGTCTTCAGCGCGACCGAGGACCGCCGGAAGGTCCGCAACCTGCGGCGCGACCCCCGCATCAGCGTCTCGATCACCGACGCCGAGAACCCTTACCGGCACACCCAGCTGCGCGGCACCGTCACGATCACCCCCGACCCCGGCAAGGCCCTCCCGAAGACGCTCAGCCACAAGTACCTCGCCCAGGATCCGCCGCCCGAGGACGCCGACGTCCAGCGGGTGATCGTGCGCCTCAAAGCCGAGAAAATCGCCGGCAACGTGAAATAGGGTCCAGACCATGTTCAACGAAGCCACCAAGGCCCTGCTCGACGGCCGCAACTACCCGGTCGTGGCCACCACCAACGCCGACGGCTCGCCGCAGAGCTCCGTCGTCTGGGCGCGCCGCGACGGCGACACCGTGGTCTTCGTGACCGTCCAGGGCCGGCGCAAGGAACGCAACATCCGCCGCGACCCGCGGGTGTCACTCTCCGTCTTCGACCTGGCGGACCCGGAGAACTACGTCGAGATCCGCGGCCGCGCCGAGGTCACCGCCGAGGGCGGCCGCGAGCTGAACGACGAGCTGGCCCGCAAGTACCTCGGCACGGACTTCCCGCCCGAGCCGGCCGACGTCGTGCGCGTGCTCGTGCGCGTTGTTCCCGAACACATCACAGGGCATTCGGCCTGATGATCCCGTTAGGCTGAACCCATGACGATCAGGGCGGTGTTGTTCGACTTCTCCGGTACGTTGTTCCGGCTCGAGCAGGACGAGTCCTGGCTCACCGAACTGACGAACCACGACGGCGAGCCGCTCGACATCGAGGCGCAGGCCGAGCTGATGCGCCGGATGACCGCGCCGGTCGGGCAGGTCGTCGAGCTCGACGCCGAGCACGTGCACGCCTGGCACCACCGGGACCGCGACCCCGCGCTGCACCGGAAGGTGTACCTCGAGGTGCTCAAGAAGTCCGGCGTCCCGCACGCCGACCAGGCGCGGGCGCTCTACGACCGGCTCATCGATCCCAGCCAGTGGACGCCGTACCCGGACACCGAAGCCGCGCTGAAGGCGGCCGCCGAGCGGGGGCTGAAGGTCGGCGTGCTGAGCAACATCGCCTTCGACATCCGGCCCGCGTTCACCGCCCGCGGGTGGGACGCCTACGTCGACGAGTTCGTGCTGTCCTTCGAGGTCGGCGCGGTCAAGCCGGAGCTGGAGATCTTCCGCAAGGCCGTCGAGTCCCTCGGCGTGCCGGCCACCGAGACGCTGATGGTCGGCGACAGCGAGGAGGCCGACGGCGGCGCCCGCGCCCTGGGCTGCGAGTTCGCGCTGGTCGACCCGCTGCCCACCGCCGACCGGCCGGACGCCCTGCTCACGGCGCTGCGCACCCACGGCGTCGGCTGACCGGCTGCGACGTCGCTCACGCCCACCCCGTACCCTTTCAGGGTGGCCCTTCACCTTTTCGACACAGCGACCCGGAGCGTACGGGAGTTCCACCCCGTCCGTAGCGGAACGGCGTCGATCTACGTGTGTGGTGCCACCGTGCAGGGCGTTCCGCACATCGGGCACGTCCGCGGCGTCCTGAACTACGACGTCCTGCGCCGCTGGCTGGTCCACAGTGGACTGGACGTGCTGCTGGTCCGCAACGTCACGGACATCGACGACAAGATCCTGACCAAGGCCGCCGAGAACGAGCGGCCCTGGTGGGAGTGGGGCGCGACGCACGAACGCGCCTTCGAAGAGGCATACGAGCAGCTGGGCTGCCTGCCGCCGTCGATCAACCCGCGCGCGACCGGGCACGTCACCCAGATGGTCGAGCTGATGGACCGCCTCATCGAGGCCGGCCACGGCTACGTCGCGGACGGCGACGTCTACTTCTCGGTGAAGTCGTTCGACGACTACGGCAAGCTCTCCGGCCAGGTCCTGGAGGACGTCCAGCAGGGCGAGACGCCGACCCGCGGCAAGCGCGACCCGCGCGACTTCACCATGTGGAAGAGCGCGAAGCCGGGCGAGCCGTCGTGGCCGACACCGTGGGGGCAGGGCCGGCCGGGCTGGCACCTCGAGTGCTCGGCGATGGCGACGGCGTACCTCGGCGCGGAGTTCGACATCCACGGCGGCGGCATCGACCTGGTCTTCCCGCACCACGAGAACGAGCGCGCCCAGTCCAACGCGGCGGGCGACGCGTTCGCGCGGTTCTGGCTGCACAACGCCTGGGTGACCATGTCGGGCGAGAAGATGTCGAAGTCGCTCGGCAACACCGTGTCGATCCCCGCGATGCTGGACCGCTACCGGGCCCCGGAGCTGCGGTACTACCTGGTCCAGCCGCACTACCGGTCGACCATCGAGTACTCCGACGCCGCGGTCTCCGAGGCCGCGCAGGGCTACCGGCGGATCGAGACGTTCCTGCGCCGCGCCGCGCAGCCGGGCGACGTGCCGGTCGGCACGATCCCCGAGGCCTTCGCGAACGCGCTCGACGACGACCTCGCCACCCCGCAGGCGTTCGCCGTGGTCCACACCACGGTGCGGGACGGTAACGCCGCCCTCGACGCGGGCGACACCTCAAAGGCACTCGAATTCGCCGCGGCCGTCCGCGCGATGACCGACGTGCTCGGCCTCGACCCGCTGTCCGCGCGCTGGTCCGAGGCGGGCGGTTCCGAAACGCCCACCAAAGAAGCGCTGTCTCGCATCGTCGAAGGGCTGCTGGCCGAGCGCCAGCAGGCCCGGGCCGAGAAGGACTTCGCTCGCGCGGACGCCGCCCGTGACCGCCTCCAGCAGGCGGGCATCGTGGTGGAGGACACCCCCAACGGTCCTCAGTGGACTGTGAAGTCCGACTGAACCGGCTTTCTACGCAAGGAACTTTCACCATGGCAGGCAACTCGCGGCGCCAGGGCGCGATCCGCAAGACGGGCACCAAGAAGGGTGCCGTCGTCGGCTCGGGCGGTCAGCGCCGCAAGGCCCTCGAAGGCAAGGGCCCGACCCCGAAGGCGGAGGACCGTCCCGGGCACAAGGCCTACCGGTCGGCCAACGCCGCGACGAAGCGCGACCAGGCGCGGCAGAAGAAGGCCGACAAGCCGGAGCTGATCGCCGGGCGCAACCCGGTGGTCGAGGCGCTGCGCGCGGGCGTCCCGGCGACGGCGTTGTACGTCGCGCTGAACATCGAAATCGACGACCGCGTGAACGACGCCGTCCGGCTGGCCGGCGACAAGGGCATCTCGATCCTGGAGATCCCGCGCGAGGAGCTGGACCGCAAGACCAACCGGGCCGTGCACCAGGGCCTGGGCCTGCAGGTCCCGCCGTTCGAGTACGCGCACCCGGACGACCTGATGGCGGCGGCGCGCAACTCGGGCGAGGTCCCGCTGTTCGTCGCGCTCGACGGCGTCACCGACCCCCGCAACCTGGGCGCGGTGATCCGCTCGGCGGCCGCGTTCGGCGCGCACGGCGTGCTGCTGCCGGAGCGGCGCAGCGCGGGCATGACGGCGGTGGCGTGGCGGACGAGCGCGGGCACGGCGGCGAAGCTGCCGATCGCGGTGGCGACGAACCTGACGCGGCAGCTCAAGGCGTGGGCGAACGAGGGCCTGATGCTGGTGGGTCTGGACGCCGACGGTTCGGTGGACATCGACGAGCTCGCGCTGGCGGCCGACCCGCTGGTCATCGTGCTCGGCTCGGAGGGCCGCGGGCTGTCCCGCCTGGTGCGGGAAACGTGTGACGCGACGGTGTCGATCCCGATGGCCGCGGGCGTGGAATCCCTCAACGCCTCGGTGGCGGCGGGGGTCCTGCTCGCGGAGGTGGCGCGCCGCCGTCGTCTCGCCGGGCGGGTCTGACACGACCACCCAGCCGGGTTAAGGTCACCGTCGGATAGACCGAGGGGACCCGATGTCGTTCGTTTCGCCGCTCTTCTTGTGGTACTTCATGCCGGCGGTGCTCATCGCCGTGCTGGTGTGCCCGCAGCGCTGGCGAAACGGCATCATCGCGGTCGCCAGCCTGCTGTTCTACACGATCGGCGCCGGCGGGTTCGTGTTCCTGCTGCTCGGCTGCATGGTCGTCAACTTCCTGGCGGGACCGCTGCTGGCCCCGAGCTCCTGGGACGTCCACGGCGTCCGGAGGCGCCGGATCCTCATCGCGGTGGTGTCGTTCGACGTCGCGGTGCTGCTGATCTGGAAGTACGCGGGCTTCGCGACCCAGCAGATCGCGGCGGTGGCCCACTGGTTCGGCGGCAGCGTGCCGGTGGCGAGCCTGGTGGTCCCGATCGGCATCTCGTTCTTCACGTTCCACCACATCTCGTACGTGGTCGACATCTACCGCGGCGAGCGTCAGGCGCTGCGCAACCCGGTGTCGTTCGCGGCGTACATCGCGATGTTCCCGCAGCTGGTGGCGGGCCCGATCGTGCGCTACCGGGAGATCGCCGACCAGCTCCCCCAGCTGCGCTCGCACCGCCTGGACGACATCGCGGCGGGCTTTCCCCGGTTCGCGCTGGGCCTGTGCAAGAAGACGATCATCGCGGACTCACTGAGCCCACTGGTGGACGCGTGTTTCAAGGTCCCCTCGGACCAGATGACGTTCACCACGGCCTGGCTGGGCGCGATCGGCTACACCCTCCAGCTGTTCTTCGACTTCTCGGGCTATTCGGACATGGCCATCGGCCTCGGCCGCATGCTGGGCTTCCGGCTGCCGGAGAACTTCGCGAGGCCGTATTCCTCGGTGACGATCACGGAGTTCTGGCGCCGCTGGCACATGAGCTTGAGCCGCTGGTTCCGCGACTACGTGTACATCCCCCTGGGCGGCAACCGCCACGGAGCGGCCAAGACGTATCGCAACCTCTGCACAGTGTTCGTCCTGACGGGCTTCTGGCACGGAGCCCAGTGGACGTTCCTGGTGTGGGGCTGCTACCACGGCGCCCTCCTGGTGATCGAGCGCCGTTTCGGCCTGGACCTGGACCCGTCGACACCGTGGAAGCGCTACCTCCGCAGGGCCCTGACGATGTTGCTGGTGGTGATCGGCTGGGTGTTCTTCCGATCCCCGGACCTCGGCCACGCGCTGTCGATGCTCGGCCACATGCTGATCCCCGACTTCGACGGCCTGGGAGCAGGGGTGGAGCAGGCCTTCACAAACCAGCGCCTGGTGTTGCTCCTGGCCGCACTGGCGGTGTTCGCACTGCCGGCCCACCCGGTAACGGGCCCCCTGTTGGAGTCATCGAGAAGCCGCCCGGCAACGGCCCTGCGCATCGGAGTGATGACGGTGGGCCTGCTGTACGCGGCAATCCTGATCGCAACGGGAACATTCAGCCCATTCTTGTACTACCAGTTCTGAAAACCACACTCCCGACCGCACAAGGCCACACAAGGCCACCACCGACCACACCCCCCTGCCGAACCGATACGCAGCCGCCTCAGCGGCCGCCAGGCCGGGTCAAGGCACGCTTTCCCGCCTTGACGCGGTCTGGCGGCCGTTGAACAATCCGGCGTTCGGGTCGGCGGGGAGCTGCCGACAGACGGCCGAACCGGCAGCATGATCAGCGCCGCCCAATCCCGACCAGCCACCCAATCCCGACCACCCGAGAGCCCCCGAGAAGTGACCAACCCGACGACCGACCTGTCCAAGACCCAGGCGTGATCCCGTACGTGGACAACCACAACGGCCCCCGCCGCCTCCTCACCATAGAAATCCCCCACCTGGGCCACACAGTCCGCGCTTACGCGCCGATAGCGAGCATCGACGGCCGCCAGTACGTCGTCTCCTGGGGCTCGGTCTCGTTCGAAATCCCGGCCGACCGGAACGTCCACGTGAGCGTCCACCTCCACACGAACAGCGGCCACGAGCACACGATCACCCCGTTCGCCTCGATCGTCCTCTCGCCCCACCCGGCACCGATGCGTCTGGTCACCCAGTTCGTCCCGAGCCAGGGCCCCGAAGGCGCGCTCGTCCCCCTCGTCTGAGGAAGCTCCTTCAGTATCCCCAACCCGCTCACCCGAACGGCCCAAGCGTGAAACCCTGGCCCCGTGCTGACCACGCGGTACCTCTTCCTCACCCGTCACGGTGAAGCGGGACCGGACGGAAGGCTCACCGAAGCCGGCCGGCGCCAAGCCGTCCTGCTCGGACGTCGTCTCCGCGACGTTCCGGTCACCTCGATCCACCACGGCCCCCTGCCGCGGGCCGCACAGACCGCCCACCTCGTCGCCGGCCAGCTCCCGGGCGTTCCCCTCCACGTCGAGAAGGCGGCCGGCGACTTCGTCCCGTACACGCCGAAGCGCGAGGAACTCCCGGAAACCTCCGGCGACCTCCTGCTCGCCTTCACCCGCCAATTCCCGCCCGCCGACGAAGAACTGGCCGCCGACGCCGAACGCCGGTTCAGCGGTCCCGTGCCCGGAAACGAGCCCAGGTACGAAGTCCTCGTCACGCACAACTTCCTCGCCGGCTGGCTCATCCGCGCGGCCCAGGACGCACCGCCGTGGCGCTGGCTCACCCTGACCCACGCCAACGCGGGCCTGACCGTCATCCGGTACTCCCCGGGACGGCCCGCCGCGCTGCTGACCTACAACGACCTGAGCCACCTCCCCGCCGAACTGCGGTGGACCGGCTTCCCACCCGACTTTTACGTTCCGTGATCGGCAACCGCGAAGCGTGTCCGCCCCGGAAACGGCTCCCGCCCGAATGGCCGAACGTGTCAGGATGCGTGGATGAACCAGGTTCCGGCGCCCACTTCCGATCGGCTCGGCGACTACCTCGCCGCCGACGCCGTCGTCGACCACGAGCACCCGTCGATCCGCGCGCTGGCCGACGCTCTGCGTCCCGGCGGCGACGATCCCGCCGAGGCCGCCGAAGCCGCGTTCCTCTTCGTCCGGGACGAGGTCGAGCACGTCATGGACGCGGCCGACCCGCGGGTCACCTGGCGAGCGTCGGACGTCCTGCGCGAGCGCGTCGGGATCTGCTATGCCAAGGCGCACCTGCTCGCCGCTTTGCTGCGGGCACAAGGGATTCCGGCCGGTTTCTGCTACCAGGAGCTCTCCGCGCTGCACGGGCTGAATGCCGTGTACCTGCACGGCAAGTGGTCCCGGCTCGACGCCCGCGGCAACCGCACGGGTGCCGGCGGCGAGTTTTCGCTCGACGCGGAAAAACTGGCCTGGCCGGTCGACCTCGCCCGCGGTGAACGCGACCACCCGGAGATCCACCCGGCACCCGCCCCGGTCGTGGTGGATTACCTGATGACCGCCGAACCGGGCCCCGGCTGGTACGAAAAGGGGCTCCCGCGCACGCTTTGATCATGGTTTTCCCTATTTTTCGGAAAACCGGCCGACTCGGTGAATTATTGCCGAGAGTGACGTCTGTCCGTCAGTCCTGTCCCCCGAACTTCTTATTTCGCACACCTCGGTAGGCGCGTAAAGTGACTCCCCGCGCTCGAACAGACACTTTACGCATACGTCCGTTCGGGTGGTTCGAGGGAGGTGAAGCACGTGGCCGCGGCTGGCGGACGCCTCCGCCGTACCCCACTGCAAGAGATCTTCTGGACCAGGACGAGCCTGCTCCTCACGGTGCTGGTCGTGGTCGCCGGCCTGAGCCTGTGGATCGCCGGCCTGATGGAACCCGGCACCGGGAAGAACCTGGTGACGTCGCTGGGCACCGGCACCCTGATCTCCGCGATCGTCGGGTTCGGTCAGACACTGATCACCGCCAGCGCGTCGCAGCAGGCACTCGTCACCCCGGTGATCGAGGAAAGCCGGCGCGCGCTGGAGGACCTGAGCGCCGAATACCGCGCGCTGAACAAGGAGTTCTTCCCCACCGACGTCTTCGAGGCGACGACCGATCCCGACCCCGCCTTCAACCGCGCGCTGATGGCCGACCTCGACGCGACCCGGCAGTACTTCTTCCGCGGTTTCTCCGGGCGGCACGCGGCCGCCCGGCTGCTGCTTTCCCGCACCGAACGGGAACTGCGGGCCGTCATCGCCGATCCGCGCGACGCGAGCTCGATCAGCGGGCGCGCCCGGTACCTGCTGCGGCGTGAGGCGGCCGACGTCGACTACGAACGGATCCAGACCCGGCTCGACGAAGAGATCCGGATCGGGCTCGTCGGCCTCTTCCTGGCGCGCAGCCGCTGCGCGTCGGTCGACATCACCGTGGTCGCCGACCCACCGCTGGACCGGCTCGAGATGTTCGACGACAGCGTGTGGGTGTCGCTCTACAGCGACGTCCGCGGCGCCACGAAGCTGTACCCGCGGTCCCTGCGGTTCACCGAAGGTTCCTTCCTCTACAACATGGAACGCGCCGAATTCGTGCGCGTCTCGCAGTCCCGGACCGGCCGCCACTTCCGCATCACGTCCGCGACGACGCGGACGGATTTCCTGGCGCTGTTCGAGAAGATCACCGGATCCCCGTTGTCCGAGGAGCAGTTCCGCGAGCTGGAGGGCAAGTTCCACGCCTTCCGCGCGGAGTTCTCCGCAGTCGCCGAGCTAGGGAGCTGACCTTGCTCACCCGCCTGTCCCCCCTTTCCGAACTGGCCACGCGCCTGCGCACGGCCAGGTTCCCGCTCGCCGCGGACTGGCGCGCGGTCGACGGCTGGTTCCGGCCGTGGGCCGCCCAGGCCGGGCTGCGGGAAGAGCTGCGCACGCAGCTCCGCGCGCTGTCCGCCGCGCAGGCCACCAAGGTCCTGCGCTCGTCCCGGGAAACGACCACCCACTTCGCCTGGTGCCTGCTCGATTCGCCGACCGACCCGTTTTCCTTCTGGCTGCACGAATACAAGGCGCAGCAGGACTGGCGGGAGGGGTACGCGGATTCGGTGCACAACCACAGGTACCACTTCTGCACCACGATCCTCCGCGGTGACTACCTGCACGAAAGGTACGAGACGACGATCGACGCCGGCACCGGGCTGATCACGTCCGCGCGGTTGCGCCGCCGGACGCGGTGCCTGGCGGGTGCGTGCGCCACCATGCTGGCCGACGAATTCCACCGGATCCCGGAAGCGGCCACCGGAACGATGACTTTCCTCGTCAAATCACGCCCGGTGAGCAGTTTCAGCTTGTCTTTCGATCCAGCCGGCGGAATCGGTCATCGTCACGTTCCGGCAGAGGTCCGATTGGGGGAATTGGCCGACCGCATCTAGCTACACACCGGCGTCAGCGGCGCTTACCATTACTCCACCCGTCTGAACACCACGGCCGGGATGGGAGAGGTGTATGCGCACGCAGGAAAGCACGATCGACCACGTCATCGTCGACGCCGTCGGTAATCGGGTCCACCGGCTCTGCCGGGAGTACGCCGATCGGCTGCCGTTCCACGGGTGGCACCACGTGAATTTCGTCCGCACGAAGGCGGCCGGTTTCGCCCGGCACAACGGTGCCGACGCGGCGGTGGTGGAAGTGGCCGCGCTGGTGCACGACGTCAACTACCTGGTGCTCCGGAACTCGCCCGCCGCGGCGGGCCGGAGCCTGCGGCGGGAAATCCTCGCCGAATGCGGCGTTCCGGCGTGGATCGCGCGGTGGATCGACGAGATCGTCGACGAAGCGGAAATGGCCACGCGCGGCCGTAACATTTCGCTGGAAGCGCAGGCGCTGAGCGACGCGGACACGTTGTTCAAGGCGTTGCCGGTGACGCCGGTGGTGCTGGCGCACCGGTACCTGCGCGAGAACGGGCTGAGCCTGCGCGAGCTGGCGGACAAGATCGTCGGCGAGCAGTGCGACGTCCACGACGAGGGCTACTACTTCTACAACCCGGAGGCGGCGGCCACGTACTCCCGCTGGGCGACGGCGAACCTGCAGCTGTGGCGGTGCATCAAGGAGGCGGTCGACGACCCGACGGTGGCGGAGCTGCTGGACGCGGTCGCTTCCTAGCCCTGCCCGTAGCCCCGCAGCCGTTCGACGACGTTGGCGACCTCGGGCGGCGGCAGCAGGCTGGGCCGGCCGGCGCTCTGCGCGAGCAGCCACACGCGGCAGGCCCATTCGAGCTGCTGGGCGCGGTGGTAGGCGGCCTCGAGGCCGTCGCCGTAGGTGAGGGTGCCGTGGTTGGCCAGCAGGCAGCCACGGCGCCCTTCGAGCGCCTCCAGCACGGCGGCCGCGAGCTCCGGCGTGCCGTAGGTGGCGTAGCGCGCGACGCGCACCGAGGGACCGATGGTGGCGATGATGTAGTGGATCGGCGGAACCTCACGCACGAGCGTCGAGACGGCGGTGGCGTGCGGCGAGTGCGTGTGCACGACGGCGGTGACGGGCTCACTGTCCGGGTCACGGACGTCCCAGTACACGGACAGGTGCATCGGCAGTTCACTGGTCGGCTTGAGCGAGCCATCGACAACCTGCCCCCCGAGATCGACGACCGCGATGTCGCCGGGGGTCAGGCTGGAGTAGGCGACCCCGGTGGGCGTGACGGCGACGAGATCACCGGCCCGCAGCGAGACGTTGCCGGAGGTACCGACGACCAGGCCATCACCGACCATCCGGCGCGCATAGGCGCACACAGCGGCCCGCTCGGTCTCGAGGATCATGCGCAGGTCCCGTCTCGTGGGTGATCAGCAACTGAGCTGAACACTGCCAGCCACCCACAAGCTTCGGCCACCTCCCCGGACGGGGGATTTATTCGCTTTGCCGAGTCGGGCCGGGTTGGGTCGGGCCGGGCTTGGGCGCCGGGAGCGGTTACCCGCCGGGCCAGGTCGGGCCGGGCCAGGTCGGGCCGGGTCGGGTCGGGCCAGGTCGGGCCGGGTCGGGTCGGGTCGGGTCGGCCCGGGCTTGCGCATCGCCAGAGGATCACGGGGCTGGCAGGCCGCGGTCGGCCCGGCCGCAGGCCGCAGGCCGCGGTCCACGGTTCGCGAGGCCGCGGGTCCGCGGTCCGCGCGGCCGTCAGGCCGCGGTCCGCCCGGAACCGGCAGGCAGCGCACGACCGGCCCCCCACCCAGGCCTCCCCCGCCACCCCGATCCGAAGCCAAAACACGGACGGTGGTGCCGGGTCAAGGCACGCTTTCCCGCCTTGACGCGGCACCACCGTCCGTAGTCACAATCCGGCTTCGGGGTGGTGGGACTCCCAAAATCTACGAACAACCCAAGCCGATGTGGATAACTAAGCCTTCGCCGGAGCAGCCGGAGCCGCCGGAGGGCCAGCGGGAGCCGCCGAAACCTTCGGAGCGGGCGCAGGCTTCCGGTCCCCGTTCGCGGCAGGAGCAGCAGAAGCGGCAGGGGCAGCAGCAGAGGCGTCCTCCGCCGGCGCCAGCAGCCGCATAGCCTCCTTGACCGCCACATCCGTCGCCGCGATCCGCTCGGCCACCTTCGCCCGCAGGTCCAGCGCCAGCTTCCGGTTCTGATCCGCCGAAGCCTGCGACGCCTGAGCCGAAGCCAGCGCGGCCTCCGTCTCCTGCTTCTTCCGCGCGAACTCCTCCTCGAAGGCCTTCTTCCGCGCGGCCAGCTCCTCCGCCGCCTTCTGGTCCGCCTTCTCGCGCAGAGAAGCAGCCGCCGCCTCGGCCGCCGCGTCCGCTTCCTTGCGGGCTCGCTCGGCCGCCGCCGCCTGCTCGACCCTCTTGGCGCCCGCCGCCGCGTTCAGCTTCTCGATCTCGCCCCTCGCCTGCGACAGCAGCCGGGCGCGCTCCTCCTCCGCGTCCTTCGCCAGCTTGTCGGCCGTGCGGCGGGTCTCGTGCGCGTACTTGTCCGCCTGGTCGCGGGTCGAGGCCGCGTCGGCCTCGGCGGCCGATCGGAGATCCGCGATCTCCTCCTCGGCGAGCTGCATCATCATCCGGACGCGCTCGGCCATCGCGCCCGCGCCGGACGGGCTCGAGCTCATCCTGGCCAGGGCGGCCTTCGTCTCGGCCAGCTCCTTCTGCGCGTACGCGAGGGCCTTCGTCAGGTCCGAGGACGTCGCGACGGCGTCGTCACGGTTGCGGGACGTCTCGCGAAGCTCCTTGGTCAGCTCGGCGAGACGCGCGTCGACCTGACGCTGGTTGTAGCCGCGGACACCGACGGCGAACTGGGCAGTCTTCGGAGCGGACTGGGGCTTCTCAGGCGCGACCATCGGGCCACCTTAATGAGCAAGGGTCCTTCGATGCGTACCGCCAAACGGATGCATCACGAATATTGGAACCCCCGGTAACGCATGGCATCCTGAATCGCCGACCGAACGCGAGGAGACCACTTTGGACATACTCGCGGACATCGGCGCGCACTGGCCCGTCTACGCCACCATGCCGCTCATCGCCGCCCTGATCGGCTACCTCACCAAGCGCGTCGCCATCGAGATGATGTTCCGGCCCCTGGAGTTCGCCGGCGTCAAACCCTTCGGCTGGCAGGGCGTCATCCCGGCGAACGCGCGGCGGATGGCCACCACGGCCGTCGACCTGCTGACCCGCAACCTCGTCGACCCGCAGGAGATCTTCGCCCGGCTCGACCCGGAAGAAATGGTCAAAGAGCTCGAACCACCCCTGCTGAAGGCCGTCGAGGAGGTCACGCGGGAAGTCATGGAGACCTACCAGCCGCGGCTCTGGGAACTGCTGCCGGCGCGGGCGCAGCAGCTGCTCGTCGACCAGGTCCGCGCGCAGGCGCCGATCGTCGTCAAGCGGCTGCTGCGGGAGGTCTCGGCCAACATCGACGACGTCCTCGACGTCGACGACATGCTGATCAACGCCATGGTCCGCGACAAGTCGCTGACCTGCCGGCTGATCCGCGAGGTCGCCGCGCCCGAGTTCCGGTTCATCGCGCGCTCGGGGATCTGGTTCGGGTTCGTGATCGGGCTCGTCCAGTTCGCCGCCTGGGCGCTGACGAAAGAGCCGCTCATCATGCCGGTCTTCGGTTTCGTCACGGGCTTCGTCACGGACTGGCTCGCCCTCAAGATGATCTTCTACCCGCGCGAGCCCCGCGGGTTCGGCGTCTTCCGCTGGCAGGGCATGTTCCAGAAGCGCCGCCAGGAGGTCGCCGCCGACTACGGTGCGCTGATCGCCGACGAGGTGCTCACCGTGCGGAACGTGATGGAGGCCGTGCTCACCGGGCCGCGTGCCGACAAGCTGTTCGCCATGGTCACCCGCGAGGTCCAGCGCACGATCGACGCGCAGGCGAGCATCGCCAAGCCGCTGGTCGCGCTGACCATCGGCGGCCGGCAGTACCAGGAGATGAAGCGCGCGGCCGCCGCCAAAGCGATCGAATTCCTCCCCGAAACGGTGAAACACGTCGAGAGCTACGCCACCGGTGCCCTCGACGTCCGGAACACGATCGTCACGAAGATGCGGCAGCTGACCCCGCTCGAGTTCGAGGGCATCCTGCGGCCGGCCTTCAAGCAGGACGAGTGGAAGCTCATCGCCGTCGGCGCGGTCATCGGTGGCCTGGTGGGCGAACTGCAGGTGCTCCTGCTGCTCGGGTAGCCGGTACGGTTTCGATCTCGGGATCGCGAGGGAGGCCGGAATGGACGCTGTCCTGCACGACCTCGCCCTGCACTGGCCGCTGTACGCGGCGATGCCGTTCGTCGCCGCGCTGATCGGGTGCGTCACCAAGCGCGTCGCCATCGAGATGATGTTCCGGCCGCTGGAGTTCGTGGGCATCCCGCCGCTGCTCGGCTGGCAGGGCGTCGTCCCGAAGCACGGCGGGCGGATGGCCGCGGTCGCGACCGAGCTGCTGACGGCGAACCTGCTGGACCTCAAGGAGGTCCTGGGCCGGATCGACCCGGTGATCATCACCAGCGAGCTGGAGCAGCCGCTGCTGCGCGCGGTCGACCACATCGCCCGCGAGGTGCTGGCCGAGCACCACCCGCGGCTGTGGGAGGTCCTGCCGACGCTGGCGCAGGAGCTGCTGATCAAGCAGGTCCAGGCGTCGGCGCCGCGGCTGGTGCGGGACTTCCTCGACGACGTCCGCGAGAACCTCGACGAGGTGCTCGACGTCCAGCACATGACGGTCCAGCGGCTGACCCGCGACAAGAAGCTGCTGGTGCGGCTGATCCGCGAGACGTCCCGCCCGGAGATGGCGTTCATCGCGCGGATGGGCATCTACTTCGGGTTCGGGCTGGGCCTCGTGCAGACGATCGTGTGGGCGGTCACGCGCGAGCCGTGGGTGCTGCCGGTGTTCGGCGGCGTCATCGGGCTGTGCACGGACTGGCTGGCGATCAAGCTGATCTTCGTCCCCCGCGAGCCGGTGCGCGTGGGCCGGGTGATCTTCCAGGGCAAGTTCCAGCGCCGGCGGGCCGAGGTGGCGCGGCAGTACGGCGAGCTGATCGCGACCGAGGTCCTCACCGTCCAGAACCTGCTCGACGCGGTCCTGCGCGGCCCCCGCGCCGACCGGCTGGCCGCCCGCGTGGAGCACCTGGTGTCGGAAACGGTCGACGCGCAGATGCCCCTGGCCTGGACGGTGGGCGGCACGCGCCTGCGCGAGATGAAGCACGCGGCGGCCCGGAAGGCGCTGGAGCAGCTGCCGGACACGGCCCGGTACGCCGAGGGCTACCTGACCGAGGCGATGGACGTCGCGAAGGTGATCGAGCAGCGGATGCTGGCGTTGACGCCGCTGGAGTTCGAGGGCCTGCTGCGGCCGGCGTTCCGGCAGGACGAGTGGAAGCTCATCGCCGTCGGCGGGGTGATCGGGTTCGTGGTCGGGGAGCTGCAGGTCCTGCTGATGCTGGGTTAGGCCGCCGCGACCAGATCCGGGGCCGGGTCCACCGACCGGACCCGGGTCCGGCGGTCGCGCTGCCAGGCGAGCACCCGGCAGACGACGTAGATCAGGAACGAAATCGCCGTCACGAACGCGCTCACCGGCAGGCCCGGGGCCAGCGACAGCACGATCCCGCCGATCGCCGAGACCTCGGCGAACACCACCGACAGCACCGTCGCCTTCCAGGGGGACGCCGTGACGCGAGCGGCCGCGGCCGCCGGCGTCACCATCAGGGCGACCACCAGCAGCGAGCCGACCACCTTCACGCTCAGCGCCGTCGAGACGCCCACCAGCAGCGCGAACACCACTGTCAGCGTCTTCACCGGGACCCCGCGCGCCACGGCCACGTTGCGGTCCACCGAAGCGAACAGCAACGGCCGGTACACCAGCGCCAGCACCGCCAGCACCACCACCGACGAGACCACGAACAACGTCAGGTTCGTGGAGTCGATCGTGATGATCTGGCCGGTCAGGATCCCGAACTTGTTCCCCTGCCGTCCTTTGTAGAGCGCCAGGAACAGCACGCCCAGCCCCAGCCCGAAGGACAGGATCACGCCGATCACCGAGTCGCGGTCGGCGTCACGGGCACCGAGGATGCCCAGCAGCAGGGCCGCCACCACCGCACCGATCAGCGCGCCGTACTCGACGCCGATCCCGAGCAGCAGGGCCGCCGCGCCGCCGGTGAACGCCAGCTCGGACGTCCCGTGCACCGCGAACGACATCCGCCGCATCACGATCAGCGGGCCCAGCACGCCGGCCACCAGGCCGAGGATCGCCGCCGCCAGCAGCGCCGTCTGGACGCCGTCGAGTTCGGTGATCAGCTCCCAGGTCTTGCCGAAGTCGAACAGATCCAAGACTCAGCCCACTTGCTCTTCGACGTCGTGTTCGTGGTGGTGCGGCTCCGCCTCGCACAACGCGCTCTGCGCGCCCGCGATGTGGATCTGGCCGCCGACCTTGAGCACCTCGACGCGGGTGCCGTACAGCTGCGAAAGCGTCTCGGTCGTCATGACCTCGTCCGGCTTGCCGATCCGGAACTGGCCGTTGACCAGGTAGAGGACGCGGTCGACGAACGGCAGCACCGGGTTGATCTCGTGCGTCACGAACAGCACCGCCGTCCCCGCCGAGCGCCGCCGGGAGTCGATCAGCTCGCTGATCGCGCGCTGGTGCGCCAGGTCGAGCGACAGCAGCGGCTCGTCGCACAGCAGCACCTCGGGGTCGCCGACCAGGGCCTGCGCCACCCGCAGCCGCTGCTGCTCGCCGCCGGACAACCGGCCGACGGGCTGCTTCGCGTACCGCGTGGCCCCCACCGCGTCGATCGCTTCGGAAACGAGCCGCCGCCGGGCCGCCATACCGGCCAGGCCGAAACCCCAGCGGTGCCCGTCGAGACCCAGCCCGACCAGGTCGACGCCGCGCAGCGTCAGCGACTCGTCGATCGCGCGCTGCTGCGGGATGTACCCGACCTTGCGGTTCGCGCCGCCCGGGCGGCCACCCGCGATCTCGACCGTGCCCGCCGACAGGTCCTGCATCCCGAGCAGCGCCTTGAGGAAGCTGCTCTTGCCGGACCCGTTCGGCCCCAGCACGGCGAGGAACTCGCCCGGCTCGACGACGAGGTCCAGCCCCGACCACAGGGTCCGGGGCCCGAAGGCCAGGCCCGCTCCGCGGACCCGGACCGCGGGACGCACGTCGTCCGATACGGGGGCCATGGCTACTTCAACGCCCCAGCCAGCTCGTCGACTTCCCCGGTCATCCAGCCAATGTAGTCCGTCACACCCGCGGGCAGCGTCTCGGTCACGCCGACCACGCCGATCCCGGCCTCCTTCGCCTGCTTGACGACGTCCTGGGTCAGCGGCGTCACGGTCTGCTCGTTGTCGATCAGCGCCTTCACCTGCTTGGTGGCGATCAGCTGCTTGTAGGCGCTGACGGCGTCGGCCGGGACGTCGGTGTCGTTCTCCACCGCGTCCGAAAAGGCCTTGGGCGTCGCGTCGGTGATCTTCGCGCTCGCCAGCAGGTAGTGGGCGACCGGCTCGGTGACGACGACCTTCGTGCCCGGGTGGGTGGTCCCGAGCTCTTCGAGCCGCTTCTCGAGCGCGTCGACCTTCGCCTTGAACGCGGTCGCGTTGTCGGCGAACTGCTGCTTGGCCGCCGGCTTGAGCTCGCCCAGCTGCGCGGCGAGCCGGTCGGCGACCTTGCCGACGCCCGGCAGGTCGTACCAGACGTGCTCGTTCTCGTCGCCGGTCGCGGCGATGTCGTAGGCGACGAGCTTCTTCGCGCTCCCCGCCTGCTCGGTGAGCTTGCCGAAGAACTCGTCGTACCCGCCGCCGTTGGACAGCAGCAGCTGCGCGCCCTTCGCGGCGAGGGCGTCGTCCGCCGTGGTCTCGTACGAGTGCGGGTCGGCCGACGGGTCGTGGATGACCGACTTGACCTCGACGTTTTGCCCGCCGACGGCGGCGGCCACGCTGCCCCAGACGTCGGTCGACGCGACGACCTCGACCTTGCCGTCGCTGCCCACCTGCGCGCCGCCGCCGTCGGAAGACGACCCGCCGCCGGAGCACGCGGCCAAGGCGAACACGGACAGGACCGAAGCGGCGGCGAGCACGCTCCTGGTGCGACGAGAACTCATCGGGGGACTCCTGAGAGAGACGCAGACGCTAATGGAAACCGTTGTCAGATTCACCTTACCCCATCCGGATGACTTTCTGGCCATCGGATCGCGCTTTGGTGTATGCGTCTCCGCGCATGCGGATCGAGACATCGACCACGCGGGGTGTCTCTTCAGGAAACCGATCTGAACCGTTACGGTTTGCTGATGGGACGTCCTATTCGCACCCGGAGGCAGGCGACGCTGGCGTCGCTCGCGGCGGAGCTCGGTGTGTCCAGGACCACGGTGTCCAACGCCTACAACCGGCCGGACCAGCTGTCCCCCGAACTGCGCCGCCGCGTCCTCGAGACCGCGCGGCGCCTCGGCTACCCCGGACCCGACCCGGTCGCCCGCTCCCTGCGCACGCGCAAGGCGGGCGCGGTCGGGCTGCTGCTCACCGAGAACCTCTCCTACGCCTTCCGCGACCCCGCCGCCGTCGGTGTCCTCGAAGGACTGGCGCTGGCCTGCGAAGACGCCGGCGTCGGCCTGCACCTGGTGCCGGCCAGCCCGGGCCGCGAGGACGTCGCCGCGGTGCACCGGGCGGGCGTCGACGGCTTCGTCGTCTACTCCGTGCCGGACGACGACCCGCACCTGGCCGCGGTGCTCGAGCGGCCGGTGCCGACGGTGATCATCGACCAGCCGAGCATCGAGGGCATCGACCGCGTCGGCCCGGACGACGCCGCCGCCGTCGGCAAGATCGCCGAGCACCTGGTGTCGCTGGGGCACCGGCAGGTCGGCGTGATCTGCATGCGGCTGGCCCGCGAGCGCAACGACGACTTCGTCTCCGCGACACGGCAGAGCGGCGCGCACTTCCACGTCCAGCGCACCCGGCTGGAGGCACTGGCCGTCGCGTTCTCGGCGGCGGGCGTCGACTGGGCGGGCGTCCCGGTGGTCGAGCGCTTCGACCACACGGTGGACGACGGCGCGTCCGCGGCCCGCCAGCTGCTGGACGCCTACCCGCAGATCACCGCGGTGATCTGCACCTCGGACATCCTCGCGCTCGGCGCCATGGCCGAGGCCGAGCGGCGCGGGCTGCGGGTGCCGCAGGACCTCACGGTCACCGGCTTCGACGGTATCGCCGAAGCCGAGCGCATCGGGCTCACCACGGTCCACCAGCCGGTCCTGGAGAAGGGCAAGGTGGCCGGGCGGCTGCTGCTCAGCTCGGGCGAGCGGAGCGCACCCAAGACGATCACCCTCCCGACCGAGCTGCGCGTCGGGCGGACGTCGGCGCCGCCGCGGACGGTCGAGGAGCCGTGGTTCGGCGGCTGACGTCGTGACATTGCCCTTAGTGCATTGCCCGCCGGGGTACTCACCAGGTCAAATGGAGTGGTACGCCCGCGCCGCGGGGCCACTGGCCGGAAGGTGACCGATGACCTCGATCGACGTACTGCTCAAGCGCAACCAGGAACTCGGCGAGGTGACGCCCGGCGACCGGTCGTCCCCGAAGCCGTCACTCCAGGTGGCCGTCCTGACCTGCATGGACGCCCGGATCCGGGTGTTCGAGCTGTTCGGCCTCCTGCAAGGCGAGTCGCACGTCCTCCGCAACGCGGGCGGCGTGGTGACCGACGACATGATCCGTTCGCTGGCCCTTTCCCAGCGCAAGCTGGGGACGCGCGAGGTGCTGATCGTCCAGCACACCGAGTGCGGCCTCTCGATGGTGACCGAGGACGACTTCAAGGACGAGCTCGAGAGCGACACGGGCCTGCGGCCGACGTGGTCGGTCGAGGCGTTCCGCAACGTCGAGAACAGCGTCCGGACGTCGGTGGAGCGGGTGCGGCGCAGTGCCTACCTGCCGCACACCGAGAACGTGCGCGGGTTCGTCTACGACGTGAAGACCGGGAAGCTCACCGAGGTCGAGTAGGCTATCGTTCCCATTCAGATGTTCTCGACATCCGAATGGGGCGAGCATGCGCATTCTCTTCGCCGGGCTCGCGTCCGCCGGCCACACGTACCCGATGGTCCCGCTCGCGCTCGCGGCGCGGGACATCGGGCACGAGGTGCACTTCGCCGCCGGTGAGCACGTCCACGTGCCGCTGCACCGGCTCGGGCTCAACCCGTTCCGGCCCGCGGATTCGTTCTACGAGATCTACGCCGAAGACCTCGAGCCGGACCTGGCCCGGTTGCGCCCGGACCTGGTCGTGCACGGGTGGGGTGTTCCCGAGGTGGCCGTGGCCGCCCGGCGCGCCGGGATCCCGTCGCTCTGGCACGGGTTCGGCCGGATGTTCCCGCGCGACATCGGGTTCGAGCGCCCCACCGGCGGCGTGCACCTCGACATCTGCCCGCCGTCGGTGCAGGAGGCGGACTTCCTCGCGACCGCCGAGCGCATCGCCCTGCGTCCCGTTCCCTTCTCCGAGCCGGGCGACTTCCGGGGGCCGCTGATCTACCTGACCCTCGGCACCGCCTTCGGCACCCCGGAGGTGCTCACGACGGCGATCCAGGGGCTGGCCGCCCTCGACGTTCCCCTCGTGGTGGCCACCGGACGGGTGCGTCCCGAGGACCTCGGACCGGTGCCGGACCACGTCACCCTGCGGGCCTGGGTTTCCCAGGCGGCGGTGGTGCCGCACGCCGACCTGGTCGTGCACCACGGCGGCAGCGGCACCACGCTGGGCGCGCTCGCCGCGGGCGTGCCGCAGCTGGTCCTGCCGCAGGGGGCCGACCAGTTCGCCAACGCCGACACCCTCGTGGCCGCCGGTGCCGCACTGCGCCTCCTGCCCGGCGAACTGAGCGCGGACGCCGTCACCGAACAGGCCCGGAAGGCGTCCTCCTGCGGCGAGGCGGCCCGCGCCTTCGCCGACGAGATCGCCGCCATGCCGTCGCCGGACGAGGTCGCTCGCGAGCTGCCGAAGTACGCGAAGTAGCCTCCCGGCGTGGCTGTGGACGCTGACGTACTGCTCGACTGGTTCTCCGCGCACGGCCGGGATCTCCCGTGGCGCGAGCCCACCTGCTCGGCCTGGGGTGTCCTGGTCAGCGAAATCATGCTCCAGCAGACCCCGGTCGTCCGGGTGCAGCCCATCTGGCTCGAGTGGATGGCGCGCTGGCCGGTGCCCTCGGCGCTGGCCGCGTCGTCGCAGGGCGAGGTCGTGCGGGCGTGGGGCAAGCTCGGCTACCCGCGCCGCGCGCTTCGGCTGCACGAGGCTGCCGGGGTGATCGCGCGCGAACACGGGGACGTCGTTCCGTCCGATGTGGACACTCTGCTCGCGCTGCCCGGGATCGGCGCCTACACCGCGCGCGCCGTCGCCGCGTTCGCCTACGGCCGGCGGGCGCCGGTCGTCGACACGAACGTGCGGCGGGTCGTCGCGCGGGCGGTGCACGGCGCCGGCGATGCCGGGCCCGCGTCCAACACCCGGGACATGGCCGACGTCGAGGCACTCCTGCCGGTCGAGGACGCGCCCGCGGCTCGCTTTTCGGCGGCGATCATGGAGCTGGGCGCGTTGATCTGCACCGCGCGCGCCCCGAAGTGCGCGGACTGCCCGATCTACGACGAGTGCGCGTGGCAGCACGCCGGCCGGCCCGAGTACGCCGGCCCGGCCAAGCCGGTGCAGCGGTACGCGGGCACCGACCGGTACGTCCGCGGGCGACTGCTCGACGTGCTGCGCGGCAGCGAAGGCCCGGTCGACAAGGCCCGCCTCGACCTCGTCTGGCACGACGTCGGCCAGCGCGACCGCTGCCTGGACTCCCTGCTGGTCGACGGCCTGCTGGAGCAGACCCGAGACGGGTTGTTCGCACTCCCGGGCGAACACTGACGCGTTACGACCAAAGTTGGTCAATAGTTGTCATCGGCGCGTTCCGGAGTTACCGTTTCACGTATGGTCACTGTTGACCGCCGGACCCTGCTCAAGGCGGGGGTGACCGCGACCGCGGCCGGCGCACTGGGGATGACGACCACGGGAACGGCCGGCGCGGCCGTGCCGGCACCGACGATCCACCCGACGTCCGACTGGGGCGCCCGGCCCGCCACCGGCCCGATCGTGGTGGAGAACCACAAGCCGACGTATATCGTCGTGCACCACGCGGTCGACCCGCCGATGAACGACGACTTCTCGCTGGCGCGCGCGTTCTACGTCTCGCGCTACATCCAGAACCTGCACATGGACAAGAACGGCTGGATCGACAGCGGCCAGCAGTTCACGAACAGCCGCGGCGGGTTCATCACCGAAGGCCGGCACCGCAGCCTCGAGATCCTGCGCGGCGGCACGCAGCACGTCCAGGGTGCGAACGTCGGCAACCACAACAGCGAGGTCATCGGCATCGAGAACGAGGGCCTGTACAGCACGGTCGACGTGCCGCCGGCCCTGTGGAACTCGCTGGTCTCGCTCGTCGCCTACATCGCGAGCCAGTACGGCATCGCCCCGGAGTTCATCAAGGGCCACCGCGACTTCAACTCGACCGAGTGCCCCGGCCAGGTGCTCTACAACCGGCTGCCGGAGCTCCGGACGGCCGTCGGCCGCGTCCTCGGCGTCGCGGTCACGCGTGCCGAGGCCGAGTGGCCGCTGCTCAAGCCGGGCGACACGGGCCGGAAGGTGCAGGTGGCACAGCAGTTCCTGCGGCGGTCCGGGTTCGACGTCCCCACCGACGGCGTCTTCGGGAAGTCCACAAAGGACGCGGTGACCGCTTTGTCCGTTCAGGCCGGGTTGACCCGCGACACGTGCACCGCGGCCAAGGCGTCCGACGAGACGGGCTTCCTGGGCGCGGACGTCTGGCCGCTGATCGTCCCGTCGGATCGCTCCACGGCGGCCTGGCGAGCGGACCTGGCCCGCACCTAGCCGGACGACACGCGTACCCGGCTGGACGACACGCGTACTCGGTTGGACGACACGGCAGCTCAACGAAGCGCTCGCCGTGTCGTCCGTCCAGGTACGCGTGCCGTCCGGTTCAGCGGGTCAGGACCTGGGCGAGGAAGGCCTCCACCGCGCCGCGGTAGGTCTCCGGGGCTTCGTCGTGGGGCAGGTGGGCCGAACCCGGCACCACCAGGTGTTTCGCGCCCGGGACCCGGTCGGCGACGAGCGCCTGCTGGCCCGGCGGCATCGCCGTGTGCTCGCCCTCGACCAGCAGCAACGGGCAGCGGATCGCCTCGACGACGTCCCAGTAGTCCCGGCGGCCCCATTCGGCGGCGATCACGTACAGGTCCTCGAGGTCGGCGACCAGGTGGAACCCATCGGAACGCTCCTCGACGCAGTCCGCGAAGTACCCGCCCGCGTCGCCGAAGAACTCCCGGACGTGGTCGAGCGAGGAGAACGGGACTGGCCAGCTCTCGAAGTACCCGCGCCAGGTCTCCACGGTCCGGCCGCGCTGGTCCGGCGCGAAGTCCTCCGACACGACCGCGCGCACCAGCTCCGGGTGCCGCGCGGCGGTCGCCCAGGCGTGCAGGCCGCCCATGGAGTGCCCGATGAGCACCGCCGGGCCCGCGTCGAGGGTCCGCAGCGCTTCGGCGACGTCGTCGGCGAAGCGCTCGGTCGTCCACGGCCCGACGCGCGGCGCGGTTCCGTGGCCGCGCGCGTCCAGGCCGTACACCGCGCCGTAGGGCCGGAGCCACTCCGCGACCCGCCACCACGTCCGCGCCCGGCCCATCAGGCCGTGGAGCAGAACGATCGGCACGCCGCTGCCGCCGAAACAGAGCACGCGGCCACCTAACCACAAAACCCCTGGTGCGGAACGTGACCAAACCGTCGCTGTCCATCACCTATGGTGGTGGGTGTGCGCCGACGACTCACCGCCCTGGCCGTCTGCGCCGCGGTGATCGTCGCCGCGGCGTGCGGCGGCGACGCCGTCGCCCTGCCGCCCGCGCCGCCTCCGCTGCCACCCATGCACCCGGTGCCGGGCGCGGCCGGCGCCGGCGACCCGTATTACCCCGATGACGGCAACGGCGGTTACGACGCGCTCGGCTACCAGGTCGACGTCAAGTACGACCCGCCGAGCGGGCACCTCGACGGCGACACCACGGTGACCGCGAAGGCCACCCAGGACCTGAGCCGGTTCGACCTCGACCTGCGCGGGCTGGACGTGCACAGCGTCGAGGTCGACGGCAAGCCGGCGAAGTTCAGCCGCGAGAAGACCTTCGAGCTGGTCATCACGCCACCGGCCCCGATCCGGGCCGGGACGACGTTCCGCACGCGGGTCCGCTACGGCGGCGACCCGGCCAAGACCCCGCACGACGGCGGCAGCGAGAACGGCTGGAAGCACTCGTCCGACGGCGGCGCGTACATGGTCGGCGAGCCGCACTCGGCGGCGTTCTGGTACCCGGCGAACGAAACCCCGCGCGACAAGGCCACCTTCACGCTCACCGCGCACGTCCCGGCGGGCTGGACGGTGCTCTCGAACGGCCGCGAAGGGCCGCCCGGCACCTGGACCGAGGTCAACCCGGTGGCGAGCTACCTGACGACGATCGCGATCGGCAAGTTCGGTGTCGACTCCTCGACGTTGCCGGACGGCACCCCGGTGGTCTCGGCGTACGCGCCGGGCGTCGAAGGCCGCCGCGCGGTCGGCGACCGCCTCCCGGAGGTGCTCGGCTTCCTGACCGCCAAGTTCGGCCCGTACCCGCAGTCGGCGGCGGGCGGGATCTTCCTGAACGAGGACGTCCCGTTCTCGCTCGAGACGCAGACCCGGCCGACGTACGCGAAGTGGGCCGACCTGCCGACGCTGGTGCACGAGAACGCCCACCAGTGGTTCGGCGACTCGGTCTCGGTGCGCAGCTGGTCCGACGTCTGCCTGAACGAGTGCTTCGCGTCGTACTCGCAGTGGCTGTGGGCCGAGCGCGAGGGCCAGAACCTGGACGACCGCTACCGCGCGGCCATCGAGATCACCCGTGGCAGCACGGACTTCTGGGCGCAGAAGCTGGTCGACATGGGGCAGGGCCACGAATTCGAAGGCGTCTACAACAAGGGCATCCTGGCCCTGCACGCCCTGCGCCGCGAAATCGGCGACCCGGCGTTCGCGAAGCTGTTGCGCGAGTGGCCATCCCGCTACCGCCACGGCAACGCGACCTGGTCCGACTTCGAAGCCATGGCGACCCGCCTCGGCGGCAAGAACCTGCGGCCGTTCTTCGACACCTGGTTCCGCGGCACGAAGCTCCCCGCGGACGCCGACCTGTTCCCCGGCTCACTGCGCAGCTGAACTGCCCAGCAGCGACCGCGTCAGCGCGCTCCGGGCGTCCTGCATCTCCCGCAACGCCGTGGTCAGCTCGGCATCCCCGACCACGACGTCCTCCTCCGGCCGCACCCCCAGCGCCAGCAGCGAAGCGCGGCGCAACAGCTCCTTCGCGAACGACGCCGTCATCCCCGCCGTCGCCTCGACGACCGGGCCCAGGTCCGCCGTCAGCTTCAGGCCGCGCGCGTACAGCCGCAGCAGCGCTTCACGTCCGGCCGCGTCCGGCAGGGGGATCTCCACCGCCAGGTCGACACGGCCCGGGCGGTCCGCGAGGGCCTTTTCCAGCTCGCTCGCCCGGTTGGTGGTGAGCAGGAACGTGACGTCGGCGTCGCCGCCCACGCCGTCCATCGCGTCGAGGAGCGTGAACAGCAGGGGCTGGACCATCGGCCCGTAGCTGCGGTCCTGCGCGATCAGGTCGACGTCCTCCAGCACGACCACGCTCGGCTGCAGCCGCCGCGCCAGCTCCGCGGCCTTGCCAACGAGCTTCATCGCCGTGCCGGTCAGGATGATCACCGTGGTGTCCGGCAGGCGGCCCATCAGGTAGCGGACCGTGTGCGTCTTGCCGGTGCCGGGCGGGCCGTGCAGCAGCAGCCCGCGCTTGAGGTGCTGGCCCGCCGCCAGCAGCCGCTCGCCGTGCTGCGCGATGCCGATCGTGTGCCGCTCGATCGCGTCGAGCACGCCGTCCGGCAGCACGACCTCCTCGCCGGTCAGCGCCGGCCGCGGGAGGAACGTGAGCAGCTCGTTGCCGCGGTGCTCGCTGGTGCCGAAGGCCAGCACCTGGCCGCGCAGGAGGTCGCGCTCCGCCATCAGGCGCTCGACGCGGTCGCGCACCTCGGTGGCGGTCGCGCGCGACGTCGCCAGGACCTCCAGCCGGCACTGCTCCAGCCCCCACTGCGGGTTGGCGCCGCGGATCGCGAGCAGCACCGGCTCGCCGCCCGGGGCGTGCGTGCCGACCAGCCCGAGCTGCACCGCCTCGGTCGCGGTGTCGGGCCCGATCGCCGTGGTCGTGTAGTCCACCGAGCCGAGCTCGTACATGCCCTGCCTGCGCGCGGTGGCGAGCATCCCGATCAGGTCTTCGTGCGTGCGCTGGCCGCCCGCGATGCCGAACCAGCCCACGGCCGTGCCGTGTGCGGCCAGGTAGGCGTCGACCCCGCGCTGGATGTTGGCGTGCTCCCACATCGGCCAGTTGCGGGTGACGACCACCACCTCCGGCAACGGCGCCCCGAGGTGGCCGGTCACGCGCTCGATCAGTTCGCTGCCCCCGCCGCCCGCGACCTCGTCGGCCGTGGCGCGGATGATCCGGGCGAGATCGGTGGCGAGGTCGCGCTCGGTGCTCCCCATGTCTCCCACAGTGGCACGGATCACACTGCCGAGCCAACTATGGTGGACGGCATGAGTGTCGTGAAGATCAACGCGATCGAGGTCCCCGAGGGGGCCGGCCCCGAGCTGGAGAAGCGGTTCGCCGCGCGCATGCACTCCGTCGACCAGCAGCCGGGCTTCCTCGGCTTCGAGCTGCTGCGGCCGGTTTCCGGCGAGACGCGCTACTTCGTGTACACGAAGTGGGAGACCGAGGAGCACTACCAGGCGTGGGCGACCGGCGGCCCGGCCGCGGCCGCGCACGCGGGCGAGCGCGCCAAGCCCGTGTCCACCGGCGCGAACCTGCTCGAGTTCGAGGTCGTCCTCGGTTCGCAGCCGGGTGAGTGAGCTCGCCGCCAAGCTCCTGGACGGCGCCGGCGCGCTGCTGATCTGCGCCGGCGCCGGTATGGGTGTCGACTCCGGGTTGCCGGACTTCCGCGGCGGCGAAGGGTTCTGGCGCGCGTATCCGCCGTACGCCCGGCTCGGGCTGCGGTTCGAGGAGCTCGCCGATCCGCGGCACTTCGCCGGCGACCCCGAGCTGGCCTGGGGCTTCTACGGGCACCGGCTGGAGCTCTACCGCAAGACCGTGCCGCACGACGGGTTCCGGCTGCTGCGCGAGTTCGGCGCGAAGCTGCCCCACGGCGCCCGCGTGTTCACGTCCAATGTGGACGGCCAGTTCCAGGCGGCGGGCTTCGAGTTCGTGGCCGAGGCGCACGGCTCCATCCACCACCTGCAGTGCCTGGCCGGGTGCACGGACGACATCTGGCCGGCCGCCGGCGTCACTGTGTCGATCGACCCGGAAACGATGCGTGCGGTGCCGCCGCTGCCGTCGTGCCCCCGCTGCGGCGGCCTCGCCCGGCCCAACATCCTGATGTTCGGCGACGTCTCCTGGGTCCCGGACCGCAGCCAGGCGCAGCTGGACGAGCTGACGGCGTGGCGCCGGACCGCCCGGGACCTCGTGGTGGTGGAACTGGGCGCGGGCCAAGCCGTCCCGACCGTCCGCCGCTACGCCGAACTGGCCAGCGCGGCCACCGGCGCGCTGGTCCGCATCAACCCGCGGGAACCCGGGATCCGGCACGGCCGTGGCGTGTCGATCGCCGCCGGAGCGCTGGAAACGCTGACGCGGCTCCTGCCGGGCTGATCACGGCAGGCGGACCTCGGCGAACACCGCCCGGTGGTCGCTGCCGGCGACGTCGAACACGCGGTAGTCCAGCACCGCCGCGCGGTTGTCCACCGCCACGTGGTCGATCGTCACCACCGGCAGCGACGACGGCCACGTCGGGGCCAGTCCTTCGCCGCGCTCCTCCGCCGCGTCGCGGTAGCCGCGCGCCAGCACCGTGCGGTAGGCCGCGTGGTCCAGCGTCGCGTTGAAGTCGCCGGCCAGGATGCGCAGGCCGTGCTCGCCCGCCGGCTGCGAGAGGTCCTTGATCTCGCGCTCCCACCCCGGTGTGTCGACGTCCGGGGAGATCGGGTGGACGGCGACGATTTCGGCTACCACCCCGTCGCCCAGGTCGGCCTCCGCGCCCGGCTGCTTGGCCGCCGAGTCACCGGTCAGGTTGACCTCCTTCAGGGGGAAGCGAGCCGCGATCCCCGAGCCGAACGCGCCGGGCGCCGGGTGCAGCACCCGGTACGGCAGCACGTCGAACAGCCCGGCCGCGGTCAGCCGGTCGACCGCCGACGGCGTCATCTCGACCAGGTTCAGCACGTCGATCCGCTGCTCGCGCACCAGGTCGACGACGGCTTTCGGATCCGCCCGGCCGTAGAGCAGGTTCGAAGCGAGGACGCGCAGGGTCTTGCCCTGCACGGCGCGTTGTTCGCTCGCCGACATCCGCGGGAGGACGAGGACGGCCAGCGCGAGCGCCAGCACCAGCGCGACCCCGCCGATCCACCACCGCCGCAACGCCAGCGCGAGCCCGCCGGCGAGCGCACCCGCGGCCGCCCCGAACGGCGTCAGCGCCAGGGCGACCAGCGTGTACCAGCCGCCGTCGAAGCCGAGCAGGCGCAGCGCCGCCAGCAGCGCCAACGGCACCACCGGGACCACCAGCAGGCCCGTGACGAGCGGGTTCTTCCGCCGCGACCGCGTCTCTTCCGCAAGCACCATGCTGCCGAGTATGCCGAGACCGGCGCCGGTCGGCCCGGGCGCCGACAACTCCTCCACAAGATCTCCACCAGCGCCTGCCAGCCGCTGACAGCGCGCTGTGCGTGGCCTGCCAGCGCGAACCCGCACTGTGATCGCAGAAGCGACGAGCGAAGGAGGACGCCCATGTCGCACGCGATCCAAGCCGAGGGCTTGGTCAAGAAGTTCGGGGACACGACGGCGCTGGACGGGGTGGATCTCGAGGTCCCGTTCGGGCAGGTCGTGGGGGTGCTCGGGCCGAACGGCGCGGGCAAGACGACCGCCGTCCGGATCCTCGCGACCCTGATGAAACCGGACGCCGGCAGAGCCACGGTCGGGGGCTACGACGTGGTCGCCGACCCGGTCCGCGTCCGCAGCCTGATCGGGCTGACCGGGCAGTACGCGTCGGTCGACGAGGACCTCAACGGCATCGAGAACCTCGTCCTGATCGGACGGTTGTACGGCCACTCCCGCGCCCAGTCCAAGGCCCGCGCCGCCGAGCTGCTCGAGCGGTTCGAGCTGACCAAGGCGGCCAAGCGGCCGATCCGGACGTACTCGGGCGGCATGCGGCGGCGGCTGGACCTGGCCGCCAGCCTCGTCGGCCGGCCCGAGGTGCTCTACCTCGACGAACCGACCACCGGCCTCGACCCGCACGCCCGCAACGAGGTCTGGGACGTCGTCCGCGGCCTCGTCGCCGAAGGCGCGACGGTGCTGCTGACCACGCAGTACCTGGAGGAGGCCGACCAGCTGGCCGACAAGATCACCGTGTTCGACCACGGCCGGGTCGTCGCCGACGGCCGCGCCGACGAGCTGAAGCGCCGCGTCGGCGGGCAGACGCTGCAGGTCCGGCCGACCCAGCTGTCCGACATGGACGCCGTCAACCGGATCCTCGGCGACCTCTCCGGCGTCCGGCCGACCCGCGACGACGCCTCCGGGCTGCTCACCGCGCCGGTCAACGACCCGGTGCTGCTGTCCACCCTGGTCCGCAAGCTGGACGAAGCCGGGATCACCGCCGACGAGCTGGCGCTGCGGCTGCCCAGCCTCGACGAGGTGTTCCTCGCCCTGACCGGGCACACGGCCGAACAGTCCGCTGTGTCTTCTTCGGACAAGACCCTCGAAGGGAGCCTGGCATGACGACGCTGGCCCTCGACCGCCCGGCCCCGCCGCGGCACATCAGCCCCGGCAAGGGGTTCCAGCACGCGCTTTCGCTGGCGTGGCGCGGCATCCTGAAGATCCGCAAGAACCCCGAACAGCTCGCCGACGTCACCCTGATGCCCATCGTCTTCCTGGTGATCTTCGTCTACCTGTTCGGCGGCGCGCTGTCCGGCTCGACCGACGCCTACCTGCAGATGGTCGTGCCCGGCATCATCGTGATGAACATCCTGCAGGCGTGCCTCACCGTGGGCACGAACCTCAACACCGACGTCACCAAGGGCGTGTTCGACCGGTTCCGGAGCATGCCGATCGCCCGCTCGGCACCCCTGATCGGTGCCGTGCTCGCCGACGTCGTGCGGTACGTCGTGTGCCTGGCGGTGCTGATGGTCGTGGCGACGATCATGGGCTACCGGATCGCGACCAGCCCCGGCGAGTTCGCCGTGGCGATCCTGCTCGCGCTGGCGTTCGGGCTGGCCTTCTGCTGGGCCTCGGTGTTCGTCGGCATGGTGATGAAGTCGCCGGGCTCGGCGCAGGCGCTGATGTTCGTCTTCATCATGCCGCTGACCTTCGGCAGCAACGTGTTCGTGCAGACGAACACCATGCCGGGCTGGCTGCGGGCGTGGGCGGACATCAGCCCGGTCAGCCTGATGGCGAACGCGCTGCGCGGCCTGATGAACGGCGGCGCGGTGGCCGGCCCGCTGACCGGGGCGCTGGCCTGGATGGCCGGTGCGGTGATCGTGTTCTTCCCGCTGGCCACCTGGGCCTACCGCAAGCGGGTCTGAACGGCGCGCCACACGGGGGTGAGTCGCGCCAGGGGGAAGCCGGTGGGGACGTTCGCGGGGGCGGACGTCCCCACCGGCATGCAGTGAATGACTCATTCCTGCCTTCGGATGACAGGAATGAGTCATTCACTGCATCGGAGGCAGCTCGTCCAGCAGCCGGACGATCGCGTCCTTTTTGGACACCCGGTGGGCTTCTTCGTAGCGCGAGTCGTAGTCCGGGAGCGCCGCGCGCAGCGTGTCGATGAGCGCCCGGACCTCCGGGCTGCCCCGGTCGAGCCGGCCGCGGATGACGGCGGACGCGGCGAGCACCCGGGTCGCCGTCTCGGGACGGCCCTGCCGTTCGCGGATGATCGCCAGCAGTTCCACCACCCCGGCCAGGTCGGGCATGTCGCCGCGCTGGTTCGTCGCCCGGATCGCGATGACCGCGTGCGGCTCGGCCTCGTCCACCCGGCCCTGGGCCAGCAGGATCCGCGCCTCGAAGGCGTGGATGAACTCGTCGCCGATCCCGCCGGGGAACCAGTCGTCGCCACCCATCGCGGCGACGCGGTCGAGCAGCGCCCGCGCTTCGCCCAGCCGGTCCGTGCGCAGCAGCAGCTCGAGCCGGCCGAACATCAGGATGGCGCGGTGCTGCAGGTTCGTGATGCCTTCGCCGTAGCGCTCCGCCGCCTCCTGATCGCGCCAGGCACCCTCGAAGTCCCCGGCGCGCGCCCGCTCGACGGCCAGCCGCCACCAGTGCTGCACCGCGTCCTCGTACGACCGCAGCTCGATCGATAGCGCGAGGCCCTGCTGGTAGGTCTCGATGGCCTTGGCGCTGTCGCCGTTCTGCGACAGCGAGTACGCCTTGAAGCTCAGCGTCATCGCGATGCCCCAGCGGTCGCCGACCGCCTCGAACCCGGCGTGGGCCAGGTCGCGCGCCCGGTCGGCCCCCTCGACGTCGCCCTCGTCGTCGAGCAGGAAGCTCTCCACCCAGTGCGCGCCGGCGCGGGTCCACTGGTCCGGGTGCCGCGCGGCCCGGCTCACCTCGCGGACGGCGATCTCGCGATCCCCGCCCAGGAAGGCCAGCATCGGCAGCGCCACCGCGAGACCCGGGTAGCGGTCCACCGCCTCGGTGCGCACGCAGGCGTCGACCAGGCGGAGGATCGCGGGTTGGTCCGACCGGACCGGGACCGCGTCCATGAGGTAGCCGAGCGCCCGGTAGGCGGCCAGGGCCGCCGGGGGCAGCCGGTCGCCGAACTCGAGGGTCTCGCGCAGCAGCGAGCCGATCCGCCCGCCCTGGCCCAGGATGGTCAGGTACCAGAACATCCCGTCCAGCAACGCGACCGCGTTGTCCACATCGGACATCTCGATGGCCCCGCGCAGGGCGGCGATCATGTTGGCGCTCTCGGCTTCGTACTGGTCGATCGCCCGCAGCTGGTCGGCCGTGCGCAGCGTCGGCTCCAGCCGCTGGGCGAGTTCGGCGTAGTAGCGGGCCATCGCCCGGCGCGTGCGGTCGTGCTCCCCCGACTCCACGAGCCGCTCGGTGGCGTACACCCGCAGCGTCTCGAGCATCCGGTACCGCGGCTCGCCGCCGGCGTCCACGGTGTCCACTATGGACTTTTCGACCAGGCTGCCGAGCACGTACGGCACGTCGGCCGCGGGGAGCAGCTCGTCACCGCAGACGGCCTCGATCGGGGCCAGTTCCGCCCCGCCCGCGAACACCGCGAGCCGCCGGGCCAGCACCAGCTCGGGCTCGGCCAGCAGTTCCCAGCTCCACTCGACGACCGCACGCAGCGTCCGCTGCCGCGGCAGCGCCGTCCGGCTGCCCGAGGTGAGCAGCCGGAACCGGTCGCCGAGCCGGCCGGCGATCTGGGCCACGGTCATCGACCGCAGCCGCGCCGCGGCCAGCTCCAGTGCCAGCGGCATCCCGTCGAGCCGGCGGCAGATCTGCCCCACGTGGTCCACAGTGGACTCATCGAGGACGAAGTCGGGGCGGACGGCGGCGGCCCGGTCGAGGAACAGCCGGGTCGAGTCGAGCTCGGCGGCCTCCGCGGGCGCGGCGCGTTCCGCGGGCACCGGCAGCGGGCCGAGCGGGCAGAGCGCCTCCCCGGTGATGGCCAGCGGCTCGCGGCTGGTGGCCAGGATCCGCAGCCGCGGTGCCCGGTGCAGCAGCTCGTCGGCCAGCCGCGCGGCGGCGTCGACGACGTGCTCGCAGTTGTCCAGCACCAGCAGTGCTTCCTCGCCGCCGAGCACCTCGACGGCCTGCTCCACCGGATCCGGTGGCCGCCGGTGGACCTCGGTCTCGGCGCGGATCTCGCGGACCTCGAGCGCGCCCAGCAGCGCACCGGCGACGTCGTCGGGGTCGCGGACGCCGGCCAGCGCGGCGAACCACACCCGGCCCCGCTGGTGCGTGGGGTGCCGCGACGCCGCCTCGGTGGCCAGCCGGGTCTTGCCCGCCCCGCCCGGGCCGGTCAGGGTGACCAGCCGGGCGCCACCCAGGAGCTCGGCCAGCAGCTTGAGCTCGTCGTCGCGGCCGACGAACGTGGTCAGCCGGGTCGGCAGCCGGTCGGCCACCGGCGACGGCGGCGCGAACTCGCCGCGCAGCGCGGCGACGTGGATCTCCTGCAGCTCGGCCGAGGGGTCGACGCCGAGCTGGTCGGCCAGGGTGCGGCGGAACCCGGCGTAGACGGCCAGCGCTTCCGGCTGCCGCCCGGCCGCGCACAGCGCGCGGATCCGCAGCCCGGTGAGCCGCTCGCGCAGCGGGTCGGCGTCGGCCGCCACGGCCAGGTCGGCGAGGACCGCCGCGTACTCGCCCAGCCGGATCAGCGCTTCGAACCGGTCCTCGGCCGCCTCGGCCCGCAGCTCGGTGAGCCGCCGCGCCGGCGCCGGCGCGAAGGGCGCGTCGAGGACGTCGGCCAGTGCGGCGCCCTGCCACAGCGCGAGCGCCTCGGTGAGCAGGCCGGCGGCGCGCGCGTCACGGCCCGCGGCCAGCTCGCGGCGGCCCTCGGCGGCGAGCCGTTCGAACCGTTCGGCGTCGACGTCGCCGGCCGCCACCGCGAGCCGGTACCCGCCCGGCCCGGATTCGACGGCCACCGGCAGCACCTTCCGCAGCCGCGAGACCAGCGACTGCAAGGCGTTGGCCGCGTCGGCCGGCGGTCCGGCGCCCCAAAGGCCGTCGACGAGCGCGTCGGCCGGGACCGCGCGCCCGGCGTCCAGCGCGAGCCTGGCCAGGAGCATGCGGAGGCGGGCGCCGCCGATGTCGATCGGCGTGCCGTCGTCTTCCGCTGCCCGCAGCGGGCCCAGCAGCGCAACGCGCATGTGTCCAGCTTTCCAGACGTCGGCTCGCCGCCGGGGCGGGCCGACGGAAGTGCTGATTATCCGGACAAATACGACACGATCTCCCGGACCACCCGTTCGTGGCGATACGTTGCGGACGAGGTCCACCGACACGGACAGGAGCGTTCATGAGGGGACAGAAACCGGCCGTGGTGGCGGCCGCCGTGGTCGCCAGTCTCTGCCTGGGCACCGGCGTCGCCGCGGCCGGCGAAGGCTGGGGCGCGCCGAAGCCCGGCAGCGACGGCACCGGCGACAGCTACTACCCGCAGGACGGCAACGGCGGCTACGACGTCGCCGACTACAACCTCAAGGTCAGCTACGATCCGGCGTCGCACCAGCTGACCGGCGACCAGGACATCGCCGCGCGGGCGACGCAGTCGCTCAGTTCGTTCAACCTGGACCTGCACGGCCTGACCGTCGACTCGGTGAAGGTCGACGGCCGGGACGCGAAGTTCAGCCGCACCGGCGACCACGAGCTGGTCATCACGCCGTCGCGGGCGCTCTGGCGGGGCCAGCGCTTCAAGGTGAACATCGCCTACCACGGCGTGCCCGCGCCGATCGACGACCCGGCGCTCGGCAACAACGGCTGGCAGTTCGCCCAGGCGGGCGGCGCGTTCGTCGCCGGCGAGCCGAAGTCGGCCACCACCTGGTACCCGGTCAACGACACCCCGCTCGACAAGGCCACGTTCCACCTGGCCATCACCGTGCCCGACGAGTGGGGCGTGATCGCCAACGGCCGCGAGAAGCCGTCGGTCAAGGCGCCGGGCGGCACCACGCACGTCTGGGCCGAAGAGACGCCGATCGTGCCGTACATGACGACGGTCGCGATCGACAAGTGGACCTTCGACCGCCAGAAGCGCAAGGACGGCACCCCGATCGTCAGCGCGTTCGCTCCGGGAGTCCCCGACTCGACGAAGCAGGCCGAGGCGCGGCTGCCGGAGATCCTCGACTTCCTCGAGTCGAAGTTCGGCAAGTACCCGATCGACGCCGCCGGCGGCATCTTCCTCAACGAGCAGATCGGCTTCTCGCTGGAGACGATGAGCCGGCCGATCTACTCGGCGGGCTGGGCCGGCACGGTGCCGACGATCGTCCACGAGAACGCCCACCAGTGGTACGGCGACTCGGTCGCGGTCGCGCACTGGCGCGACGTCTGCCTCAACGAGTGCTTCGCCTCCTACGCCACCTGGCTGTGGAACGAGGCGAAGGAAGGCGTCGACCTGAACAAGCAGTACGCCGACAACGTCAAGAAGGCTTCCACAGCGTTCTGGAACGGGAAGCTGTACGACATGGGCCAGGGCCAGGAGTTCACCTACGTGTACTCGAAGGGCCCGATGATGCTGCACGCGCTGCGCAACTACATCGGGCAGCCGGCGTTCGATTGGGTCCTGAAGACCTGGCCGTCGCTGCACCGCGACGGGAACGCGAGCATGCAGGAGTTCCAGCGGTTCACCGAATTCGCCGCGCACCGGAACCTCCAGGGTTTCTTCGACGCGTGGGTGTACGGCACCGGCAAGCCGGCCGACCAGTACCTCTACCCGGGTGGGCTGAAGCCCGCCGCCTGAGCGCGGTCGTCGTCGAGGCCACCCTGCGGACGTAGGGTGGCCTCGACGTTTTTCGCTCCGCTCCGGGAGGCGACATGGCCAGGGTGCTGATGACGGGGTTCGCGCCGTTCGGCGGCGAGCCGGTCAACCCGTCGTGGCAGGCGGTTTCGCTGGTGGGCGCGCGTCGTGACGACGTCGCGGCGGTGGAGCTGCCCTGCGAATTCGCGACGTCGCTGCCCACGCTGCGGCGGGCGCTGGAAGAGCACCGGCCGTCGCTGGTGGTCTGCGCCGGCCAGGCGGGCGGCCGCGCCGAGGTGACCCCGGAACGGGTGGCCGTCAACCTGATCGACGCCCGCATCCCGGACAACGCGGGCGACCGGCCGGTGGACGCAGCGGTGGTCGCGGAGGGCCCGGCGGCGTACTTCACGACGCTGCCGGTGAAGGCCTGCGTGGCGGCGATCCGCGCGGCGGGCGTCCCGGCGTCGGTCTCCCACACCGCCGGGACGTACGTGTGCAACCAGGTGTTCTACGGGTTGATGCACCTGCTGGCCACGGAATTCCCGGAGGTGCGCGGCGGGTTCGTGCACGTCCCGTTCAGCCCGGAGCAGGTCGCGGCCGCGGGCAAGCCCGAGCCGTCGTTGAGCGTGGACCGGATCGCCGACGCGCTGGAAGCCTTGGCGGACACGGCATTGCGGGTCACCGAAGACCTGAAGGTCAGCGCGGGCGCGGAGTCTTGAAAAGCGATGGCTGGGCGAGACCCGGGGCGGTGCTGACCGTCGGCGTCACGGCCCTGCTGACCGGCGCGGGCATCGGCGCGTTCGCGCACGCGGTCAGCTCTTACCTGCGGCAGTCCTGCGCGGCCGACCCGGGCGATCAACCCCGAAAGCATGTGCGGGCTGGGGGAGATCTTCTGGGTCCCGGCGCTCGTCGTGGTCACCCCGCTGTTCGCCGGGTTCGTGATGTGGCCGGTGCTGTCGCTGGGCGGCATCGAGCCACGGCGCCGGGTGCTCACCGGGGCGTTTCTCCTGCCGGTCGTCCTCGTCGAGCCGTACGGCGCGGTCGCGTCGGTCCACGGCCCGCCCGTCCTGGTCACGGCGCTCGCGTTCGGGACCGTGCAGGCGTGGATCGCCTTCGCCGCCGGGGCGCGGCTGACCCGCGGCTAGCCACTCCGGCCGGTGAGCTCGACGAACGCCGCCGGGCCCGGGACGTTGTGGTGGACCGTCAGGTCCGCGACCCGGTCGCCGCTCCGGGCCGGGGTGAAGCTGACGACCAGTGTGCACCGGCGGCCCGGCGCCACCTCGTGGCCGACGCACGCGCTCGCGTCCACCGCGAAGTCCGTGCTGTCCACCTCGATCCCGCTGACCCGCAACGCGCTCGCGCCGACGCTGCGGACCGCCACCACGCAGGTCGTCGTCGTGTGCACGGGTGTCGCGGGGCAGGTGACCGACTCCGGGACGACGACCCGCGCTTCCGCGGCCACCTCCGGCACGCCCGGGAACGTCGCCGAGCGCCCGCGCACGAGGTCGAGCACGGTCACCCCGGTCACCGTCAGAACCAGCGCACCCGTTGCCAGCAGCAGGATCGCGATCGCCTTGATGCCGCGAGCGCTGCCGTCCTTGGCGGTGAACCCACCCGCCGCCAGGACCGTGACCACCAGCGTGGAGATCAGCGTCGCCTCCGGGCCGGCCCCGATCGCCGCCGGGACGAGCGTGCCGAGCAGCGACGCCCCGACCGTGACCGCGAAGCCCGTCCAGGAGAAGCGTTTTGCCTCGCGCAACCGGCTCCGCACGGTCGGCGCGCGAGGTTCCGTGACCGTGCTCGTTTCCGTGGCTGTGCTCATGCAGGGAGGAGCGGCGAACCCTCCCACCACGGACGAATTTCGCCCGATCGGCGGTACGGCACCGCACTCGTGATCTGGGGCACACCGTTCGCAAACGCCCCTGCCGGCCGGTCGAACGGTGTTTACATGTCCCGACGCGCAGCCCGAAGAAGAGGTGAGTGATGATCGGATTCGAGACCGACCTGCAGGACCTGCGGGACTCGGCCGGAGCCCTCCAAGACGCGGCCGGTGCCGCGGAAACCGCGTCGAGCGGCCTGCGCGGCACCGACGTCCCCGTCGCCGCCGGCGGCTTCCTCGGCGGTCTCGCCGGCATGTTCCCCGCGGACAACGCCTTCGGCCGCTCGCTGGGCATGCCCGCCGTCGCGGCGGCCTACAACGACCACCTGGCGAAGATCCAGAAGCTGGTCGCGCAGCTGCACCGGACCACCGCCGACACGAGCCACGCGTTGATGCGGGTGGCAGAGCTGTACGAGCAGGCCGACGAGGACTCGAAGCGGCACGTCAACCGCGCGGCCGCGGGCCTGGAAGGGAACTGAGGACGTGGACGGCTACTTCGACACCGGCCTCGACGCCGAGCCGATGTCCAGCGGTGAAGACCGCCGCGCCGAACTCCTCGAGGGCGTGTCCGAGGACCTGAAGGACGGCGCGAACGACGCACTGGACGCGCTCGACGTCCTGCGGATGACCGAGATCTGGCTGTTCGGCTTCGACGACTCGAACGAGAACTTCCGGAAGATGCAGGACGACACGGCCGCCGTCTACCGCGAGTTCTCCGACGCCGACATCGACCACGAGTCGGCCTCGGGCCTGCAGAGCCTGATCATGAAGCACGACGCCGTCTGGAAGCAGCTGCAGCGCGACTCGAGGCCGAAGCTCGACGACGCCCGGCAGTTCCTCGACGTCTGGCGCGGCTCGGCCGCGAACGCGGTCAAGGCCTACCTCAACCAGCTGGCCGACGCCTTCACCGAGGTCGAAACCAAGATCACCGTGCTGGAGAGCGACGTCGTGGCGGCGCGCGAAGCCATCGCCTCGGCCCGCCAGGACCTGAGCAACCTCGGCACCACGTTCCTGGAGACGGCGAAGAAGTACCAGGAAGACCAGTCCCGCAAGCGCGAAGCCGCGATGTCGAAGGTGCTGGCGGCGACCTTCGCGGGCGCGGTCGCCGGGCTGCTCACCGTGGCCAGCGCCGGCGTCGCGGCCCCGGCGGGCGCGGCGATCTTCACCGCGGCCAACGGCGCGCTGGTGGCCGGGAACGCCGCCGGCGGCGCGATCAGCGCGATCGTGGCGAACCAGGCCGAGATCACCGGCGACAACGCGTTCGACCTGCACCAGAGCTTCCTCGACAGCGCGGGCAAGATCCGCGACGGTGCCGGTGAGGCGGCCCGGACGCTGGCGAACCGCATCGGCGACGAAGCCGTCGACCTGCCGAAGATCCCCGACCCGCCGGACGTCAGCCCGGGCTCGAGCTTCGACCCGGACAACTTCGAGACCGACCACACCTCGCGGCAGACGGAGAAGAACGTCCGCGACGAGCACGTCGACATCGCCCCCGACGGCGAGGTCTCGCGGAACGACGGCCACCTGGGGCTGATGCATGGCTGACCGTCCGGCGAAACCGGACCGCGAAACCCTGCTCGCCGAGCTCGACGCGCTGTCGGCGACGGCGACGTCCGCCGGCGGCGCGGTTTCGCTGTCGGTCAACACCGACGGCGTGCTGACCCGGCTGCGGCTCACCGACGCCGTCTCGGGGATGTCGCCGTCGGAGATCGCGGACGCCGTCCTGCGCACGTACGTCGAGGCCCAGCGCGAGTCGGCGAAGCGGACCGGGCAGCTGCTGGCGCCGCTGGGCACCGGCGGCTACCTGATGGACCGGCTGCGCTGGCGGGTGCAGTTCGAGCCGGAACCGGTGCCGGTCGCCGCTCCGGCACCTTCACCGGCGGCTCCGGCCACGGATGGCAAGGTGCTGCAGGACCGGTCTTCGGAGGCCGCGGCCTCCGCGCCGCCGTCCGGCCCGGTCGCCGACGACGACTGGTACGCCGGCGGCATGCGGTTCGACAAGGCCTGGTGAGTCAGGCCGGCTTGACCTCGCGGATGAAGCCGGCGATCAGATCATCGAGGCGGCTGGGGGCTTCCGTGAGGTAGATCGCGGCCACCCGGCGCTCATGCACGCCGAAAAGCACGATCGACGTCTTTTTGTCGGCACTGGCGAGGTACTCGCCGTGCAGGCCGCCGCCGTCCCAGGTGCCGCGGCCGACGGCACTGCCGGCGGGCGTCAGCTTCGTGTTCACCTCGATGTATTCGGTGGTCATGCCCTGGAAGTAGCGGACGCTGCCACCCGTGAAGTCGCAGACGACCGAGAGCTGGCCGCCCAGTAGCTGCGCGAAGTGGTCGTTTTCCTTGCAGGTGCTCCGGTCCGGGACGGACCCGGCCAGTGCGCGCAGGCAGGGGGTGAAGCCGGCCCGGTCGCGCTGCGCCGTCTGCGTGCAGTCCGCTGCGGCCTGCGCGGCCTGGTCACGGATGACGAACACGACGACGGTGGCCACGACCGCGGCGACCAGGAGCACGGCGAGCGCGAGGAACCAGCGCTGGGGTTTCCGGCGCGGCTCCGGCGGTGGCGGGTGCTGCGGCGGCCGCGGGGGCTGCTGCTGCCAGGGTTGCGGCCGCGGTGGCGTCACGGGCGGGCGGACGGGCGCGAACGCGGGCACGGTGAGGTCGGTGGTGGTGCCCAGCGGAACGTGGTGGAGCCCGAACGCGACGGCCGTCTCGGGCTGGTCCTGCGTGGTCGGCGCGACGCCGAGCTGCCGGCCGAGCAGCGTGGCCAGCAGCGGCATCCGGCTCGGCCCGCCGACGAGGTAGACGCCGGCGAGCTGCGCGGGCGTCAAGCCGGCGCGGCGGATCGTGGTGGCGAGCAGTTCGGCGCTGCGCAGCAGGCTGGGCCGCACCAGCGCTTCGAGCTCGTCCCGGCTGACGAGGACGTCCCCGAACGGCTCGGCCATCGGCACGTGGGTCTGCGCGTGCCGCGAGAGGCTTTCCTTGGCGTCACGGACATCCTGCAGCAGCGCGCGGCGCGTGCGGCGGTCGGCGGTGGTCTGCGGCCGCAGGAGGCGTTGCCACTGCGCCGGATCGGCGTGCGAGACGGAGCGTCCGATGTGGACGAGCAGGGCCTGGTCGATGTCGAGGCTGCCGAGATCGGGCAGGCCGTCCTCGGCCAGCACGGTGAACCCCTGCTGGGTGATCCCGACGACGGCGCAGTCGAAGGTGCCGGCCCCGAGGTCGTAAACGCCGATGGGGCCGCCGGCCCGGCTCCCCAGGCTGGCGTAGTGGGCAGCGGCGGCCACCGGTTCGGGGATCAGCCGCACGTCGGCGAACCGGGCCTTCGCGGCGGCGGCCCGGAGGACGTCCTGCCGGCCGGCACCCCAACCGGCCGGGTGCGAAATCCGGGTCTGCGCGGGTGGGCGGCCGAGCTGCCGTTCGGCTTCCTCGCCCATCCGGCGCAGGACGGCGGCGAAGGCGTCGGCGATGTCGACATCGGTTTCGCCGAGCCGGAGAGTGCCTTCGTCGATGCGCCGCTTGGGGTTCGGCTCGAACCGGCTGGGGTCGAGCCGCGCCCGCCGTTCGGCGTCCTGGCCGACGACGAGCAGGCCGTCATCGTTGACGTAGACGGCAGAAGACATCGTGACGGACCCGTCGACCTCGATGGCCCGCGGTCCACGCCCGAAGGCGGAGAGGACCCCGACGGTGCTGGAAGTCCCGAAGTCGATCGAGAGCACGTCCACGCGGATTCCCCCTCCCAAGGTCCGCGGGCATCGTCTCACGGGCTTGGACAGCGAGAAGGGCGGCTCCCCACTCGGGGGAACCGCCCTCCTGGCGGACTACGCGACGATCACTCGCCTTCGGCTTCGCCGCCCTGCTCTTCGTGGCCCGCGCCGATGCTCACCGGCGGGGCATCCGGGATGGACGACGGCCGGCGCTCACCGCGGAAGGTGAACTTCGCCTGGTCGTCCTTGTCCTCCGGGTTGCCGCTCCAGCCCTCGACGTCGACCAGGATGATCTGGCCGGGCTCGACCTCGCCGAAGAGGATCTTCTCCGACAGCTGGTCCTCGATCTCGCGCTGGATCGTGCGGCGCAGCGGCCGCGCACCCAGCACGGGGTCGAAGCCGCGCTTGGCCAGCAGCGACTTGGCCTTCGCCGTGAGCTCCAGCTCCATGTCCTTGGCCTTGAGCTGCTTCTCCACGCGGCCGATCATCAGGTCGACCATCATGATGATCTGTTCCTGCGTCAGCTGGTGGAACACGATGATGTCATCGATCCGGTTCAGGAACTCCGGGCGGAAATGCTTCTTCATTTCCTCGTTGACCTTTTGCTTCATCTTCTCGTACCGGGTGCCGGTGTCGTTGGACCCGGCGAACCCGAGCGAGACGGACTTCGAGATGTCCGACGTGCCCAGGTTGGACGTGAAGATGAGGACCGTGTTCTTGAAGTCGACCGTGCGGCCCTGACCGTCGGTCAGGCGGCCGTCCTCCAGCACCTGCAGGAGCGTGTTGTAGATCTCCTGGTGCGCCTTCTCGATCTCGTCGAACAGGACCACCGAGAACGGCTTGCGCCGCACCTTCTCGGTCAGCTGGCCACCCTCTTCGTAGCCGACGTAGCCCGGAGGGGCACCGAAGAGCCGCGAAGCGGTGTACCGGTCGTGGAACTCGCCCATGTCGATCTGGATGAGCGCGTCGTCCTCGCCGAACAGGAACGCCGCCAGCGCCTTGGAGAGCTCGGTCTTACCGACACCGGACGGGCCGGCGAAGATGAACGAGCCCGACGGGCGCTTCGGGTCCTTCAGACCGGCACGCGTACGGCGGATTGCCTGCGAAACGGCCTTGACCGCGTCCTCCTGGCCGATGATGCGCTTGTGGAGCTCGTCCTCCATGCGCAGCAGCCGGGTGGTCTCCTCCTCGGTCAGCTTGAACACCGGAATGCCGGTCCAGTTGGCCAGCACCTCCGCGATCTGCTCGTCGTCGACCTCGGCGACGACGTCGAGGTCGCCGTCCTTCCACTGCTTCTCCCGCTCGCCCTTCTGGCCGAGGAGGGTCTTCTCCTCGTCACGCAGGCGGGCGGCCCGCTCGAAGTCCTGCGCGTCGATCGCGGACTCCTTGTCACGGCGGACGTTCGCGATCTTCTCGTCGAACTCGCGCAGGTCCGGCGGCGCGGTCATCCGGCGGATGCGCATCCGGGCGCCGGCCTCGTCGATCAGGTCGATCGCCTTGTCCGGGAGGAACCGGTCGTTGATGTACCGGTCCGCCAGGGTCGCGGCGGCGACCAGCGCCGAGTCGGTGATCGAGACGCGGTGGTGCGCCTCGTACCGGTCGCGCAGGCCCTTGAGGATCTCGATCGTGTGCTCCAGCGACGGCTCGCCGACCTGGATCGGCTGGAACCGGCGCTCGAGGGCGGCGTCCTTCTCGATGTACTTGCGGTACTCCTCGAGCGTGGTCGCGCCGATCGTCTGCAGCTCACCGCGGGCGAGCATCGGCTTCAGGATCGAAGCCGCGTCGATCGCACCCTCGGCGGCACCCGCCCCGACCAGCGTGTGCAGCTCGTCGATGAACAGGATGATGTCGCCGCGGGTCTTGATCTCCTTGAGCACCTTCTTCAGGCGCTCTTCGAAGTCACCGCGGTAGCGGGAACCGGCGACCAGGGAGCCCAGGTCCAGCGTGTAGAGCTGCTTGTCCTTGAGCGTCTCGGGCACCTCGCCCTTGACGATGCTCTGCGCGAGGCCCTCGACGACGGCGGTCTTGCCGACGCCCGGCTCGCCGATGAGCACCGGGTTGTTCTTGGTCCGGCGGGACAGCACCTGCATGACCCGCTCGATCTCCTTGCCGCGCCCGATGACCGGGTCGAGCTTGCCCTCGCGGGCGAGCACGGTCATGTTGCGGCCGAACTGGTCCAGCACCAGCGACGACGACGGGGTGCCTTCACCACGGCCGCCGGAACCGGTTTCGGTGGACTCCTTGCCCTGGTAGCCCGAGAGCAGCTGCAGCACCTGCTGGCGGACCCGGTTGAGGTCCGCACCCAGCTTGACCAGCACCTGCGCGGCGACGCCCTCGCCCTCGCGGATCAGGCCCAGCAGGATGTGCTCGGTGCCGATGTAGTTGTGGCCGAGCTGCAGCGCTTCGCGCAGCGACAGCTCCAGCACCTTCTTGGCGCGCGGCGTGAACGGGATGTGCCCGCTCGGCGCCTGCTGGCCCTGGCCGATGATCTCTTCGACCTGCTGGCGCACGCCCTCCAGGGCGATGCCCAGCGACTCCAGCGCCTTGGCGGCGACACCCTCACCCTCGTGGATCAGACCCAGGAGGATGTGCTCGGTGCCGATGTAGTTGTGGTTGAGCATCCTGGCCTCTTCTTGAGCCAGGACGACCACCCGCCTCGCGCGGTCGGTGAACCTCTCAAACATGTGCACTCCCTCGACTGCTGCGCCGGCGGCCCGTTTCCATCGTGCTTTCACCGCGATGGATTCAGCACCGTGAGACCACTCTAGTAGCCAAGCGGTGGCGCTGGCTTACCACTACGGCTGTTCGCGGTCTTTTCCGCACCCGGACGTGGGGTCCGCCGGGTGCTTCCATCATCAGGTTGCCCTGCACCTTTACGTCAAGCCCAACGTGCGAACGGCCACCGGGATTCCGCCATCCGCGCTCTGTCCGCTCACCGCGAACAGTCCGCAAGCTGAGAGTGCCCCCACCCGATTGGCGCAGCTTCCGGAAGTCTGTAAGGTTAGGCACGCCTAATCCACTACGGCGCCACAAGGAGGGCCGCGGTTGAGCCACCAGCGGTCCTTCCGTGACGCACGCGAGGTCGGCGACGGCCTCGCGTCGTCGTTGCGGCGGGTCTCCGGCCTGCAGGAACGCACCGAGCTGCGCCGCGACGTCCCGGCCGGCTGGATCCGCTGTTCGGAGCTGCTGGAGACGCCCGCCTACTTCGACGAGTGGCGCGGCCTGCTGGGCGACTGGCTCCTGCGCGAGCACTCCTCGGCGCCTTCGCCGACCACGGCCAGCTGGGTCCTGACGTGGTACTTGCACGTCCCGGCGTACGTCGCGGGGTTGTTGTGGCACCACGAGCGCCGGGTGCCGTCGCTGAAGCCGGCGGAGCTGGCGTTCCGCCTGGCCGACGACCGCCCGCACCCGGACGGCATGGCGGTGCTGGGTGACGCGTTCCACTGCCTCCCGACCGACCCGGGCTCGGCCCGCCCCGAGGCAACCGTGGTCCGCGACGAGCGCGCACTGGCGGCGGTCCTCCGGGCCCGTTACCTGGCTCACGCGGCCCAGTTCGTCCGGGCGTACGCACCGCTCAGCAGATTGGGCCGCCGAACCCTGTGGGCAGCGGCGACGGACGCGCTGGAGAACTCGCTGTGGTGGGCGGGCCGCCAGGGCGGGACACCGGAGGCCGAGGGAGCGGGCGTGGCGGACGCGGCACTGGTGCTCGACGCGCGGTACCCGCCACTGACGTCGGCGTCGACGTTGCGCTTGCGAGAGAGCCCGGACGGCCACCGCGAGTGGACGCGGCGGCGCGAGAGCTGCTGTTTTTCGTACTTGCTGCCATCGTCTTCCGAGTGCGACGGCTGTCCACGGACCTGCTCGCGCTAGCCAGGTGGGCCGCACACAGCCCGGGCCCGATCACACAGCCCGGCCTGATCCCTGGGCGGATTCCAGGGGTAGTCGCGCCACCTGAGTTTCAGGAGTCGTCAGGCCCGGCGCGCCGCCCGGGCCGGGATCTCACTGCCGATAACCGCGACCGAGCTGAGCCGACCGCGGTCTCAACGATCAGCCAGGAAGACCCCAACCAGCAGCTCGATTGAACCCGCCGGCCTCATGCCGCGCATGAACCGGCCACCCCGCGGCGGGAGAGCTGCTGCTTTAGTGCTTGCTGCCGTCGTCGTCCGAGTGCGCCGGCCCCCGGCAAACAGCCCCGCCCGATCCCTGGGGGCGGCCCCTGGGCCAGCCTATCGACCCCACCCGACAAAACCCGCCGATCGCGGCCCCGCACCCCACACCTGTCCACAGCTCAACCCACTTGTGGACAACTCCACCCCGGATCCCGCCCCGCCGCTCCCAGCGCCCGCTCCAGTGGCGAGGCCTCAGCAGCCACCGCCACCGCCGGCCCGTACACCCCCATCGACCGCGCCCGGTCGCCCATCGCCACCGCGGACTCGTACACCGCCGTCGCCGCTTCGGGCGCGCACTGCAGCCGCTGCCCGCTCGCCCGGGCCAGGTCCCAGCCGTGCAGCACGAACTCGCCCAGGACCATCGCGCCCACCACCGCCGCCGGCATGGGCGCCGAGCCCAGCGAAGTCGTGCCCGTCCACGCCGCCGGTGTCCCGAATACCTCCACCAGCGTCTCCGTCTGCTTCTCCAGATCCGCGCGCCAGCCGTCCGTCACCAGGGCCGCCTCCGCCTCGCCGGCCCCCATCGCGGGCGGCCCCTCGCGCCGTCCCGCGGCGATCAGCCACGGACCCCAGTACAGGAGGTGGTTGAGCAGCCCCCGGACGTCGTAGCCCGCGCACGGCGTCGGCGCGGTCAGGTCGGGGACCGCACACGCGATCCGGAGGAATTCGGCCGCGGCCGGACGCAGCAACTCGGCAGTCATGGCGGTGATCCAAACTCCCCGGCGAGCAGCGCGTCTTGAACGAACGCGACAGCTACCGTGAACCCGTGACGCACCGGATCCCGCGCGGCATCGTGGCCGAAGCCACCGCGCGCACGATGTTCACGCTGGCCAGGCACCCACCGGCCCCGGAACTCGCCGAATTCGTCGAATACCACTGGATCCTGCGCTGGGACCGGCGCGGCAAACCGCCGCACGAGCAGCGGGTGCTGCCGAACCTCTCGGTCCACGTCACGTTCTTCCCGGGCGCCTCCGGCGTCCACGGCCCGGCCCGCGACGTCTTTTCCCACCGCTTGGCCGGCCGGGTCCAGGGCCTGGGCGTGCGATTCCGGCCGGGCACCTTCCGCGCGTTCCTCGGCGGACCCGTGCGTGACATCGCCGACCGGGCCGTCCCGCTCACCGATGTTTTCGGACCGGCGGCCTCGGCGGCCGCCGAATCGGTGCGGACCGCGGGCGGCGATGCGCAAATGGTCGGCGCGATCGACAACTTGCTGATCGCAAATCCCGTGCGGCTGTCCCCGGCCGCCCGTGCGGCGGCGGAGGCGGTGGAACAAATCGCGCGGGATCCGGGAATTACCCGGGTGGCGCAACTGTGTGCCGATACTGGACTAACCACCCGGTCCATCCAGCGCGTGTTCGCCGAACACGTCGGTCTCCCGCCCAAGTGGGCGATCCGGATTTACCGGCTCAATGACGCAGCGCAGCGGATCGTCACAGAAGGACAACGCGATTACGCCGGTCTGGCGGTTCGACTGGGCTATAGCGACCAGTCGCACTTCATCCGCGATTTCCGGACCGTGACCGGCCAGTCGCCTGCCGAGTACGCCCGAACCGCCCGCGCCCCCGAACGGGAACCGGACAGCCATCGGACATGAAGAAAGCCGCCGGGCGGAATTCGCCCGGCGGCCACGCTGAAAACCCCGCGTCGACACCGCTACCGCGACAGAGGATAACTGCTGGTCAGCGACCCACAGCCGGCCCGCACGGAGGCGGTGTGAACAATCTTCAGTTCTTCTTGTGGTAAGCCTCGACGACCTCGGAGGGGATGCGGCCGCGGTCGGAAACCGCGTAACCGTTCTTGCGCGCCCACGACCGGATGGCCTGGTTCTGCTCACGGTCGACAGCGGCCGGACGAGCCGAACCCTTACCCGCGACCGGACGAACCGTGGCGCGCTTGCGGCCGCCCGCACGACGCGCGTGCTCGACATACTGAGCGAGCGCGTCCCGGAGCTCCTCCGCGTTTTCCGAGGAGAGATCGATCTGGTAGCTGACTCCGTCCAAACCGAACTCGACGGTCTCTTCCGCCTCACTGCCGTCGAGGTCGTCGACCAGCGAGACGAGCACCTTCTGTGCCATCCGATTCCTCCTGCGGGGCTTACTCAATGATCTGGTACGGGGCGAGCCCCGGGACAGAAGACTTTGTCTAGAACATTAGTACCCGCTTCTCCAGTGCAACGCAAATCTCGTATCGATAACCGACGGCTATCCTCACACGGCCGGGTTATTCGGGCCGCACCAGCGGGAAGAGGATCGTCTCCCGGATACCGAGACCGGTCAGCGCCATGAGGAGGCGGTCGATCCCCATTCCGACGCCACCGCTCGGGGGCATTCCGTACTCCAGGGCCCGCAGGAAATCCTCGTCGAGCCGCATGGCTTCGCTATCGCCCTGCGCGGCCAGCAGCGACTGTTCGGTGAGGCGTTCCCGTTCGACGACCGGATCGACCAGCTCGGAGTATCCGGTGGCGAGTTCGAATCCGCGCACGTAGAGGTCCCACTTCTCGGCCACCCCCGCCCGGGAGCGGTGCTGCCGCGTCAATGGCGACGTCTCCAGCGGAAAATCACGGACAAACGTCGGTGCGTGCAGGTGATCTCCGACGAGGTGTTCCCACAGTTCCTCGACGAGCTTCCCGTGCCCGAGCTTCGGATCCACTTCCAGGCCCCTGGCCTGCGCGAATCCGAGCAGTTTGGCGGCGGGCGTCTCCGGCGTCACCTCTTCGCCGAGGGAATCGGACAACGACTCGTACATTCCGAGCGTGGTCCATTCGCCGGAGAGGTCGTACTCCGAACCGTCGGGCAGGGTGATGACCTGGGTGTCCAGCACCGTCTGCGCGGCCTCCTGGATCAGCTCCCGCGTCATCACCGCATTGGTGTCGTAGGTGGCGTACGCCTCGTAGTACTCGAGCATCGCGAACTCCGGCGAATGCGACGAGTCGCTGCCCTCGTTCCGGAAGTTGCGGTTGATCTCGAAGACCTTCTCGATGCCGCCGACGACGCAGCGCTTGAGGTAGAGCTCCGGCGCGATCCGCAGGAACAGCTCCATGTCGAACGCGTTGGAATGCGTGACGAAGGGGCGGGCCGTGGCGCCACCGTGCAGCGTCTGCAGCATCGGCGTCTCGACCTCGGTGAACCCGCGGCGGTGGAACGACTCCCGCAGCGACCGGACCACGCCGGCCCGCGTGCGCACGACGTCCCGCGCGCGCGGGCGCATGATGAGGTCGACGTAGCGCTGGCGGATCCGCGTTTCCTCCGCCAGGTCCTTGAAGGCGTTGGGCAGCGGACGCAGCGCCTTCGAGGTGATGCGCCAGGCGTCGGCCATCACCGAAAGTTCGCCGCGCTTGGACGTGATGACCTCACCCTGCACGAACACGTGGTCGCCGAGGTCGACGTCGGACTTCCACGCCGCCAGCGCGTCCTCGCCGACCTTCGCCAGGCTGATCATCGCCTGCAGCTCGGTGCCGTCGCCCTCGCGGAGGCTCGCGAAGCACAGCTTGCCCGTATTGCGCAGGAACATCACCCGGCCGGTGACGCCGACCTGCTCGCCCGTGGCGGTGTCGGCGGGCAGTCCGGAATGCGCCGCGCGCACTTCGGCGAGCGAGTGCGTGCGGGGTACCTCGACCGGGTAGGGATCGATACCCTCCGCGAGGATCCGGTCGCGCTTCTCCCGGCGCACCCGCATCTGCTCGGGCAGTTCGTCTTCGGCGGGCTCGCTGGTGGGAGGGGGCTTTTCGGTCATGGCCATAGGGTACGAACCCGGCCGGCCGCTACGCCAACCGGATTACCTTTACCTTTCTCTCCATTAGCCTGGATGTCGTGAGTGATCCCACACACGGTCAGCGTGCGTCTTCCTTCGGCAGCCGGGCCGCCGAGTACGCTCAGCACCGGCCCGATTACCCGCGGGAGGCGATCGAGTGGGGGCTTTCCGGAGCGAGCGGAACACCGCGCCGGGTCCTCGATCTCGGCGCCGGAACCGGCAAACTCACCCTCGGCCTCAGCACGCTCGGGCTCGACGTCACCGCCGTCGAGCCCGATCCGGAAATGCGCGCGGAACTCGAGCGGGCCGCGCCGTCGGTGACGTCACTGGCTGGGCAGGCGGAACGGATCCCCCTCCCCGACGACACCGTCGACGCGGTTTTCGTCGGCCAGGCCTTCCATTGGTTCGACGTACCGGTGGCGATGACGGAGATCGGCCGGGTGCTGCGGCCGGGCGGGGTGTGCGTGCCGATGTGGAACTACGAAGACGAATCGGTGCCGTGGGTCGCCGAGTTCACCGCGCTGGGCCGCGACGGCGCCCGTCGCCCGACGAGCATCGAAGATATGCGCGAGGTGACGCACCCGGCCTTCGAATCGTTCGAAAGCGACCGGTTTCGCCACACGCAACGGCGCACCGCGGAGACCCTGCTGGAAACGATCGCGACCTATTCGAAGGTGATCGTGTCGGCCCCGGAGGAGTCGGTGGCCCTGCTGGACCGGCTCCGGCGGTTCCTGGCGGAGAATCCGGCCACCGCGAACGGCGAGTTCGACCTGCCGCTGGTCACCACGGTCCTGCGCGCGCGGCGGCGCTGACGCACTTCGCCCTTGACCTCGATCCAAGTAGAGGTTTGATACTGCGGGAATGCGCAGGAAATCATGGGGGCGAGCCCTGATCTCGCTGACCTCGCTGGTGACCGCGGTGGGCCCGTACAAGGCCGACTGGAACGAGACGCACGTGTTCAACCCGGAATGGCCACCGCACGCGAAGTTCCACAACGGCCAGACGATGAGCCTGGGGCTCGCGCTGGGGACGACGAGCTTGTGGCAGCTCTGGCGGCGGCCGACCCGGGCGGGTCTCGACGCGGGGGCGGTGCTGGCGTCGCTGTACTGGGTGACGCAGATTTCGGCGCTGGCCTACCCGGGCTCCCGCGCGGTGGATCCGCCGGGGGCCGACCGGTTCCCGCAGGCGAAGATCGCCGTCCCGGCGTTGGCGTTGACGGCGCTGGGGTACGTGCTGGAGCGCCGCCGCCTGGCCCGCGGCTGAGGGTCCGGATGCCCCCGAGGTGGCGTGGATCGCCACCTCGGGGCAGGTCAGGGCCGGATGTTGCGCTCGTACGCCAGCCGCAGGCCGAGCAGCGTCAGCTCCGGGACGTGGTCGGTGATCGTCTCCGACTCGTCCAGCACCAGCGGCGCCAGGCCGCCGGTCGCCAGCACCGCCACCGGTTCCGTGCCGCCCGGGGAAAGCTCGCGGACGATCCGGCGCACCAGGCCGTCCACCTGGCCCGCGAAGCCGTACAGGATCCCGGACTGCAGGCACTCCACGGTGTTCTTGCCGATCACCGACCGCGGCGGCACCAGTTCGACCTTCCGCAGCGCCGCCGCCCGCAACGCCAGCGCGTCCACCGAAATCTCGATCCCGGGGGCGAACGCGCCGCCCAGGAACTCGCCGCGGGCCGAGATCGCGTCCACGTTCGTCGACGTGCCGAAGTCGACCACCACGCACGCCGTGCTGTGGAGGTGGTGCGCGGCCAGCGTGTTCACCAGCCGGTCCGCGCCCACCTCCTTCGGGTTGTCCACCAGCAGCGCCACGCCGGTGCGCACGCCCGGCTCGACCACGATCTTCGGGACCCGGGCGTAGTACCGGCCGAGCATGACCCGCAGCTCGCGCAGCACGGCCGGCACCGTCGACAGTGCACTGATCCCGGACACCGCGTCCGCGTGCGGGCCGAGCAGCCCGCGGACCGTCAACGCCAGCTCGTCGGCCGTGATGCGCGCGTCCGTGCGCATGCGCCAGTCGCCCACGAGCTCCTGGCCGGACCACAATCCCAGGACGATGTTCGTGTTGCCGACGTCGACGGTGAGCAGCAAGCGGGTCAGCTTTCCGCGTGCAGCAACGCGTCGAGGCGACGGGCGTCCGCGGTCTCGGCGACCGGGAAGATCGCCGTCTCCTCGTCCGGCGGCAGCGTCACCGTGCCGGACAGCAGCCCGGATCCCTCCGGCGCGTGGCCGGGGTCGGTGTGCCGGTGGACGATCCGGTTGTCCGCGTCGACGAAAACCACGCGCGGCTGGTACGTCGCCGCCTCGGCGTCGTCCATCTGGCCGTACGAGATGAGGATGACCAGGTCACCCGGGTGCACCAGGTGCGCCGCGGCGCCGTTGATGCCGAGCACCCCGCTGCCGCGTTCCCCCTTGATGACGTAGGTCTCCAGCCGCGCCCCGTTGGTGACGTCCACAATGGACACCTGTTCCCCCGGCAGCAGGTCCGCGGCCTCCATCAGGTCCTCGTCGACCGTCACCGAACCGACGTAGTGCAGGTCGGCCTGGGTCACGGTGACCCGGTGGATCTTCGACTTGAGCATCGTGCGGTACATAGTGGACTCCTATTCCCCTGCGTCCCACTCCGGGTGTGCCGGGTGCTCCACCGAAGCGCCGAGCAACACCGGAACGTTGTCGATCAGCCGGGTACTCCCCACCCGTGCCGCGATCAACAGCCGTGCTTCACCATCGACGGGCGCGGGCCCGAGGTCGGTTCCCCTCAACTCCAGGTAATCCACCTCGACCGCGGGCCGCGCGGCGAGGGTCTTCCACGCGGTCTCGAGGACCGCGTCCGCACCGTCCCGGCCGACGAACGCCCCCGCGGTGAGGGCGGCCGACAGGACGATGGCGTCTTCGCGCTGTTCAGGCGTCAGGTAGACGTTGCGCGACGACAGCGCGAGCCCGTCCCGCTCGCGCACGGTCGGCACGCCGATCACGTGCGTGTCGATGTTCAGGTCCCGCACCATCCGCTTGATCAGGACCAGCTGCTGGTAGTCCTTTTCGCCGAACAGGGCGTAGTCCGGGCGGAGCAGGTTGAACAGCTTCGCCACGACGGTGAGCACGCCGGCGAAGTGACCGGGCCGGACGGCACCTTCGAGCTCGTCGCCGAGCGGGCCCGGGTGCACGGTCACCACGGCACCCTCGGCGTAGAGGGCGTCCGCGCTCGGGGTGAACGCGATTTCGACGCCGTCCTCGCGCAGGATGTCGAGGTCGGCCTCCAGCGGCCGCGGGTAGGCCTCGAAGTCCTCGCCCGCGCCGAACTGCAGCGGGTTGACGAAGATGGAGGTGGCCACGACGTTGTTGGGCAGCCGCTTCGCGCGGCGGATCAGCTCGCGGTGCCCGGCGTGCAGAGCGCCCATGGTCGGCACGAGCGCCAGCTTGCGGCCGACGCCGTGCAGCGCCCGGCTGACCTGGCTCACCTGCTCGGGCGACGCGAACGCGTTCAGGGTGCCGCGGCTGAATTTCGGTGTGGTCACTGGTCTTGGTGCCCTTCGGCGGGATCGTCGAGGAGTTCGGTGAGGTCTTTGGCGGCCGCGGTGTCCAGCAGCCCGGCAGCCGTCGAACGCGCCACCGTGCGCTTGGCCAGCGCGCGGTAGGCCGGCGCCACCTCCGGCGCCCGGTCCGCCAGCACCGCGAGGTGCTTGCGGACGGTGCCGAGGTCGCCACGCGCGACCGGGCCGGTGAGGGCACGATCGCCGTGTCGCAGCACATTATCCAACGCCGCCGAGAGCAGTGGTGCGACCAGGCGTTCGGATTGCCCGATTCCGGCCTGGCGCAACAGGTCCGCGCAGTCGGCGACCAGCGCCATCAGGTGGTTCGCGCCGTGGGCCAACGCAGCGTGGTAGAGCGCTCGCGCGGAGTCGGGGATCCGCACCGGCTCGGCGCCCATCTCGACGGCCAGCGCTTCGCCGACGTGCCACCCGGCTTCGTCGTCCTCGGCCGCCGTGACACCGATGCTGCAGGCCGCCAGCCGTTCGAGGTCCTCCTCGCGGCCGGTGAACGTCATCACCGGGTGCAGGGCGAGCGGCAGGGCCCCGGCCTCGGCCGCGGGGGCCAGGACGTCGATGCCGTGCGCCCCGGAGGTGTGCACGACGATCTGCCCCGCCCGGAGCGACTCGGTGGCGACGAGCCCGCGGATCATCCCGGCGAGCGCGTCGTCGGGGAGGGCGAGCAGCACGAGGTCCGCCCGGCGGACGGTTTCGTCGGGCGGCAGGAGTGGCACGTCGGGGAGGAGGCGCTCGGCGCGGGCCAGCGACGAAGCGGACAGGCCGGACGCGGCGACCACCGTGTGCCCCGCCCGGGCCAGCGCGGCGCCGAGCACGCTGCCCACCCGGCCGGCGGAAACGACGCCGACCGCGAGGCGGGCGGGCCTCATCATGGCGTGCGCCTGTGGACGCTCATGGTTGGCAGACTCCCTCTGCTCTCGTTCCAGTCCCGCTCCGGGTACCGGACGACGGCGCGAGACTAACTCGGGCGAGCGGGCGTCGTTGAGCCCGGGTGACCAGCTTCACCCGGACCGGTTCACCCGTGGGCGGCCTCGTCGGCGAGGCGCGTGGCCTCCGCGCGGGCGGCCTTCAGGGTGCGCAGCAGCTCCTGCTGGCGCTGCCGGTCGGTGTCGCTGGTGAGCTGGTGCCGGTCGAGGAACGCGAGTTCCGTCACGCTCGCCTGGTAGACGGCGACGGCTTTCGCGGCCTGCTTGCCGGACTGCCGCTTCGCCTGGCGGCGCCAAGCCCGGCGGCCGGGCAGGCTGGCCAGCAGCTCGACTTCGGAGGGGGCGATCCACCGCGCGGCGGCCATGTGCGGCAGGGCGGCGGCGATGATCCGCTGCTCCCGTTTCCGCTGGAGGATGACCAGGTAGACGACGCCGAAGAAGAGCGGAAGCATGATCAGGAAGTAGACCGTGAGGAACTTCGACCCGCCGAGCAGCGCGGCGCTGTTCCACAGCGCGTGCAGGCAGACGGCGGCGAGGTACCCGGCGATCGGCGCGACGATCTTGAGGGCCTTGGTCGTCGTCCGCGCGGCGATCCCGAGCCCGATGCCGGTGAGCACGGCGAACAGCGGGTGGGTGAACGGAGCGAGCACGCCCCGCAGGAAGAACGCCGTGATGACGCCCTGGCTGTGCCCGTCACCGAAGCCGTAGTCGGCGAAGGCGCGCCCGAAGTAGTAGATGTTCTCGGTGAAGGCGAACCCGGCGGCGCTGAACCCGGCGTAGACGACCCCGTCCACGACGCCGTCGAACTCGCTGGACCGCCGCCAGAGGATGAGCACGACGAAGAGGGCTTTGGCGGCCTCCTCGACCACGGGGGCCGAGACGAGCGCGGCGACGGTGTTCCCGCTGCCCTGGCCGAGCAGCTCGTCCCCGACGGCCTCGGCGGTGGTGTTGATGAGCAGCGCGGTGATGGTCGCGATGCAGGCGCCCCAGGCGAAGGCGAGCAGGAGGAACTTGGCGGGCTCGGGCTCCCACCGGTCGACCCAGAGGAACCCGGCGACGACACCGGCCACGGGCACGAGCGCGGCGAGCACCCCGATGGTGACGGCGAGGGGCCCGACCCGCGCGGTGGCGAGCCCGAACAGGAACAGGCCGCACAGGGCCACCACGATCAGCCCGAGCACCGGCAGCAGCACGGTGACCCGGCGAGGCCGCCGTCCGCGATCGAGTCCCGTCGCGGGCGAGAGGGTTCCGCTCACAGCGGGTCACCCTACGCAGGCCGAAACGGAAGAGAAACGCCACCTGGCACACACGGCGCGCCGGTCAGCCTGCTGAGCGCCGCCGAGACGCGCCTCAGGGTCGCCTCCGGTGCGTCTGCGCGCACCCGAGGGCCTGGACGCTTGCGTCAGGCGCGCGGGCCTCGGTTCTCCGCACGCAGGCGGCAGGCGTTGGCCCGCGTCCGCGCCGCCACCGGGCTGGGTTGGTCGGTGGTCGTGCGGCGGGGCGTGGCGCGCGCCACCTCCGGCCGCTGACAGCTCAGCGATCGAGCGGGTCGCCGAGTGCCGACCACAGCCCGATCCACGACCGGCCGGGCTCAGTCCTCCGCGCGTCGGCGGCGGCGGGGCGTCGAGCCGGTGCCGCCGTTCGCCGCCAGCAGTTCGCTCACCGAGCGGCCCGCCGCGTGTGATCCGCTGCCCGGAGTGGGCTCCGGGGCCGCTCGGTGGCCGTTGCGGGCTCCGTTGTGGCCGTTGCCGTTCTGCTGCTGCTCGACGTCCGCCGGGTCCACCGGGGCCATCCCGCGGCGGGACATCGAGGCCCGCTCCGCGACCATGCCTTCCCAGGCCGGGGGCTCGCCGTCCGGGCGACGGCGGCGGCCTCCACCCGGGGGCTCCGGTGCCGGCGGCATCGCCGGCAGCTGCTGCGACTCCTCCGGCTTGCGGCGGCGGCCGCCGGAACGGCCCTGGAAGTTGCGGACCGACTCCGGCAGCGTCGGGTTCACCATCGGGGCCTCGGCCTTGGCGGCCTCCGCCGGCGCGCGGTGCGAACCACCGTGCGCACCACCGTGGCGGGACGGCGGCTCCTCCAGGATCGGCGACATGTCGGCCCGCGAGAACTGCTCCAGCCGCGACGGGCGGCGGCCGTCGGCCGCCGGGACCGGCGTGGTCGGAGGCACCACCGGGGGCAGGTCCGTGCGCGACGGCTGCCGCGGCGACGGGCCGTTGCTCGGCACCGGCGTGGTCGGCGGGACGACCGGCGGGATGTCGGTGCGGGACGCCGCGGCGTCCCGCGGCATCGGCGGCTTCTGCTCCGGCGGCTTCGGCCGGTTCGGCCGCTGGCGCTCGGCGAAGTCGTCGCGGTTCTGGAAGGCCGCGCTGAGGTCCTTGACCGGCCGGATGTCCGAACGCGACATCTCGGACGGCTTCGGCGGCGGCACGTTGGCCGCCGGACGACCCGGCGCCGGCCGCGGCGGCTCGGGCGCCTTGCGGGGGTCGGGCCGCGCGCCGTTCGGCTGCCCGCCGACGCGCGGAAGGTCCGACCGCGACATCTCGACCCGCGGAATGTCCGATCGCGACGCTTCGCCCCGCGGGACGTTCGGCCGCGGCATCTCCACCCGCGGGATATCCGGGCGCGACATCTCGACGCGCGGGATATCGGGCCGCGACATCTCCACGCGCGGAATGTCCGGCCTGGACATTTCGACCCGCGAGATATCCGCCCGAGACATGTCGACGCGCGGAATGTCCGGCCTGGACATTTCGACCCGCGAGATATCCGCCCGAGACATGTCGACGCGCGGAATGTCCGGACGCGACATCTCGACGCGCGGAATGTCCGATCGCGACGCTTCGGCCCGCGGAACGTTGGGCCGCGGCATCTCCACCCGCGGAATGTCCGACCGCGACGCTTCGCCCCGCGGAACGTTGGGCCGCGGCATGTCCACCCGCGGAATGTCCGATCGCGACGCTTCGCCCCGCGGAACGTTCGGCCGCGGCGCCTCGGGCCGCGGCATGTCCGGCCGCGGCGCCTCGGGCCGCGGCATGTCCGGCCGCGGCGCCTCGACGCGCGGGATGTCCGGGCGCGACATCTCCACCCGGGGAATGTCCGGGCGTGACATCTCGACGCGCGGGATATCGGGCCGCGACATCTCGACGGGCCGGATGTCCGACCGCGACATCTCGGCCCGGCGCGCGGGCGGCGGCTCGGGGCGGCGGATTTCCGTCTTCGGCTCCTGCGGTCGGCGGATCTCGGTCTTCGGCTCCTGCGGACGCCGGATCTCGGTCTTGGGGTCGGGCCGCGGCACGTCCCGGCGCGTGGGCTCGGCGGCGGCCTCCGGCCGGCGCTCGGGCTGCTTCGCGATTTCGTCCTGCTTCGGCAGCCGCATCGGCTGCGACTCGGCTTGGCGGCGCGCCGCCTCGGCTCGCAGCTCGGCGGCCTTCAGCTCGCGCTGCGCGGCGTTCAGCGCCGGGTCGACCGGCGGCACCGGCGGACGGCGCTCGCTCAGCGGCTTCGGCCGGGCCATCTGCTGGGTGCTCTGCACGGAGACGTTCGCCGGCGTCTTCGGGACCGGCTTGCCGCCGAAGCCCTTGCCCTTGCCGAGGCCCTTGCCGTTGGCGGGCTTGCCGTTCGAGGCCTTGCGGCGGCGCTCGTCGAGGACGCGGTCGATCAGCTCGGTCGGCCGCTCGCCGCCCTCGACCACCGGCTTCTTCCCGGCCATCAGCTGGGCGGGCTTCTTCTTCGGCGCGTTGTCGGGAATCAGGCGGTTCTCGTCGGACACCTTGCGCATCCGGGTCGCCTGCGCGGTCAGCGCGACGCGTTCGAGCAGCACCTCGCCGCCGAACAGCGACTGGAGGCTGTCGCGCAGCGCGGACACTTCCGCGCGCAGCGCCTCCAGCTCCTCGCGGCCCTTGGAGTCGGCCGCGGTGCGGTTCTCCGCTTCCATCTCCAGCTCGTACTCGCGCCGGGCCGCGATCTCGCGTTCCAGCTCCAGTTCGTACACAGCCTGCGCCTCGGCGACCGCGTCCTCGCTCTGTGCCGCGCTCTTGCGGTACTTCACGGCGAGAAAAGCGCCGATCAGGGCGGCCCAGAGGGCCGCGACGATCCCGAGCCTGAGGTAGCGGAGATCGTCGCTGAGCACCAGTGCGAGGGTGGCTCCGATGGCGAGGACAAAGCCGACAACGAGCCACGGCCTGCCCAGTAGGCGGCCGCGCGAGTCGTCACCCACGCCGGTCATGACTGACACCGTACCTGCTCGTAATCCGAACGAGACCTACTCGGTCCAGCGAGCGGTGGGATTCCAGCGCTAACCGGTCGTCCCGCGGGTGCGCTCACGATCGTGGTCCTGCGGGGTCCGGCAGCAGTGTTCGAGCCACAAAGCCGCAGCTACCAGGGCTGCGGCGGAGACGACGCCGACCGCCGCGGCGCGGGTGTCGTGCACCGCGGCGACGAGTTCGTCACGTCTGGGTAAAACATAGGCGAGCGCCGCGAGCCAGGCGCCGGCCATGACCGCTCCGGCGAGTGACGAAGCCTTGGCGAGGGCCACCGATCGGGCTACCCCGATCGCGCCGACGACCCGGCCGTTCTTGATGCGCGACCGGACCGAGAAGGCGAGCACGGCCTCGAGCACGGCCAGCACGGCGAAGGTGACGCCGGCGAGCAGCGGCAGCTGCGGCAGCGAGCCGTAGGCCGTCTGGAAGAGCAGGTAGCCGAGACCCAGGCCGAGCAGCCCGGCGACCACCAGGTCACGGGGCCGGGTGAAGTGCATACCTCAACGGTACCGCGCAGTAATGTTCCGCGGCCCCGCCACCGGACCCGAAGTACGGTTGACTCTCCACCGACTGGAGAGTTCATCATGCGTCTTGTGGGCACCACCGCGACCTTCACCATCGGCGAGCTGTCCCGGCGGACCGGCCTGCCGGTCAAGACCATCCGCTTCTACTCGGACGAAGGCCTCCTGCCGCCGACCGAGCGGACGGACGCCGGCTACCGCCTCTACGACGCGGCGGCGATGGCCCGCCTGGAGCTGGTCCGCACGCTGCGGGAGCTGGGTCTCGGCCTCGCCGACGTCTCCGCCGCCCTGACCCGGTCGACGACCGTCGGCGAGCTGGCGGTCCGGCACGTCGAGGCGCTCGACGAGCAGATCCGGCGGCTGCGGCTGCGCCGGGCGGTACTGCGCGCGGTGGCCAAGCGCAATTCCGAACTGGAGGAAGTGAACCTGATGAACCGTCTCGCGTCGATGTCCGACGAGGAGCGCAAGCGGCTGGTCGACGAGTTCTGGGACGAAATGGTCGCCGGGCTCGACATCGACCAGGAGTTCTACCGCCGGATGCGCGCCGGGAAGCCGGAGCTGCCCGACGACCCGACGCCCGAGCAGCTCGAGGCCTGGATCGAGTTCGCCGAGCTGGTCCAGGACCCGGAGTTCCGGGCCTTGATCCGCAAGATGAGCGAAACCCAGGCGAAGCAGATCGAGGGCGGCGAGTTCCAGCAGCCGGCGGAGGCCTGGCAGCAGAACTGGCCGATCTGGGTCTCCCGCGCGGAAACGGCGATCGCGGCGGGCGAATCGCCCACGTCGGAGACGGGGCAAGCGCTTGCGGCAGACCTGGCGGCGGCCTCCGCCCGCCCGGACCAGGACGCGGCGGCACCGGAGTTCCGCGCGGAGCTGGCCGACCGGTTCGCCACGAGCGGCGACCCACGGGCCGAGCGCTACTGGCAGCTGCTGGCGACGATCAACGGCTGGCCCCCGGTCCCGACGGCCCAGCCCGCGGTCCGCTTCATGATCGACGCGCTGCGCGGCTGACCGCACGAAGACGACAGCTCGGCGACGGACCGGCGGTGATCGGTAACGGCCACCGCCGGTTCACCGATAAGTCGCCTTTCCGACCCCGGCCGCTCGGGGGACCCCCGGTTTCAACGTTACTCGCGAGGGCCGACAATTCCGGCTCCGCGCACCCGGGGTTGTCCACAGGGGCGGCGCGTTGTCCACAGGGCCGCGCGTCCGAGGCGCCCCGGCCTCGTCGAGCGTCAGCACAGGGCCAGGTCCGTGTCCACAGGACCGCGCGCCCGAGCCTCGGGCCTGGTCCAGCGTCACGCTGGACCAGGCCCGTGTCTACAGCGCCGCGCGCTCGAGCCCTGGGCCTGCTCCAGCGTCAACGCAAAACCAAGTCCATGTCCACAGGACCGCGTGCTGGAACCCCAGGCCTGGTCCGCGTCAGCGCAAGACCAGGTCCGTCCGGCGGACAGTCGCCACTTCGTCCGCCGGACGGGCCTTCAGCAGCTCCGCGATCGGGCCGTGGCCCGGCAGGGTCGCGTCCGGGGCGATCTCCACCCACGGCACCAGCACGCTCGCGCGGTCCGGCGTTCCCGGGTGCGGCAGCAGCAGCTCCGGGTCCTCCGACGTCACGCCGTCCACGGTGACCACGTCGACGTCCAGCGTCCGCGGGCCCCAGCGCAGCTCGCGCACCCGGCCCGCCGCCTGCTCGGCGGCCTGCCCCGTGCGCAGCCACGCCCAGTGGTCGCGCGCCGGGTCGTCGACCACGCACACCGCGTTGAGGAAGTCCGGCTGGTCCTCGACGCCCCACGCCCGGGTTTCGTACACGCTCGACACCGCGACCAGCGCCGGCCGGACGGCGTCGAGTGCCGACTGGAGGAAGCCGAGGCGGTCGCCGAGGTTCGAACCCAGCGACAGCACCGCGCGGCTCACCGGTCGCGCCGGACCGTGACCGCCACGTCGTCGAACGTCAGCGGGATCGGCGCCGACGGCTTGTGCACCGTCACCTCGACCGCGTTCAGGCGCTCGTCGCGCAGCACCTCGTCGGCGATCCGGCCCGCGACGCTCTCGATGAGGTCATACGGCTCGCCCGCGACGATCCCGGCCGCCAGCTCGGCCAGCTCGCCGTAGTGCAAGGTCTTGGTCAGGTCGTCCGACGCGGCGGCCGGCCCGAGGTCCAGCCACACCGTGATGTCGACGACGAACTCCTGGCCGTCCCGCTTCTCGTGCTCGAACACGCCGTGCCGCCCGAACACGCGCAGCCCGGTCAGCGTGATCCGGTCAGCCATCCGTCCTCCAAGCGGCCGCCACCGCGACCGCGTCCAGCGAAGCCCCCACCTCGTGCACGCGCACGCCCCACGCACCGGCCGCCGCGGCGAGCGCCGAGATCGCCGCGGTGGCGTCCTCCCGGCCGTCCGGCGGGCGCGGTGTGCCGTCCTTTTCGGACAGCAGACGGCCGAGGAACCTCTTGCGCGAGGCACCGACGAGCACCGGGAAACCGAGCGAACGCAGCGAGTCGAGCCCGCGCAGCAACGCCCAGTCGTGCTCGGCGTTCTTCGCGAACCCGAGCCCGGGGTCCAGCACGATGGCGCTCTCCGCCACGCCGGCCGCGAGCGCCGCGTCCACTCTGGACAGCAGCTCGGCCCGCACGTCCGCCACGACGTCCCGGTACTCGGCGAGCGCCTGCATGTCCTTGCTGTGCCCGCGCCAGTGCATCAGCACCCACGGCACACCGGCCTCGGCGGCGACGCGGGCCATGTCCGGATCGGCCAGCCCACCGGAGACGTCGTTGACGACGTGCGCGCCGGCTTCGAGCGCCGCGGCGGCGACGGCGGCCCGCGTGGTGTCGACCGACAGCGCGACCCCTTCGGCGGCGAGCGTCTTGATCACCGGCAGGACGCGCCGCAGTTCGGTGGCGGCGTCCACCCGGGACGCCCCCGGCCGGGTCGACTCGCCGCCGACGTCGATCAGGTCGGCGCCCCGCGCCCACATCTCGCGGGCGTGCTCCAGCGCCTGGTCGAGCCCGAGGTAGCGGCCACCGTCCGAAAAGGAATCGGGCGTCACGTTCAGCACGCCCATCACGACGCACCGGCGGGGCGCGGGAAGCCCCACGCTCACCGGCGCGCCCTGATGAGGTCGAGCGCCTCCGCCCGCGACGACGGCGAGTTCTTCAACTGCCCCCGCACGGCGGAGGTGGTCGTGCGGGCGCCGGGCTTGCGGATGCCGCGCATCGCCATGCACAGGTGCTCGGCCTCGATCACCACGATGACGCCGCGGGGTTCGAGCTTGCGGACGATGGCGTCGGCGACCTGCGAGGTCAGGCGCTCCTGGACCTGCGGGCGCTTGGCGTAGAGGTCGACGAGCCTGGCGAGCTTGGACAGCCCGGTGACCTTCCCGGCGGCGTTCGGGATGTACCCGACGTGCGCGACGCCGTGGAAGGGCACCAGGTGGTGTTCACATTGGCTGAACATCGGGATGTCCGTGATCAGCACCAGCTCTTCGTGGGACTCGTCGAACGTGCGGTCCAGCACCGAGTCGGGCTCGGTGTAGAGCCCCGCGAACATCTCTTGGTACGCACGGGCGACCCGGGCGGGAGTGTCCTTGAGACCTTCCCGCTCCGGGTCCTCGCCGCACGCCAAGAGGAGCTCGCGGATCGCCTTCTCCGCCCGGTCGTGGTCGAAGACCGGGCGGTCGGCGTCACTGAGGCTTTTCTGGTCCATCCACGTCACGACGCTCCCCCTCGCTCTGCTGGTTGCCGGCTTGGTCGGCGAACCAGCCGTGCTCACGAGGGCGTTCTTCACCACCGGGCCGCCACGACTGACCCGGCTGACCACCCGGCGAAGTCGCGGGCGTCCAGCCCGGAGGGGCACCGTAGTTCGGCGGGCCGCTCTGGCCGGCCGGACCACCGGGCTGCTGGCCGCCGTAGCTCTGCGGCCAGTGGGCCGTGCCGTTGGGGCCACCGTTCGGGCCGCCGTAGGAACGGCCGCCGTTCGGGTAGGCGCCCGGCTGCGGCGGGGCGTACGGGTTCGCGTTGGGGTCGACCGGCGACGGGTACGGCGGGCCGCCCGGCAGGTCACCCCCGCCCTGAGCGGTGCCGACCGGGGTCGGCTCCGGCTTCAGGACCGGCTTCTCCTTCTCCGGCGGCGGCCACGGCTCGCCGCGCTCCATCGCCAGCTCGCCCGGGGTCTTGATCGGCGGCTTGTCCGAGGGCGTCCGCTCACCGAACTCGTTGAACACGGTGATGTGCGGGCGCTTCTCGACCGTCGCGAAGATCCGCTCCAGGTCCTTGCGGGTCAGCGTCTCCTTCTCGAGGAGCTCGATGACCAGCTCGTCGAGCACGTCGCGGTAGGTGTTGAGCACGTGCCACGCCTCGGTGTGCGCCGTCTCGATGAGCTTGCGCACCTCCTCGTCGATCTCGTGCGCCACCTCGAGCGAGTAGTCCGCCTGCCGGCCGGCCGAGCGGCCGAGGAACGGGTCGCCCTGTTCCTGGCCGTACTTGACCGCGCCGAGCCGGGCGCTCATGCCGTACTCGGTGACCATCGCGCGGGCGATCTTCGTCGCCTGTTCGATGTCGGAGGACGCGCCGGTGGTGGGCTCGTGGAAGACGAGCTCCTCCGCGGTGCGGCCACCCATCGCGAAGACCAGCCGCCCGATCATCTCGGAACGGGTCATCAGGTCCTTGTCGTCCTCCGGGACGAGCAACGCGTGCCCGCCCGTGCGGCCGCGCGGGAGGATCGTCAGCTTGTAGACCGGCTCGATGTCCGGCATCGCCCACGCGGCGAGCGCGTGCCCGCCCTCGTGGTAGGCCGTGATCTTCTTCTCCTTCTCGGAGATGATCCGGCTCTTGCGGGCGGGGCCGCCGACGACGCGGTCGACGGACTCCTCGAGCTCGACGTCGCTGATCACGTGCCCGTTCTTGCGGGCGGTGAGCAGCGCGGCCTCGTTGAGCACGTTGGCCAGGTCGGCGCCGGACATGCCGACGGTCCGCTTGGCCAGGCTGCCCAGGTCGGTGCCCTGCGCGATCGGCTTGCCCTTGGCGTGCACCTCGAGGATCGCGCGACGGCCGCGCATGTCGGGCGCCGACACCGGGATCTGCCGGTCGAACCGGCCGGGGCGCAGCAGCGCCGGGTCGAGGATGTCGGGCCGGTTCGTGGCCGCGATCAGGATGATGCCGCCGCGGGCGTCGAAGCCGTCCATCTCGACGAGCAGCTGGTTCAGCGTCTGCTCGCGCTCGTCGTGCCCGCCGCCGAGGCCGGCGCCGCGCTGGCGGCCGACCGCGTCGATCTCGTCGACGAAGATGATGCACGGCGCGTTCTGCTTGGCCTGTTCGAACAGGTCACGCACTCGCGAGGCACCGACACCGACGAACATCTCGACGAAGTCCGAGCCGGAGATCGTGTAGAACGGCACGCCCGCCTCGCCGGCGACGGCCCGCGCGAGCAGCGTCTTGCCGGTACCGGGCGGCCCGTAGAGCAGGACGCCCTTCGGGATCTTCGCGCCGAGCGCCTGATATCGCGCCGGGTTCTGCAGGAAGTCCTTGATCTCGTACAGCTCTTCGACGGCCTCGTCGGCACCCGCGACGTCCCCGAAGGTCGTCTTGGGCATGTCCTTGTTCAGCTGCTTGGCCTTGGACTTGCCGAAGTTGAGGACGCGGTTGCCGCCGCCCTGCGCGTTGTTCATCATCCACATCAGCAGGCCCAGGACGAGGGCGAGCGGGATGGCGAAGATGAGGATCTGCGTCAGCACGCCCTGCTGGGTGACCTTGGTGGTGAACTTGATCGGCTGGCCGCCGGACTGCGCCTTGATCAACGAGTCGTAGATCGGGCGGGTGGCGTCCGCCGGGTACTGCGAAATGATCTGGGTGACCTGCTGGCCGTCGACGTCGATGGGCTTGGCCAGCAGCAGCTTGAGCTGCTGTTCCTTGTCCTCGAGGCTGACTTCCTTGACGTTGTTCGAGGTGATCTGGGAGTTCGCCACCGAGATGGGTGCCTGGGTGTACCCACGATCACTGTCGAAGATCGTGTTGTACGCGAACAACGCCAGCAACCCCGCGACGATCCACAACAGTGGGTTCCTGAGCACGCTCTTCCGGTTCATACGACTCGGCCCTGGTGGCCTCGACCCTCCCTGGTTGGGCGGCTCCTGTGATACCCGCCATCACGATCTTGACAACCCGTGGTGCCTGAACACCTGCTCATCAGGGTACCGTCCGCTGCCGCGTTCATCCCCTGTGAGCCTCTCGCAGGTCAACGGGCGATACCGCGCCAGGGTTCCCAGCCCGCGTCCGCGCCGGTCACGCTATCGCGTGCCGTCCGACACACTGCTCACCATCTCGGCCAGCCGGGTGCGCAGCGTGGCCGGGTCCGCGGGGGCCACGGTGACCCACTCACGCCCGTCCGTACCTGCGCGGGAGAGGCTCAGGTAGCGCCCGGTCGCGGTGTCGAACCAGGCCAGCACGCGGGACCGTTGCTTGGCCCCGACCTGCGAACGGCTGTTCGCTGCCAGCTGACCGCCGCGCAGCCGGGGCTGCCCGGCGATGCGGCCGTAAGCCTCGCGTGGATCGGCCGTGAGGCGCTCGCTCAGCGGTGTCCGGCGCGCCTTGCCCCGGCGCCTGTCTTCTTCCTCACCCGGTGGCAGTGACGCCGGCACCCGGATCGGCGCGGTGCGGAGGGCTTCGTCCAGTGGAAGTGTGACCGACGCCTCGCTGCCGCGCGGCCCGGCGGGCAACACCCCGACAACGGCGGAGACGAGGGCGTCCGGTGGGACGTCCCGCAGCCAGATGCCGGCGGCGTCCTGGACCGCGAGCACGCCCTTGGTCTCGTCGGCCGCCGCGAGGACGCCGACCGTCGGGGCTTCGAACTGCGGGATGTGCAGCGCGTCGATGGTCAGCGGGGCGAAGGCCAGCAGGTGCAGGGCGTCCTCGATCGGCGGTGCGAACGTGCCGCGCGGTTCGCGGATGCCACGCGCCTTGAGTTCGACGTCGACGCGGTGACGCAGCGACACGCGCTCGTTCTCGGTCGCGCCGTGCGACCGGACGATCAGCGGGTACGGCAGCTCCCCGACCCGCGCCGACTCCCAGAGGAAGTCGAACGCCAGTGGCGAGAAGAACTCTTGCATCATCACTCTCCCGGATCGGACTCTTGCCCAGCGTAGCCCGCGGCACCGACAAAACTGGATCGCTCCGGTGGCGAGCTGGGCACGTCCGGAGACTCCGGGATCAGACCGCGCTCGTCGTCGCGGCTCCGGCGAGCATCTCGCCGAGGCGGTGGCGCAGCGTGGCGGCGTCGGCCGGGGCGATCGTGATCCAGTCGCGGCCGTCGCGGCCGCGGGTGGCCTGGGTGAAGTAGCGGCCGGTCTCGGTGTCGAACCAGCTCAGGACCGGGGTCCGGGTGCGCCCGCCCATCCGGGTGCGGGCGTTGGCGCCGATCTGGCCGCCGCGCAGCCGCGGCTGGGCGTGCAGCCGGGCCAGCGCCTTGCGGTCCTCGTCGGCCGACGAGCGCTCGTCGGCGGTGCCGCGGCGCTGCAGGAAGTCGACGCCCTGCGCGCCGACCAGCTGCTCCAGGGGCACCGTGATCGACTTTTCGGTCCCGCGCGGGCCACCGGGCAGCAGCGAGACGATCGCGCTCGCGAGCCCGTCGGCCGGGCACGGCTGCAGGTGCAGGCCGCGGGTGTCCTGCACGGCCAGCAGGCCCTGGCCGCCCAGCACGCCGGCGACGGCGAGCAGCGCCTCGGCGTCCGGGGCGATCAGCTGGACGGCGTCCAGGCTCAGCTCGGGGGCGGCCAGCACGCCGAAGTAGTCCTCGATGTGCGGCTCGGGCCGGCCGCGGCCATCGGCGAGACCACGCGCGGTGAGCCCCTCCAACGTCCGTCGGCGCAGCATCGCCCGCTCGTCGGCGGTCGCGCCGTGCGAACGGATGTTCAGCGGGTACGGCAGCTCGCCCAGCCCGGCCGACTCCCACAGGAAGTCGACCTCGACCGGGGTGAGCAGCTCAGCGTTCGGCATCGAGCCACCCCCAGGAGAAACCGGGCCGGGCACGCCGGTGAGCGTGCCCGGCCCGAACGGATCAGCGGTCTTCGTCGTCCTCGGACCACGCGCCGATGACCGGCGGCGGGGTCGCCTGGTTCGCGCCGAAGGCCTCGTCCGGGTCCGCCTCGATGAGGAAGGACGCGTGCGTGTGCTCCTCGTCCTGCTCGCCCTGGGCACCCTGCGGGGCCATGCCGCCCATGCCGCCCGGGTTCATCGGCGGCGGGGTCTGCCCGCCGATGGTGCCCGCGGACGAGACGACGCCCTGCTGCGGAGCCTGGGCCGACGCGGCGCTCTGGCCCTGGCCATCGGCCGACGCCAGGGTCGTTTCGTTCTCGGACTTCTTCGCGCCGGACTTGCTGCCCGCGCCCAGCGCCCGCGACGCCAGCGCGCCGAGGCCGCCGGCCGCGCCGCCGAGACCGAGGCCCATGCCGATCTTGCCGAGCGGGTTGCCGGTGCCGGCACCCGACTGCCCGCCACCCGGGGCGACGTGGCCCGCGCCGGTGGTGGTGCCCATTCCGGCGGCCGTGCCGCCGGCGCCGTCGCTGCCGAGTGTGGCCGCGTCCGCGCCGAAGCCCGCGGCCGGGACGCCGCCGTGGCCGCCGTTCGGGCCGACGACCCCGGCGTGCTGCGCACCGAACGCGCCGCCGTGGCCGCCGAAGCCCGTGCCGCCGGAGGCGAAGATCGCGTCGCCCGCGCCGGGCAGCGCGTCGACCGAGCCCGTGCTGCCGACGCTGTTCACCGCGTTGAACGACACGGAGTTGTGCGACGCGGTCGGCTTCATGCCGAGCGACTCCGGGCCGAAGCTCGGGGTCGAGCTGTCGATCTCGCTCATCGTCTGCGTGTAGGCGTTGAACATCGCGACCTGCTGCGCCTTGACGTCGTTGGCCGCGTCGTACTGGACCTTCTGGTCGTCCGTCAGCGTCGCGGGGCCACCCGCCAGCGCCAGCTCCATCGCCGTCTTCGAGTCGAAGACCACGGGCTGCGGCATCTGCTTGACCGCCGCGGCCGCCGTGGACTGCCGGTGGAGCCGGTCGGACATCGTGTGCGCGGCCTCGGAGGCCTGCGAACCGGAGTTCGCGATCGCCACGAGCGCGCCCTGCGCACCCGCGGCGCCCTTGCCGACCCACGCGTTGCCCAGCTCGGCGATCGCGTTGTACAGGTGGTCCGACGCCTGCTTCAGCTCGGTACCGTGGTGCGCCCACACGTGCCCGGTCGCCTCCGCCGTGCCGGGCTCGTTGTTGTCGTTCGCAGCGTGCCAGAGCTGGTTGCTGTTCTGGGCGTTCCAGTTCGGCGGGTCGGCGATCGCGCGGTCGTCGCCGACGTCGAAGCCGTCGGACCGGCCGCGGGCGCTCTCGACGATGTTCTGCGACGCCGAGTTGTCACCGAGCGGGACGAGTGAGCCCGGGTCGGTGTTCGACGGCTGGTCGCTTTGGTTCGGAGCCATGACTTCGAAATCCCCCTCTGGACTCAGACGTTACGGAACGGGTCGGCCGCGGCCTGGTCGATCTCGTGGTACCGGGCCATCGCCGTGATGATGCCCTCTTCGGCGTCGGAGTACTGGTCGAGCAGGTTCTGCAGCGCGGCGGCGTAGGAGTCGCCCCCGCCGTCCGCACGCTGCACGAACTTCGCGGCCATCGCGTGGCCGACCGGGTTGTCGCCCAGCATCGGCGGCTGGGCGAGCGTGCCCGCGCCGGCGAGGAGGGCCTCGACCGCGTCCTTGCCGGTGCGGATCTTGTTCAGCACGGCCTGGGCGGCGTCGGGGTCGATCCCGACCTGACCCGCCGCGGCCGCGGCCTTGAAGGCGTTCGCGTCGGCAGCGCTGCTGTTCCCCATCTGCACTCTCTCCCGTTCCCCCGACCCGGTCACCGCGGGCACGAATGGTCTTCGCATAGGTTAACGCACGTGATCAGAGCCTATGACGCAAACGGTGGGCCGGAGGTTCCGAAAATCCGGTGGTTGCGGTGAACGGTCGGTGAACTCCGCCGGTGCACTACGAGGCGTACATCTTCGGGTCCAGGGTGCCGATGTAGGGCAGGTCCCGGTACCGCTCGGCGTAGTCGAGGCCGTAGCCGACGACGAACTCGTTGGGGATGTCGAAGCCGATGTACTTCACCGGCACGTCGACCTTCACCGCTTCCGGCTTGCGCAGCAGCGAAACGACCTCGAGCGACGCGGGGTTGCGGCTGGCGAGGTTCTTCAGCAGCCAGGACAGCGTCAGGCCGGAGTCGACGATGTCCTCGACGATCAGGACGTCCCGGCCCGCGATGTCGCGGTCGAGGTCCTTGAGGATGCGCACGACGCCGGACGACGACGTCGCCGACCCGTAGGAGGAGACGGCCATGAATTCCAGCTGCGTCGGCAGCGGCAGCGCACGGGCGAAGTCGGTCATGAACATGACCGCACCCTTCAGGACGCCCACCAGCAGGAGTTCCCCCTGCCCGTTGGCCGGATAGTCGGCAGCGATCTGCTCCGACAGCTCCGCGATCTTGTCCTTGATCTGCTGCTCGGTGACGAGCACGGAGGCGATTTCGCCCTCGTACACGGGTCATTCCCCTCGGGTGGTGGGTTGGGAGACGACGCAGAGCCTGCCATGCGCCCGGCGCGCTTCCAAGTTGCCCGGCAACCAGACGCCGCCCTGACCGCGCCACCGGGCGACGAGCGCGTCGACCGCGCGGAGGTGGGCGTCCGTGAGTTCGCGCACGTCCGACGCCAGCAGCCACCTGCGGAGAACCCGCCGCCGGACCGCCGCGGGCTCCGGCGCGAGGGTGGCCACATCCAGCCCATCGGGGCCGCCCGCGCGGGTGAAGATCCGCTCCGCCACTGTGTCCAACGCCTCGTTGTCGTCCCGCAGCTGAGCGGCCGTGCGGGCGAGCGCGGCGGCCACTCCGCCGTTGAGGACGTCTTCCAGGAGCGGCAGGACTTCGGTGCGCAACCGGACGCGGGTGAAGCGCGGCTCGGCGTTGTGCGGGTCCTCCCACGGCTCGACGCCGAGCTCGGCGCACGCGGCCCGGGTGGTGGCCCGGCCCACGGCGAGCAGCGGGCGGCCCCACGGCGGATCGTGCGGTCGCATCCCGGCGACGCTGCGCGGGCCGGAACCGCGGCCGAGCCCGAGCAGGACCGTTTCGGCCTGGTCGTCGAGGGTGTGGCCGAGCAGCACCAGGTCGTGGCCGGCCAGCGTCCGGTAGCGGGCCTTGCGCGCGGCGGCCTCCGGGCCACCCGGGCCGGTGACGTCGGTCCGGCGCACCTCGGCTTCGTCGACGCCGAGGGCCTTCGCCGCCGCAGCCGCGTCGGCCGCGACCTTCGCCGAGCCCTCCTGCAGGCCGTGGTCGACGACCAGCGCGCGGACGACGTGCCCGCGATGGTGCCCGACGTACGCGGCCGCCTCGGCCAGTGCGAGCGAGTCGGCACCGCCGGAGACCGCGACACAGAGTTCGGGCGGCGCCACGGTGCTCTCCAGGAAGGCACGCACGGCCCGGCGGACGGCCGCGACCGCCGGCCCGGTCATCCGTGCAGGCGCCGGACCCACGCCGCCGGGTCGGCGATCTCGGCGCGCGAGGGCAGGGTGTTCGGCGACCGCCAGACGGCGTTGAAGCCGTCCATGCCGACGGCGTCCACGACGTGCTTCGTGAACTTCGCGCCTTCTTCGTACTGGCGGATCTTCGCGTCGACGCCGAGCAGCGCGCGCAGCAGCCGGTCGAAGACGCCGCCGCCCTTCCGCCGGGCGGTGAACCGCGCGCGGATCCGGTCGACGCTCGGCACGACCTGCGGCCCGACGGCGTCCATGACGTAGTCGGCGTGCCCCTCCAGGAGCGTCGAGAGCGCCAGCAGCCGGTCGAACACCGCGCGTTCCTTCGGCGACTGGAACAGCTCCGCCAGGTTCAGCTTCGGGCCCTGCTTGATCGCCTCGGGCAGCCGGCCGACCAGGTCGGCCAGGCTGTCGGTGCCGCCGATGCCGCCACTGGTGAGCCCGGAGACGAGCCGCTCGACCTCGTCGGCGAAGTAGTCGCGCAGCCACTTGACCGCGGTGAACTGGAGCCGGTGGGTGCACTCGTGCAGGCAGACCCAGAGCCGGAAGTCGTGGCCGGGCACGTCCATCGCCTGCTCGGCGGCGACGACGTTCGGCGCCACCAGCAGCAGCGTGCCGGCGCGCTCGGGGCCGCCGAAGGGGTCGTACTGGCCGAGGACCCGGCTGGCCAGGAAGGCGAGCACCAGCCCGGTCTGGACACCGGCGCCGCCGGCCAGGATCGGCCCGAGCGGCCCGCCCTGCTGCGGCAGCGCCCGCCCGGTCAGCGCGTCCAGCCCGGCCGCGGCCGACCGGACCCAGCCCGGGCGGTCGACCACCTCACCGGGCAGCAGCGGCAGGTCGAGTCCCAGGTTCGTCAGCTGCCGCACGTGCCCCTCGGCCTCGACGGTCAGCTCGCGCAGGTCGGTGACGGCTTCTTCGGCACGTTCCCGCGGCACCTGCGGGCCCCCGCGCACCAGCAACGCGCCGGTCTGCGCGGCGATCGCCCAGTCGACCATGGGCCGGGTCTGCGTTTCCTGACTCACCCTTCCGACGCTACCTGCCCCGGTGCCGGTTTCCGGCCACGATCTTCGTACGGTTCGGCGTCCGCTAGGCGCAGCCGCACTTGCGAAGGCTCGTCGCGAGGGCATCGAGGGCGTCCCGGCCGGGGTCGGTGTCGGAGCCGTTGGACATGAACGCGAACACCAGCACCCGGCCGTCCTGGTCGAGGACCAGCCCGGCGAGGGTGTTGACCCCGGTGAGCGTGCCGGTCTTAGCCCGCACCCAGCCGCGGCCGGCCTGCGACGCCGGCGTGTCGAACCGCTTGTCGGCGAGGGTGCCCGAACCACCGGCGACCGGGAGGCCCGCGAGCACCGGGCGCAGCTTCGCCGTGCCCGGGTTCTTGCCCTCCGGCGCCGCCGCGGCCGCCAGGAGCTGGGTCAGCAGCCGCGCCGGAATGCGGTTCTGCGACGAGATGCCGCTGCCGTCGGACAGCGTGACGCCCGAGACGTCGAAGCCGTGGTCCTTCAGGACCTTGATGGTCGCCTTGGCGCCGCCGGTGTAGCTGGCTTCCTCGCCGTTCGCGAGCGCGACCTGCCGGGCGATCGCCTCGGCGAGGACGTCGTCGGACAGCACCATCAGGTCGGACACCAGCTCGGTCAGCGGGGCCGACTTGACCTCGCCGATCACCTTCGCGTCCTTGGGCGCGGTCGCCTGGCCACCCGCCGAAGCACCCAGCTTCGAGGCGATCGTCGACGCGAGCGCGCTGCCCGCGTTCGCCGTGCGCTGCGAGTTGTTGTCCTTGGCGTTGATGCGGCCGCCGTCGGCCATCACCGGGGACATCTGCGTCGCGTACGTCGACGGCGCGTCGCCCGCTTCCCAGCCCGGCGCGGTCGTCGGTCCCTTGAACAGCGTCAGGTCGACCTGCACCTTCTTGACGCCCGGCGCAGCCTTCTTGACCTGCGCGACGAGGTCGTCGACGTGCGCGCCCCCCGGGTAGAGCGGGGAGTCGGTGCCCAGCGGCAGGCTGGTGAGCGTGGTGTCGCCGCCGCCGACCAGGATCACCGTGCCCGGCTCCGCACCCTGCACGATCTTGGTCGACAGCCGCAGGTTCTGGTCCAGCGAAAGCAGCGCGGCCGCGGACGTGAGCACCTTCGTCGTCGACGCGGGTGTCACCGGCGTCGACGAGCCGTGGTCCCACAGCACGGTCCCGCTCACCGGGTCGATCACACTGCCGGTGAGCTGCCCGAGCGCGCCGTTGCCGGCCGCCGGGGCCAGCGCGGACTTGACGCCGTTCGCGGTCGGGGTCGTCCCGGACGTGGCCGGCCCCTGCAGCTGACGCGTGGCCGAGGACGGCGCCGGCGAGTCGCCCTTGGGCGCGTTCGGCGCCCACGGCAGGCCCAGCCGGTTCGCCACCTTCGGCGTCGCCGCGGCCACCCCGCCACCGGCGAGCACCAGCAGGACGACCACGACGAGCGCGATCAGCTTGCCCTTGCGCCGCTTCTTCTTCGGCGGCTCCGCGGCGGCCGGCGCTTCGGCCGCGGGCGGCGACGGCGGCTCGGCGGGCGGCTCGGCCCGCTGCTCGGTGCGGGGCTGGTCGCCCCGGAGCTGGGGCTGCTGCTGGAAGACGCCGGGGAACTGGGTGGGCCGCTCGATCCCGACGGTCGCCTCGGCGTCGAACCGCTGCCCGTCGGGTTCGATCCGCTGCGGCCGGGCCAGCGAGCCGGCGGACGCCGACGGCACCACCCCGCGCGGCGGCTCCGGCGGCAGCCCGGGACGCCGGTCGCCCGGTTCGGCCGGCCGGTCGCCGGCGCGCTCCTCACGCAGCTCGAGGCGCTGGCTCCAGGGTGCGGCGGGCTGCTGCTGCGCCTCCGGCTCTTCGCGCCGCTGTCCGACCCCGCGGTTCAGCTGCTCTTCGCGGCGTTGCTGCTCCTCGCGCCAGTGCTGCAGCTCTTCACGCCACTGCTGCGGCTCCTCCGGCTTCGGCTCGTCCCGCGGCGGGACGTGGCGCTCGATCGGCACCACCGGCACCGGCCCGGACGGCTTCACCTCGATGTACTGCGTGCTCTCCCCGGCCGGCGACGGCGCGGCGGCCTTCGGCTCGGGCGGCTCGACGTACTGCGTGCTCTCGCCGGCCGACTCCGGCGCGGCGGGCTCGAGCTCGGACTGCTCGACCCGGATGTACTGGGTGCTCTGCTCGGCCGGTTCCGCCGCCGGGGGCTGCTGGTCCGCCGGAGGCTGCTGGGCCGCGGGCTGCTGGTCCGCCGGGGGCTGCTGGGCCGCGGGCTGCTGCTTCGCGCGGCTGCCGAGGCGGTCGGCGAGGTCCTGCTTGGCCGGGGACGGCGGGGGCGGCTCCTCCACCGGGGCGTTGAGACCGGGCACCGGCTCGGGCGGGACGTTCGGCGCGAACCACGATCCCTTCGGCGCCTGGCTGCCTGTGACCTTGGGCACGCCGGAGCTGCCCGGCGCGCTCTCCGGTGGGTCCGGCAGGGACATCGGAGTGGTCTCCCGCGCGCCGGACGACGAGCGGTCTTCGTCCGACGAAGGCCACATCGGCTGGTCGTTTTCCGGCACCCACCACTCCTTCTCACCTGCCCCGGGAGGGGCCAAGCTCACATGCCGCGAGGCCGACATCGATGCGACCCCCGGGCAGGGCGTAGTCCACACTAGGAGACGTCAAGACAGTCATGAAGGTTGCCGCCCGCGTCGCGGGTATGCCGGGGACCGATGAAGAAGCAGTGAGGACAGGCGTGGAGTTCGACGTCACGATCGAAATCCCCAAAGGGGAGCGCAACAAGTACGAGGTCGACCACAAGACCGGCCGCATCAAGCTCGACCGGACCCTGTTCACGGCCACGCAGTACCCGGCCGACTACGGCTTCATCGACGACACCCTCGGCCAGGACGGCGACCCCTTGGACGTGATGGTGCTCGTCCAGGAGCCCACCTTCCCGGGCTGCCTGATCCGCTGCCGCGCGATCGGCATGTTCCGGATGACCGACGAGAAGGGCCCGGATGACAAGGTCATCGCCGTTCCGTCGAACGACCCGCGCCTCGAGCACCTGCGCGACATCCACCACATGAACGAGTTCCACCGGCTGGAGATCCAGCACTTCTTCGAGGTCTACAAGGACCTCGAGCCCGGCAAGAGCGTCGAAGGCTCGTCCTGGGTCGGCCGCACCGAGGCCGAGGCCGAGATCGGCCGGTCGTACGAGCGCGAGACCGACCGCCTGGCCAAGGAGAAGGCCAACGGCGGCTCGGCCCACTAAGCCCGCACGAAAAGGCCCCCTCGGGATCTCCCGAGGGGGCCTTTTCGCGCGGTCAGTGCGCCAGGGCGAGAGCCGGAGCGGCGTCCGCCTCGGCCTCCGCGCGCTGCTCCATGGCCGACTTGTCCGACAGCGGCTTCTCCTTGAGGAACCACACCAGCGCGAAGCCGACGGTCAGCACGATCCCGCCGACCAGGAACACCGTGCTCATCGACTCGGCGAAGCCCTGCAGGATCGGCCGGGCCAGCGTCGGGTCGAGCGTCGACAGGAACGACGTGTCGTTGACGTCGAGGCCGCTCTGCATCTGCTTCGCGAACTCCGGGTGCTGCGCCAGCGCCGCCGTGTAGGCCGGCGTGGTCATCGCCGAGCGGATGGCGTTCGCGATCCGGTCGCCGACCGTGCCGAACAGGATCGACAGGAACACCGCGGTGCCCGCCGTGCCGCCGATCTGCCGGAAGAACGTCGCCGCCGAGGTGGCGACGCCGATGTCCTGCGGGCGGACGTCGTTGGTCGCGGCCAGCACCAGCGTCTGCATCGAGGCGCCGAGGCCGAGGCCGATCACGAAGGCGATCACCATGACCAGCGCCAGCGAGGTGTCGACGGTGATCGTCGCCAGCGCGAACAGCGCCGCCGCCATCAGGCCGATCCCGGCCACCGCGAACATCTTGTAGCGCCCGGTCTTGGAGATCAGGCGGCCGCTGGTCAGGCTGGCGATCATGATGCCCAGCGTCAGCGGGAGCATCTGCAGGCCGGCCTGGGTCGGCGTCGCGCCCTTGACGATCTGCAGGTACAGCGGCAGCGACATCATCGCGCCGAACATCCCGGCGCCCTGCACGACGGTGACGATCGTCGACATCCGGAACACCGGCCGGTCGAACAGGCGCAGCGGCAGCAGGGCGGCGTCGCCCATCCGGCGTTCGATCCAGACGAACGCGGCCACGCCCAGCCCGCCGACGACGTACATCGCGATCGAAGCGGCGGAGCCCCAGCCCCACTCGCGGCCCTGCTCGGCGACGATCAGCAGCGGCACCAGGCCGGTGGCCAGCGCCACCGCACCCCAGTAGTCGACCTTCTGGTCCACGCGGTTGTGCGGGAGGTTCAGCACCTTGGTGACGACGACCAGCGCGGCGAGCGCGATCGGGACGTTGACCAGGAAGACCCAGCGCCAGCCGGTGATGCCGGCGAAGGTGTCGATGCCGGCGAAGAAGCCGCCGACGACCGGGCCCGCGACGCTCGAGATGCCGAACACCGCCATGAAGTAGCCCTGGTACTTGCTGCGCTCCCGCGGTGCGGTGATGTCCGTGATGATCGCCAGCGCCAGCGACATCAGGCCACCGGCACCCAGGCCCTGGAAGGCGCGGAAGGCGGCGAGCTCGTACATCGACGTCGCCATGCCGCTGGCCAGCGAGCCGACCAGGAACAGCGAGATCGCCGTCAGGTACATGGGCTTGCGGCCGTAGAGGTCGGACAGCTTGCCGTACAGCGGCGTCGAGAGCGTGGCGGTGATGAGGTAGGCGGTGGTCGCCCAGGCCTGCAGGGACAGGCCGTGGAGCTCGTCGGCGATGGTCCGCATCGAGCTCGAAACGATGGTCTGGTCGAGCGCGGCGAGGAACATGCCGAGCATCAGGCCGGACAGCACGGTCAGGATCTGGCGGTGAGTCAGTTTGCCGTTCGTAGCGGCTGCTCCTTCCGCCGTGGTGGTGTCGCTCATGGTGGTCTCCCTCGGGAAGTCTCCGCGTAGTTGCTTGTACCCCTCAACTACTTGTCTGAGCCAAGTATTCCTCGGACGCTTGTATCATGCAATCAAATTTTCTGTGACCCCGGTCTCCCACCGCGCTTGACCGCTCCGGCAACCACGGTGACCTCGGCGGAGGGGACGTCAAGGCTGGTGACGAAGGCGTAGAGATCGCTCAGATCCCGGCACCAGACAGCGGCCATCAAGTTCGTGACACCGGTCGTGGCGAGGGTGCCGTGGACCATCGGGTGGCTCGCCAGCGCTTGCCCGACGTCGTCGAGCCTGCCGGGCGGGACGGTCATCCAGACGTTCGCGTCGACCTCGAGGCCGAGCGCACGGACGTCGATGTTCGCGTAGGTGCGGAGGCACCCGGCCGCGGTCAGCCGGTCGAGGCGACGGCGGACGGTGGATTCCGGCGCTTCCGCGACCAGGTCGCCGGGGCCCAGCCGGGCGTCGGCGGCGAGGCGGTTCAGCAGCCGCCGGTCGAGTTCGTCGAGCGGCACGTCCTCGCCGGGTGGCGGCGGAGTCAGCGCGGCGACCTCGTCGGCGGTGAGCAGGCCGGTTCGCCACCGGGTCGCGTCGGAGAACACGTGCAGGATCGAGTGCGCGCGCAGCTCGGTGACCGCGGACGTCGACGGCAAGGCGTCGTGCACCAGCCGCCCGTCGAGACCGCCGAGCGCGACGGCGCTGATCTCTTCGCCGCCGGCGAGGATGTCGACGAAGAGGACGTCGTCGCGCTTCGCGAGCGCGTCGGCGATCACCGATGTCCGGCCGCGAAGCACCTTCACCCGCAGAAGCAGCGCGCCACGCAGGCCGTGTGCGGGATTCGGAACGCAGACCACGCTCAACCGGCCGTCGGCCTTGAGCCGCGCGATCACGCGGGTGACCGTGCGCGGCGAGAGATCGAGGACCTCGGCGATCCGGCCGGGCCCGGCGCGGCCGTCGACCTGCAGCGCGGAGACCACTCGCTGTTCGATTTCCGTCAAAAGAGGCACTTCGAAGTCCGGTTTCGCTCGACTCGACGCCCGGGAGTACTTTCCGGCGCCAGCAGAGCCTAATCCTGGCCTCATGCTGAAATCCGTGATCGACATCGTGGAAACCCTGGCCGCCGGCGTCCGCGCCCCGGAGCGGCCGCCCGCCACCTTCGAAGAACTCGCCTCGGTGTTCGGGGCGATCGACGACCCGCTGGCCGCGAGCCTCCGCGCCGCGCTCACCGGGATCCGGCCCGCAGCGGCGTGGGCGGACGAGTTCGACGACCTGCCCGGCGGTGAGGTCTGGGTGGTGGACGCCCTCGACGGCGCCGTCCAGCTCCTCCAGGGCCTGCCGCAGTACTGCCTCACCGTGACGCTGGTGCGCGACGGCGAACCGGAGCTCGCCGTGCTGCACTCGCCGTGGCTGAAGGAGACCTACGCGGCCCGGAGAGGCGAGGGCGCGCACCGGAACGGCACACCCGTGGAGACCTCACGGAAGAAGAGCCTGGACGCGGTCATCGCGGCGACCAGCCAACCGCCGTTCGTCGTGAAGCAGCCCGGGGTCGCGGAAGCGGCCGGGCGGTCGCTGACCGCGATGCTCGGACAGGTCGCTGCCGTGCGGAACCTCGGGCCGACGTCGTGGCAGGTCGCCGACGTCGCCGCCGGCCGGCTGGACCTGTTCTGGCAGTACGGCCGCGACGCGACCAACCTGGCCGGCGCCGCCCTGATCGCCCGCGAGGCCGGCGCGGTGGTCACCACCGCCGACGGCGCCCCGTGGACGCCGTCGGCCGGCAGCTTCGTCGCGACCGCACCGGCCCTGCACGCGCTGGTGCTCGGCGCGCTGGCTCAGGCGGAGTAGCCCGGGATCGGGAACGGCGCCAGGAACTCGCGGATCTCCGCGGCGATCGTGTCCAGCACGGCTTCGTCCTCGGCGGCCGCCGCGGTGATCGTGCGGTCGATCCACGCCGCCACCTCGACCTGGTGCTCCGGCCGGAGGCCGCGGGTCGTGATCGCGGACGTGCCGAGCCGGATGCCGGACGGGTCGAACGGCTTGCGCGGGTCGAACGGCACCGTGTTGTAGTTCAGCTCGATGCCCGCGCGGTCGAGGGCCTGCGCGGCCGGCTTGCCCGCGACCCCCTTGTTCGTCAGGTCGATCAGCAGCAGGTGGTTGTCGGTGCCGCCGGACACGAGGTCGTAACCGCAGGCCAGCAGGGCGTCGGCCAGCGCGCGGGCGTTCGCGACGATCCGGTGCGCGTACTCGCTGAACGACGGCTGCTGCGCCTCGCCGAGCGCGACCGCGATCGCCGCGGTCGTGTGGTTGTGCGGGCCGCCCTGCAGCCCCGGGAACACCGCCTTGTCGACGGCCTTGGCGTGGTCGGCGTCGGACAGGATCATCGCGCCGCGCGGGCCGCGCAGGGTCTTGTGGGTGGTCGTCGTGATCACCTGCGCGTGCCCGACCGGCGACGGGTGCGCACCGCCGGCGACCAGGCCGGCGATGTGCGCGATGTCGGCGACGAGCACCGCGTCCACCTCGGCGGCGATCTCGGCGAACGCCGGGAAGTCGATCGTGCGCGGGATCGCCGTCCCGCCGGCGAAGATCAGCTTCGGCCGGTGCTGCCGGGCGAGGTCGCGCACCTGGTCGAGGTCGACGCGGCCGGTCTCCTTCGCGACGCCGTAGCGCACCGGCGTGAACCACTTGCCGGTGGCGGACACGCTCCAGCCGTGCGTGAGGTGGCCGCCGTCGGGCAGCGCCATGCCGAGCACGGTGTCGCCCGGCTGCGCGAAGGCCAGGTACACGGCCAGGTTGGCCGGAGAACCGGAGTACGGCTGGACGTTCGCGTGGTCGGCGCCGAACACGGCCTTCGCCCGCTCGATGGCGAGCTGCTCGACCTGGTCGATGAACTGCTGGCCCTCGTAGTACCGCTTGCCCGCGTAGCCCTCGGAGTACTTGTTGGTGAGCACGGTCCCGGTGGCTTCGAGCACGGCCTGCGAGACGTAGTTCTCCGACGCGATCAGGCGGATCTTGTCGTGCTGCCGCTGGGCTTCGTCCTCGACGAGCCCGGCGATGGCGGGATCGGCGGCGGCCAGTGCGGTCAGTTTCGGCTGGTGTGTCATGGCGTACTCCGGCTCTGGAGTGGCCTTCACCCAGGCGCGCGGTGCCGGCCTCGTCGTCGCTTCCCGGTGGTGCTCCACCTCGATGGCGCCAGTCGCTGCTGCGGGGAAGAGCGTAGTCCACTCCGCTCGCGGACCGGTTCACCCGACGTTCAGGGCACGACCACGATCCCCATCGAACGGGCCGTGCCCGCGATCGTGCGCATCGCCGCCTCGACGTCGGCGGTGTTCAGGTCGGGCAGCTTGCGCTCGGCGATCTCGCGCAGCTGAGCCTCCGTCAGCTTGCCCGCGACCTCGTGCCCGGGCCGCGAAGAACCCTTGTCCCCCAACGCTTTCTTGATGAGGAACGACGTCGGGGGCGTCTTGAGCCGGAGCGCGAACGAGCGGTCCTCGAACACCGAGACGACCACCGGCACGATGTCGCCGCGCTGGGCCGCCGTCGCCGCGTCGTAAGTCTTCTTGATCTCGACGAGGTTGACCCCGGTCTGCCCCAGCATCTTGCCGAGGTCGACGACCGGGGCGTTGCCCGCGGCGAGTTCCAGGGTGACCTGGTGGGTGAGTTTCTTCTTCGGAGCCATGCCCCGAAGCTAGAGTCTCCAGTCACTGGAGGGTCAAACCGGTTTTGTTCCCGCCCGGTGCCGGCGCGCCAGCTCCTGGTAGATCGCCGCGTTGTGCTCGACCCACATCCGCGCCGAGTCGGTCAGGGGGACGAACTTCTTCGCCGGGCTGCCCATCGCGATCACCTCCGGCGGCACCTCCGTCGCCGGCGTGACGGTCGCCCCGGCCGCGACCAGCGCCCGCGCGCCGATCTTCGCCTTGTCGAGCACGGTCGAGCCGTTGCCGATCAGCGCCTGCTCCTCGATCGTGCAGTCGTGCACGAGGCACTGGTGGCCCACGGTGACGTTCTTGCCCACTTCGCAGACGCCGTCGTTGACGTGGATCACCGAGTTGTCCTGGATGTTGGCGCCCTCGCGGATGACGATCCGGCCGAAGTCGGCCCGGATCACCACGCCGTACCAGATCGAGGCGTCCTTCTCGACGACGACGTCGCCGATGAGCGTGGCGGTGGGTGCGATCCAGGCGTCCGGGTGGACTTGCGGGCTGAGCCCTTCGAACGAGAACAGAGGCATGCCCGCACCCTAAACCGCGCAGGCCTCCTTCCCCGGCTCAGCGGAGAAGGAGGCCGTTCGCGAGCCGCGCCCGGACTGCTGGGGGTCAGCCGGTGATCGCGGCGTTGATCAGGATGTCCACGGCCTGGTCGTTGCGCGTGGTCTGCGGGACGATCTGGGTGTCGCGCGGGTAGAAGCCCGGGCTGCTGCCCTTCGGGTACATCTCGAAGGTGAAACTCCAGATCTTGTGCGTCGCCCACATCCAGTCGTTGACGCTGCCGTCGGTGATGTAGAGGTCACTGGACTGCTCCGGCGTGTAGCCGTTGGTCGCGGCCATCTGCTTCCCGAGCGTCTGGAACTTCTGCGCCTCGGCCGCGGTCAGGCCGGGCGCGGTGTCGGCGTAGGTGTAGCCGAACGGCCAGAGCACCAGCTCGGAGTAGGTGTGGAAGTCGATGTGCGTCTTGATCTGCTGCACGCCGCCGACCACGCGCGAGTTCACCCAGTTCGAGACGGCCCGGGTCTCGGGCGCGGAGAACGCCGCCGTGCCGCGGTAGGTCTCGCTGGACGTCGAGCCCGACGAACCGCCGCAGCAGCCCCACTTGTAGCCCCAGTTGCGGTTGGTGTCGGTGCCGGGGCCCTGGCGGTTCTTGCGCCAGCTGTGGAACGTGCCGCCGGAGATGTCGTACTCGGAGCCGTCCGGGTTGACGCTCGGGATGACCCAGATTTCGGTGCTGTCGACGAGCCGCTTGATCGCGGGGTCCGTCGCGTACCCGCTGGTCAGCCGCTGGACGATGTGCAGGCACATCTCCGTGGTGAGGTGCTCGCGCGCGTGCTGGTTGCAGGTGAAGAGCACCTCGGGCTCGTTCTCGTCGGTGGCGGCGTTGTCGCTGATCTTGATCAGCGAGATAGCGCGGCCTTCGTACGAGGTGCCGGCGCTGCCCAGCTTGGTGAGCGCCGGGTAGTTGGCGACGGCCTTCTGCAGCTCGGTCTGCGTCTCCGCGTACGTGTGGTAGCCGGTGTAGCCCGCCGGGAAGTCCTCGACGGTGGCGGTGCCCTGCGGCCGGTTCACCTTGCCGAGCGTCTTGACTCCGAAGCCCAGCGCGCGCAGCTGGGCCGCTTCGCCGGGGTTGGCGATGACCGTGGTCGTGGCGCCGTCGGCGTCGAGGATGTCGGCGCCGGTCCGGGCGACCTCGGTGCGTTGCTGGGCGGTGGCGGCGCCGCTCACCTCGTACACCTGCGGTCCGCCGGGCTGGGCGGCACCGGCCTGGCCGCCGGTGGTGAGCACCAAGAGGACGGCCGCGGCCGCTGCCATGCACGTTCGTGTGCGCATCACGTCTCCTGCTCTCGGGGGTTCCTCGACCTTGGCGGGAGCCGGACGTAGCGCGCAATCCGGAGCAGTACGGATCTATTGGCGGTTTCTACCCGTAGTTCGCGAAGCAGAGCGCCTCGATGTCGGCACGCAGCGTGGCGAACGGCCGCGGGCGCACGCGCTGCTGGACGACCGTGCCCAGCAGGTACGACAGCAGCGCACGGGCCCGGGCCCGCGGGTCGTCGACGTCGAGCGGGGCGAGGAGCTCGGCGAGCAGTTCGGTGAGCGACGTCAGCATGACGTCGATGGCCTGCGGGTGCTGCGCGCGGCCGGCGGCGATCCAATACTCGAACCAGAGGAAGGCGGCGTTCGGGTTCCCGGCGAAGACGCTCAGGTACTCCTCGAGGACGGCGAAGAGCCGCTCGCGGGGTTCGTCGTGCTTCGCGGCGACCTCGCGCAGGCCCGCGGCGAAGGCGGTGATGTGAGCGGCCATCGCCCGGTCGATGAGGACGTCGATGTCGGCGAAGTAGTAGTGGATCGCGCTCTTGGTGAGCGGGCCGGCGTCGGCGATGGCCCGGACGGTGCACCCGGCGAGCCCGTCGCGGGCGAGGACGACGCGGGCGGCCTCGACGATCTGTTCCTGCTTGGCCAGCTGGTTCGGCGAGAGCTGCTCGCTGCGGCCGGGGACTGCGCTCACGGTGATTCTCGTTACCTTCTTCCTGGACGCCGGACCCGAAATCCTAGGGCAGACGTCCTGTGAGCGGCTTTCGGGTGAAAAACCGGATTGGCCACCCCGGTCCGCGCGGCGGACAATGCCCGGCATGGTGATCTCAGGGGACAAGGGGCTCAGCCCGGCTGCGCGCAGCCAGCTGGAGAAGGAAATCGAGAACTTGCGCGCGCAGCGGGCAGCCCTCGCGCCGCAACCCGGCGAGCAGGAGCGCACCGGGGACGCGGCGGACCAGGCGGACGTGATCGACCGGGCGGAGGCCGCGGCCCGGCTGGACCGCCAGATCGCCGAGCTGGCGGCCAAGATGGAGCACGGCGGCTACGGCAACAGCCAGCTCCCGGACGGCACGGTCGTCACCCTGCGCTTCTCCGACGGAGACGAAGAGACGTTCCAGGTGGTGACGGTCCCGGGTGAGGACGCGGACGCGATCACCTCGGACAGCCCCCTCGGCCTGGCCCTGGTCGGCAGGAAGGCGGGCGACGAGATCACCTATCGAACGCCCCGTGGCGACGCCAAGGCGACGGTGGTGAAGGTGACCCCGCCGAAGTAACCCCAGTCCGTCCGAAGGGCCCCCGGCTTCTCGCCGGGGGCCCTTCGCCATCCCCGTACGGGTGATTTCCGAGCGCCCGGTCGTGATAGACAGGCGATATGCGGCTTTGGGGGGAGTTCCGGTGAACGACGACGTGTCCGAGAACCTCGTCGTCTTCCGCATCAAGGGCTTCGACGAGCCGGTGCTGGCCAGCGCCCCCACCCAGGCCGAGGACGCGGTCGAGCAGGCCTGGGCGAGCGTCCGGCAGCAGCACAAGGTGCGCGCATCGGCGGTTTCGGCGGTGTACAGCGAATGGCAGCCGTCCACGGCGGACCAGAAGTTCATGGCCAGGCACTTCCGCAAGGCCGAGTGCACGTACAGCTTCCCCCGCCCGGCGGCCGGCGACTGGGAGCGCGCATTCGCCGAAGCCCGCGCGGCGATGGCCGAGGAGGTGCTCCCGGTGTTGTGGAGCACATCGTCACCCCGCGCCGGCTTGCTCGACACACTGCCGCACCAGCCGCTGGTCCCCGGCCGGTTGTCGGTGGCTTTCGCGGTGGTGGGCCGAACTTCGCGCGGCACCATCGGGATGCACCACATCACCCGGCACCAGCACGAGGAGATGGGCGCCCCCGACCTCGCCGGCGTCGCGTACCAGAGCCTGGCCCGCGGGCTTCGCTTCGAGGTGGGCCGTTCGGGTCCGGACGTGCTGGTGTCGGTCATCCGGGAGAACCTGCTGGCGGCGTCCGCGCTGGCCTTGCCCGATCTGTACTTCCAGCTGTCGCAGCAGTTCGGTGCGGACCACAACTTGATCGTCGGCCTCCCTTGCCCGGACGAGATGTACGTCGCGAGGGACGATTCCGCCTTGGCGGAGACGATCCGGGAGCAGGTATCGGGGTCCCCGTACGAGACGACGGAGCTGGTCCCCTCGGTGCTGCGCCTCGGCCCGGGAGGCTTGGAGCTGCTCGCCGAGCGCGGCTGAGCCACCCGGCGAGCGGGACGCCACCACCGTCCGTTCCCTGGTCAACAGCCACATCGCGCCCGCGATCGGCACCCGACCGCTGGTCAGCTCGAAGCCGACGACTGGCTGGCGGAGAAAGCCGAAGTGCTAGTGACCTCGACCTTGCGCAAACTCCGTTCGATCCTCCGCCGGGCGATCAACCGCGCTCAGGTGCGCAAGCGGGTCCGATACAACGTGGTCCTGCTGTGCGACGAACTGCCAGCCGGGAAGGGGACCGGGCGTCCGTCGAAGGCGCTGACGCTCGCCCAGGCCGAAGCGGTGCTCGCGGCGGCGGAGTCGTCGCCGAGGCGCGCCTACATCGTGGTGTCCCTGCTGACCGGCGCGCGGACCGAGGAGATTCGCCCGCTGACGTGGGACCACGTGGACCTGGTGGGCAAGCCGAACGCGACGCCGGCGATCCCGCCGAACGTCAAGGTGTGGCGTTCGGTCCGCGCCCGCGGCGAGACGAAGACGAGGAAGTCCCGCCGGACGCTGGCGCTGCCCGAACGGGCCGTCAAGGCACTGGAAGCGCACCGAGTGGCCCAGCAGGCGGTAAGGGCAGTTGGGGGCGACAACTGGCACGAACAGGGACTCGTGTTCGCAACCAACGTCGGAACCGAGCGGGACGTCAACAACGTCCGGCGAGACTTCCGCCGGGTAATCAAGGCGGCCGGGCTCAACCCGGCGGAGTGGACGCCCCGGGAGTTGCGGCACAGCTTCGTCTCGATCCTCTCGGACGGCGGGATGCCGATCGAGGAGATCTCGCGGCTGGTCGGGCACAGCAGCACGGCCGTGACGGAGCTGGTCTACCGGAAACAGATCCGGCCGGTGGTGGAGTCCGGGGCGACCGCAATGGACCGGCTATTCCCCCGTGATGAGTGAGCTGCGAAAAGTACTTCGTCCACCGACCAGGCGTCGTAGTCACCGCCACACAAGTCGGGCCCCGTCCGATGTGTCTTGCGGATGGGGCCCGACTCACGCAGCCACGTTAGGAACTCAGCACCCTCTAGGGCCTTATATTGGTATCCGTGGAGAGCGAGGGTGACGGATCGCCAGCCAGCCAATTTAGAAGATGACGCGACCGATTAAGCTCGCTGATGTGCGTGTCAGGACGCTCTTCCGTCGAACGACTAAGGACCTCGACGGCTTCAGCGATGGCCCTTAGCCCTTCCTCCCGCCGTCCGAAACTCTCCAAACAGATCGAAAGGTTGTTCAGACTTACGGCAAGATCGAGCAAGAAAGCATCCGGCCGATCCTTGGCCAGCCGACGGCGGATCTCTACGGCCTCAGCGGCGGCCTCCAACCCCTTCTCCCGACTCCCCCAACCCCACAAACAGGCCGAGAGGTTGTTCAGACTTATGGCGAGATTGGGCAAAAACACGTCCGGTCGATCTTTGGCTAGCCGACGATAGAACTCAACGGCTTCAGCGATAGCCGCCAACCCCTCTTCTCGCTGCCCCAAACCCGACAGACAGAAAGAGAGATTGATCAGACTGACGGCCAGGTCAGGCAAGAATGCATTTGGACGCTTCCCGGCCAGCCGACGGTAAATCTCCACGGCCTCGATGATAGCCGTCAAACCCTCATCCATCCGCCCTGATTCTCCAAGATTGGCCGAAAGGTTGATCAGGCTCGTGGCAAGGTCGGGCAAGAAAGCATCTGGACGATTCTCGGCCAGCCGACGGCGGATCTCAACGGTCTCGACGACAGCCGTCAACGCCTCCTCTTTACGTCCCAAATCCCTCATACAATTCGAGAGATTTAGTAGATTCATAGACAGGTTGGACAAGGACACCTCTGAGCTGCTCTCGGCCAGCCGACGGCCAATCTCGACAGCCTCAGAGATAGCGACCAATGCCTCCTCCCGGCGCCCTGACTCCCCACGATAAGCCGACAGGTTAGACAGACTCATGGCCAGGTCAGGCAAGAATGTATCTGAATACTCTCTGACCAACAGACGGTTTACTGCGACTACCGCGGTGATAGCCGCCAAACCCGCCTCCCACTGACCCAAAGCCCAACAACAGTTCGAAAGGTTGTTGAGGCATTTGACCCGTTCGAGTGCGAACGCACCCGCACCTTCCTTGACTAGGCGGCTATAGATCTTGACCGCCGCGATGACGGCCGCCATTCCCTCCTCTAACCGCCCTAGACCCTGCAAGCGGATTGAGAGGTTGTTAAGACTTTTAGCGAGGTCCGGACCGCCCTGGCTGGGATCCCTGGCGAAAGACCGACGATGACGGTCGACCAACGCTTGGGCGATCTTTGCCGCGGCTTCTCTGTGCACCTGACTTTGCAAGGGGAACGCATCCTGCACAGCTTCGAGTAACGCCGTATTCGCGCACTCGGCGGTGGCAATCTGGTTGACAGCCCGGACTAGCGGCGCAGGCGCCTCGACCCGGGTTGCAACCTCGACCGCAGCTACTGCGAGTGTGTCGGCCTGCTCAACGCACCACCGTGTCACCCAGTCGCCGACCCCCTGGCCGAGCTGAGGATCCGCAGCCGCTCGCGTACACACGGTCAGCAATCGCGCAGCCTCCCCGGCGCTGACCTGAGGCGCCAGCTGATGCACGACGCACATGCCCTCGGACTGCAGGATTGAGCGACCGACCAGTCGCTCTACCAATCGGTCTGGCACTAGCCCTTCGAAGGTGCCGCCGTCACCGGCCGGATACATGCTCAGCAACCAGGTTCGAACCGCCTCCTGCCGATCTGTCGGCTGGTCGGCCAGCCTCGGTACGCGTGCCACCACCGCGCCGAGGTCCTCGGCGGTTGCCGGCCCGAGCACCGCGGTCGCGATCACGACATCGGTCAACGCCGCCAGCGTTAGCCCTGGCAGCAGTCCTTGGGCGATACCCGTGGATTTCCAATACCCGCGTTCATGTGCCAGCACGCGATCCTCAGGCCCCGGCAAGTCCGGCGTCACGTCGGCGTCGCCTGTGCTTGTGGCGGGAGTCACCGCGTCCAGCAGATCGGCCAGCGCACTCATCTGCACGCCCAGCACCGTCGAAGCGAGATCGGTTGGTTCTGGTAACGCTGCGACGATCTCAACCCACGGTCGGTCGGACAAACCCTGCACCGCATGCAGCGACGTCGCGAATGCGGAAACCGCCGCCCGGTAGGTCGCGTTTCGGGCCTGCGGTGTCGCATCCAGAGCCGGCAGCGACCGGCATCGGACTAGATCTGCGAGATCGCGCACGCTGTCACCGCCGGTCGCGACCAGTTCGTCCCACCACACGCCCGCGGTCCTGGCTAATAACAGCACCTTCACCGCCACGATCGAATCGCGTCGGGCCAGCATGGCGAACAGGGTGATGAGCTGGTCGGCGCGGCTTTCCGCGTAGTCGACCACGACCAGTGTTGACGACGACACAGCCGCCAGGACGCCCATACCCGCGGCATCCGCCGCAGGGTCCAGCCAGACGATCGCCCAAGCTTGCTTCTCGTGCTGCAACCGGGTGGCGAGTTCCTGCGCCACCCGGGTCTTGCCCTGACCGCCCGGCCCATGCAGCAACCACACTGCTACGCCTGGTTGCGCCACCCAGGTTTCCAGTTCGGCTAGGAGGTCATCTCGCCCGCGGAACGGCACCACCGCGCGGTGCGCCGTCAGCAACGCCGCAGGCGAGCAGATCGGCGCTCCTGGAGTTACGTGACTTCGGGAGTCGAACAAGGACTGAAGTTCGATCGCCTCACACCGCAGCGCGTCCTCGCCCACATACTCGGCCAGCACTTCTGCGAATGCTGTGTCGTTGAGTAGGACGTAGGCCGGCACCGCGTTCAAAGCCGCATGCTGCCGTCCGGCGGGGTCGAGTGCGACCACGCCGGCGAGTAGATCGCCGCAGAACACCGCCGCACCGGACATGCCAGCCCACGGCGAATCACCCTCGGGCGGGAATGAGTCCAGGTTCAGCTCATACAGGTCGGCGACAAGCCTGCTGCCAGGGTTGAGCGTGCCTGTTACCTGGCCGGTGTCAGGTGCACGGCCTTCGCGTTGCACGATCTGCGGTAAGCCCCACGTCTGGCAGGCGATACCTGGCTGGTGTGTGACGGTGCGTCCCCACGCCAACGGGGCGTCGGGCAAGGGCGGCCACGTCGGGTCGTCGATGAGCACGAGTGCGGCGTCATTGCGGCCCTCCGGAGTCCCGCACCACACCGGGCGGGCCGTGAAGTTGCCAGGACTGCCGGGCCGGAACACTTTCGACGACGCCTGTGTGTTAGTGACGACGTGCGCCGAGGTCAGCACGAGCCGCGGGGCGATGGCATAGCCCGATCCTCGGCCCCCGGGTCCGTTCACGGCTACAACCCGCTCCCGCTCCACTGCGAGCGTCCCTCCCTCTGATCGGCGCGCGTTACCGGCCGATGTGTCCGGTCACGTCGCCGGGTCCGTCCCCGTCGAGGGCTTTGTTCGACACGATCATGTCTCCGCCGCCTGGTGCGCGCGGAGTCAACGTCACGGTGACCTTGTGCTTGGTCGTGCGGGAGGCGCCGGCTTCAGCGTCAGCTGACACCACCCACGCCTTGAACCCGGTCTTGGCCTTGGCGTCCATTTTCAGTTCGACAGCAAATTCAAGCTCGATCGGCCCCACCGCGAACTCGACCTCAGCGGTCGTTGCGCGGTCGGCGGCGTCCAGCAGCTCATCCCGCAGGGTAGCGACGGCGTCGCCCAACTCAATGTTCATGACCACAGAGTCGCTCAACCGCGTCAGCGTGCTACGCCCAGCCTGGTGCCGGACGCGATCGACAAGTTCCCCGCGAGGGGTGAACTCGCGGAACTTTCTCCGCTCAGCGACCGAGCGTCTATGTCACTCACTTTGTCACTCACCAGACGAGTCAGGCCCCACCCGAGGTGTCTCGGATGAGGCCTGACCTGCGGAGCCGCCTAGGGGAATCGAACCCCTGACCTATTCATTACGAGCGGAATTCGTCACTTCTTGACCATGACTTCCAGGCTCTGACCTGCACGTTCAGAGTCTCTGAGCGTCTGTGGACGTCCGCTGCTTGCCACCCCGATTGACGCTCACTTCGACACTCAGCAACGGTTACTCTGAGGCGAGCGATCGCGCAAACTGCCCCCTTGACGGGCTCGATAGCTGTGTCTCGGACAGCAGTTGCGCGAGGTCGCCGATCGGCGGTTCGATGCCGTCGAGGTCGGTGCTCAGTAGAGCGTCGCGGATGGCGGGGTCTGCCCTGCGCGTCGCGACCCCTGCCATCAGCGGCAGCTCACCATCAACCAGGTGCAGCGCCCGCCCCACAAACGGACTAACCGCCCGTGCTTCCAACGCGGGCGAGGCGACTGGACGGCCGCGCAGCCAACGCCACAACCAGGGCACACCGAGAGCCGAGCAACTGCGATTCCCCGCAGGTCCGAGAGCTCCCAGAGGACGCGAATACCGGGCGCGGGGCGACAGTCGAGCGCGGAGCCTGATGGACGGGCAAGTCACCCCTCAGAGGCGCCAACCGTAGCCAGACTGGGTGACGCGAAAGCACCGCAGAAAGATCACTACTGCGACGTTCGAGTGGAAGTCGACGCGATCTGGTTCATACCAGTAACGGGCCAGGCGCTATGAGCGTTCGGCTTACCGTCGACTATCGAACGGAGGGACGTGCGGAAAAACGATCATGAACGCAACGCTCCTTTCGCCCGTGTGCTGAGGCATCGAGACTTCGGCCGGTCGCTTGCCGCACCTGACGGTGGCGCCGACGTCTCGCCCCTCAAGATGTCGCCGATCATGGATCAATGTAACAAACGAAGCCCTTCATGTAACAATCTGATAACTATCATTCCCATGAAACTCAAGCGCAACCCTAAATATGGCGATGTGAGCGGCGACACATGTACGATGATTTTGGATCATATAGGACAAGCGTTCTGTATGGACAGGGAAGGCAGTTGGACGATGCGGATGTGGACAGCATGAGCGCTGAGCACGAGGAGTTCGCGCGTCCTCCCGTGTCGGAAGTCAATCTAACCTTTTGGTTTGAGACGATTTACACACTGTCAGCCCTACATCTGTCGACGCTTCGCAATGCCTGGGCCAACGAGTTGCCGCGAGTTGAGGAAAAAGCCCCCCTGGCACCTTGGAATCCGACGGATTCAATAACATTCGTCGACGATAAATGGCCGATGCCGGCATGTATTTTTGCATCCAAAGAGCGCGAGAAGCAGATACTGATCCAAGCCGATCGATTTGGCCTCACATGGTACTTTACGCCGAACAACCGGTACCCGGGTTTTGCCGAGCTAAGCCAAGACTTCAAGAGACGGTTCGAGGAATTCACTGAAGCCTTGCGCGAATCAGGAAATGAAGATCCTACCTTGGTGCGCGCAACTATCGAGTACGAGAATTACCTCGACCTATTCGATTCAAACATCGTTTCGCGTCGGGTTGTCGCAGGAGAGAAGATCACCGAGGCCGACCAAGATGTGGTCACGGAAGGCACGACCGCTGTCAGAAAACACGTCTGCCCAACGGAAAAAAACTCAAACATCACCCTTCTCGTTGGTGTGGATTCGACAAGGCGAGGCGAGGGAATCAGCTTCGCCGCTAGCGCCCTTGACACCGCAGACAAAAACAATGATGGAAAAGTGCCAGCCACACTCCTAACTATCAGCGGGCGAGCAGATCTCTCGAAAGGCGATGACCCAGCCGAGCGGTTGCAGCAAGCACACGACGAGCTATATACGCTCTTTACCCAGCTGTTCGATGATTCCTTGAAGTCTTCCTGGGGGGAAAGATGACGGTGCAAGGTCTCGGAATCGTGTTGCCTGCCGCCGCACGGGATGCTACGGCGGCTTTTTGGGACGATCACAAGCACTTTCGCACCGCCGTCGCAGCAGTTCGCATGCGAAAGCATCGATACACTTCACTTGCTCAGCCAGAGGGAAGCCGGCACATCGACCCGAAAGCGGGACCCGACGAACCCCTCCGAGCCAAGTTTCGGGGCCCTGGTAGGCACTCGATTTGGGAACACATCGAGTCAAAGGTTTCGCAGATTCTCCATAAATCACGAGTTCACGAGCTTGATGACGACTTTTCAGTCGATCGAGATGTGCTAACTCGACTGATGCGGATCCTTTACGCCATCTGCGACTCTACATCCGTCTATCCTCATATTTCGCCCGACGGCGACGGTGGGGTGGCGGCAGTTTGGTATGCCGACGAGTTCTCTCTAGAGATCCTTGTCGATCGCGAAGATGATGCTTACGCGATCGTTAAAATTGGCAGTAACATGCTTTCAGTGGATCTCGATAATGGTGATACCACTGCACTACGCGCCATCCGAGGACACCTCGGCAGGCTGACGGCTCACGTGAAGGTCAAGAATCCGCAGTGGCGCGACCTAGTGAGGTAGCTACATGGCGGATGATAAGGCGAACTTCATCGAAGGCGATGAAGTTATCCTACGACGATGCCCAAATAAGGTTCCGGGTTTTCTGAATCCGTTCGACCTTGTTACCAAGCAACCAAAGATGGAGACTTATGCCGTTCGACTGCAGGACAACGAAGACGGTTTGTCTTGCTATCGCGAAGCCCTACTGGAGCGGAACGGTCAGTCTGCGGTGTCCGCCAGCAAGAAGCGGACTTGTTACGTCTTCTCATTCCTTGCGCGCGTAGTTCGCGAAGTGTCAGGCGTAAGTCAGCAGTGGGATGTCATACCGGACCCACTGGAAGACCAGGAGGACGAGGAGGAAACAATCGGCCATGCCCATGCACTAGTCACGCCGCACAGAGGTTTTCGTTATGCGGCCAGCGGGCAGGTCAAGAAAGATTTCACGAAAGTTCGGCACGCAATTATTGCGAATGCGCGTGCTGTCTACTGCCCCGTCGCATAGGACAGCAGTCTCCTGGCTCAAGGTAACCAGAAGGCGGAGCACCTTGAAGGGCTAGCCAATAACGCCATAATGGATTGCGAGCGCGGCAAACCCCGGTCCTCGACGCCGGGTTGCTCGGTCGACCAAGCGCTGCATGGTCGTTTTGCCGAGAGGCTGATATCGGACCCAGTCTGGCGCCAGATCGCGCGCCTCGGCAAGCCAGGCCAAGGCGTCTCGGTCGTGACGCAAGTCCGCTGCTGCGGCCGCGAGGAACAGTCGATGGCCGGCCTCCCAGAAGGCCGGGACGTCGCCAGTTGTGTCGGGTACGGCGGCCGCCAGGCGGAGGGCCTGTTCCGGATCGCCAGCCCGCGCGGCAAGTTCGACGTTCTGGAGTGCAGCAACCCGCGGACCGAAGATCGCGGCTTCCGAAGCCGTGTCTCCTCGGGAACGGATTGCAGCGGCGTGAGCGGCGGCGAGGAGGTCCTCGGCGCGACCGGCGCTGCCTGTTCGCAGGGCGGCGGTTGCGGCGTTAAACAGCAGGTTGCCGAAGACGCCGGCGCGTACTGGGTCGCGGTCGAGCATCCGCGGTTCGATCGCGGCCGCCGCCTGCGTAGCGACGCGCTCGGCGTCTTCCGCTCGGCCCTGGCGGACCAGCGTCCACGCGAGGTAGCGCAGCGAGATCGCAGCCTCGACCTCGGGAGCGTCCGAGGCGGCCGCGGCCTCAATCGCCCGAGCAGCGGAGGTGTACGCCAAGTCGTCGAAGCCGAGCCGGCCCGCGATGCCAGCGCCGAGCCGGTACGCGGTCGACAGGACGCGGTGTGCACCGGCGCGGTCTTCGTCGCGGGTGTCGCGAACGCCTCGGCGTGCATCAGCCAGGACGACTGGCAGAGCGTGCAACAGCTCGGTGTGTCGCCCGTCGACGTACGCCCGCCATGCCGCGTGTGCGCTGGCTGTGAGTTCCGGGAGCGGAAGCAGCTCGCGGGTGTCGGCCAGGTCCTCAAGACCGGGGATGGACGCGTCTGCGGTGATCGCCCGACGGAGCGGGGCAACGTCGACTTCGCGGGAGTGGGGTGCTGGCATCGTGCCAAGGAGGGCGTCGACTGGGACGCCGAGCGCGGCCGCCAGCTTTCGGAGGGTGGCGGGGCGGCTGGTCGTCCGAGTGCCCTGCTCGATACGCGCCACGGTGTCGACACCGACCGAGGCGGCCTCAGCGAGCCCTTCCTGCGAGAAGTCGCGGGCCTTGCGGATACGCGTCAGGTTCTCGGCGAGCGGGTTGTGAGCGGTCATCCGTCCTCCGACTGTGTGCGCACGGTAGCCAGGTTATCGCGCTATGTGCCTGCCGTCTTCGCAGATCAGCAGCTCACCGGCGCGCGCGGCGTCGAGCGCGGCCGCCATGCGCCGGGCGAGGATCGGCTTGAGCCGCGGCGCTGCGATGTCGAGCGGCAGCAGGGCCACGGACAGGATCTCGGGGTCCGTGATGGGCAGCGCCTTGATCTCGGCCTCGGTGACGTGGCCGCCATCGAAGACGAACGCCATCCCCTCCGGCATCCGTGAGTCATCGGGGATGTAGTCGATCACCAGCAGACCCCCGAGCGGTCGGTCGATGCCGACTTCCTCGGAGGTTTCGCGGGCCGCGGTACGCCAAGGCGGTTCTCCCTCTTCGCAGGCGCCACCGGGGATGTCCCAATGCGACTTGTACGACGGCTCGACGAACAGCACGCGGTCGGCCTCATCACGGAACAGCACGCCGGCGGACATCCGCTTGCGATTGAGCGAGCGTACGTAGTCGTCGAACGGGAGCAAGTCCACCAGGCGAGGCTACCGGCGGCGAGCGAAGCTCCGCTGATCTATGCCTTTCACGCCTAGTTCGTGGGCCTTGACCAGCCGAAATCATGGTTACTGGCTGTGTTTCGCGCGCGCGGTTTCGATCAAAGTTGATCAGGTGACGGCACAAGACGGGGGATCGACCGGGCGCGATGACCGGCCGACGTTCTGGTGCGGTGCGTCGCTGTTCAACTCGGGTGGTCAGCGGCTCAACGAGATCGATCTCGACACCTACCAGCGTCCAAAGACGCACGCGGACATGACCGATGCCGACTGGGAGCAGGCCGCCGCCGCGATCCGGGCGTTCGACGTCGAGCGGGGGCTTCGATGACTGCGTTGGACGACTGGCCGTTGACCGACGTCGACTCGTGCCGAGATTTCTGGGAGTGGCACGAGTTCACCGGGGGCGACGGATGGGCTCACCTGTACTTGCACTCGGAGATGACCAATCCACGGCTGTTCATGCTGTTGCCCTGGTGCCTGACGGGCGTCCGGTTCCCGCTGGAGCACGATCGGCCCAGCATCAGCCGCCGCCGGGTGATCCCGAGGCCCGGGCGGGTGTGCCCGGTCTGTGCGAGCCAGAACGAGCGCCGGCGAATCGGGGTGCCGCGTGCACGCTCGTGATCGCGAGTTGCTCGCCGCGCTCTCGAAGGTCAACTCCAAGATCGGAAGCGTGACGGTCGAGCTGCTGACCCTCCAGCCGGACGATGCAGCCTACGCCGCCGGTTTGCGCACCCTCGGCCGGCAGCTCGTCCGCATCGGCGTAGCCCTCACCGATCGCGCCGGCGAACTCGACGGCACCGAACTCGATCCATTTTCCCTGCTCAACGCACCCGACACAGAGAACCACAACCGAACGGGGCGGTCTGAACCGTGACCGAAGCTGCACTCCGACCAGCCGTCATCGCCCTGGCCGGCGGACTCCGCGAAGCCCGAACCCAGCGCGGCATCGGCCTACGCCGGCTCGCCGCCATGGTCGACCTACACCACGCCGTGCTGTCGAGCTTCGAACTCGGCCAACGCGCGCCACAGGACACGATCGTGGCCCACATCCTCGGTGTCCTGCGAGCACCGCAAAGCGTGCGCGAACACCTCATCGACCTGGCCCGCCGGTCCCACGACCGCGACTTGATCGACCGCACCGGACGCGCCGAGAACTACCTGCGCATCGCCTTCGAACAGCGATCCACCCGCGCCACCGAGTGGTCGCCGACGCTCATCCCCGAGACGCTGCAGACCGCCGAGTACGCCCGCGCATTGCGGGACACCGGCTTGCTCGCCCCCGAGGCCGCCGACGTGGGCTGTCTTCTCCGCACCGCACGTCAGCTAGCCCTGTCCGACCAGCCGGGCCCGCTACACACCTTCCTCATCGGCGAGGCCGCCACACGCCCCGACGCCTGCACCCCCGATGTCCTCCGCGACCAGCTCGACCAGCTGCGCGCCTGGACGAGAAGACCTCGGATCGCCGTGCGCCTCGTTCCCACCGCCAGCTGCCCGCCCGGCCTGGTCGAGCCGTTCACCCTCTACGAACGCCGCGCCGGCGCCCTCGCCGTCGCGTTACGCCACCACCACGGCGTCGCCGTGTACTCCACCCACCAAGCCGCCTTGACGACCTACGAGAAGGCCGCCCAAGCGCTACGGCGCCACGCCACAGAGAAGGTGTGGCCCTAAGCCCCCGGTCGGCGCGTCCTGACCTCCCTCCAGGCGGCGCGCCGACCGGGCCCACGCCCCGATTCGCCGAGCACACGTTCCTGCCGAAGCTCTAGCCTGGCCGAGGCACCCCGATAGAGGAGTCTGATGACATCGACGAAGGCTTTCACGACGGAGCGGACACAAGCTGTCTTCGAGGCAGCGTGCGCCTTCGCCGGGCTGGACGCGACCGACGCGCAGCGAGTCCGGTTCGGGGAGAACGCCATCTACCGCCTCGCCGACGGCTCGGCCGTGGTCCGCGTGGGCCGCTCCATCCCGGCCGCCACGAAGGAAGTGCTCGTCGCCGGGTGGCTTGCCGAGCACCGGTTCCCCGCCGCGACGGTGCTCGACGGCAACGAACAGCCGTTCGTCGAAGACGGGCTACCCGTCACCTTCTGGAACTGCTTGGAAGAGGACGACACGCCGATCACCCCGGCCGAGTTCGGGAAGCTGCTGCACGACCTGCACGCGCTGCCCCACCCAACGGACTTCCGTTTGCCGGCCTTCTCCCCAATGCCGAAGGTCGAACCGCGCCTACAAGCCTTGAAGGGCAAGCTGCCCGAGGGGGACCTCGACTTCCTGCGCGACCGGTACGAGGAACTCTCCGAGAAGTTCCAAGACCTTGAGTTCCCGCTCCCCGCCGGCCCGGTGCACGGCGACGCACACCCCGGGAACGTCATGCGCTCCCCCGACGGAACGCTGAACCTGATCGACTTCGAGGACTTCGCCTACGGACCGCGCGAGTGGGACGCGGCCGTACTGTCCGTCCGCCACCAGGCGTTTGGCTGGGCTTCCGAAGCCGAGTACGACTCGTACACGGCGGCCTACGGATTCGATCCGATCACGTGGCCAGGCTTCCCCGTGCTCAGGGCAACCCGAGAGCTGAACATGACCATGTGGCTCTCGCAGACCGTCGACGAGTCCGCCGAGGTCAAAGCCGAGGTCGAGAAGCGGATCAGCGACCTACGCGACGACCAGGCGCCCCGACACTGGAAGGTTTTCTGACGGCAGGTGGATGTTGGCGAAGTCGAGGAACTCCTTCACCAACGGGTCGCCGGCGTGCCCGCCCAGTCGTCCGCGGAAGTCGTCGAGATACGAGATCACCCGGAACGACTTCAGCTTCGCCGCTGTCTCGACGACCGACCTGGCCACGTCCAACGCCTCTTCGAGGTTCCCGCCTTGCAGGTGGGACGTGGCGAGCACGGTCCGGCAGAACGAGAGGCTTCGGACGTAGGTCGACTCCGAAGCCGCGATGGACGCGGCCGCGTGGTGGTTCGCCAACTCGGCGTTCCCGATGTCGCGGAAGCAGTGCGCGAACTCGGCGTGCAGCTCGGCTTCGTCGAAGTAGTGAATCCACTCGGGGTCGTTCTCCCGGATGCCCTGGCAATGCCACCGCTCAGCCGTGAGCAGCGCGGCCGTGACGTCCTCTGCCCTGCCGAGCGAGGCAAGCGCCCTGGCTTCCATCGCGTGGAACAGCGCCATCGTGGTCGGGGTGGCGTAGCCGTTGGCGCCCTTGTAGGCGGCTCGCGCCAGGTCGACCGCCCGCTGGAAGTGCCCCAGGAAGTTCGCCTGATGCGACATGCCCGCGAGGATTCGGCCGCACAGCGCCTTGTCGCCGGCCGCCTTCGCCAGGCGGAACGCCTGCGTTAGATACCGCTGCGCGAGTCCGTGCGCGCCGGTGTCGTAGGCCGTCCAGCCGGCGAGCCGCGTCAGGGCAGCGACCTCCCGGAAGTACTCCCGTCCGACCGGGTCGTGCGGGGACACGTGCCGGATGTTCGGCAAGATCTCCTGGTCGAGGAACGAGGCGACGAGCGACTTCGGCCGGCCGCCGCCGTACTTATAGTCGAAGCTGCTGAACATCGCGGTTGCCTCGCGAACCGCCTCGACGTCCACGAAGGTGATCGAGCGCGGCTCGGTTGGTGGCCGCGATCCTTCCTCGTCGGAGTCGGTCAGCCACCGGACGAGCAGGCCGCTCCAGGCCTCCGGTACGACGGCCAGCGGGCCGACCCGCTTCGGCGTGCGGAGCTCGAGTTCGGTGATCGCGCCCAGCGCGACCAGGCTGTGAGCGATCTCCTCCGGGTACTCCAGGCCGACGTCATCCGAGGTGGTCTCGGCCGCTGTGGCGAAGCCGATTTCTTCGAGGCCGACGGGCCGGCCGAGCAATTCGCCGAGGACGGCGGCGATCAGCTGGCAGGTGCGCGGGTGCGGCTTCGTGCCGTCGAGCCAGCGCTTGACCGACACGTGGTCAGCGCTGACCAGCTCACCGCCGTCTCTCTGACTGCGTTCGCGCACACGGCGGGCGAAGCCCTTGTTAGTCGCCCCCGCCTGTCGCATAACCGCAGCTAGAAGTGCGTTCGGCTGCTTCCCCTTGTCGACCACCGGTACCTCCGAAGGTCATTAAAGCACCCCCCGTGCACCCCCCACGTGCAGAAATGCACCCCCGCGTGCACACTGCTGCACCCCCGCCCCTGCGCGGTTTCCTGAATTCATCAGCGACAACGCCGGATCGAAACCCCGATCCGGATCGGGCTCCCGGCCCGTCGCAGAACGAAAGGAGACCGTGATGGCGAAGAACAACTTCCCGGTTATGAAGAGCGGGGGCGGCCTGGTCGGCAAGGCGATCGGCCTGATCATCGGACTCGCCCTCGTCGTGCTGATCGTCAAGTACCCGGCCGACTCGGCGAGCTGGGCCAGCGGAGCCGCCCACGGCGTCGGCGCGGTGATCGACGGCGTCGTGCAGTTCCTCCGTGCCCTGTTCGGCTAGTTCTCCCCCAGCTTCCGCTCGATCTCGCCGAGACGCTTCCTGATCTCGGCAATGGCCTGCCAGACCCGCTCATCCCCCGAGGCCTCGGGGCGAGTCGCGGAGTCACCTTCGGCCAGCTGGGTACGAACGAACGAGCCCTTGCCGTGCCGGATCACCACCAGGCCCTCTTCCCTGAGGTGGGCGACGGCGCTTTTGGCCGTGTTGACCGCCACCCCCCAGGAATCGGCCAGTTCCTGGTAGGTCGGCAACTGCGCTCCCGGGGCGTACTCCCCCGACAGGATCGCGGCCCGGAGACCGCCGGCTACTTGCAAGAACGGCGCACGCGGGTCGTCCGGGTTCAGGGATGCCATACCACCAGCGTAGGCCAAGTCAGTTGGCTAAGTCAGTTCTCCCATGTCAGTTGACAGAGTTAATAGACAGGACTTACGTTGGGTCTCGGCCGCCACCGGCCGCCCCGAGTAGGAGACCTACGAATCGTTGGAGTCCACACCAATGGATGACCTCATCCCTTTGCCCAGCTACGCCCCGGACGGACTGACTGAGACGGACATCGACGCGATGATCGCCGAGTACTTCGTGACGGCTCACGACCAGGAAGCGGAGACCACCAGCCTGGCGCCGAGCACGGACCGGGCCGCGACGCATCGACACGTCCGGCGCATCAGCCGCCAGACCGTCAGTTCGGCTCTCCGGGGCCGGTCGGACAGCTCCGGCGCGGCCGCTTGAAGCCGCCCCGGCCCGGCGCACGGAACCGCCAAGAACCACCCGCCGGACCGGGCTTCTCCCAACCACTTCCAAGCCAGTCAGGAGAACACCCATGGTAGGGCTCGACACGCCCACGAACACCCGAAGCGCGTACCCGCCTTCGGTCACCGACCTGCTGCCCCGTGTCCGTGAGTTCGCCGCGGACCTGGGCGAGTGCCCCTCCCGAAACCGGATCATGACCGAGTTCAAGGTGGGTGCGCCGAAGGCCCGCGCCATCCTCGCCGCACTGAATGAGGAGGCCGACACCAAGCCCGTGCGGAAGCTGCACGCGGTGACGGAACCCGCCGAGGTCGCGGAACCGGATCAGGAGTCCGAGATTCCGGAAGAACCGGCTTCGGATGACGCAGAGCCGCAGGTCAACGTCACCGCAGACCCGGGCGCGACGCCGGAGAAGGTGCGGCGGATCAAGCTGTGGCCAGTGCTCCTCCTGGCCCTGCCGGCGTTCGTCGCCGTCTGGAGCGGCTGGGTCGGGCTCGGCAGGCTGACCGGGTTCGGCCCGATCCAGCTCCTGCCTGGCATCTGGGATCACCTGACGATCAACTCGGCGATCACGCTCCCGATCGGGGTCGAGACTTACGCGGCGTTTGCCCTGCGGGTGTGGCTGTCCCCGGCAACCCGGACCCACCGAGTCCGCAACTTCGCGAAGTGGTCGGCCCTGGGCTCGCTCGTCCTCGGCATGGTCGGCCAGGTCGCTTACCACCTGATGTCCGCCGCGGACGTCGAACGCGCTCCCTGGCCGGTGACCACGCTCGTCTCCTGCCTGCCGGTGGTCGTCCTCGGCTGCGGCGCTGCCCTTGCACACCTCGTACGCGACACCACCGACCAGGAGGTGAACGACTGATGAGTACCACCAACGAACCGCACGGCGGCCGCGTGATCGCGTTCCCCAGCACGGCGCCCGTCGAGGCCGACCCGTTCGTCATCGACGTCGAGCCTGGCGACGAAACCGCGGAGCAGTCGCCGGCCGTCCCGGTTGACCGCCCGGTCACGGACGGCTCGTCGTGGCTGGACCGCCTCCGCTCGCAGAACCGCCAGGCGATCATCCCCAGCTACCTCAAGTCGACGGCCGATGCGAAGGACGTCGCGAAGTGGGTGGGGAAGCACTACGCGCACAAGGCCGGCTACCACGCGGCCCGGTCACCGCTCTACGCGCTTCGGCTCGCGGTGCGCTCCCCTCGGGGTCTTCTTCTCTTGCTCGCGGCGACCGGCCGGTACGTGACTGACGCCGAGGGGCGTCCGGCCCGATCGGAGACGGCCACGGCCGACAAGGCCGACCTCTACCTGAAGCTGTCGCAGCAGCGAGACCGGCGAGTCGTCCTTCGCCTGATTCAGCTCGGTCTCGTGTCGACAGTCGGCCTGGTCCTGATGTTCACGTTGCCGAACGTCCTGCCGGAGTGGGTGATCTGGGCCTGCGGCGCCGTCGCGGTAGGGCTACTGGGAAAGCTCGGGTCCACACAGGACAACCCGGTGGTGTCGTCTCGCGCCGTTCTGTCCACCCAGGTGCAGAAGCTGACGAGTGACAACGTCGTTCAGGCACTGTCGGTGCTCGGCATCGCGGGCATCAACCAGGCCCTCGGCAAGAACCCGAACGCGATCGGGTTCACGGCGCCGATCACCCGCGACGGCCCCGGCTGGCGCGCCGACGTCGACCTTCCACCGGGCGTCACGGTGTCCGAAGTGGTCGAGCGGCGGGCGAAGCTCGCGTCCGGCCTCGGCCGTCCTCTCGGCTGCGTCTGGCCGGAAGGCAACGCCGAGGTCCACCCCGGACGGATGGTCCTGTGGGTCGGCGATCAGGACCTGTCCAAGTCGCGACAGGCCGCCTGGCCGCTGCGAAAGCCCGGCACCGTCGACCTGTTCAAACCGCAGCCGTTCGGCACCGACCAGCGCGGCCGGTGGGTGGACATCACCCTGATGTTCATCTCGATGGTCATCGGCGCGATCCCGCGGATGGGCAAGACGTTCACGCTGCGAGAGCTGCTGCTGATCGCCGCCCTGGACCCGCGGGCCGAGCTGCACTCGTTCGACCTCAAGGGAACTGGCGACCTCTCGCCGCTGGCGCCGGTGTCGCACCGGTACCGCGCCGGCGACGAGCCGGAGGACATCGCGTACGCCGTCGCCGACCTGCGGACACTCGCCGACGAGCTGCGACGGCGCGCGAAGGTGATCCGGGAGCTGCCGAAGGATCTATGCCCGGAGAACAAGGTCACGCCGGAGCTGGCCGGTAAGAAGTCCCTTGGCCTGCACCCGATCGTGATCGGTGTCGACGAGTGTCAGAAGTGGTTCGAGCACCCGGAGTACGGCGCGGAGATCGAGGAGGTCTGCACCGACCTGGTGAAGCGCGGCCCGGCACTGGGCATCGTGATCATCCTGGCGACGCAGCGACCGGACGCGAAGAGCATCCCGACCGCGATTAGCGACAACGCGGTGATGCGGTTCTGCCTCAAGGTCACCGGCCAGCAGGCCAATGACATGGTGCTCGGCACCTCGTCGTACCGGAACGGCATCCGGGCCACCACGCTGTCCTTTCGGGACAAGGGCATCGGGTACCTGGCGGGCGAAGGCGACGAGCCGCGCATTACCCGCGGTGTGTACATCGACGGACCGGACGCCGAGAAGATCGCGGCCCGCGCACGAACCGCGCGGCTGGCGGCCGGACGGCTGACCGGCTACGCCGCCGGCCTTGACCTCGCGCCCGAGGAGGACGAGGACACGAGCACCTTGCTCGCCGACGTGTTGACCGCGATCGGCGACGCCGAGAAGGCGTGGTCGGAACGCATCGTGGACCGGCTCGCCGAGTTGCGTCCGGCGGTCTACGGCCCGTGGGCCGAACTGCCGACCGGCGCGGCGAAAGCAACGCAGCTCTCGACCGCGCTGAAGCCGCTCGGGATCGCCACGAAGCAGGTGTGGGGCAACGACGTCGACACCGGCAAGGGTGCCAACCGGATGGGCGTCAAGCGCGAATGGATCGTCGACGCGCTGACCGAGCGTGATCGGAACCGCAAGAGCGGCTAGGTCCCGCAGGGCTCTAGGTCTAGAGCCTCGTCCCTCTAGACCTAGAGCCCTCCCTAGACCTCTACAACATCGCTGATCAGCGCCCTAGCACCTAGAGGCGCGGGTCAAGTGCGGCCAAAAACAGCCCCGGAGGCTCCGTTGAACCCCCTCAGCAACCCGACCGTACTTCTCTTGCTCTTTCTCGCAATCGTCACTCTCGGCTACTCCTGGTCGTGCGCGGTCTACCCGTACAAGCCGTGCCGTTCCTGCCAGGGCTTTGGCTCTTTCCGCTCGCCGCTGCTCCGCGCGATCCGGCTCTGCCGCCGATGCGGCGGCACCGGCCGCACGCTCCGCGCCGGCCGCCGCGCCTACAACTCCTGCCTCCGCGCACGCCGGACGTACCGCGATCTCCGCGACCGCGACCGCCGCGACAACAGCCGCTGACTCGCAGCTCATCCGAAAGGCCACCCATGAAGACCACATTGCTCGACCCCGAGCGTCAGTTCCTGGGCTGCGTGATGCAGGTCCGGCTGACCGGAGCCCGCCGACTACTCGCCGGCATGCGCGCCGACGACTTCGGCTCGCCGATCGCCGCCCACGTCCTCCAACTGGTTATCGAGCTAACCGGCGCGGGCCACGCACCGACCCCGATGGCCGTGATGGACCACGCCCGCGAGAGGACGGCAACCGAACGGCGGTCCGGCGGCGCCCACCGCCTGCACCGCCTCGGCCTCTGGATCGTCGAGACCTACACCGACGGCCCGATTCTGCCGCCGCCGTACTACGGCGCCTGGCTGAAAGCCGTCGTGCTCAAGAACGCCTACCGCCGCGCCGTGCGGGAGCACGCGGGCCGCCTGGTCCAGGCCGTCGAGGACGACTCACCGACGGACATCCTCCGCCACCAGCTCGACGACACCGAGCGGCTCGATGACCTGTGGAGGCGCTACCGCGAGGCCGGCGGCGGCGACGAACCAACCGCTCGCCTGGAGGTGGCCGCCTGATGTCCGGATTCGACGACACCTTGTCCGTGATCGACTTCGTGATCTCCGACGAACCTGCGCCCTGCTGCCAGCAGTGCGGCCGGCCGCGCGGTGACTCGCCGTCCGGCTACTTCTGCTCGGAGAACTGCCAGCGCGTCTGGCGCGGCCGCCACATCGCGGCCACGCCGCCCGAGGACGGCGGCGCCCAGCCGAGCGAGTCGCTCCCGGAAGCCGCGCCGGTCAACCCACTCACGTGGCTCGGCCCGGCACCGGCCGGTGCCTTCGCGAAGCCGGGTCACGAGGTTCTCGACTCGGTCGTGACGTTCGTGTCGCGGTTCTCGGCGTTCGCGAACGAGCACGCCGCGCCGACGCTGGCGCTCTGGTACGCGCACACCCACGTGGCCGAGCGGCTGTACGTGACGCCGAGGCTGATCCTCGACTCGGCGGAGCCGGGGAGCGGCAAGACGCGCGTGCTGGAGGTCGCGCAGTATCTCGTGGCGAAGCCGGAGATGACGATCAGCATCACGCCGGCCGCGATCTTCCGGATGCTCGCCGACGGGCCGATGACGTTGCTGTTTGACGAGATCGACGCGGTGTTCAACCCGAAGACGGGTGGGAACAACGAGGATCTGCGCGCGCTGCTGAACGCGGGGTACAAGCGGTCGGCGACGGTGACGCGGTGCGTCGGCGACGCCAAGAGCATGAACGTGACTCGGTTCCCGGTCTATGCGCCGGTCGCGCTCGCCGGGATCGCCGGCGGCATGCCGGACACGATCACCACGCGGGCGATCACCGTGCACATGCGCAAGCGCCGGTTCGACGAGATGGTCGAGGAGTTCATCGAAGAGGACGTCGAGCGAGAGTCGGCGCCGGTGCGCGCTGAGCTGGCGGAGTGGGTCGGGCGCGTCGGCGACGAGGTGAGCCGCGCGCGGCCGGAACGACCGGACGGCGTCCGCGACCGTGCCGCGGAGATCTGGCGGCCGCTCCTGGCGATCGCCGACGCGGCCGGCGGCCATTGGCCCGAGACAGCGCGGAAGGCGTGCCGGCACTTCGTGCTCGAAGCGACCGCACAACCCGTCTCGATCGGCGTGCGGCTTCTGGCGGACATCCGGCAGATCTTCGCCGCGGAGAACACCGACCGTATGGTCACTGCCGAGCTGATCCGCGAACTGCACGCTATCGAAGACGGTCCGTGGACCGACCTGCAGGGCAAGCCGCTCGACAGCCGCCGCCTGGCCAAGGAACTCGACCGGTACCTGGTTCGGCCGAAAGACCTCAAGGTCAGCGGCAAGACGCTCAAGGGCTACCGCATCGACGGCGACGGCGGACTGGCCGACGCCTGGAGCCGCTACCTGCCGCCGCTCGAAACGGGCGCGACCTCCGCGACCAGCGCGACCCCGCAGGTCAACGCCGCATCCGGGGTTGCGGAGGCGCAGGGCTCGTCCGCGACCTCCGCAACCCGGGTCGCGGACGGTCGCGGCACCCAACAGCCGCTCGCACCCGTACTGACCAGCCCAGTCGCGGAGGTCGCGGACGTCGCGCCTACCAAGCCCGACCACGACACTGAGGGGGATCGATGAACGCCGTACCCATGCCAGTCGCCGTGCCCGAACGGCACCTCTACCGGATCACCGAAGCAATGCGCCTGCTCTCGATGAGCCGCTCGGTCATCTACGAACAGCTGCGCGCGGGGCGCCTGCGATCGGTCAAGCAGGGACGCGCCCGGCTCGTGCCGGCCGTCGCCATCCAGGAGTACGTCGAGTTGCTGATGAGGGAAGCGGAGGTCGGCTATGGCGAGTCGGCGTAGTCGCGGAGACGGCACGCTCTACTGGTCGGAAAGCCGTCAGCGCTGGATCGCCGAGCTGACGATCGGCTACACGCCGAACGGAAAGCGCATATACCGCAAAGCCAGCGGCAAGACCAAGACCGAAGCCAAGAACAAGCTCAAGGAGCTGGTTCGCAACGCCGAAGAGGGCGCCGCTAACGCGTCGACCAGGTACACGGTCGAGCAAGCGGTCAACGACTGGCTCGCGAGCTACGAACGCGGCGAACGAGACCCCAACACCGTCAAGGCCGTCCGGTCGCTGGTCAACAACCACATCGTGCCCGCGATCGGCGCCCGGCCGCTGGTGAAGCTCGAAGTCGACGACGTCGAAGACTGGTTGGCGGAGAAAGCCGAAGTGCTGGTGACCTCGACTTTGCGCAACCTCCGCTCGATCCTGCGTCGGGCGATCAACCGCGCTCAGGTGCGCAAGCGGGTCCGGTACAACGTGGTCCTGCTGTGCGACGAGCTGCCAGCCGGCAAGGGAGCCGGGCGGCCATCGAAGGCGCTCACACTCGCGCAGGCCGAAGCGGTGCTCGCGGCGGCGGAGTCGTCGCCGATGCGCGCCTACATCGTGGTGTCGCTGCTAACTGGCGCGCGGACCGAGGAGATGCGACCGCTCGCCTGGGAGCACGTGGACCTCGTGGGCAAGCCGAACGCGACGCCGGCGATCCCGCCGAACGTCAAGGTGTGGCGTTCGGTCCGCGCCCGCGGCGAGACGAAAACGCGGAAGTCCCGGCGCACGCTGGCACTGCCAGAACGAGCCGTCAAGGCGCTAGAGGCGCACCGAGTGGCCCAGCAGGCGGTAAAGACGGTCGCAGGCGACGACTGGCACGAACAGGGACTCGTGTTCGCAACCAACGTCGGCACCGAGCGGGACGTCAACAACGTCCGGCGAGACTTCCGCCGGGTGATCAAGGCGGCCGGGCTCAAGCCGACGCAGTGGACGCCCCGGGAGCTGCGGCACAGCTTCGTCTCGATCCTCTCGGACGGCGGGATGCCGATCGAAGAGATTTCGCGGCTGGTCGGGCACAGCAGCACGGCCGTGACGGAGCTGGTCTACCGGAAGCAGATCAGGCCGGTGGTCGAGTCCGGGGCGACCGCAATGGACCGGCTTTTCCCCGCGCCGGACGAACCTGCGGGACTTCCTCCGACCACCAATCAGGCGTCGTAGCCGCCCACCCGACGAGCCAGGCCCCGGCCCCGAGCTATCGGGTGGGGCCTGGCTCTTTAGCGGCCGCCTGGTCGACCGAGTGGCTGCATCGGGTCATCACGTGGCTTGATGGCGGCGTTCTCACGTCACCGTTCACCGAATAGGCCAGGGCGGGCTGCGCTGCGAATTCCGCCGTTCAACGGTGGACGGAGTTATGCAAATCAGCTCATGTAACAGCGCGCGTACAGTGGCGACTTCTCGGAGAGTGTCGTGTGGGGAAGGACGTCGGTGGACGAGGACCAGTGGATTGAGCTGTCGGATGCGATCGGGGTTGTGCGTGAGCAGTTGGTTGCGGCGCAGACGGTCGGCCGGCAGACAGTAGCGGGGCAGTCGTTGACATTCGCTGTGGGGAAGGTGTCGATCGAGTTCGCCGGCGAGGTGAAGCGCGTCGCGGGCGGCTCCGGTGGGGTGAAATTCTGGGTGGTCACCGCCGACGCGAAGAGCGAACGCACGAGTAGCGCTGCGCACAAGGTGACCGTGGAACTGGTCCCGCAGACACCGCAGGGGGCGCCGTTCATCGTGGCTGACGACGCTGACGCTCCGCCACCGAACTGAGGATCGGCCAGCGGTGGTGCGTCGCGAGGTTGAGGTCTACGGGGACTGGCCCGATCATCCCCCGAAGCGGGGACGGTGGACGTGCGGGTCGGGGTTTCTGCTGGCCGGACGGTTGGTGCTAACGGCGGCACATGTGGTGTGTCCGGCCGGTCAGGCATTGTCGAGTGTGCGGATTCGCGCCGAGTCTGGCGGGCTGGTCGCCGCTCGCGTGGTATGGCATCGCTGGGAAGGCACGATCGACGCGGCGCTGTTGGAGATCACCGACTCGGCGTGGGTTCCGCCGCTGTGGCGTCATCCGGTGCGGTGGGGGCGATTTGTCACCCGCAACTCGGGCCAGAAGTGTGAGGCGATCGGCTTCCCTCAGGTTGTCGCCACCCCGCAGATGCGCGACAGCCATCACGCCGTGGGGGCGCTGAACCCAGGCGCGCTAGTCAAGTCGGGCCTGTACGCGATAGAGGTGAGCAATCCGCCGTCGCCCGCGGGTGCGGGCGGATCGGGGTGGGCGGGCATGTCCGGTGCGGCGCTGCGCTGCGGAGACCGCGTCGGCCTTCTAGTCGGTGTCGTAACTCAGGATCCGAGCGGATTCGATAGCCGTCGTCTGGTCACCATGCCGATTGCCGAGGTCGCTTCGGACGCTAGGTTCGCCGAGATCGTCGCCGAGCACACAGGCCGGCCGCCGCTGGTGGAAGCCGTCGAGTTGGCGGGATTAGCGGAACCGGTGAGTGCCCCGGCGTCGCCTGCGGAGTTGTTACGCGCTGATGCCGCGACCGTCCCGTTTCGACCTCGCCCCGAGTTCGACGTGCTGCGGGGCTGGTGCGAGACGGATGCGTGGGCGGGAATCCGGCTGGTGGCGGGGGCTGGGGGCCAGGGCAAAACCCGCCTCGCTCGCCATCTTGCCTCCTCGCTCACCAGCCAAGGGTGGGCGGCGGTGATGCTCGGCGAACACGCTCGCGCCGAGGATCTCGCCGTGCTGGCCCATGTCGTGGCGCCAACATTGGTGGTGGTCGACTACGCCGAGGGCCGCGCCACCCAGCTTGACCCGCTCATGGACGCCCTGAACCGGGCCGAGGCCAAGGTACGGCTGTTGCTGCTGGCCCGCACCGCAGGCGCGTGGCGCACCGAACGAGTCACACCCGCCGCGCATCTATCCGTCCTGGCTGACGACCGCATCGTCGTGAACCTAAGCCCGGTCGAGCACGACTGCGACGGCAGGCAACTCGCGTGGCGAGAGGCAATCGACGCGCTGGCTAACCGGCTGGCCACCCTCGATGGGTACCAGCACATCGCGTGGCCGGACGTAGCTAGGCGGCTGGTCTTGCCGCCACTGGACGATGACCGTTTCCGGACCATTCTCGCAGTGCAGATGCACGCCCTCGCCGCATTGCTGCACGCCGACGACCCCATTTCGGTGTTGACAGGGACGCCGGTGGACGCGCAAGAGGTGCTGCTGGAGCACGAGGCCCGCTACTGGTCGCGGGTCGCCGACCGATTCGGCATCAGCCTCGCCCCCGCCACTCGGCGATGCCTGGTTGCCGCCGCCACGCTCTGGGGCGCATCGACGGGCGAGGAAGCGCGCAAGATCGTCGCTGCTTACCTTGCACCGGCTAGCGGCGACCAGGTCACCAATATCGCGGACTGGCTGGCCACCCTGTATCGCGACGGCGAGCGCTACTGGTCCGGACTGCAGCCGGACACGCTCGGCGAGTACCTGATCGGTGCCACGCTGAGCGAGGAGGAGCAAAGCCCCAGCTGGGTGGCCGCCGTACAGGCCGCCGCGTCGGCGGGACAGCTGGAGCAGGCACTCACCGTGCTGGGCCGCGCCCACCCGCAGCACCCTCGCCTGGCCGCAGTCCTCACCGGCATCGTGCTGACCTCAAGAGCAGCCGGTGCCCGAGCAGCGGTCCCGGTAGCTCCCCGCCTCGCCCAGCCTCACCCCCTGCTGACCGCGTTGGATCGGTTTGTCCATGCCGCCGATCTTTCCCAGCTCTACGAGTTGCAGACCGCCTTGCCTCGCTTCAGCCTGTTGCTGGGGCCGACCAGCCTCGCCGCCGCAGCGCAACTTGTACGGTTACTGCGCACCGGCGCCGACGCCGACCGCGACGCCCAACTGCCCGATCTGGCCTTGTCGCTCACCAACCTCGCGGTCCGGCTGGCTGAGGCGGGGCGGCGGCCCGAAGGCCTGGCCGCCGCACAGGAAGCCGTCAAGCTCTACCGCGAACTCGTCGAAGGCAACCGCGACGCCTACCTCCCCAATCTGGCCGCTTCGATCAATAACCTCGCCGTCGATCTGGCTGAGGCGGGGCGCCGGTCCGAAAGCCTGGCCGCCGCACAGGAAGCCGTCGACCTACGCCGCGAACTCGTCAAAGGCAACCGCGACGCCTACCTCCCCAATCTGGCCTCGTCGGTCAACAACCTCGCGAACCGGCTGGCTGAGGCGAGGCGCTGGCCCGAAGGCCTGGCCGCCGCACAGGAAGCCGTCGACCTGCACCGCGAACTCGTCGAAGGCAACCGCGACGCCTACCTCCCCAATCTGGCCATGTCGGTCACCAACCTCGCGGTCCAGCTGGCTGAGGCGAGCCGGCGGCCCGAAGGCCTGGCCGCCGCACAGGAAGCCGTCAAGCTCTACCGCGAACTCGTCGAAGGCAACCGCGACGCCTACCTCCCCGATCTGGCCTCGTCGGTCACCAACCTCGCGAACCGGCTGGCTGAGGCGAGGCGGCGACCCGAAAGCCTGGCCGCCGCACAGGAAGCCGTCGACCTACGCCGCGAACTCGTCAAAGGCAACCGCGACGCCTACCTTCCCAATTTGGCCATGTCGGTCAACAACCTCGCGAACCGGCTGGCTGAGGCGAGGCGCTGGCCCGAAGGCCTGGCCGCCGCACAGGAAGCCGTCAAGCTCTCTCGGGAACTCGTCAAAGGCAACCGCGACGCCTACCTCCCCGATCTGGCCATGTCGGTCAACAACCTCGCGGTCCGGCTGGCTGAGGCGAGGCGCTGGCCCGAAGGCCTGGCCGCCGCACAGGAAGCCGTCGACCTACGCCGCGAACTCGTCGAAGGCGACCGCGACGCCTACCTTCCCGATCTGGCCTTGTCGGTCACCAACCTCGCGCGCCGGCTGGCTGAGGCGGGGCGGCGGCCCGAAGGCCTGGCCGCCGCACAGGAAGCCGTCAAGCTCTACCGCGAACTGACCCAGACCGATCCCAACCGATTCGGTCTAGGAGCGGAGCACGCTTCCGAACTAGTCGCATCTCTGACTGAAGAGTAAACGAGTCGAGAGCGCGGCGCGAAAAGCCGTGATGGTCCGCAGTTCAAGTTGGAACACGTTCTCTCGACAGATGGCCCGCCGTCGGTCCCACCAGTGGCGATGCAGTGGTCCTACGACGGCGGCAAACGACGGGTGAACGCAGTGCCCAGCCGCCCCGGCGGAGTCGCCTTGATAAGTAAAGCAACTCTGAACATGCGAGTTACCGAGCCGCCTGGGCTCGCAGACCGACGCCACCGGTAGTCGAGTCGGGTGTAGGCCCGATGGATTGGCCTTCCCTGTGACGGGTGAACCTGCGGCTCTCTCTCCGCCCACCGACCAGGCGTCTTAGACGCTCAGTTAGACACTCACCAGACGAGTCGGGCCCCATCCGATGATCTTCGGATGGGGCCTGACCTGCGGAGCCGCCTAGGGGAATCGAACCCCTGACCTATTCATTACGAGTGAATCGCTCTGGCCGACTGAGCTAAGGCGGCGTGTCTCCGGCTTGCGCTGGCGACGACCACAAGTGTAGCGGAAGCTGTCGTCGTTACTTTTCGGGGGGATCGTCGTTAGGGCCCTATGACGCCGGTCTCACTCCCCGGCCGACCCACTATGGAGGCTCTGGCACATGCGGCGAAGACTGCCCCGCTCGGCGGCCCTGCCGGCGGCTGCTGCGTTGCTCCTGCTCAGCGCGGCGCCGGCGACTGCCGATTCGACCTATCCGACTACGCCGATCCCGCAGCCGGCGAATCCGGGGCAGGCGCCCATCTCCGCGCCGATCGGGCCGCAGCCTCTGGGGCAGGCCGTGGGGGATGCCGGGACCGCGCTCGGGATCATCCGGCTGCTGCCCAACGCCGTGCCGACGAACACGATCCTTCCGGGGTTCGGGCAGACGTTGCCGAAGCAGTCCGCGCTCGAGGCCGGGATGGGCCTGTCGAGCGCGTCCGCCAACTCGGACGCCTACCTGAGCTACGAAAAGGCGATCGCACAGGCATCGCCGTTCGGGCTGTCGATCGGCGGGAACGCGCCGCAGACGCCGGGCAGCGTTGTGCAGACGGCCTTGCCGGACAACCCGCAGCCCGTCAGCGGGGGGCTCAACGCGCCGTCCAATCCGCTGCTCAACGTGGGTCTGCTCAACGGGAGCGCGCACGCCCGGTGGAGCCAGACGCTCGGTCCGTGCGTCGACACCATCGCCGACGCCAGCACGTCGGTGGCCAGCCTGTCGCTGTTGAACGTCATCCCTTCGATGCCGAACCTGGGCCTGGACGCGCTGAAGCCGAAGCTCGACCCGACCTCGCTGGCGAGCGGGTTCGACCTGACCAAGGGGCTGCAGAGCCTCGGCGGCCTGCTGCAGGGCGGCGGGCAGACCGCCGCCGACGGCAACGGGTCGCTGCTGAGCCTGCCGAACACGCTGTCGTCGCGGTCGCAGGTGACGCTCGTCGACATCCCCGGCTCGAAGAACAAGGCCGTGCAGTCGACGTCGACGCTGCAGGCCGCGGACATCGAGATCCTCAAGGGCACGCCGCTGGCGCTGAGCGTCAAGGTGGTCAGCCAGCCGACGCTCAAGGTGACCTCCACCGGCGACGCGAAGACGTCCAAGGTCGAGTACACCGCGCCGGTGCTGAGCATCGAGGCCGGCGGCAAGGTGCTGTACACGCTCGACGCGGCGCACCCGACGAAGGACGTCCCGATCGGGCTGCCGCTGAAGCCGCTGAGCGACCAGTTCGGCAAGCTGAAGGACCTGCCGGTGGTCGGCGGCCTCCTGGCGCCGCTCGACGGTCCGGTGCAGCAGGTCGGGACCACCGCCGGCACCGTGCTCGACCTCGGGGTGCTGCGGCTGAGCATCGCCGGGCTCGACCAGAAGTCGGCCAACATGACCACGCCGTTCGCGGGCTTCCAGCTGGGCGCGTCGGCGCGGATGTTCGACCTGCAACTGCTGCCGACGACCAAGCTCAAGAGCCTGCTGCCGGACGACCAGGCGAAGAACCTGCCCTCGTCGCTGGCCCAGCTGTCGCTCGGCGAGCAGGTCGCCCGCGCGTACGCGCCGACCGGCGGTGTGGTCTGCGGGACCACGTCGACGCCGCCGCCCGCGGGCGGCGAGGCGCCGAAGGGGCCGGTGAAGAACCTGGCCTACACCGGTGGCGCGTACGACACGGTGCCGCTGTTCTGGAGCGGCACGGCGATGCTGCTGCTCGGCGTGGTCATGGTGGCCGCGATGCCGGGCGGACGGCGGCGCCCGCTGGCCGTGGCCGTCGAGGAAAAGCCGTTCAAGCCGTCACCCCGTCCGCGCGAGTGACTCGAGGGGTGTGAAGGAACCCGCCAGGTGCCGCCTGGCGGGTTCCTTTGCGTTCAGCGCTTCAGCCTTGGCGAAGCGTCATGACCATCGCCTCGACGGCGATGCGCGGCTTCACGTTCAGGTCGATCGCCTCGCGGCATTCGAGCACCGCTTCGAGGCGGCGAAGCGTCGACTCGGGCGTCCACGCCGAGGCCGCTTCGCGGATCTGGTCGGCGTGGTCCGGGTGGTTGAGCGTCGCGCCGGAGCCGGTTCCCACCACCAGGACGTCGCGGTAGAACCCGACGAGGTCGACCAGCGCCAGGTCGAGCGTGTCGCGCTGGGTGCGGGTCGCCCGGGACTTCTGCTTCTTCTCGAGCTGCTTGACCGCGGCTTCGGCGGCTCGCTTCGCGCCGGCGACGCCCTTGCCGATGCCGTCGCCGCCCATCGCGGTCCGCAGCTCGTTGCGCTCGTCCTCGTCGCGGGACTTGCTCGCCTCGCCCGCGTCGGCCTCGGCCGCGCTGATCAGCTGATCGGCGCACGTGAAGACATCGCTCATCCGGCGGAGGCCGAGCGGGATCCGCAGCACGGTGGCCCGGCGCTGCCGCGCGGCCTCGTCGGTGGCGAGCCGGCGCGCGCGGCCGACGTGGCCGCCGCACACGGAAGCGGCCCATTGCGCCCGTTCGGGGTCGACGTGGTCGCGGCGCACCAGCACGTCGGCGATCGCCTCCGGCGGCGGCGTCCGGAGCGTCACCAGGCGGCAGCGCGACCGGATCGTCACCGAGACGTCCTCGGGGTGGTCCGACGGCGCGCACAGCAGGAACACCGTGCGGTCCGGCGGCTCTTCGACGGCCTTCAGCAGGGCGTTCGACGCGCCTTCGGTGAGCCTGTCCGCGTCCTCGATGACGACGACCTGCCAGTTGCCGGTCGTCGGGCGCCGCGCGGCGGCCTGCACCAGCGCGCGCATCTCGGCGACCGAGATCGACAGGCCTTCCGGCACCACGAGCCGGACGTCGGCGTGCGTGCCCGCCATCGTCGTGTGGCAGCCGGGGCAGGCGTCGCAGCCGGTGCCGGTGCTGCACTGCAGAGCCGCGGCGAACGTCCGGGCGGCCACCGAGCGGCCGGAGCCGGGTGGGCCGGTGAGCAACCAGGCGTGCGTCATCGCGCCGGGCGGCGCGGGCTCGCCCGCGACGATCTTGGCGGCCGCCGACGCGGCCGCGCTCAGCGTCTCGACGGCGGGTTCCTGGCCGACCAGCTGGTTCCAGACGCCGATGCGTTCGGTCGTCGTCACTTCGCCTCCACGCGAGGCTCTTCCGGGGTCTCGATGGGCAGCGTTTCCAGCGGGAGCGTCACCGGCTTCTCCGTCGTCGGCGCCAGGGCGGACAGCCGGCCGACGAACACGGCGCGCAACGCGGTGCGGATGCGCTCGGCGACCTCGACGTCCGTGCCGTCGGCGTCGACCACGATGTACCGCTCCGGGTCCGCCGCGGCCATCTCGGTGAGCAGGTGCTGGACGCGCCACTGGTCGTTCATCGCGGCCGACTTGTCGCGCGGTGCGCCGTTCGGGGCGGAATCCAGCAGGATCGTCAGGTCCGGGCGCAGGCGGCCGGTCGCCCAGTCGGCGAGGCCTTCGAGCTCGTCGCTATCCAACCCGGCGACGGCGGACAGGTGCGCCAGCGGCGAGTCGACGAACCGCTCCATCACGACCACCGAACCGGCGTCGAGCGCCGGCTGGACGTGCCGCTCCACGATGTCGGCCCGCACCGCGGCGGCGGCCAGCGCCTGAGCCCGCGCCCCGGTGAGGGAGGCGCCGGAGACGAGCGCGGTGAGCCGCTGGTCGTCGAGCGCCGGATCCGCGGCGACGACGACCGGCCGGGTGCCACCCCGCATCCAATCGGCGAGGTTGACGGCCTGGATGGCGGTGTTGATCGCGGTCGTGCCCTCGACGGCGATGAGGAAGCCGTTGACGCGCCGTGGCGTGCGGCGCAGCGCGTTGCGCAGGTCGGCGAGGATCGGCTCGGTGCGCTTGTCGTCCATCTGCCGGTAGGCGAAGAGCCCGGCGACCAGTGCGATCACGGCACCGGCGAACATGATCGGCCGGGTGCCGTCGACCGAGACCTCGCCGCCCCAGACGTTGAAGGTGCGCGTCCCGAGGACACCGACCAGCACCGGGACGGTGACCGTGGTGCCGAACAGCACGAGCTTCATCATCAGCTGGTAGATCGCGTTGATCCGGCCGCGGATGGCGTCCTCGACCCGCGAGCCGATGATCGTGACACCGGTGAGGAACGCCGTCCCGGCCCAGAAGCCGACCAGGACAACGGTGATCAGCGAGATCGACAGGTGTGGTGACAGCGCCACCAATGCGAGCGAGAGCCCGGCCGCGATGATGGAGACGCCGAACAGCCGGTCGTGCGGGAGCCGCCGGGAGAGCTTGGGCGCGAACGCCATCCCGGAGGCGAGGCCGACGAAGACGGCCAGCACGAGGAGGCTGAACGCCGAGTCACCGGCCCCGAGGCTGGAGGAGTACGGCTTGGCCGAGCCGATCACGGCGCCGCCGGCGGCGAACGCGCCGAACGCCCCGACCAGCAGCCCGCGCACGAGCGGTGTGGTGCGGATGAACCGGAAGCCGTCGGCGATCATCGTGCCGATGCCGAGCTTTTCCTCGTCGGCCTGCTTGACCTTTTGCTCCGGCAGCGCGTGGACGTTGCGCAGCGAAAGCTCGGGAATCCGGGTGGCGATGAGGATCGCGCTGGCCAGGTAGAGCAGGGCGGTGATGACGACGACCAGCTTCGCGATGCGGAGGCTGGTGTCTTCGCCGGGAACGTGGAGGAAGTTCGTGTTGATGCCGGTGAGGATCGCGTTCGCGCCGGCCGCGGTGACGACGGCGAGACCGTAGGTCATCACCATGCCGAGCTGGTTGGCCGTCTCGACCTGGTCGGGCCGGCGGAGCAGGTTCGGGACCGCCGCCTCTTTCGAGGGGATCCACATGCTCGCCGCGCTCCCGACGAGGAAGTTGCCGACGAGCAACCACCACGGCGCGCTGACGAAGGCGATGGACAGCAGGAAACCGCAGCGCAGCAGGTCGGAGACGACCATGACCTTGCGGCGGTCGAACCGGTCCGCGAGCAGCCCGCCCACAGGCGCGAACAGCAGCCCCGGCGCCAGGCCGGTCAGGACGACGCCGACGAAGGCGAAGTTCTGCGCGAAGTAGTTGTCCGTCAGCTTCGTGGCCAGGCCGGTGAGAGCCAGGATGTTCAGCCAGTCGGCCACGCTGCACAGGTACGTGACGCCCCAGAGCCGCCGGAAAGGTTTGATCGCCAGTACCCGCCGGACCCGGTTCATCGTGGACGCCTCGGCGCCCGACGACGAACCCGGACCGGCCCCGGGTACCGATCGCACGCCCTCGCTGATACGCCCACCCCACTCATCACCGCGGTGCCGGACGTCCTCGTGAGGACCCGACCGTGAAGCCAGGGTAGCCCGATCGGCCCCTGGCACGCGGGACGGCCCCGTGGTGCGGGGCAGGCGGTGACCGGCGAAGGGACGCTAGTCGAACAGTCCGGTCACGCTGCTGACCAGGCTCGACACCATCTCGATGGCGACGAAACCGAACACGATCAGCAAGATGACGGCCAGCATGACCCCCGCGGCGCTCGACGACGGCCGGTTGATCGCCGGCATCGACATCGCCGGCATCCGCGGCAGCCTGCGCCGTTTGACGGGTACGAGCTCCACGTCGTCGAGGTCGTCCTCGGCGAGCGGATCCTGCCGGACGGGCCGCATCAGCTGCGGTGGCCGGGTCGGCCAGGTACGCCGACGGTTCCGCTGCCGGGGAAGCAAGCCCAGCGGCTGGCCCGCACCCAAGGTGCCCGCCGGAGGGAGAGCTTCCGGCGCTTTCACGCCGGTCTCCTTCTCCTCGCGGAGCGTCTCCTCGACCATCCGGCGCACGGCTTCTTCGTCGGGCCGCACCGGCCCGGCCACCGGGATGGCGGCGGGCTCGTGGCCATTCGGAATCGCGCTGCGTGGCTCGGGCGCCGCGGTGACCAGCCCGGAGACCGGATCCGCGAACATTTCGCCGGGGGATTCGGACAGTGTGCCGTCGCGCTGAGTGAGCTCGGGGGCATTGAAGAAGGGAGCCTCACCGTTCGCGCTCATGGTGACCACCTCACTACTGAATGTCCTCGCCTTTCCAGGGTAGCGACACTGGCGGATAACGCATCCGCCCAATGGCTCTGTCTCCAATGGATGATCCGTCACGGAGCGCAAGCCCGCACCCGAACCCCCTGCAGTGTCCAGTCCGCCGGTGGCCGGGTCGACCGCCAGTGGTGACAGATCGTAGTGAGTCCGCTCACAGCAGCCGCACGGGCCGGTTGGCCAGTGGCCGGCCCGCGGGTGGCCAGTCCGGGGGCGGAGCCGGACGTGCGGACGACCGGACCGATGCGGCGGACGGAACGGCACCGGGCCGGACCGGGCTTTTGCTCAGGGCATTTCCTCCTGTCCGAGGTCGATCATCTTGCGGCACCAGTCGCGGAGCATGCCGCGGCTGAAGGGACTCAAGACCAGCTGCCGGCGCCCGTCTCCCCGGTCCAAGGCCGCCAGGGCGAAGCGGCCCAGATCCGTGTCGATGAGGACGAAGCCGTGGTCCGGGAACTCCGCGCACAGGCCGCCGAAGGCCAGCATGTCCAGGACCGCCGTTCCGGACCGCGGGCGGCCCAGGAGCTCTCGCATCGCTCCCACATCGTCGTCCTGACCGTCTTGGACCAGGCCGTCGTCGTCGACCGAGACCCAGATCGCCCGCGCCGAAGCGCCGAACGGGACCTCCGGCAGCTCCGCCACCAGCATCTCCGGCAGCTCCTCGAAGTCGGCCAGGTGGATCGCCGTGCGGCCGGGCAGCGAGCCCATCATGAACGCCCGCTCGCCGTCGGCGTAGCAGCGGATGTCCGCGGTTTCCGGCCCTTCGTCGAACACGCCGCACAACGCCGCCCGGACCGAACCGCGCAGCATCAGCGACACCACCTCGAAGCCGACGTCGTTCAGCTCGCCGTTCTCGCCGAACGGGGTGCCGTCGATCCAGGCGGCCCACGCCACGTGCCGCTCGACCTCGGCCACCAGGTCCGCCGGGTCGTCCGACACCGGGCCGTGGACCAGGATGTCGTCGTCGCTGACGTCCGGGTTGTACAGCCGGTCGACCGGCTCACGATCCGGCATCGCCGCCAGCACCGGGCCGGCGGCCAGCTCGAGCAGCTCTCGCGCCGCCGTGCGTTCAGCCATGCCGCCGCCTCTCCTCCGGAACCCCCGGTGCCCCGGCCGCCTGCCGCGGCTCCGGGACGCCGCTGTTGAGCTCCGCAGCCGCGAGGATCGCCTCGCGCACGGTCAGGTCCTTCGAGGCCGCCTCGACCACCCGATCCACCCCTTCCCCGGCCGTCGTCCGCACCGCCGCCCGCTCAGGCATGGCTCTGCACCGCCTCGACGATCCACTGCTCGGCCGTGGTCCGCGACGCCGGACCCCAGGTGACCGTCCAGCGCCCGGTCCGGGCCACCGCGGCGCTGAACTGGTATCGGCCGAGGTCGTTGTCCACCAGCCCGAACGCGCCGTGCGGGTACTCGGCCAGGATCGCGTTGCGCACCGCGAGGTCGACCAGCACCGTGCCCAGCCGCGGCCGGGCCGCGCACGCCCGGATCAGCTCGACCGCCCGCTCGCACCGGCGTGGGATCAGCCCGCGCTCGTCGGTCTCGATGCGCAGGTGCTCCCCCGGCCCCGGCGGCCGGTCGGGGAGGCCGTCGAACACCCAGCCCGGCAGCTCGCTGAGGAAGCCCGACCGCAGCCGCGCGCGGTTGCCCAGCTTGTGCAGCACCGTCGTGTAGTCCTCGTCGCCGAAGAACCGCACCTCCCACGGCTTGGCCCGGGCCGGGAAGACGCCGGTGACCACGCCACGGATGAAGCCGCCGCGCAGCGCCCGGTACAGCCCGACGGCTTCCGCGGTGACCTCGCCACCCGGCGCGAGGCCGATCGCGGCCATCCCGGCGACGAACCGGGTGTACTGCTCCACCTCGTCCGCGAGGCACGACGCGGGCGAGGAGCGGCGGGCCGGCAGGGGGCCGGTGTCCGCCAGCACCGGCGGGATCTCGAACTCGGGGTCGTAGAACTCCATCACCGAGGGCCGCTCCGGCACCTCGGCCGACAGCGGGGCGATGACCTCGTCGATGACGTCGAAGACGGCGACTGCGTTGCTCACCCCTCGATTGAACACCCTGGCACCGACAATTTCTCGCACATGTGTTCGAGAGGGTGAGATCGGTCGGCAAACGGTCGGCGAGCGGCTCAGGCATGGTCCGGCGCCCGCCCCTCGACGAACTCCGCGAGCCGCTCCACGGTGCCGGGCAGCCACCAGAACCGGCGGTGGCCGCCCCGCGGTCTGCTCAGCACCGCCAGGTGCCGGCCACGGTCGTCGTCGACGAACGCGAGCATCTCCCAGCGCGGCGGCTCGCCGTCGCGGACGATGTCGAGCTGGACGGTGCCCCGCCGGGTCCGCCGCAGATCGTCCATCAGGTCGAGGACGAGACACTCCTGCTCGGCCTCGAGCACGCCGCGCTCGTCGGCGTCGAGGTACAGCCCTTCGCCCGCCGCCGGCGGAAGCGCGGGCAGCCGCGCCAGCGCCAGCCGAAGCAGCTCCGCGACGCTGCCCGGCGAAGGCCCGGACAGCCGCACGCCGTCGCCGGAGATCGCGAACGTGCTCCGGTCGTCGAAGAACGCCGAGGTCCACGGCTCGCCGGCCATCGCGACGGCCACGCCGCAGACGCCGCCACTGCCCGGGAAGCCGGGCAGCGACTCCATCAGGTCCAGGGCGGTGGCACTGCCGGCGGCCGCCGCCCGGACCGGCTTCAGGATCTTGGTGGTCACCGTGTGCACGGTGCGTGGTGTTCTGGTCACGCGTTCATGGAACCCGGCACCACCGACAATTTCCCGAACATCCGTTCGAGGTGTCACCCGAAAGTGTGGCCAGACGCCGTGAAGGCCACCTTGGCGTCCCCAAGGTGGCCTTCACGGACTTCCGGAGGTGCTACTTGGCCTTCGTCGCGGTCGAACTCGACCGCTTGGCCGCGGTCGACTTCGCGGCCGCCGCCTTCTTGGTCGTGCCCGCCTTGACCGTCTTCGCCGTCGTGGAAGCCGGCTTGCGCGCCGGCGCCTTCCGCTTCGGCGCCGGCCCCTTGGCCCGCTTCTCCGCCAGCAGTTCGGACGCCCGTTCCGCGGTCAGCGACTCGATTTCGTCGCCCTTCCGCAGCGTCGCGTTGTACTCACCGTCGGTGACGTACGGGCCGAACCGGCCGTCCTTGACCACCATCGGCTTCTTCGACACCGGGTCGTCGCCGAGCTCCTTGAGCGGCGGCTTCGCCGTCGCGGACCGGCCCCGCTGCTTCGGCTCCGAGTAGATCTTCAGCGCTTCTTCGAGGGTGATCGAGAAGAGCTGGTCCTCGGTCGAGAGCGAGCGCGAGTCCGTGCCCTTCTTCAGGTACGGCCCGTAGCGCCCGTTCTGCGCCGTGATCTCGTCGCCGGACTCCGGGTCCTTGCCGACCACGCGCGGCAGCGAGAGCAGCTTCAGCGCGTCTTCCAAGGTGATGTTCTCGATGTCCATCGACTTGAACAGCGAGCCCGTACGCGGCTTTGGCGCCTTGGCCTTCGCGGCCTTCTTCTGCGCGGCCGTCGCGTCCTCGGGGATCTCGACCTCCGGCAGCACCTCGGTCACGTACGGCCCGAAGCGGCCTTCCTTCGCCACGATCTCGAGCCCGCTCACCGGGTCGTTGCCCAGCGTGCGGCCCTCCTGCGGGGTTGCGAACAGCTTCTCCGCGACCTCCTGCGTCAGCTCGTCCGGCGGCAGGTCCTCCGGGAGGTTCGCGCGCTGCGAGGTCCCGTCGACTTCGCGCTCCAGGTACGGCCCGTAGCGGCCGACGCGGACCACGACGGTGTGCCCGTTCTCGTCGCTGAACAGCGGGATCGAGTTGATCTCCCGCGCGTCGATGTCCTCGACGCTGCCCTCGACCAGCTTCTTCAGCCCGCCCAGGCGGCCGATCGAGCCGTCGACGCCCATGTCGCCGCCGAAGTAGAACTTCGACAGCCACTGCGCGCGCTGCTCGTCGCCGTTGGCGATGCGGTCGAGCTCGTCCTCCATGCCCGCGGTGAAGTCGTAGTCGACCAGCCGCTCGAAGTGCCGTTCCATCAGGCCGATCACGGCGAACGCGACCCACGACGGGACGAGCGCGGAGCCCTTCTTCCAGACGTAGCCGCGGTCCTGGATGGTCTTGATGATCGACGCGTACGTCGACGGCCGGCCGATGCCCAGCTCTTCCAGCTTGCTGACCAGGCTCGGCTCCGAGTACCGCGCCGGCGGCGAGGTGGTGTGGCCGTCCGGGCTCAGTTCGGTTGCGGTGAGCGCCTGGTCCTTCTCGAGCACCGGCAGGCGGCTCTGCTTGTCGTCGGCTTCGCCACCGGTCTCGGTGTCGACGGCCTCGACGTACGCCTTCAGGAAGCCCGCGAAGGTGATCGTGCGGCCCGAAGCGGCGAAGGTGCACTCCTCGCCCGAGGTCGCGTTGCCGACGATGCGCACGGACATCGTCGTGCCCTTGGCGTCCGCCATCTGCGACGCGATCGTGCGCTGCCAGATCATCTCGTAAAGGCGGTACTCGTCGGTGTCCAGCTCGCTCGCGACCTGGCCCGGCGTGCGGAAGACCTCGCCCGACGGCCGGATCGCCTCGTGGGCCTCCTGCGCGTTCTTGACCTTGCGCGTGTACTGGCGCGGCGTCGGCGAGACGTACTCCTTGCCGTACAGCTGCGTGGCCTGGCTGCGCGCCGCCGAGATCGCCGACTCCGACAGCGTCGTGGAGTCGGTACGCATATAAGTGATGTAGCCGTTTTCGTACAGCTTCTGCGCGATCCGCATGGTGCGCTCGGAGGTGAACCGCATCTTGCGGCCCGCCTCCTGCTGCAGGGTCGAGGTCATGAAGGGCGCGTACGGCTTCCTCGTGTACGGCTTCTCCTCGACGCTCGAGACCTTGAAGTCACGCTGCTTCAGCGCGTCGGCAAGACGCCGCGCGTCGGCCTCGGCCAGCACGCGGACTTCGTTGTTCGACGCCTTGAGCTGCCCGTCCGAGCCGAAGTCGCGGCCGGTGGCCAGGCGCGCGCCGTCCACGGCGACCAGGCGGGCCGCGAAGTTCCGCGGCGAGGCCTCTTCACCCGCGTCCATCGTCGCGGAAATGTCCCAGTACGACGCCGAGGTGAAGCGCATCCGCTCGCGCTCCCGCTCCACCACGATCCGGGTCGCCACCGACTGCACGCGGCCCGCCGAAAGTTTCGGCATGACCTTCTTCCACAGCACCGGCGAGACCTCGTAGCCGTAGAGGCGGTCGAGGATGCGGCGGGTCTCCTGGGCGTCGACGAGGTCGGCGTCCAGCTCACGGGTGGAGTCGGCGGCCGCGAGGATCGCCTGCTCGGTGACCTCGTGGAAGACCATCCGGCGGACCGGGACCTTCGGCTTCAGCGTCTCGAGGAGGTGCCACGCGATGGCCTCGCCCTCGCGGTCGGGGTCCGTGGCGAGGTAGAGCTCGTCGACGTCCTTCAGCAGGCTCTTGAGCTCGGTGACCTTGGACTTCTTGTCCGGGGTGACCACGTAGAGCGCCTTGAAGCCGTTGTCGACGTCGACGCCGAGCCGCGCCCAGGCCTCGCCCTTGTACTGGGCGGGCACGTCGGCGGCACCACGCGGCAGGTCGCGGATGTGCCCGACAGAGGACTCGACGACGTAACCACCGCCGAGGTAGGGCGCGATCTTGCGGGCCTTCGTCGGCGACTCGACGATGACCAGCCGCCGGTGCCCGGCGCCGTTGTCCGCCGAGGCTCCGTTCTTCTTGGTCCGTGCTCCTGCCACGCTGTCCTGCTCTCCGCTCATCTCGCCCCGCCGCCGCGGGACTGCACCACGTCCCTGCCAGGGCCCGTGTCTCGACCTGCCAGTGTGCACGCTGTTGTGGTCCGGACGGCGCGGAGGTGGCCCAACACGCCGCCGGTCCTGTGCCCAGCGCATCGCCGCTGACCTCGACGATGTTTCCCCAACGTACCTGCCACGTGATTTCGGCCACGTCCCGCGCAGCCTAGCGCGTGACCGGCCGGATACCCTCCGTTCGACGGTGGTGGGCGCAGGGAGGTCACCGCTTCACTGGTTTCCCCGTCCAGCCGAAAGGACCCGCCATGACCCGACGCCTGCTCGGCGCCCTGTTCACCGCCGCGACCGCCACAGTATTACTGGGGGTCACTCCGGCGAACGCGGCCGCGGCGAACTTCGCCGGCACCGTGGCCCTGTCCAACTGCTCGGGATCGGTGGTCAAGCCGGCCGCGACGCCCGACACCGCGCCCGCGCTCGTCATGTCCAACGGGCACTGCCTCGAAACCGGTTTCCCGGCGCCGGGCCAGGTGATCACCAACCGCGCCTCCAGCCGGACGTTCACGCTGCTCACCGCCAGCGGCGGCAACAAGGCGACGCTGCGGGCCAAGAAGATCGTCTACGGCACGATGACCGACACCGACGTGTCGCTCTACCAGCTCACCACGACCTACGCGCAGATCAAGGCCAGCTATGGGATCTCGCCGCTGGAACTGTCGAACGCGCACCCGTCGGCCGGCGCGGCGATCGACGTCGTCTCCGGCTACTGGAAGCGCGTCTACTCCTGCAACATCGACGGTTTCGTCTACCGGTTGAAGGAGGGCAGCTGGATCTGGAAGGACTCGATCCGCTACACCTCCGCCTGCCAGACCATCGGCGGCACCTCCGGTTCGCCGGTCATCTCCGGCGGCAAGGTCGTCGGCGTGAACAACACCGGCAACGAGGACGGCGAACGCTGCACGGAGAACAACCCGTGCGAGGTCGACCAGGCCGGCAACGTCACGGTGCACTACAAGACGAACTACGGCCAAGAAACCTACGGCATCCCGGCCTGCCTCACCGCGGCCAACGAAATCGCGCTCACGCAGGCCGGCTGCACGCTGCCCCGGCCCTGATCCGGCTCTCGCACCCGGTCAGGCCGTGCTCGTCACGGCCTCCGGGTGCGGGACCGGTTGCGGTGCCGCGCCCGGCCACGCCGCTTCGGCGCCGGGCGGCGGCTCCCCGATCAGCTCCAGCAGCGCCTCCAACCGGCGTTTGCCGGTGACCTTGACGGCCGGGACCTCGGCCTTCGGACCGGTCAGCTTCGCCGCGACGCCCAACGGCGTCAGCGCTTCGACGAGCCGCTCGTGCATGCCGGGCGCGAGCGGGTCGACCCCCAGCAGGTAACCCTGCGTCCCGGGACGGCCGCCGGCCAGCGCCCACATCCGCAGCATCGCGCCGCTCAGCCGGAACCCGTCCGGCACCGCCTTGCCCGAATCGTCCTCGACCGGGCCCGCACAGCCCTCACGCAGCCACCGCAGCGCCAGCGGCAGCAGGTCGACCCGGAACGACGTGCGCACCTGCGGACGGCCACAGTCGGCCTTCGACACCTGGGCGTCCGCGCCGCGGCAGCGGAGCTCGCCGGCCAGGACGTGGGCCCGCCACGGCTCCTCGACGACCACCGAAAGCCGGGCGGCGGTGCGCCCGAAGCCGGTGATCTGGCCGTGGCAGCACAGCAGGCCGGCCAGGTCGCCCAGGCCCGGCCCGCTGGCCTCGGCGGAAAAGAGCGAGATCGTCCGATCCACCGCGCTATACTAGAACACAAGTTCGATTCACGGCAGGTCTCGCGAGGATCTTCAGCCGGCAGGCTGATCCAGCTGGCGGCAGGCCGGCGCGCGCTGTTCCGCGGCAGCGAGGGCCGGGACGTCCTTGAGGCCCTTGAGGTAGTCGAGCGCGTCGATGCGGTCGAGCGTTGCCCTGGCCTGGCCGAGGGCATCCTTCGTCGCCGCCGCGTCGCCACGGACGGCCTCGATGCGCCGGCGCGAGGTCTCGGCCTGCGCGCGGATCTGGGTGAACTGCTCGATGACGTCCTTGCGGCCACCGTCGGCCGACGGCACCGGCGGCGCACCGAGCGCAGTCAGCCCGGACAGGCTCTGGTCGAGCCCGCCGACCACCGAAGAAAGCAGGTCACTGGACGTCCGGGACGCCTTCTGCGGCGTGCTGGGATCGACGGCGGGCAGCGAAGCGAGCGCGCGGACCAGGTGCGTCACGGCGTCGCAGTAGCCACCTGCCCACGTCGCCGCGGGATCGGCCTGGGGCACCACGGTCGACGCCGGCAGCTCCTGCTCCCGCGGCGGCGACTGCACCGGCGACGGCTGACCACACCCGGCGAGACCGAGGGCGATCGTCGTGGTCAGCGCGGCGAAAACGGTGGACCGCTGCCGCACCCGCGTACCTCCTGCCCGACTACCTCCCCGCAGCCCCGACGGTACCGACTCGATGCTGCTTCGCAAGTCGCCGGGCCTTTCTGGGATGCCCGGGCAAGCCCCGGGCCCGGCACGCGTCACCGCGTACCGGGCCCGGGGCCGCCTGGAGCCGGGAACTCAGGCCTTGATCTCCGTCGGGGTGTCGGAGAGAACCGTTCCCCGGCGCTTCGAAACCACGATCGCCGCCACGATGATCGCGACCGCGACCAGCGAGATGATGATGCGGACCGCGGCGTTCTCGTCCGGGCCGATCGAGAACTGCACGACGGCGGGCGCGATCAGCACGGAGACCAGGTTCATCACCTTGATCAGCGGGTTGATCGCCGGGCCGGCGGTGTCCTTGAACGGGTCACCCACGGTGTCACCGATGATGGTGGCCTCGTGCGCGGACGAGCCCTTGCCGCCGTGGTTGCCGTCCTCGACCAGCTTCTTCGCGTTGTCCCACGCGCCACCGGAGTTGGCGAGGAAGATCGCCATCAGGGTGCCGCAGGCGATCGCGCCGGCCAGGTAGCCGGCGAGCGCGCCGGTGCCCAGGCCGAAACCGACCGCGATCGGGGCGAAGACGGCCAGCAGACCCGGCGTCGTCAGCTCACGCAGCGAGTCGCGCGTGACGATGTCGACGACCTTGCCGTACTCGGGGCGGGTGGTGCCCTCCATGATCCCCGGGATGTCGCGGAACTGACGGCGCACTTCGTAGACGACCGCGCCGGCGGCCCGGGACACCGCGTTGACCGCGAGACCGGAGAACATGAACACGACGGCCGCACCGATGATGACGCCGACCAGCGTGTTCGGGCTGACGATCGTGTTGGTGAAGGACTTGGCCGCGTCGAGGCCGGTGACCACGCCGTTGCCCATACCCGCCAGCGTCTTCGAGATGGCGTCCGAGTAGGAGCCGAAGAGCGCGGTCGCCGCGAGGACGGCGGTCGCGATCGCGATGCCCTTGGTGATGGCCTTGGTCGTGTTGCCGACCGCGTCCAGCTCGGTGAGGATCTGCGCGGCCTTCTCGTCGACGTCGCCCGACATCTCGGCGATGCCCTGCGCGTTGTCCGAAACCGGGCCGAAGGTGTCCATCGCGACGATGACGCCGACGGTGGTCAGCAGACCGGTGCCGGCCAGCGCCACCGCGAACAGCGCGACGCCGCCGCCGAGCAGGTACGCGCCGAACACGGCCGCACCGATCACCAGCGCGGTGTACACAGCGGACTCGAAACCGACCGAGATGCCGGAGAGGATGACGGTCGCGCCGCCGGTCTCCGACGTCTGCGCGACGTCCTTGACCGGCTTGTACTCGGTGCCGGTGTAGTAGCCGGTCAGCTTCAGGATGACCGCGGCGAGCACAATGCCGATGATCACCGCGATGGTCGCGATGACCGCCGGGTTGCCCGAGTTCTCGTAGCCCGCGCCGAAGTCGGAGAAGCTGCTCGGCAGGTACACGAACGCCGCGATCGCCGACAGGACGGCGGAGATGACCGCGGAGATGTAGAACGAGCGGTTGATCGTGACGAGGCCGCCTTCGCCCGCGCGCGCCTTCGTGATGTAGACACCGATGACGGCGGTGATGACACCGATGGCCGGCACGATCAGCGGGAAGATCAGGCCGTGCACACCGAAGGCGGTGCTGCCCAGGATCAGGGCGGCGACGAGCATGACGGCGTAGGACTCGAAGAGGTCGGCGGCCATGCCGGCACAGTCACCGACGTTGTCGCCCACGTTGTCCGCGATGGTCGCGGCGTTGCGCGGGTCGTCCTCCGGGATGCCCTGCTCGACCTTGCCGACCAAGTCGGCGCCGACGTCGGCGGCCTTGGTGAAGATACCGCCGCCGACACGCATGAACATCGCGATCAGCGCGGCACCGAAACCGAAGCCCTCCAGCACCTTGGGCGCCTGGCCGGTGTAGACCAGCACGACGACCGCGGCCCCGAAGAGGCCGAGACCGACGGTGATCATGCCGACCACACCACCGGTGCGGAACGCCACGCGCATCGCGATCTCGCGGCCGCCTTCCTCGCGCGACGCGGCGGCCACGCGCAGGTTCGCCTGCGTGGCCAGCCACATGCCGAGGTAACCGATCGCGAACGAGAACGCCGCACCGACCAGGAAGAAGATCGAACGGCCGATCTTCTCGTTCCAGTCGTCGGCGGGAAGTGCGAAGAGCAAGAGGAACACGATCACGCCGAAAATGGCGAGGGTGTTCCGCTGCCGCTTGAGGTACGCGGCCGCGCCTTCCTGCACCGCCTTGGCGATGTCCTGCATCTTGGCGGTGCCCTGGCCTGCGGCCAGCACCTCCTTGAGCAAGACGTAGCCGATGACGAGTGCGGCAAGCGCGACCACGGCGACTACACCGACAATCGTGTAGCCACCTCCGGAGAGCGTGATGGACCCGCCCTCCGCGAGGAACTGCCGTGACATTCGTCCTCCAGGAGACGTCGCCGAGCGCCAGCGTCGACGGCAAGCCGAGGGTTCGACACGGCCGGCGCTGGCATGGACCCTGTACCGAGCGACACGCTAGCCGGGCAGCAATGCACGTCTCACATGACGCTCACCACAGAGAGGTGTGGATTGCGGGAGTGTATTGGTACCGCAACCAGCGTCTTCACGCCGTCCCGGGGACGGTACATTCCGTTACCTTGTGAGCCTCCTCACTTGATCGATCACTCGATCGCCGATCCGTTGGCGCAGCTGGGGATGCCGAAACTGTCGTACCCCTGTGCCAAGCTCGGCGAGTGGACGAATCACGTGGGCAGCGGCTGCTGAGGCGGGTGACCGCCGGCATCCCGTCGCGCGAGCACCCGGTCACGCACGTCGCGGACCTGCCTGGTCGCGCCGCGCGCTACGCAGAGTGGCCGGCTTGGGTGGATCCGGCGGTTGTCGCTGCGCTGCGTGATTGCGGCGTCTCCGCTCCCTGGGCGCACCAGGCCGAAGCGGCTTCGCACGCGTACGAGGGCCGTCACGTGGTGATTTCGACCGGGACGGCCTCGGGCAAGTCGCTCGCCTACCAGCTGCCGGTGCTGTCCCGGCTGGCCGCGGGCGAGAAGGCGAACGCGCTGTACCTGTCGCCGACGAAGGCGCTGGGAGCGGACCAGCTGCGTGCCGTGTCCTCTTTGGACGTGCCGGGCGTGCGGGCGGCGTCGTTCGACGGGGACACGCCGATGGTCGAGCGTGACTGGGTGCGCGCGCACGCGAACTGGGTGTTCACCAACCCGGACATGCTGCACCGCGGGATCCTCTCGGCGCACGGCCGGTGGGCCACGTTCTTCCGGCGGCTCGGCTGCGTGGTCGTCGACGAGTGCCACAGCTATCGCGGCGTCTTCGGCTCGCACGTCGCGCTGCTGCTTCGCCGGCTTCGGCGGGTGGCTGAGCACTACGGCGCTTCGCCGGTCTTCGTGCTCGCTTCGGCGACGACGGCGTCGCCCGCTTCGTTCGCTTCGCGGTTGACGGGGGCGCCTTGTGTCGCCGTGACGGATGACGCTTCGCCGCGCGGGGCGCGCACGGTCGCGTTGTGGGAGCCGCCGCTGCTGGAGGAGCTGACCGGGGAAAACGGCGCGCCGGTCCGGCGTTCGGCCGGGGCGGAGACGTCGCGGATCCTCGCCGACCTGGTCCTGGAGGGTGCTCGGTCGCTGGCCTTCATCCGGTCGCGGCGCGGTGCGGAACTGGCGGCGCTGGGCGCGCGCCGCATTCTGTCCGAAGTGGACCCGGTGTTGGCGGAAACCGTTGCGGCGTACAGGTCTGGTTATCTGCCGGAGGAGCGTCGCGCGCTGGAGGCCGCGCTGTTGTCCGGCCGGTTGCTGGGGGTCGCGACGACGAACGCCTTGGAGCTCGGCGTCGACATCGCGGGCCTGGACGCGGTGGTGCTGGCCGGCTACCCGGGCACGCTCGCGTCGTTCTGGCAGCAGGCCGGCCGGGCGGGGCGGTCCGGCGATTCGGCGCTGGTGGTGTTCGTCGCGCGGGACGACCCGCTCGACACCTACCTGGTGCACCACCCGGCGGCGTTGCTTTCGCGGCCGGTGGAATCGGCGGTGCTCGACCCGGCGAACCCGTACGTGCTGGCGCCGCAGCTCGCGTGCGCTGTGGCCGAGCTGCCGCTGACGCTTCCGGAATTGGAGGTGTTCGGCGGCGCGGCGGCCCAGGAGGTGCTGGCCGAGCTGGCGGAACAGAAGCTGGTGCGGCGCCGGTCGAGCGGCTGGTACTGGACTTCGCGGGACCGGCCGCACGCCGAGGTCGGCATCCGCGGCACGGGCGGGGAGCAGATCGCGGTGGTCGAAGCCGACTCCGGCCGGATGCTCGGCACGGTCGACCCGGGTTCGGCGTGCTTCGCCGTCCACCCCGGCGCGGTGTACCTGCACCAGGGGTCGTCGTACGTCGTCGACGAGCTGGATCTGGAAACCGGGCTGGCGCTGGTGCACGCGGAGAACCCGGACTGGACGACGACACCGCGCGAAGTCGTGGACATCTCGGTGCTCGGCACCCAGGAGAAGCAGGACTTCGGCGGAGTGAGCGTCTGCCTCGGCGAGGTGGCCGTGACGTCCCAGGTGGTGGGGTACTTGCGGCGGCGGCCGTCCGGGGAGGTCCTCGACCACACGCCGCTCGACCTGCCGGAGCAGAGCCTGCGGACGCGCGCGGTCTGGTACACGGTGTCCGCCGAGCTGCTCGGTTCTTCGGCCGCCGATTCCGCTGACCCGGATGGCTCCGCTGACCCAGGCGGGTCTGCTGACCCGGGTGGCTCCGGCGACTCGGCCGGCTCGGCCGGCTTCGATGGCGAGGTGGGGACCGGGGGCCATCGGGTGGGGACCGAATCTGCGGGGCCGGCGGGGACCGGGGAGGAGACCCAGGCGAACGGTCGGGGGCCCGTTCGCGAGGGTGGCAGGACACCGGGGGGTGCCGGATTGGTTCCGGCACGGGTCCCCGGTGCCCTGCACGCCGCCGAGCACGCGGCGATCGGCCTGCTACCGCTGTTCGCTACGTGCGACCGGTGGGACATCGGCGGGGTGAGTACCGCGTGGCACGAAGACACCGGGGAGGCGACGGTGTTCGTGCATGACGGCCATCCCGGGGGTGCGGGATTTGCCGAACGCGGTTATGCCGCGATTGTCCCGTGGCTGGCCGCAACGCGGGAGGCGATCGTCTCCTGCGAGTGCCCGACGGGATGCCCGTCCTGCGTCCAGTCGCCGAAGTGCGGGAACGGCAACGAGCCGCTGGACAAGGCGGGGGCAGTGGCTGTACTGGGCACCGTGCTCGGGGCGTTGCGTCAACACGGCACCTAGAACGGCCACTTGGTGGTTCATGGAGTTGTGTCCTGCTCCGCCTCGCCCGGGCTGGGACCGGCCGGCGGCGGTGGTTCGGGTGGTCCGGGTCGCTCAGGCGGCGCTGGTCTGAACCAGCTGCGGCGAGCGCTCGCCGGCCAGGGCCCGCACGAGGACGTCGTGCACCTCGGCGGCGTCCGGCAGCTGCCAGCCGCAGACCTCGGGCTTGACGCGCCAGTGCACGACACCGTGCTGGAACGGCGAAGGCGGCAGCGGGATGTAGCTGTCCTTGCCGTGCCACTGGATGGAGGCGCGGGTCGCCAGCTCGGCCGGAACGTGGTCGGCGACGGTGGTGAGGAAGAGCCAGCGGCCGTTCGGCAGCGCGATGATGGGCGCGGGGTGGCCGAGGGCGCGGAGGAGGCGGCAGGCGCGCTTGCCGAGTTCGTCGTCGACCTCGACGGCGTCGAGCACGGTGCCGGTGGCGACGAGCAGGCTGTGGGTGCGGTCGGAGAACCAGGTGGCGACCTCGTGGGCATGAGTGCCGAGCTGCTCGCGCCAAGCGTCAATGGCCGGAACCGGACGGCGCCAGGTGAGGTCGTCGCCTTCCGTGAGCGGAGCGGGGTCGACGCCCGGGAGCACCGGCCAGCCGCGCCAGGCGAGACCGATCGCCTCCGCCCGCAGTTCGATGCGGAAGGCGCCCCGCCAGCTGTCCGGCCAATTCGCGTCCAACATTGTCTTCCTGCCTGCCTTCGAGTTTCGGTTCTCCGCGACCCGTTCAAACCCGGTCGTGGTGTCGCACATCTCACTTAACGGCAAGTTGCACATTGCCCGGAACCCCCGCGCGACAACCGGTGGTTACGAGGCGATGAACGCCCAGTGATCCGTACGGCCCGACCGAATCCCTCAGCGCGGCTGGACGGTGAACGGTGACCGCACGCGGACCGTTCGTCGCGGGAAACCCCAGGTTCCGCGGGGTTCCGGACGCCCTCTCGGCGGCGCCGGTGCGCTGGTTCGGCCCAGGTGAGCAGCCGATTCGACCGCTCGCCGTGCACCAACGACCGCTGCCCGTGACAATCGGCCGCTCATCGTCGGGGTGCACGGATCAGCCGGTCACCGCCCCATACCGACCGGTCGGCGTCCGCCCGGCGGCGAGGGCCGCCGCCGGTCCCTCGCCGAGGGTGGCCGCGGTGGGCGGAGGTGCGCTGTCGCGGGCTCGCGACGGTGTCGCGTTCTGCGGACAGGGCGAACCACCGAGCCCGGAGCGGACGGATCGGTGCACCACCCAGGTCAGCCATCGGCGCGGCCGCGGTTGGGCACGGTGGCTCACCCACCGGTCTGGCGCAGGCGTGGGCGGGTGGCCCCGCCACCGTCGCGGGTGCGCGACGGCGGCAGGCCATGGCCGGGCGTCTTGGTTCACCTGCCGGCCCCCAGCGGGCGGATCGGCGTGCCGCCCAGGTCGGTCGGCGGGGCTGCCGTGGCTGGGCGTTGTGGTTCGTCTGCCGGGCCGGCTCGGGCGTGGGCGGATGGCCTCGGCAGGCCGGCCAGGGAGGGGCCTCGTGCCTCGACTTCGACCAGCGCGTCGAGCTGTTGCCAGCGGCAGGTCACGAGCGTCACTGCCATCCGGTCGGCTACCCATCGCGCGCGTTCGCACGCTTGGATTGGACCTTCGTTCGCGTGAGAAGCCGCGGCCAGCGCGCCCAGGTCGGCCGCTGACTCGGCACGGTGGCGGGCTATCACCGTCGCTCCCAGCCACAAGGCGAGCGTTGCCACGCCCGTCAGAGCCGCCACCGCCATTGCCGTCCAGATCGTGGCCGCCCCTCTGTCCGAGGCGGGCCCGTCAGCCCTGGGCACCTGCCACCTCCGTGCCCGGCTCGGCGACCGCGTAGGCCGTTGCGTCGAGGTGGATCGCCGGGAGGAGGCCGGCCGCCGGGTGGGCCGTCACCTTTGCCGTGATCGTGTCGCCGACTTGCTCGAACGCCAGGCTCGCGCCCGGCGGCCCTATCTCGTGGACCGCGGCCGCCGCCTCGGTTGGCTGGCCCCTGGCCAGCAGCCGCGCCGCCTCGCGGGCCGCGTCCGTGCAGCGCAGCTGGCTCGTCAGCGCCGTGAGGCCCGCGATCAGGAGGACCGTCACCACCGTCAGGCCGGCCAGGCCGAGCGCTGCCTCGACCGTCACCGAGCCTTCGTCTCCGCGTCTCACGACGGCACCGACAAGGCCTTCATGACCAGGTTCGTCAGCCAAGAGACGACCGAGTCTCCGGTGAGCAAGGAGTAGAGGACAGCGGCGAACGCCGCGACGGCGACCGTGACGATGGCGTACTCGACCGTCGTGGAACCGTCGTCCGAGCGGGGCCGGCGGCGGGACGTGCGCATGGGGGTCTCCCTTCGAGGGGGGTTCGAGGTCAGAAGAGCGGGCCGAGCCGCCCGGCGAGGCCGAGGACGACCGGCAGCACGCCCAGGCAGAAGAAGGCCGGCAGGAAACACAGACCGACCGGCAGCGCGAGTGCCACCCCGGCCCGCTCGGCGCGTTCTTCGGCTTCGGTCGCCAGCTCGTCGCGGAACCGTCCGGCGAGGTCGCCGGCCGCCGCGGCGAACGCCGCCCCGGAACGGGACGTCCGGATCGCCGCGGCCGCCAGCTCCGCCAGGCCGGGAGCGGCCTGCACCGGCGCCCAAGCCTCGTCCGGCCGGGAGCCGAGGGCGAGCAATCCGGCCGTCGAGCTCAGCGCCGTACTCGCTGCCGCGGGCGCGGTGCCGGCCACGGCCTCCAACGCCGAAGGAACCGGCAGGCCGGCACGCAGGCAGGCGGCGAGGAGGTCGAGCGTGCCCGCCAGCCGCAGCTTGGCGGCGATGTCCACGGCCGGTGATCGGGGACGGCGAGTGCGGCGGATCGCCCACCACCCGGTGGCGGTCACGATCGTGCCCGCCACCACCCCGGCGACCCCGCCGACCAGCACCGCTGTCGAGACTCCGCCCACCGTCGCCGCGATGTGCGGCAGCGCCCGGTGCCCCGCGTGGACGGGCTTCGGGCTGTCGATCAGGCGAGTGAAGCGCCGCACGATGGCTTCGTCCGGCCAGCTCAGCAATGCCCCGGCGAAGAGCAGGAGCGCGATCGCGGTCACCGGATCCGCACCCGTCCGGTCAGGGCCCGGCACCAGGCCGTGCCCGCCCAGAGCAGGACGCACCCGGCGACCAGCAGCACCTGGCCTGGCGTGCTGCCGGTCAGTACGGACAGCGGAGCCGCGCCCATGGCCTGCCCGAGCAGCACGCAGAGCACCGGCAGTCCGGTGAGCACCGTCGCGCTCGCCCGCGGGCCAGCCAGCTTGGCGTGCATCCGGCGGCCGAACGCCAGACCGGCTTCGGCGTCGCGGCGGGTCGCGTCGAGGACGTCGGCCATCGGGAGGCCGTGGCGTTTCGCCAGCGTCCAGGCCGCGGCCAGCTGCGGTAAGGCCGATGCGGGCGCCTCGGTGTCGAGCTGGGCCGCCGTCGCGAGGGCTCGGAGGTCGCCCGCTACGGCCGGGACCACGTCGGCAGCGGCTTCCGCCGCCGTGACCGGGTGGGCGCCGGATCGCAGCTCGGCCACCATCGTGCGCAATGCGGTCGCGGTGTGCGCGGCCATCGTCAGGTCCGCCGTGGCTCGGCGGTGGGCTCGCCACTCCTGGCGCCACGCCAGTGTCAGCACGCCGGCGGCGATCGCGCCTCCCGCTCCAGCGAGCAATCCGGCGAGGGCGGCCGGGAGCAGCCAGCGGACGGCGCGCCACACCTGGGGAACCCGGACGGTCGCCGGTGGCTCGATCATGACCTGGAGCCGGTTCGGCGCCGCGGGCCAGCACGCCAGGGCCGCGCCCACGCACAGCGGGAACCACGGGGTGATCATCGCCGCCTCCTTCGGTTGTGCGGGAAAGAGTTCGGCAGCAGGAGACTCAGCACGCGATCGCCCCCGACGTCACGAACAGGTGCCGGTCGACCGTCCACCGGCCCGCACGCCACACCGGCACGACCCGGGCCCGGCCGTGTTCGGCGCGAAGCACGCCGACCTCGGCGAGGCGCCGGCGGCCGTCTGCTTCGCGCCGCATGTGCAGCACCACGCGGATCGCGGCGACGAGCTGGCTGTGGACGGCGTCGCGGCCGAGGCCGCCGAGCGCGGCCAGTGCCTCGATGCGGGCGGGCACCTCGGCCGGGGAGTTGGCGTGGACGGTGCAGGCGCCGCCGTCGTGACCGGTGTTGAGCGCGGTGAGCAGCGCGCCGACTTCGGCGCCGCGGACCTCGCCGACCACCAGCCGGTCGGGACGCATGCGCAGCGCCTGGCGGACGAGCTCGGGCAGGCCGACCGCGCCCGCACCCTCCACATTGGGCGGACGAGCAACGAGGCCGACGAACTGCGGGTGGGCGGGCTGCAGCTCGCCAGCGTCCTCGACGCAGACGATCCGTTCGCCCGGGTCGACGGCGCCGAGCAGCGCGGCCAGGAGCGTGGTCTTGCCCGCGCCCGTGCCGCCGGTGACGAGGAACGCCATCCGCCTCGAGACGACGGTGCGGAGGAGTTTGGCGCCGGCCTCGTCGAACGCGCCGAGTTCGCCGAGCGTGGTGAGGTCGTGCGTCGCCGGGCGCAGGACGCGCAGGGACAGGCAGGTGCCGCCGGCCGCGATCGGCGGGAGGACGGCGTGCACGCGGATGCGGCCGTGCGGGCCGGCGCCGGGGAGCCAGCCGTCGACGTAGGGCTGGGCGTCGTCGAGGCGGCGACCGGCGGCGAGGGCGAGGCGCTGGGCCAGGCGGCGGACGGATTCTTCGTCCTTGAAGCGGATGCCGCTGCGGACCAGGCCTTGCGGGCCGTCAGTCCAGACCTCGTGCGGGCCGGTGACGAGCACGTCGGTGGTCGCCGGGTCGTCGAGGAGCGGGGCCAGCGGGCCGGCGCCGATGAACTCGTCGCGGGCTTGGCGGGCGGCGTCGAGCACCGCGTCGTGGCCGAGGACGCCACCGGCTTCGGCACGGACGGCGGTCGCGACGGCGACTGGGTCGGCCTGGCGGCGGTCGCCGGCCAGGCGGTTGCGGACGCGGTCGACGAAGTCGGTGGTCATGAGTTCGCTCGCCTTGCTCGGTAGTGGGTTCTCGAGGTGGTCGGCGGGTGATCGCGCTGGGCGGTGACGCGGGTACCGCGAGATCGACGCGCGCACAGAGGGGTGAGAGGGCCGTGGGTCGCCGATGGGCCGCCGCGCGAGGCGGTGATGCGGGGCTTCCGCCACGAGCACGGCATCCGACGCGGCGACGCGAGGGAGCCAGGCGTCGCCAATGGCCCGCCGCGAACAGCGGCGACCCGGGGCTCACCCGGCCGACGCGAACCCGGCAACCGAGGCGGTGACGCGAGGGGGCCACGAGCCACCGACGGGCCGCCGCGAACAGCCGTGACGCGGGTGCCCCGCGACGAGCGCCGATCCAGCGGCCCGCGCCGTGGCGCGAGCGAAGCCGCCGACGCGGTCGTCATGAGTCCACCTGCTCTGCCGGTAGCGCGGGCTGGGGGATGGCCGGTGGCTCGCTGGGCGATTCCGTAACTCGGGTGTCCGGGAGTGGGCATGCGTGCGGCTCCGGCTGGGGCCGCAGCAGCGTCGAGAACCTCGCCGCGCTTGCGGGGGCTCGGGTCAGCAAGCTCAGGACCGTTGGGAGCAACAGCTCCGACACTCTGGTCGGGGCGCTCGTGGGGCGGAGGCCGTGGGCTGTGGGGCTCATCGGGTGGCCGCCTGGGCTTCGCGGCGGGCTATTGCCAGGATCTCGGCCGCCGTTTTGGCCAAGGGGCCCTTCGGTTTCGTCGGGAACTCGGCGCGCTCCAGTGCCTGCCAGAGGCCGCGCTCCGGGGGCATCGCGGCCATCAGGGGCGGGCCGATGAGAGCGGCCGTGCGGACGGCCGGGTCCTTCGAGTGTCCACATGTGACCATGCCGATGCGGGCCGTCAGCTTCGACAGGCGGTTCAGCACCTTCTTCGCCGCCAGGCACGCCCGGATCTCCAGCGGCACCATCAGCAGCACCAGGTCGGCCCGCAGCACCGCCTCCTCGGACGCCTCACCGAGGGCGCGCGGGAGGTCGCACACCACCGTGCGGCCCGCGCGGCGGCCGGCGGACAGGATCGCCGACAACGACTCGACCTCCGGGCCGTCGCCTTCGGGGCCCGACGCGAGGACCGGGAGGCTGCCACCGCGATGCCTCCGCTGCGGGAGCTTCGCGGCCAGCGACGACACCGATACCCGGCCGCTCAGGTGCACGTCCGGCCAGCGTGCTCCGGGCGTCTTTTCCAAACCCAGCAACACATCCAGGCCGCCGCTGAGCGGATCGCAGTCCAGCAGCAGGGCGCCGCCCGGATCGCTGTCGGCCGCCAGTGCGAGGGTCGCCGCGAAGACGGATGCTCCCGCGCCACCCCGGCCGCCGACCACGCCGAGCACCAGCCCGGGTTGCTCCGCCGGTGTCTCGACGACGTCGGCGAACGCGCCGGCGAGCGCGGATTCTTCGTCGGGCAACGCGATCACGCGCTCGACGCCGCTGCGGAAGGCGTGCTCCCACGTCGCCGGTCCCGGACTGCCCTTGCACACCAGGAGGATCCCGCCGCGCCGGGGCAGTGCCGGTGGATGCCGGACGGCTTCTTCGTCGAGGACCACCAGCGGCGCACGGGCCCAGTGCCCGCTCGCCGCCGTCAGGTCCGGTGCGCGGTCGAGTTCGCAGCCCGCGACCGCGGCCACGCGCAGTATCTCGTCGAGCACGGTTTCGTCCGCGGCGATCACCAGCGGTCGTTCCCCCGTCATGCGGTCCTCCCCCGTCGTCGGTGCGGGCCGTGGGTGGCCCGTGTTCCACCGTCGCGGGCGGGGGTGGGGCGGCACAACGGGGCGGGCGGGCGGCTGTGGACAACCGGGGTGTTGTGGACAACTGCCGCTCGTGACCCCGCTCGCGGACCGGTTCTGCCGGTGGCGTGTGGCAGGATCACGGCCGCCCGCGACGCAGCTGCGGCGGAAAATGGCCACGAATTTCCGCACGGGAAGATTCCGCGTCAAGCGCGAACACGTTTCGTCACGCAACGGGAAATTGACGAAGGTAAACGGAAGGCAAGAAGGCCGGGAGCGTCGCCGTCAAAAACCGGAATCCAGCAGGCGCAACGGAAACCGGGAAGGCAAACGGAAGGTAAGAGGGCGGCCCCCGCCAGGGGGGAGGGACGGGGGCCGCCGTGGGTTCAGCCCCGGGGGGTCGGACTGAACCGGCCCGGTTGGACACCGGACTCCCTCACTGTAACTCCGCCCGGCGCCGGATCGCGCGCCGGATGAGGCACACAGTTCGGTAACGGCACAGCGCGCCCGAAGTGCCTGTCTGTCATGGATTTTCCGCCCGGCGCGACGCGCGTGTGGTGGATCAACGGGACGCGCCTCGATCAAGCTCCTATCCTGGGCGGGTGGCCGAACCGAGCAGCGCGCCGTCGCGCATCCGGAAGCCGGGCCCGGAGCACGCGGTGGCCGCGTTCTTCGACCTGGACAAGACGATCATCGCTTCGTCGAGCGCGCTGGCGTTCAGCAAGCCCCTCCTCAAAGAAGGGCTGATCAACCGTCGCGCCGCGTTGCGAAGCGCATACGCGCAGCTGGTGTTCTCGCTCGCGGGCGCCGACGAGAACAAAACCGAGCGGTTGCGCGCCGAAGTTTCCGCGCTGTGCGCCGGCTGGGACGTCGCCCAGGTTTCGGCGATCGTCCGCGAGACGCTGCACGACGTCGTCGACCCGCTCGTGTACGCCGAGGCGGCGGAGCTGATCGCACGGCACCGCGAGGACGGGCACGACGTGATCGTGCTGTCGGCGACCGGCGAAGAGGTCGTCGCGCCGGTGGCGGAGATGCTCGGCGCGACCCGGAGCGTCGCCACGCGGATGCAGATCGTCGACGGCCGCTACTCCGGCGAAGTCGACTTCTACTGCTACGGCGCCAACAAGGCCGTCGCCGCGAAGCAGCTCGCCGCGACCCACGGCTACGACCTCGCCGAGTGCTTCGCCTACACCGACTCGAGCACCGACATCCCGCTGCTCGAGGTCGTCGGGCACCCGCACGCGGTCAACCCGGACAAACTCCTGCGGCGCGAGGCGCTCGAGCGCGGCTGGCCGATCCTGGCCTTCGACCGGCCCATGTCGCTGCGCACCCGGATCCCGACACGATCGGCCGGGATGGTGGCGCTCGGCGTCGGCGCGGTGGCCGCCGGAGCGACCTGGTACGGGATCAACCGTCGCCGACGGTCCCGCTGACGGGACACCTGCCACCCACACGGCCGTACGAGCGTCACTTTGCTTGGCCCAGCCCCGAATTGTCCGTCGCGCAGGGTGCCGGTGTCACCCGATCCAGCCTCTGTACCGGTGCACCCGTCCGCGCACTTGAAGTGACCGGGCTCACGGCGTAGAAAGTAGGTGCGGACGTTCGGTCGGCCAGGGAACAGGTAGAAGAGAAGCCTGTTCCACCCCGGCAAACCTCCGTGCGCGGACTCCGGGTACCCACGCGCAGCGCGCCGCGGGAGGCTCGTCGTCTAGGGACTGCGTAGTGGGACGCCACACGCCGAGTCCATGTAGGTACGACCAGAGTTGCACGCTTGGTCGCCCGAGAAGTTCGCGCTTGCAGGCGGCGCCCGTGGCTTCGGCCACGGGCGCCGCCTCGTCTATTTGGGGGTACGTCCCGGGCATCTCGCGTGGTTGAAGGGGCATCTCGCGTGATTGAAGGGGCATCTCGCGTGACTGGAGGGGCATCGCGCGTGACTGGAGGGTCGACTCGCGTGAGTGGGGCACCCGTTCGGACCTGCGTGCATCTTGCCGACGGGGACTTTCCTACCGATCCGGGTACGACTGGCGCGTTCGTGCGGTCGGTCGATGGACAGCGCCGGATTCGGTGAGTAGCTTCCCGATACTGGCGCCTCTGAGTGGACTTCTGACGTCCGAGCGCCCGCTACTTTCTGGGAGGCTGGTCGTGACGACCCGAAATCGGAGGTTCCATGCGCTCGCCCTGCCCGTCGCGGGGGTGCTCGCCTTCACCGGTGTGGGTGTCGCGACCGCGGCGAGCGCACCGCGGGTGAGCACGGACGCGCAGGCCGAGGCCGCGGCGACCCAGGCGTTGCGGGGGCTGACGCTCGAGCAGAAGGTCGGGCAGCTGTTCGTCACCTGGGTGAACGGCAAGACCGCCGACGAGGTCCACCCGAAGAACCAGACCGACTTCGGCGTCGACACCCCCGCGCAGGTCATCCAGAAGTACCACCTCGGCGGGGTCATCTACTTCAACAACGACACGCGCGACAACTTCGACGACCCCGTGCAGGTCGCGAAGCTGTCCAACGGCCTCCAGCAGGCCGCCGTCACGAGCGGGGCGCACATCCCGCTGCAGATCGCCGCCGACCAGGAGGGCGGCACGGTCACGCGGATGGGCGCGCCGGCCACCGAGTTCCCGAACGCCATGGCCATCTCCGCCGGGCGGGACACGAAGCGCGCGACGCAGGCAGCGACCATCCTCGGCCGCGAACTGCGGGCCGTCGGCATCAACCAGGACTTCGCGCCCGATTCGGACGTCAACTCCAACCCGGTCAACCCGGTCATCGGCGTCCGGTCGTTCTCCGGCCGGCCCGGCCTGGCCGGCGACTTCGTCCGGGCCGAGATCAAGGGCTTCCAGGACTCCGGCTTCCCGACGAAGACCGTCGCGGCGACGGCCAAGCACTTCCCCGGGCACGGTGCCGCGCCGACCGACAGCCACACCGGGCTGCCGCGGATCGACAGCACCGAGGCGCAGTGGCGGGCCACCGACGTGCCGCCGTTCAAGGCCGCGATCGCAGCCGGCGTCGACTCGATCATGAGCGCGCACATCCAGTTCCCCAGCCTCGACCCCTCGCTCGAACCCGCGACGCTGTCGCAGCCGATCATCACCGGCCGGCTGCGCAACGAACTCGGCTACCACGGCGTCGTGATCACCGACTCCCTCGAGATGGAAGGCGTGCGCAAGCTGCACGGCGACGCCGAGATCCCGGTGCTCGCGCTCAAGGCGGGTGTCGACCAGCTGCTCATGCCGGTGCACCTCGAGCTCGCCATCAACTCGGTCATCGCCGCCGTCAAGTCCGGTGACATCCCGATGCGGCGGATCGACCAGAGCGTGCTGCGCGTGCTCAAGCTCAAGTTCCTGCGCGGCATCCTCTTCGCGCCGTTCGTCGACACCGGCCGGGTGATGAAGACCGTCGGCATCCCGCCGAGCCTCGCGACCGCGCAGGACATCGCCGACCGCGGCATCACGGCCATCGCGAACGACGCCGGTCTCCTGCCCCTCAAGCAGAAGCCCGCGACGACGCTGGTCACCGGCTGGGGCGCGTCCACGACGGCGACCCTCGCGCAGAAGCTGACCGCCCACGGCACGGCCGCGACGGCCTACCAAACCGGCCAGGTCCCGACGGACGCCCAGATCGCGCAGGCCGTCGCCAAGGCCCAGACCGCCGATCTCGTCGTCGTCCTGACCAACAACATCGCCACCTACCCCCTGCAGACCAAGCTGCTCGACGCGCTGCAGGCCACCGGGAAGCCGGTGGTCGCGGTCGCCGCGCAGATCCCGTACGACGCGGGTTACCCGAGCACCGTCCGGACCTGGCTGGCCACCTACGGCTACATCACGCCGACCCTGGAGGCGCTGGCCAAGGTGATCCTCGGCGAGACGAAGCCGATCGGGAAGCTGCCGGTCGACATCCCCGCGGGGGCCGACATGCAGACCGTGAAGTACCCGTTCGGCCACGGGCTGACCTGGTGACGCTCAACCGGCGCCACTTCCTGGGCGCGAGCGCGCTGGCGGTCCCGGCCCTGGCGGGCGGTTCGGCCGTCGCGGGAGCCGAACCCGAACGAGCCGAACAGGCCGATCAGGGGCGTGGGCGCGTCCTCACCGGCGCGGAGCAGCTGGCCGCGCAGGGCTGGCGTCCTCTCATGGGCCGCAGGCTCGGCGTGCTCTCGAACCCGACCGGCGTCCTGCTGAACGGCGACCACATCGTCGACTCGATGGTGGCCGCCGGTGTGAAACCGGTGGCGGCCTTCGGCCCCGAACACGGCTTCCGCGGCAGCGCGCAGGCCGGCGGTTCCGAAGGCGACTACACCGACCCCCGCACGGGCGTCCCGGTGTACGACGCGTACGGCGCCGACGCGACGAAGCTCGCTTCGCTGTTCACCAAGACCGGCGTCGACACCGTCGTGTTCGACATCGCCGACGTCGGCGCGCGTTTCTACACCTACATCTGGTCGCTCTACACCGCGATGGTGGCCGCCGCGAAGACGAACGCGGCCTTCGTCGTGCTCGACCGGCCGAACCCCATCGGCGGCCGGGCGGCCGGGCCGCTGCTCGACCCGAAGTTCGCTTCGGGGATCGGCAAGAAGCCGATCGTCCAGCAGCACGGCATGACCGCCGGGGAGCTCGCGCGCTTCTTCGCCGAAGAGTTCCTGCCCGGCGAAGGGGTCCAGCTCCAGCACCTCGACGTCGTCCAGGTACGCGGCTGGCAGCGCGACACGCTCTTCGCGCAGACCGGGCTGAACTGGGTGCTGCCGAGCCCCAACATGCCGACGCCGGAGACGGCGCTCGTCTACCCGGGTACCGGGATGTTCGAAGGCACGGTGTTCTCCGAGGGCCGGGGCACCACCCGGCCGTTCGAGATCATCGGCGCTCCGGGGCTCGACTGGCGCTGGCGCGAGAAGCTCGAGGACCTCGCCCTGCCCGGCGCGCGGTTCCGCGAGACCTACTTCGTCCCCACGTTCAGCAAGTTCGTCAACCAGCCGTGCGGCGGCGTGCAGCTGAGCGTGCGCGACCCGCGGGCCTTCGACGCGATCCGGACCGCCGTCGCCATGCTCGTCACGGCGAAGGCCCTGCACCCGGACGTGTTCGCCTGGCGCCCCGACAACTACATCGACAAGCTGTCCGGGTCCGACCGGCTCCGGACCATGGTCGACGCCGGCGCGGGCGTCGACGAGGTCGCCGGCGCCTGGCGGGCCGAGCTGGCCGAGTTCGAGCGGAGACGCCGCCACTACCTGCTCTACCGCTGAGGGGGAGACTCGTGCGTGCTAGGAAGGTCCTCGTCGCGGCCACCGGAGTGCTGGTTGCCCTGACCACGTTGACCGTGTCGGACTCGGGAGCCAGCGCCATCACCAGCCACGATCCGGCGGCCGGCCGCTTCGACCGGCCGCAGCACGGGTTCGCCCCGCCGTGGACGACGCTGCGCGACGGGCGGCCGCAGGACGTCGGACTCGACCCGGCGCCGATCAAGGCGGCCGAGGACTTCCTGGCGAGCTGGACGAAGCCGGACGCTTCCGGGCATCCGCACTTCTCCGGGGCGGTCGGCCTGCTCGCGCACGATGGCGTGGTCGTCGACCGGTACGCGGTCGGCGGCGCGCTGCGGTACGCCGACGCCGCGGGCACCGAGCTGCCCGCGGACCAGCAGGTCCCCATGAAGAACGACACCATCTTCGACATGGCTTCGATCTCGAAGCTGTTCACCTCGATCGCGGTGCTCCAGCTCGTCGAGCGCGGGCAGTTCACCATCGACACCCCGGTGAGCCGCTTCTTCCCGGAGTTCGCCACCGGCGACAAGGCCGCCATCACGGTCAAGATGCTGCTCACGCACACCTCGGGCTTCGACGCCGACCCCATCCCGTCGCTCTGGGCCGGCTACCCCGACATCCCCTCGCGCCGGCAGGCCGTGCTCGACAGCCCGCTGAAGAACAAGCCGGGGACGACGTACCTCTACTCGGACATCAACCTGCTGACGCTCGGCTTCATCGTCGAGAAGCTGACCGGGCAGTCCCTCGACAAGGTCGTCCACGACCGGATCACCGCCCCGCTCGACATGACCGACACCGGTTACAACCCGCCCGCGGCGAAGCTGAGCCGGATCGCCGCGACGGAGTTCGAGGCGAACCCGCCGCGCGGGATGGTGCGTGGCAGCGTGCACGACGAGAACGCGTGGTCGCTCGGCGGCGTCGCCGGGCACGCGGGCGTGTTCAGCACCGCGAGCGACCTGGCCACCCTCGCCCAGGCGATCCTCAACGGCGGCAGCTACCGCGGGCACCGGATCCTCCGCGAGGAGACCGTCCGGCAGATGCTGACGAACTACAACCAGCAGTTCCCGGACGACGCGCACGGCCTCGGCTTCGAGCTCGACCAGCCCTGGTACATGGGCGCGCTGGCGTCGCCGGTCACCGCCGGGCACACCGGTTACACCGGAACGACGCTGGTCATCGACCCGGAGTCCCGGTCGGTCGCGATCCTGCTGACGAACCGGGTGCACCCGACCCGGAACTGGGGCTCGATCAACACCGCCCGCCAGGTCTGGGCGACGTCGCTGGCCCGGGCCATGGCGGTGCGGCCGGTGGCCGGGAAGGACGCCTGGACGAGCACGCTGGGTAACGCCGCCGTCGCTACGCTCAGCACCCGGGCATTTACCACGCATAGTGATCAAGCGCGGGTCTCGTTCGCTGCTTTCGTGGACACCGAGGGCAGCGGTGATCCACTTCAGCTGCAGGCCAGCACCGACGGCGTTAACTGGCAACCGATCGCCTTGTCGGTTTCCGGACCGGGGGCACCCTCCGGAACCGTGACGTCGCTCTCCGGGCACGGGCACCGCGCCTGGTGGCGGGCGGTGGGGACCGTGCCGCAGGGCGCGTCGGTGAGCCTCCGCTGGCGTTACAGCACCGACCCGAGTTACACGGGACGAGGAGTTTCGGTGGACGGTGTGAAAGTCACCGAGAGCGGCCGATCACTCCTCGACGGTGAACAAGACCCCGCGATATTCGTTGCAGAGGGTTGGCAGTTGACCTCTCGGTGACCGGCCGATCGCCGAACGTCGACCGAGAGGCCGAGTTTACCGTCTTCTTGCCGCTTGCACCGCGACACTAAGTTGCCAAGTCGTTAGCTTGACCTCGTTAACAAGGGCGACCTGGTTGGCGACTTTCTGGTCAGTGATTAATCGCAAATCCAGATCCGCAGACACGGACGGGTTGCGAACCGACCGAAGGGTGTGGGTAGCCTTGTCACAGATGCCAACGGTTAGTAACTTTCCGACGATGAATGATACCGAATCCGTAATCGGCCCGGCACCGTCCGAGCCCGTATCGGTCCAGACGGCCGGCCGGGACGCCGACTCCAGCCCGCTGGTGCGGATCCGGTCCCTGCTCCCTGGCCTGGCCCGCGCCGAGCAGCGCGTGGCCAAGGTGGTGCTCGAAGACCCCGCGCACGTCGCGCGGCGCAGCATCACCGAGGTGGCCCTGGCCGCCAACACGAGCGAGACCACGGTGACCCGGTTCTGCAAGGCGGTGGGCGTCGGTGGATACCCGCAGCTGCGCATCGCGCTGGCCGCGGACACCGCACGCACCGAGGCGCGCACGACGCGCAACCTCGGCGGCGAGATCGGGCCGGAGGACGACCTGGCCGCCGTGATCAGCAAGGTCAGCTTCGCCGACGCGCGAGCGGTCGAAGAGACGGCCGACCAGCTCGAGGTCGCCACCCTCGAGCAGGTGATCGAGGTCGTCGCGAACGCCGGCCGCGTGGACGTCTACGGCGTGGGCGCCAGCGCGTTCGTCGCCGCGGACCTGCAGCAGAAGCTGCACCGCATCGGCCGCGTGTGCTTCGCGTGGTCGGACACGCACATCATGCTCACCTCGGCCGCGGTGCTGAGCCCCGGTGACGTCGCGATCGGCGTCTCGCACACCGGCGCGACCACCGACACCGTCGAGGCGCTGCGCGTGGCGCGCGAGCACGGCGCCAGCACCATCGCCGTGACGAACTTCCCGCGTTCCCCCATCACCGAGGTCTCCGACCACGTTTTGACGACCGCGGCGCGGGAAACCACGTTCCGTTCCGGAGCGACGGCGAGCCGGATCGCCCAGCTCACCGTCATCGACTGCCTGTTCATCGGGGTCGCGCAGCGGCACATGGACGCCTCGGTCAACGCGCTGGACGCGACGAGGGACGCGGTCGGATCACACCGCTTGGGGGTCAGGCCGGACGGTCGTCGCCGTCCGCGGGAAACCGGCAAGTAATGCCCGGAGAAAATGTGAGGCGCATGATGACCGTCCCCGTGCAGGCGGTGCACGTCGATTCGCCGACCGAGACCCGCAATCCCCGCACCAAGGACATCGACCTGATGTCCACCGCGGGGATCCTGGGCGCGATCAACGCCGAGGACCGCACGGTCCCCGGTGCCGTCGCCGCGGTGCTGCCCCAGGTGGCGCGCGCGGTGGACTACGCGGTGGACGCCCTGCGGGCCGGGGGCCGGGTGCACTACGTCGGCGCGGGCACGTCCGGGCGGCTGGCCACCTTGGACGCGGCTGAGCTGGTGCCGACGTTCAACGTGCCGGGTGACTGGTTCATCGCGCACCACGCCGGCGGCGAGCGCGCGCTGCGCCAGGCCGTCGAAAACGCGGAGGACGATTCGGCGGCCGGGGCTGCCGAGATGGCCGCGATGGTGCAGCCGGGCGACTTCGTGCTGGGGCTGACGGCGTCGGGCAGGACGCCGTACGTGCTGGGTGCGCTGGCCGCGGCGTCGCGCCAGGGCGCCCGGACCGGGCTGGTCTCGGGCAACGCCAAGGCCGCGAAGCCGGCCGGGGTGGACGTGCTCATCGCCGTCGACACCGGGCCGGAGGCGATCGCCGGTTCGACCCGGATGAAGGCGGGCACGGCGCAGAAGATGATCCTCACGTCGTTCTCCACCGCGACGATGATCAAGCTGGGCCGGACCTACTCCAACCTGATGGTCAGCATGCGGGCCACGAACGCGAAGCTGCGCGGCCGGACCATCCGGATCCTGCAGGAAGCCACCGGGATGACGATGGCGGACTGCTCGGACGCGCTCACCGAGGCCGGGGGCGACCTCAAGGTGGCGCTGGTGCACTTGCTGTCCGGCGAGGACGTCAAGAGCGCCGCGAAGGCTTTGCACGCGTCGGGCGGGCACGTGCGGAAGGCGCTGGACACACTTCGGGTGCGAGCGAGCTAGCTTCTCATCTGTTCACCTGTCTAACCTCTCAGATGAGAGGGAAGGCGGGTGCGCGATGGCGGTCGAGACGGAGGACTCGCGGCGCGGGCTTTCGCGTCGCGAGTGGATGTCGATCGGCGGGATGGCGGGGTTCATCCTGCTGCTGAACGTCGTGGGCTGGGGCGTGCTCACGGCGTTCGTCGCGCCGCACCACTACGCGCTGGGCGCGTCCGGCGTGTTCGGGATCGGGCTGGGTGTCACGGCGTTCACGCTCGGCATGCGGCACGCGTTCGACGCCGACCACATCGCCGCGATCGACAACACCACGCGCAAGCTGATGGCCGACGGCCGCCGGCCGCTGTCGGTCGGGTTCTGGTTCTCGCTCGGGCACTCGACGATCGTCTTCGCGCTGTGCCTGCTGCTGTCCCTCGGCGTCCGCGCGCTGGCCGGGCAGGTCGAGGACGGCTCGTCGGCGTTGCACCAGGCCACGGGCGTGATCGGGACGTCGGTGTCCGGAGTGTTCCTCTACGTGATCGCGATCCTGAACCTCGTGGTGCTCGTCGGGATCCTGCGGGTCTTCCGGCAGATGCGCCGGGGCGAGTTCGACGAGGCCGCTTTGGAACACCAGCTGGACAACCGCGGCCTGTTGAACCGGCTGCTGCGCGGCGCGACGAAGGCCGTGCGCAAGCCGTGGCACATCTACCCGGTCGGGCTGCTGTTCGGGCTGGGGTTCGACACCGCGACCGAAATCGGGCTGCTCGTGCTGGCCGCGGGCGCCGCGACGTTCGCGCTGCCGTGGTACGCGATCCTGGTGCTGCCGATCCTGTTCGCCGCCGGGATGACCCTGTTCGACACCGTGGACGGCTGCTTCATGAACTTCGCCTACGGCTGGGCGTTCGCGAAGCCGGTGCGCAAGATCTTCTACAACATCACGGTCACCGCGCTGTCGGTCGCGGTGGCGCTGCTCATCGGGACCATCGAACTGGTGTCGATCCTCGCCGAGAAGCTGGCCATCACGAGCGGGCCGCTGGCCGCGATCGCGTCGGTGAACCTGGACTACGTCGGCTTCGGGATCGTCGGGTTGTTCGTGCTGACGTGGATCGTCGCGCTCGCGGTGTGGCGGTTCGGGCGGATCGAAGAGAAGTGGTCGGCGAAGCTGTCCTGACGGCGACGCCGGGCGGGCTCATGGCGCGTAGATGGTCAGGGTCGTCGGGCCGGTCAGGCTTCCGATCCCCGATCCCGCGCAGGCGAGGGCGTTCGGTGTCACGAGCGTGGCCACCTGGACCGCGCTGCCCGGCGCGTACCGCCCCGCCGTGATCAGGCCGGTGTTGGTGACCACGACCTGGCCCGCCACCACGGTGGTGGTGAAGTTGTAGGTGAAGGTGGTCGGCGCGGCCAGCGGGTTGCCCCACACGTACGTGCGGGAGGTTGCGCCCGCGTTGAGCAGGGTCGTGCACGAGACCGTGTCGGTGAACACCTGCGTGTAGGACGCGGTGGCGGCCTGGGGGTCGGCGCAGAGGGGGAAGACTCCGGTGAGCACCCCGTTCACGAGCTGGGGCGTGTTGGTGATCGGCGGGTCGTAGGTGACCGCCCAGGTGCCGGCGCAGGATTGGACAGCGGCTTCGGCGTGCGCCTGCCCCGCGGACGCCAGCACGCTGCCCGCCGCGGTGAGCACTGCCGCCAGAAAAGCTCCGCACTTCCGCACCCGGTTCACACCGGTAATAGACCACGAACGTGACGGGCCGACTACCGCCGTTTCGGTATCAGGAAGCCGCGTCCGAAATGCTCTTCGCTTCGCGTGCACCCGCTTCGAACGCTTCGCAGCAGAAGAGCAGCCACGCGCGTACGCCTTCCGGCGTTCCGCTCGCGAACCCTTCGGCGGCCTCCAGATACTTCGGCACCCGGCGGAAGAACGCCACTTCGGGCACGCTCAACGACTTCGGGTCGAGCCCGGTCGCGACCATCGTCAGGCGGGCGGCCGCGCGCGCGACGACGCCGTCCGCGCTGCCGAACGGCTTGAGCGCCAGCAGTTCCCCGTGCACGACCGCGGTCAGGACCGGCCCCGGCACCGACGTCGCTCCGGTCACCAGCTGGGCGAGCAGTTCGAGCCGGCCGCCGCCGGAATGCGGGCGCCCCAACGCGTCCAGGTCGTCGACGAGGTCCGCCGCGGCCAGGACGTGCAGCCGCGCCAACGCCTGCAGCGGCGCGCGGCGCCACGTCGGGAGCAGCGTTTCGAGGGTCTCCGCGACGCGCAGCGCGCCGGCGAGGACGGGGTCGTCGACCGTCCCGTCGGCGGGCAGTTCCGGGTTGGCGCCTTCGATGCCGGCCGATGCGCGGGCGGCCCGCACGGACGCTTCGGCCGCCGTCGCCGCGCCGCCGCGGAGGTTCGCCGGGAGGCGGTGGACCGCGAACACCGCGTCCTGCGCGGACTTCGCCGCCGCCGCGACGCCTTCGAGGTCGAGGAGGGGCTTCAGCGGGTCGGTCATGCGTCGAGCACCTGTCCTTCGCGGGTGACCACGGGCGGCAGCACCGACCACGGGAAGTTGATCCACTTGCCGGTGCGCCGCCAGACGTACTCGCACTTCACCGTCGAGTGCGGCTTCTCGTAGACGACGGCCGAGCGCACCTCGGCGACGTGCTCGAGGCAGTAGTCGCGGACCAGCTTGAGCGTGGCGCCGGTGTCGGCGACGTCGTCGGCGATCAGCACCTTCTTGCTCGTCAGGTCCACGGCGTTGGGCACCGGCGGCAGCATCACCGGCAGGTCGAGGCGCTGGTCGACGCCGGTGTAGAACTCGACGTTCATGACGTGCAGGTTCTTCACGTCGAGCGCGTAGCCGAGCGCGCCGGCGACGAACAGCCCGCCGCGCGCGATCGAGAGGATGAGGTCCGGCGCGAAGCCGTCTTCGGCGATGGTGTGAGCCAGTTCACGGCTCGCCGTGCCGAACAGCTCCCAGCTCAGCTCTTCCCGCTCTTCGGCCATCGAGCCCGCCCTTCCGTGGTGGTCCGCCGAGCATAGGCAACCCGCAAGTGGTCTCTGAAAATGATCAGAAATTGGCTCTCCTGAGCAGCCACTGGCCGACCTACGGTGGGCACGTGAGCGACTGGACCACGCGACCGACCCTCTCCGGCGAGCACGTCCGCCTGGAGCCCCTGACCCCCGAGCACGCCAAGGGCCTGTTCGAGGCCGGCACCGACCCGGGCATCTGGGCGTGGCTGAGCATCCGTCAGCCGGAGGATCTTCCCGCCGCCGAGCGGATGGTCGAGCAGGCCCTCGCCGACCCCGATCGCCGGCCCTTCGCGCAGATCGACGTCGCCTCCGGCCGCGTCGCCGGGACGACGTCGTACTACCAGGTCGTCGAGAAGCACCGGATCCTGTCGATCGGGCACACGTGGATCGGCGCGGACTGGCAGCGCACCGGACTGAACACCGAGTCGAAACTGCTGCTGCTGACGCACGCGTTCGAAACCCTTGGCGCGCAACGGGTCGCGTGGGAGACCGACATCCGCAACCTCCGCTCGCAACGCGCCATCGAACGCCTTGGCGCGCTTCGCGAAGGCGTGCTGCGGGCGCACCGGATCCGGCCGGACGGCTCGTCGCGCGACACCGTCACGTACTCGATGCTGGCGCCGGAGTGGCCGGCCGCGAAGGCCCGGCTGAACGAACGCTTAGTCACCGGGTCTCGCTTGGCGCGGTGAACCGGCCCGGCCGCGTGGGTGCAACCTTTTACAAGGCGGACTAACGTCGCTAGCGTGCCGCTAGCCGTCATGTCGGCGCACTACAGGAGGCCTTGCAACCATGACCGAGCAGTCCCCCGCCCTGGACAACCTGCTCACCGAGAGCCGCACCTTCCCGCCCGGCGACGAATTCGCCGGCCAGGCCAACGCGAAGGCCGACCTCTACGCCGAGGCCGACGCCGACCGCGAAGCGTTCTGGGCGAAGCAGGCCGAGCGGCTCACGTGGGACACGAAGTGGACCACGGTACTGGACTGGACCAATGCACCGTTCGCGAAGTGGTTCGTCGGCGGCAAGCTGAACGTCGCCTACAACTGCGTCGACCGGCACGTCGAGTCCGGCCACGGCGACCAGGTCGCGATCCACTGGGTCGGCGAGCCGGGTGACACCCGGGACATCACCTACGCCGAGCTGAAGACCGAGGTTTCCAAGGCCGCCAACGCACTCGCGTCGCTGGGCGTCACCGCCGGCGACGTCGTGGCGATCCAGCTGCAGATGGTGCCCGAGGCCATCTTCGCGATGCTCGCGTGCGCGCGGATCGGCGCGCTGCACAACGTCGTCTTCGGCGGCTTCTCCCCGACGGCGCTGCGGGCCCGCGTCGACGACGCCGCCGCGAAGGTCGTCATCACCTCCGACGGCCAGTTCCGCCGCGGCAAGGCCGCGCCGATGAAGGCCAACGTCGACGAAGCGCTCGAAGGCGCCGAAACCGTCGAGAAGGTCATCGTCGTGAAGCGCACGGGCGAGAAGCTCGAGGGCGAGGTGCCCTGGACCGACGGCCGCGACCTCTGGTGGCACGAGCTCGTCGACGGACAGTCCGAAGAGCACACTCCCGAAGCGTTCGACAGCGAGCACCCGCTGTTCATCCTCTACACGTCCGGGACGACCGGGAAGCCGAAGGGCATCCTGCACACCTCCGGCGGCTACCTGACGCAGACCGCGTACACCCACCACAACGTCTTCGACCACAAGGCCGGCGAAGACGTCTACTGGTGCACCGCGGACATCGGCTGGATCACCGGCCACAGCTACATCGTCTACGGCCCGCTCGCCAACCGCGTCACGCAGGTCGTCTACGAAGGCACGCCGAACACCCCGCACGAGGGGCGGCACTGGGAGATCATCCAGAAGTACAAGGTCTCCCTCTACTACACCGCACCGACGCTGATCCGCACGTTCATGAAGTGGGGTGCGGAAATCCCCGAGAAGTACGACCTGTCGTCGCTGCGGGTGCTGGGTTCGGTCGGCGAGCCGATCAACCCCGAGGCGTGGATCTGGTACCGCGAGAACATCGGCGCCGGGCGGACCCCGATCGTCGACACGTGGTGGCAGACCGAGACCGGCGCGATCATGATCTCGCCGCTGCCGGGCGTCACCTCGACGAAGCCGGGTTCCGCGCAGAAGGCGCTGCCGGGCATCTCCGCGAAGGTCGTCGACGACCAGGGCAACGAGGTCGGTCCGGGCGGCGGCGGGTACCTGGTGCTCGACAAGCCGTGGCCGTCGATGCTGCGCGGGGTCTGGGGTGACGAGGAGCGCTTCAAGGACACCTACTGGTCGCGGTTCAAGGACCAGGGCTTCTACTTCGCCGGCGACGGCGCGAAGTACGACAACGACGGCGACATCTGGCTGCTGGGCCGCGTCGACGACGTGATGAACGTGTCCGGCCACCGCATCTCGACGACCGAGGTCGAGTCGGCGCTGGTCTCGCACCCGACGGTGGCCGAGGCCGCGGTCGTCGGCGCGACCGACCCGACGACCGGCCAGGGCATCGTGGCGTTCGTGATCCTGCGCGGGAACGCCGTCGACGGTGGCGAAGAGGCCATCCAGGCGCTGCGCAACCACGTCGCGAAGGAGATCGGGCCGATCGCGAAGCCGCGGCAGATCATGGTCGTGCCGGAGCTGCCGAAGACGCGCTCGGGCAAGATCATGCGCCGCCTGCTGCGCGATGTCGCCGAGAACCGGCAGGTCGGCGACGTCACCACGCTGGCCGACTCGTCGGTGATGGAGCTGATCTCGTCGGGCCTGAAGTCGGGCAAGTCGGAGGAGTGAGCTAGCGTCTCCTGGAGTCAGAGCCCTTCCGGCTTCGCGCCGGGAGGGCTCTGTCATGACACCCCGCGTGGCGCGGCTCGAACGCATGTTCTACGCTGTGCCGCGAACCACACCCACTTCCCGGGCAAGGAGACGACACGACGATGACCGTGGATGTCCTGACGCACGACGAGGAAACGGCTTCGGCTCCGACCGAGGCTCCGGCTTCGACTCCGGAGGTTTCCGCCGACGAGGCGACCGTCACCGAGTCCGCGTCCCCGGCCTCCCCCTCGGAGGAGCCGGCTGAGCCGGCCGCCGAGGAAGAGGCCCCGAAGCCGAAGCGCGGCCGCCCGAAGGGTGCGGCGACGGCGTCGACGGCGAAGAAGACCCGCACGGTCGAGCTGATCCTGACCGTCACCGGCACCGCCGACGGCGAGTGGCAGGCCGAGCTGAAGAACGGCTCGAAGTGGGTCGCGAAGGGCCTCGAGATCCCGGCGGCGGCGGTGTCGCGCGCGGCCAAGGAGCTGCACGCGGACCTGTCGGGCCCGATCGACGAGGTGATCAACCAGGCCCGCGAGGCGCAGGCGGCGAAGGTCGCGGCGCTGGAGGCCGAGCTCGAGAAGGCCAAGCAGGCCCTCGCCGAGCTGGACGCCTGAGGCTTAACTCCGGGCTGAGCTCTATTCAGGAGGTGCCCGGTTCCGCATTGGCGGGGCCGGGCGTTTCCGCTCTTCAGGCGATCGGCGGACGCTCCGGCAGGGGTGACTTGAACTCGACCCACATGGAGTCCGCCAGCGCCTCGACGTGGTGGGACAACCCGCGCGGGTGCAGCACCGAATCCCCTGGTTCGAGCACCGCTTCCACGCCGTCGACCGCGCCACGCAAGCGGCCCGACAGGACGTAGACGATCGAGTCGTGGTCGTGCGCGTGCGTCGGTGACGACACGCCAGCCGGGTAGTGGATCAAGTAGGCCAGGCCGCTCGCCGCCTGCTCCAGCAGCCGGAACCGGCCCTCGCCGCCGAGTAGCGGCAGACCCTCCACCGTGACCAGCTGGTGCCACACCTGCTCTTCCATGCCGCCATCATGACCCGGCTCGGCTGAGAGTCCACACAGGACCACTTAGGTAAGGCAGCCGTTATTTAGGCGCACCTGCCAAAAGACCGAGTCTCGCCACGATTCCGCTTCCGTGTTTCACTGGTCCGGTGACCGAAACGATCGACGGTGACGCCGTGGAACACGCGCACGAACCGCACCAGGGCGTGGGCGGGAAGCTGAACTGGCTGCGGGCCGGGGTACTCGGGGCCAACGACGGCATCGTGTCCGTGGCCGGCATCGTCGTCGGCGTGGCCGGGGCGACGACGGAAAGCACCACGATCCTGACCGCCGGAATCGCCGGGCTCGTCGCCGGCGCCTTTTCCATGGCCGGCGGGGAATACGTTTCCGTGAGCACCCAGCGCGACACCGAACAGGCCTTGCTCCGGCTCGAAAAGCAGGAACTCAAGACGATGCCGGAGGCCGAGGAGCGCGAGCTCGCCGAAATCTACGAAGACAAGGGCCTCTCGCCGGAGCTGGCGAGCCAGGTCGCCCGCGAACTGACCGAAAAGGACGCCCTGCAGGCGCACGCGGAGGCCGAGCTCGGCATCGACCCGGACAACCTCACCAGCCCGTGGCAGGCCGCGTGGGCGTCACTCGTCGCCTTCTCGGTCGGCGCGCTGCTGCCGATCCTGTCCATCGCGTGGGCCGGCGTCTCCCTGCGGGTGTGGGCGTGTGCGGCCGCGGTCGTCGTCGGCCTCACGCTGACCGGGTGGGTCAGCGCGAGGCTCGGCGACGCGAACGTGGGGCGCGCGATCCTCCGGAACGTCGGCGTCGGCGCCCTCACCATGGTCGTGACCTACTTCGTCGGGGTGATCTTCGGGGTCACCGTCGGCTGACTCAGTGCACGCCCTTCATCAGCTTGCGGATGAAGGGGATGCCCAGGAACAGCAGCACGCCGACACCGATGGCGACCAAGCCGACCGTGCTGAAGTACGGCGCTTCGTCGTCGACCGAGTAGTACTCGGCGAGCTTGCCGGACATCGCCGTGCCGAACGAGATCGACAGGAAGTTCAGCGCCACCATCTGCGTCCGGAACGCCGCCGGCGCGAGCTTCGTCGACAGCGACAGCCCGACCGGCGAGAGGCACAGCTCGGCGATCGTGAACACGAACAGGATGCCGACCATCGCCAGGATCGGGCTCGCGTTCTTGCCGCTGCCCACCATCGGCAGGAACAGCAGGAACGCCGCACCCATCAGCACCGTGCCGAGGACGAACTTCATCGGCGTCGACGGCTGCCGCTCGCCGAGCTTCGTCCACAGCGCCGCGAGGATCGGGGCGAAGACGATGATGAACACCGGGTTGATCGAGTTGACCCAGGACACCGGCATCTCCCAGCCGAACAGGTTCCGGTTCAGCCGCTGGTCGGTGTAGGCCGCGACGACCGTGAACTGCTGCTGGTACAGCGAGAAGAACACCGCGCTGGCGATGAACATCGGGATGAAGGAGAACACCCGGCTGCGCTCGACGCCGGTGATCTTGCCGCTGGTCAGGATGACGAGGAAGTAGACCACCGAGATCACGCCGACCACCCACACGACGACGTCGGCGAGGTTGCCCGGGTTGACGACGCCGGTGACGACCAGCCCCACGACCGCGGCCACCAGCACGACGGCGGCGCCGATCGCCAGTACGCGCTGGGACGCCGGCAGCGGGTTCGGGACCTCCTTCGCCTTGTCGCCGAGGTTCTTGCGGCCGAACGTGTACTGGGTCAGGCCGAGGGCCATCCCGATCGCCGCGAGACCGAACCCGAGGTGGAAGCCGACCTGGGTCTGCGCCAGCCCGGTCAGCAGCGGGCCGACGAAACCACCGAGGTTGACGCCCATGTAGAAGATCGTGAAGCCCGCGTCGCGCCGCTCGTCGCCTTCGGCGTAGAGCGTGCCGACGATCGCCGTCGCGTTGGACTTCAGCCCGCCGCTGCCGACCGCGACGCACACGAGACCGACGCCGATGCCGGCCAGGCCCGGCAGCAGGGCCAGGCTGAGGTGGCCGATCATGATCAGCACGGCGCTGTAGAACAGCGTCCGCTCGGAGCCGAGAAGGCGGTCGGCCACCCACGCGCCGATGACGGCCGACAGGTACACCAGGCCGCCGTACGCGCCGACGATGCCGAGCGCGGACTCCTGCGCGAGACCCAGGCCACCCTGTTCGACCCGGTAGTACAGATAGATCGGCAGGATGCCGAGCATCCCGTAGTAGGAGAACCGCTCCCACATCTCGACGCCGAAGAGGTTCGCCAGTCCTCGTGGGTGCCCGAAGAACCTCGTGTCCTGCTGGACCTCGGTGGAGGTGCTCACAACTCGTCTTCCTTTTTCCAGGGAACTTCGTTGTCGATTGGCATGGTAGGAGCCCACCGCGTGACCCACCACCGGCACGACGTGTGGCGGCGGTCATGACAATGCGTGACAAAGAGCCGGTAAACTCCGACGAAGGTGCGCCGGGAAGCCTGGTCGGCAACAGTGATCAGCGACCCCTGGAGCCGCCCCGATGACCCGCCCGTTCAGCGAATTCGCCCGCTACCTGCGCACCGAGACGACCGGCGGCCTCATCCTGCTCGGCGCGACGGCGGTCGCGCTGCTCTGGGCCAACTCGCCGCTGCGGGACAGCTACCACGTGCTGCGCGACTTCCGGCTCGGCCCGGAGCTCCTGCACCTGAACCTGACGATCGGCGACTGGGCGAAGGACGGCCTGCTCGCCCTGTTCTTCTTCGTCGCCGGGCTGGAGCTCAAGCGCGAGCTCGTCATCGGCGAACTGTCCCGGCTCAAGCAGGCGGTCCTGCCGGTCGTCGCCGCGATCGGCGGCATGGTCGTGCCCGCGCTCGTCGCCCTGGCCGTCGGCTGGGGGACGCCGGGGATCGAGCGGGCCTGGGCGATCCCCGTCGCCACGGACATCGCGTTCGCCCTCGGCGTGCTGGCGCTGACGGCGTCCAACCTGCCCTCGAGCGCCCGCGTCTTCCTGCTTTCCCTGGCCGTGGTGGACGACCTCGGCGCGATCGTCGTCATCGCCGTGCTGTTCACGTCGGGCTTCAACCTGGTCGCGGTGGCCGTCGCCGTCGCCGCGCTCGCGCTGTACGCGTTCCTGCAGCACCGCCGGGTCCGGACGCCGTGGCTGTACGTCCCCCTGACGCTGGTCACCTGGGTCGCGGTGCACTCGGCGGGCATCCACGCCACGATCGCCGGCGTCGCGCTGGGCCTGCTCACCCGCGTCCGGGCCGACGAGGGCGAGGAGGAGGCGCCCGCGCTGCGGCTCGAGCACCGGCTCCAGCCGTGGTCGGCGGCCGTCGCCGTGCCGGTGTTCGCGCTGTTCGCGGCCGGGATCTCGATCAACGCCGACGCGCTCGGCGCGGTGTTCACCACGGCGTTGCCGCTCGCGGTCCTCGCCGGGCTGCTCGTCGGCAAGGTCGTCGGCATCCTCGGGGCCAGCCTGCTCGCCGTGAAGCTGCGCTTGGCGGAGAAGCCACGCGGGATGGGCTGGCGGGACCTGGCCGCGTTGTCCGTGCTCGGCGGGGTCGGCTTCACCGTGAGCCTGCTGATCGCGGAGCTGTCGCTGCCGGACGGCACCAGTGAGCTGGCGAAGGCCGCGGTGCTGATCGCGTCGGCGACGGCGTCCCTCCTGGCGGCGGCCTTGCTACTCCGTCGTAGCAAGGTTCATGCGCGATTCCCCGACACACGGTGACTCCGCCGCGCCCGGTAAAGGGACACATGGCACGATGACCCGGTGAGCAGCCCCAAGCACGAACGCACCGGCCCCGACGGCGTGGGGGCCGTGCCTTACCTCCCGCTGTCCTCCGCTTCCGACATCCCCGGCGACCAGTCGATCGGCCGGCTGGTCGGCGACGCGACCCAGCACATCTCCACCCTGGTCAGGGCCGAGATGGAACTGGCGAAGTCCGAGCTCGTCGGCGAGGTGAAGAAGGGCCTCAAGGGGGCCATCTTCTTCCTGATCGCGCTGACGGTCTTCCTGTACAGCACGTTCTTCCTGTTCTTCTTCGCGGCCGAGGGGCTGGCCGAGTGGGTGCGCTACCGCTGGATCGCCTTCGGCATCGTGTTCTTCCTGATGCTGATCGTCGCGGGCGTGGCCGGGTTCCTCGGCTACCGCAAGGTGAAGAAGTTCAAGGCACCGGAGCGGACCATCGCCAGCGTCAAGGAGACCGCGGCCGCGCTCAAGCCGCAGCGCGCGCCCGAAGCCGGCCTGACCACCCGCGACTGAAGTCGTTGCACGCGTCCCCCGACCCGTCGATCGTCCGGCTCGACGGCCCGTGGGTCCACCGCGACGTGTCCGCGAACGGCATCCGCCTGCACGTCGCCGAGCTCGGCGACGGGCCGGTCGTGGTGCTGCTGCACGGGTTCGCCGAGTTCTGGTGGACCTGGCACCACCAGCTGCCGGCACTGGCCGACGCCGGGTTCCGCGCGGTCGCCGTCGACCTGCGCGGCTACGGCGACTCGGACAAGCCGCCCCGCGGCTACGACGCGTGGACGCTCGCCGGTGACGTCGGCGGGCTGATCAAGTCGCTCGGGGCGCGCCGCGCGCACCTGGTCGGGCACGCCTGGGGCGGCATGCTCGCCTGGACGGTCGCGGCGCTGCACCCCCGGCTGGTGTCCTCGGTGACGGCGATCGGTGCCGCCCACCCGCTCGCCATGCGCTCGGGCGCGGCCCGTCCGTGGCGCGGCCAGGGCCGCGCGGCCGGGCACCTCTTCCGCTTCCAGGTGCCGATGGCGCCGGAGAAGTGGCTGGTGAAGGACGACGCCCAGGCCGTCGAGGACCTCTTCGGCGGCTGGGCCGGCCGTCGCTGGCGGTCCACTTCGGACTTCACCGGCAGTGTCGAGGCGTTCCGCCAGGCGATGCTCGTGCCCGGGGTCGCGCACAGCGCGCTCGAGTACTACCGGTGGGCCTTCCGCGCCCAGTTCCGCGGTGAGGGCCGCCGGTTCACCGACGCCGTGGGCGCCCGGATCTCCGCCCCGACGCTGCAGCTCCACGGCGCCGACGACACCTGCATCCTCCCGGAAACGGCGACGTCGTCGACGCGCTGGGCGGGCCCGCACGCCGAGCCGGAGATCTGGCCGGACGTCGGGCACTTCCCCCACCTCGAGGTGCCGGACCGCACGTCGGCGGCCCTGGCGGACTTCCTCAAGCGAGACTGATGGCGTTCTTCGCCCGCTCGACCGACTCCTCCGACGCCGGTCCTTCGGGATTTTCGGTGGCCAGCGCCTGGTTGAGCGCGACGAAGGGCCGCATCCGCCGCTCGTAGGCCGCGAAGGCCTCTTCGTGGGTGGCCCGGCCGAGTTCCTGCGCGAGAACGTACGCGCCGACGAGCGCGAGGCTCGTCCCCTGACCGGACAGCGCCGAGGCGCAGTAGCCGGCGTCGCCGACCAGCACGGCCCGGCCCGCCGACCAGCGGTCCAGGTGGATCTGGGCCATGGCGTCGAAGTAGAAGACGTCCGCGGCGGCCATCGCCTCCAGCAGCTTCGGCACCTCCCAGCCGATCCCGGCGAGCCGCTCGGCGATCATCCGCTTCTGCTCCGGGACGGTCATCCGCGGCAGCGGTTCCGAGCCGAAGCCGAGGGTCACGCGCAGCTCGGTGTTGTCCCGGACGGGGTAGGCCACGCCCCCGGTGTGCTCGTGCCGGAACCAGACCTGCCAGTCCTCGAGCCCCAGGAAGTTGGCCGTCGGGAAGATCGCCAGGTACTGGCCGAGGTGCCGGGTGAAGTCCTCCTCCGGGCCGAAGGCCAGCCGCCGCACCGCCGAGTGCAGGCCGTCCGCCCCGACGACCAGGTCGAACGTCCGGAAGCCGCCGCGCTCGAACTCGACGCGCACGCCGTGCGCCTCTTCGGTCAGCGCGGTGATCGCGTCGCCGAAGACGTACTCGACACCGGGCGCTTCCAGCAGCATCGCGACGACGTCGTCGCGCAGGATCTCGAAGTCGGCGCTGTCCAGCCGTCCGCTGGTGAAGGTGTGCTCTTCGGACCGGAACAGCTCGTGGCCGTCCCCGTCCACCATGGACATCCCGCGCATCCGGGTGCGCAGCGCGCGCATCCGGTCGCCGAGCCCCATTTCCTCGACGACGTCGAGCGCGACGCCGCGCACGTCGATCGCCTGGCCGCCGGTGCGCGGACCGGGCGCCCGCTCCACCACGGTCACCGCCCAGCCTTCGCGCGCCAGGAACCAGGCCAGGGTGCCGCCGGCCACACCGGCGCCGGAGATCAGGACGTTCCGCATTGTTTCCTCCCAGAGTCGTACGCTTGTACGCTCCACTGTGGAGAACACCCAGCCAGCAGGCCATTTCTGTACTAGCACAGATGGCTTTCTGTACTAGGTCAGGAGACCAGCGTGAAGTACGTGGCCATCGCCGACGCACTGCGGGAGCGGATCGCGCGGGGCGAGCTCCCGCCGGGTGCGCGGGTGCCCTCGACCCGGCGGCTCGCGGCCGACCACGGCGTCGCCATGGCGACCGCGGCGAAGGCGCTGGCCCAGCTGAGCCAGGAGGGCCTGGTCCGCGCGGAGCCGCGGTCCGGCACGGTCGTCGCCGACCGGGATCGCCGCGGTGGTTCTCCCGGGCTGACCCGCGAACGGCTCGTGCGGACCGCCATCGCCATCGCCGACACCGAGGGCCTCGGCGCGCTGTCCATGCGTGGCGTCGCGGCCCGGCTCGGGGTCGCGGCGATGGCGCCGTACCGGTACGTGCGCGGCAAGGACGAACTGGTGCTGCTCATGGCCGACGCCGCGTTCGGCGAGCGCGGCTACCCGGCCAAGCCGTCCGGCGACTGGCGCGAACGGCTGACGCTCGGCGGCCGCACGCTCTGGACGCTCTTCCGGCGGCACCCGTGGCTGGCCCAGCTCGGGCCGATCACCCGGCCGCTGCCCCTGCCCAACCTCGGCATGCACGGCGAATGGGCGCTGACGGCGCTGTCCGAGCTCGGCGTCGACGCGGCGACGCTGTGCGACCTGCACGTCCTGTTCTTCAGCTACGTCCAGGGCCTCGCGATCCACCTCGAACGCGAGCAGCACGCGCTGGCTTCGTCCGGGCTGTCCGAGGACCAGTGGATGGACCGCCAGCTCCCCTCGATGGGGCCGATGACCACGGGGCGCCCGGTGTTCGCCGAGATGCTCCGCGAACTCGAGCGGACCGGCTACGACCTGGTCCTGGACGACATCTTCGAGTCGGGCATGCGTGCCCTGCTGGACGGTCTTGCGCTGCGCTTCGGGCGTTAGGCCGCGCAGGAGCCGGTGGACACGTTCGTCGTCTGGGACGGGGCCGCGTCGACCTCGGCGCGCACCTGCTCGGCCGTCAGCGTGAAGCCGGTCTCCGGGTCCTCGACCGCCGCGCCGAAGACGACGCCGATGACCGTGCCGTCCGGGGTCACCATCGGGCCGCCGGAGTTGCCGCTGCGGATCTCGGCGCGGACCGTGAAGACGTCCCGCTGCACGGTGTTCGCCTCGTAGATGTCGGGGCCGCGCAGGTTGATCCGGCCGCGCACGCGGGCCGGCGTCGCCCGGTACGGGCCGTCGAGCGGGTAGCCGAGCACGACCGCGCTGTCGCCCGCGGTCGCCGTCTCCGGGGCGAACCGGAGCGGCTCGGCCTTCAGCCGCGGCACCGCGAGCACCGCGATGTCGACCTCCGGGTCGAAGTAGACGACGCGAGCGGGGTAGTCGCCCTGGGTCGTCTCGATGCCGACGGTGTCGGTACCGGCGACGACGTGCGCGTTCGTCATCACCCGCTGCGGCGCGATCACGAACCCGCTGCCCTCGAGCGAGCGCGAGCACGAACTCGCGCTGCCGCGGATCTTGACCACGCTGCCGTGCAGCTGCTGGACGATCTCGCTGCGCTGCAGCGCCGGGTCCGGCGGCGAGGTGTCCGCCGTCGGCGCCTTCTGGAACGGGTCCACGATGGAGGGGAAGCCGGACGCGTCGAGCAGCTTGCGCAGCTGGCTCGGGAAGCCCTGGGCGGCCTCCGGCATGGTGTCGTTGACCTTGCCGAGCACCACCGAGTTGTTGATCGCCTTGGCCAGCCACGGCGCGCCGGACACGGCCGTCAGCGGCGTCGCGATCAGCCACGCCACCACGAACACGACCAGGGCCTGCACGACCGCGCCGAGCGTCTTGTCGATGCCGGAGAGCTTGTCCGGGTTGATCTTCTGCCGCAGCCGGCGGCCCACGTAGACGCCGATCGCCTCGCCGAAGGCGACCAGGAAGACCACGGTCGCCACCGCGAAGGCGACCTTCCAGACCGGGTCGTCGAAGAACGAGACCACGACCGGCGCGAGCTTGATCCCGGCGACCGCCCCGAGCACGACGCCGACGAGCGACGGCAGCGCGATGATCACCCCCTGGTATGCGCCGGACACCGCCGCCAGCACGGCCAGCAGCAGCACCACGACATCGACCCAGTTCACCGCGTCACCCTTCCAACACTCGCGCCTGGAACGCGGCCAGCGCCTCGTCGAGGTCCCGGACGTCGCCCGGGTCCCATTCGCGCTCCCAGCCTCCCAGGCTCAGGAGCACCGACAGCAGCCCGGCGGTGAACCCCCACACGAACAGGCCGCCGACCTCGAAGGCCGGCCCCTTCCAGGGCATGCCCTTCTTCTGCACCGTGAACCGGTTGGCCGGGTCGACCAGGTCGGCGATGGCGACGCGCGCGACCGACGCCGTCTCGCCGGGGTCGACCGCGTGCACCGGCGACGGCTCCGCCCAGTGCGCCAGCACCGGCGTCACGGCGAACCCCGACACAGGCACGAACAGTTCCGGCAGCACCGCGATCGGCCGGACACCGGAGGGGACGACGCCGGTCTCTTCTTCGGCCTCGCGCAGCGCGGTCCCGACCGGGCCGCCGTCGCCGTCCTCGGCACCGCCGCCGGGGAAGGCGACCTGGCCGGCGTGCGAGCCCAGCGTGTCGGCGCGGCGCTGCAGCAGGATGTCCGGCTCGCCGTCGGCTTCGCGCTCGCCGAAGAGGATGAGCACCGCGGCGGGACGCGGGTAGGCGTCCTCGGGTGGGCTGAACCGCGTGAACGTCTTGGCATCGACCTCGCCGCTCACCTTGACCAGCGGCCGGAGCCACTCGGGAACCGACTCGGGTTCGACCAGTGGTCCGATCACCTTGCCCCCTCGACTGCCGCGCGCACCTGGTCAGTGTTCACGAACGAGCGAGGATTCGCGATGAACCGCACCTCACCGCCGGCGGTGACGAGGTAGGACGCCGGGAGTGCCGAAGGCACCTTCAACGCTGTCCGGACGGGCCCGCTCGAGCCGTCCCCGTCGAACACCGACGGCAGGTGCACACCCAGCTTCGCCAGCAGGTCCAGGCCGTCCTTCGCCGGGCTCTGCACCTGGACGCCGAGCACGCGCGCGGCACCCGGCTGCCGCGCGTACTCCTGGAGCACGGGCAGCTCGGTCCGGCACGGCTCGCACCACGACGCCCACACGTTGACCAGCACCGGAGCCCCCGCGAGGGCCTTGCCGACGTCGACGCGGACGCCGTCGCCGAGGCAGTCCGCCGTGACGCCTTCGAGCTGCTTCACCGGCTGCGCCGGCGCCGGTGCCGGGCACGGCTGGAGCGCCGCCGCGGCCCGGGCGGGCGCCAGGTCCCCCGACGGCTTCGCGGCCGGGGCGTCACCTCCGCGCGGCAGCAGCGCGACGATCAGCGCCACCCCCAGCACGGCGGCGGCCAGCGCCCACTTGGTGACTCTCGTCACCGAGGCGCAGCCAGGGCCAGGATGTGGTCCTTCTCGACGCCCTTGACCAGCTTCGCGGCTTCGTCGAACCCGGTCGGCCCGGTGCCGTACGACGGGCAGTCCTTGGCCAGCGGGCAGGCGCCACAGGCCGGCTTCTTGGCGTGGCAGACGCGGCGGCCGTGGAAGATCACCCGGTGCGAGAGCATCGTCCACTCCTTGCGGGGGATCAGCTCGCCGATCGCGTGCTCGACCTTGACCGGGTCCTCCTCGGTCGTCCAGCCCCAGCGCCGGACCAGCCGGCCGAAGTGGGTGTCGACGGTGATGCCCGGGATGTCGAAGGCGTTGCCGAGGACGACGTTGGCGGTCTTGCGGCCGACGCCGGGCAGGGTCACGAGGTCCTCGAGCTTGGCCGGGACCTCGCCGTCGAAGCGCTCGACCAGCGCCGCGCCGAGGCCCATCACGGAGTTCGCCTTGGCCCGGTAGAAGCCGGTGCTCCGGAGGTACTCCTCGAGCTCGGTGCGGTCGGCGCCGGCGTAGTCGGCGGCGGTCCGGTAGCGCTTGAACAGCGCGGGCGTGACGAGGTTCACCCGGACGTCGGTGGTCTGGGCGGACAGCACGACCGCGACCAGCAGTTCCAGTGGTGTGGTGAAGTCGAGCTCGCAGTGGGCGTCCGGATACACGTCGTCGAGGCAACGCTTCATCCGCCTGGCGCGTCTCACCAGAGCTAACCGGCTTTCACCAGCGCCCGCACGGGGGGCGTTCGTGGTGGCAGGTGGCACCCCGATAGCCTACGGGCGCCGTCGGACGAGCCGGGCACTGCACCGGTGGACGACCGACACGCCAGAGCACCACCTCGGCGCGTTTTCCGGCCGCCATGAGCGAGGATCTGGAGTACATGCTTCTCACTGAGTGTTTCGGGGTCCGGTCATGACCGTCTGGTTCGTCATCCTGGTCCCCCTGGTCATCATGTTCTTCGCGCTCTTCATGGAGCGGGTGGAGAGCAGGCTCAAGCACGTCGCGGTGCAGGAGAACGAGGTCGAAGAGTTCCTCGAGCAGGCGCAGCCCAACGAGGTCAGGGCGCTCTACGGGCACGGCATCGGCCGCGCGCTGGAGCTGTTCCGGCTGCGTAGGCTGGGCGGACGGGCAGCCAGGCTACGCGCGCGTCGCGTGCGGAGTTAGGCTCCACGTTCGAACGAGATCGTTTCCGCCGTGCGCGAGTCCGGCGAGCGATCTCGGGAGTACGCCCTAGACTGACGCGCAAGTGATCGGCGTCACGCTCCTCCAGCCAAGAGGGAGCGTGATCGTTTCTCGACGAGGAGGCACCCGAGGTGGACGAAACCCTGGCCCGTGCGGGCATTTTCCAGGGTGTGGAGCCGGCAGCGGCGGAGGCGCTGGCCCAGACCTTGGAATCCGTGGAGTTCCCCCGCGGCCATGTCATCTTCAACGAGGGTGAACCCGGCGACAAGCTGTACATCATCCAGTCCGGCAAGGTGAAGATCGGCCGCAAGTCCCCGGACGGCCGCGAGAACCTGCTGGGCATCTTCGGCCCGTCCGACATGTTCGGCGAGCTGTCCATCTTCGACCCCGGCCCCCGGACGTCGAGCGCGACCACGGTCACCGAGGTCCGCGCGGTCACCATGGACCGCCCGGCCCTGCGCCAGTGGATCTCGACCCGCCCGGAGATCGCCGAGCAGCTGCTGCGCGTCGTCGCGCGCCGCCTGCGCCGGACGAACAACATGGTCGCCGAGCTGATCTTCACCGACGTCCCGGGCCGCGTGGCGCGGGCGCTGCTGCAGCTCGCGCAGCGGTTCGGCAGCCAGGAGGCGGGGCTGCTGCGGGTCACGCACGACCTGACCCAGGAAGAGATCGCCCAGTACGTCGGGGCGTCGCGCGAGACCGTCAACAAGGCGCTCGCCGACTTCGCCCACCGCGGCTGGCTGCGGCTCGAGGGCAAGAGCGTGCTGATCCTGGACCCGGAGCGCCTGGCCCGTCGCGCTCGCTGAGTCTTCTCAAGAAGAAGGCCTCCTCACCCCGGCGGGTGAGGAGGCCTTCTTCTTGCCTCACAACTCTTCTTGACACATAACAAAGAGCCGGGCGCCACCCCCGACGTGGCGCACCGGCTCTTCGTTGTTGCGCGGACCATCCCCCGACGATCCGCGCTCCCCGCCCTCCGGGCCAGGCCCCGACCCGTGTGCCGGAGGGAGCTGGGTTTTTCTGTGCTGTTGTTCAACCATCACGGCCCATACCCACGAATTCAAGGCCATTCACTCTCAAGGACGCCGCCTGGGCCGTTTCGTTGCAGGAGTCCACAGAGAATATCGTGAGTGTTACCTGATCGAGACCCTTCGCCTCGATCCGAAGACCTGCCACCAGTCTGCCGGTGACACACCTGACCGTCAAATAACTGGTACTGACGTACCAGTATGCGGCATACTTGTACGCGTGTCCCAGTCTGTCTCGCACCACGAAAGCCGCACGTCTCTCGCCGACTACCGCACCGCGCTGACGACCCGCGCGGCCCGGTGGCCCGTCGTCGCGGCCGTGCTCGCCCGCCTGCCGATCGCCATGATCGGCATCTCCGCCCTGCTCTACGTCCAGCGCGAGACGGGCTCCTTCGCCATCGCCGGGCTCGTTTCGGCCGGTTCACTCGTCGGTGTTTCGGTGGGTGCGGTGGTGCAGGGCAGGCTGATCGACCGGTTCGGGCCGACGCGGCCGCTGCTCGTCGTCGCGGTCCTGCTGGCGCTGTCGATGAGCGCGCTGGTCACGGCCATCGAGTCGCACGCCGCGACCGCCGTGCTGGTCCCGCTCGCCACCCTCACCGGGCTGACCGAGCCGATGGTCGGGTCGGCGTCGCGGGCGCTGTGGGGGCGGCTGCTCCCGCCGGGCGGCCCGCGCAACGCCGCCTACTCGTACGAGGCGATCAGCATGGAGGTCTTCTTCATCCTCGGCCCCGGCGTGGCCGGGCTGCTGGTCATGGCGCCGTGGGCGGGCACCGGCCTGGTGCTCGGGGTCGCCCTGCAGTTCACCGGGGCGGTGCTGTTCGCGCTGAGCCCGGCCGTGCGGCAGTGGGGCCCGGTTCCGGGTTCTTCGGGGTCGCTGCTGGGCGCGCTGGCCGGCCCGGGCATGCGCACGCTGGCCATCGCCGCGCTGGGCTTCGGCGTCGTGATCGGGTTCGTCGAGGTCGCCGTGCCGGCGGCGGCCACCGAGGCAGGCTCCCCTTCGACGGGCGGGTTGCTGCTGTCGGCGTGGTCGCTGAGCTCGGTGGCGTTCGGCGTCGCCTACAGCCTGCGCCCGTGGCCGCGGCAGCTGGGCGTGCGGCTGCCGGTGCTGCTGGGCGGGTTCGGTGCGCTGGTCGCGCTGCTCGCGTGGCCGTCTTCGCTGTGGGGCTTGGCGCTGATGATGCTGCTGGCGGGCGCGTTGATCACGCCGCAGTCGACGGCCCACTCGACGGCGATCGAGGTGGTCGCACCCGCGGGGACGGCGGCGGAGGCGTTCGGCTGGGTCCTCACCGCCGTGACGCTGGGGCTGGCGGCCGGCCAGTCGATCAGCGGGTACGTCGTCGAGCACGCCGGCCCGGGCGTGGCCTTCCTGGCGGCGAGCGTGGCCGGGCTGGTGCTCGCGCTGGTCGTGTGGCTGCTGCGCGGCACGGTCCGGGCTCCCCGCTCCGCGCCGGTTCCCGAGCTGGTCAACGCGTAGTCCGGCGGTTTTTGTCGGTGCCGGCCGCTACCTTCCGGGCATGGACGTCACCGCGCCTGCCCACCGCCTCTCGGCGGCCGTCTCCGCCGCGTCACGCCTGCTGCCCGCCCGCGCCGGGCTGCGGCTGGCGGCGGACGCGGCCGGGCTGACGGTCGCCGGCGCGGCGCCGGACCTCGCCGTCCGCTTCGGCTGCCCGGCGACCACGCACACGGACGGCTCGGTCGTCATCCCCGCGGCCCCGCTGGCGGAGACGCTGAAGGTGCTCGACACGGAACTGGTCCGCCTGGTCGTCGAAGGCACCCGCCTGGCGTTGCGGCTGGACAACGCCCGGTTCGCGCTGCCGCTGCTGCCCGAAACCGGTGTCGTTCCGGACCCACCGGCCCAGGTGTCCGAAGTAGCCGGAGCGGCGTTCGCATCGGCGTTGCGGATCGTCGCGGGCACGGCGGCGAAGGACGACCCGCTGCCCCTGTTCACGGGGGTCCGCGTCCAGGCAGCCGGCACCGGCCTGACGTTGACGGCATCGGACCGCTACCGGATGGCCGTGGCCCGGCTGCCGCTGTCGTCGCCGGGTTCCCTGGACGTCCTGGTCCCGGCGGCACTGCTGTCGGAGGCGGCCCGGCAGGCGCGCGGGCGGGTGGGCCTGCACATCGGCCCGGGCCGCTTCGGGGTGAGCTGGCAGGAGGGCCTGGTCGCGACGGCGGTCCTCGACGCGGGCTTCCTGTCGGAGGACTCGATCCCCTCGGGCGCGGTGGACACAACGGTGACGCTGCCGGCGGAAGCGCTGGCGGCGGCGGTCCGCCGGGTGGGGGTGTACGCGGAGGACAGGCGAGTCCTGACCCTGGAGGTCGGCGACACGCAGGTCCGCTTGGCGAGCGCGCGGCAGGACACGGGCGAGGCGGAGGAAGTGCTGAAGGCCGACGTCAGCGGCGGGCGCACGTCGCCGTCGTTCCAGGCGCGGTACCTGCTGGACGCGCTGGCGGCGTTCGCGGGTGAGCGGGTGGTGCTGTCGATCCAGCCGGGGATGCGGGCGTGCATCCTGCGGGCTGTGGAGCCCGGGGAGGTGGAGCTGACGTACTACCTGATGCCGATGCTCAGCCGATGATCCCGGCCAGATCCCGGAGGACGACTTCGGCCGCCGGTCCGGCGGTGAACTGGCTGACGGTCAGCGCGGCGCTGCCGAAGCGTTGCTCGTAGGCGTGCCGCAGATGGGGTGCGGATCGGCTCCGGGCCGCCTTGCGCCGCCGCGGTCAGCACCTGGGTACGGCTCAAGTGGTGCTGCTCGCCGTTGAGTACGAAGTCGATCGCGCGCTCGTCTTCCACAGGCAGTGAGTCGCCTTCTCTGCGTCCCGCGCTACACGGTGCCGAAGCGCTTCACGGTCCGGATCATCGGGGCCGTCTCCACTGCCTGCACCCCCGGCAACCCGCCCAGGTCGTCGGCCAAATACGAATACAGGGCCGCGTCGTCGCGGCAGCCGACGTTCGCCACCAGGTTGGCCGGGCCCGTCGTGGCCGCCGCGAACGCTACCTGCGGGTGGCCCGCCAGCGCCTGGCCCGCCGACTCCAACGCCGAGGGCGCCACCGTCAGCCACAGCGTTGCCGTCAGGGGGTAGCCCAGCAGGGCCGCGTCCACCTCCACGTCGAAGTACAACGCTCCCGATGCTCGCAACGCCTCCAGGCGACGGCGGACCGTCGACTCCGAACGACCGCACGCCGCCGCCAATGTCGATATGTCGGCTCGGGCGTCGTGGGCCAAGGCGGCCAGCAACGCCGTGTCCTCCGGCTCGGGCCGGTAGGGACCGCCCGAAGGAGTGCGGCGCAACGAAGACACCTCCGAAGCCGACAGCGCGCCGGCGCGGCCCGCCCAGCCCGCCGGGCCGCCCGCGAACCGGCGTAGCAGCCGGTACGCCGTCATCGACACCACCCGTGGCGTCCGCGGCAGCTGCCCCAGCAACAAGCCGTCCGCCTGCTCCCGCAGTGGCGCGCGGACGAAGCACACGATCTCCGTCCCGCCGGACATCAGGCTCACCCACTGCGTGTCGTCCCGCCGGGCCAGCCCCGCCGCGATCGCCGCCGCCGCGTCGGGGACGCACCGCAGCCGCACCAGCCAATGAACCTGGCCCAGCGGGGCCGCCTCCGGGACGCCGACGACTCGGAGCACTCCCGAAGACCGCAGCTTCCGGTAGCGGCGCGCGATCGTCTGGTCCGAGACACCCAGCACCGACGCGATCGTGCTGAACGACGCCCGGCCGTCCAGCTGCAGCGCGTGCGCCAAGCGGCGGTCCAACTCGTCCAGGAGCCCGGATTCCACCAAAAGAGCCTAAGAGATGTCGGATTTCGAGCACAATCGCACCGTGGAGGGAAGAAGGACGGCGCGAGGACCACGATCGACGTCATGCACATCGACCACACGGTCTTCCTGACCAGGAACTACGCCGACACCTGGCGGTGCTACGAACAACTCGGCTTCACGCTGAGCCCGCCGTCCCGGCACTTCGCGGCCGTCAGCGACCGGAGCGAACCGGTTCCGAGCTGCACGGCGAACCGCTGCGCCTACTTCGGCGGCTCGTTCCTCGAGCTGATCGGGATCGTCGACGAGGAAGCCGGCGACCCGTGGCGCGTGCTGCCGATCGTCGACGCCCGCGGCGACGGCCTGCACGGCTGCTCCTTCGGCGTCGACGACTCCGACGCGGCCGAGACGCGGCTGCGAGAAGCGGGCCTCTCGACGTCCGGCGTGCTGAAGCTGCAACGTGACGTCGAGGTGCCGGAAGGCACCCGCACCGCGCGGTTCCGCAGTGTCCACATCAGACGTGACCGCACCCCCGAAGGCATCCTGCACACCGCCGAGCACCTCACCCCGGAGTACGTCCACCAGCCGCGCTACCTCGGCCACCCCAACGGTGCCCGAAGCGTCGCCGGGATCGTCCTCGTGGTCCCGGACGAAGAAATAGCCGCCTACCAGCAACGCTACGACGTCATCACCGGCGGCCGGCGGCTGGTCGGCATCGTCGGGGTGAGCGACCTCGACGCCGTCCTGCCCGGCGAAACCCCGCGGAAGCTGCCGTACTTCGCCGCACACGGCGTTGTGGTTGCCGACCTCGCGAAAGCGCGGCGGCTGGTCGAGGAGCACGTCCCGGCCACCACCCGCGACCGCGGGTTCTTCGTCCGCGCCGAGGACGCGGGCGGCGCCGCACTGTACTTCGAAGAGGAGGCACGATGATCGTCGAAACCACCACCGGCCGGGTCCGTGGCGAACAGGGCGCGTTCAAGGGAATCCCGTACGCCACCGCGAAACGCTTCGAAAGGCCGGCGCCTCCGGAGCCGTGGACCGGCGTCCGTGACGCGCTCGAAGCCGGCCCCGCCGCACCTCAGCCGCCGTCACGGCTGGAGCACGCGCTCGGGCCGATGCCCCTGCCGCAGAGCGAAGATTGCCTGTCCCTCAACGTCTTCACGCCGTCGACCACCGGGAGCCGGCCGGTGCTGGTGTGGATCCACGGCGGCGGGTTCACCAGCGGCTCCGGCGGCCAGGTCTGGTACACCGGCACGCGCCTGGCCCGCGACGCCGACGCCGTCGTCGTGACGCTCAACTACCGGCTCGGCGCCCTCGGCTTCGCCGCGCTGGACGGCGTCCCGCCGAACCTCGGGATCGCCGACCAGCTCGCCGCACTGGAATGGGTGCGGGACAACATCGCCGCGTTCGGCGGGAACCCGGCCGAGGTCACGCTCGGCGGGCAGTCGGCCGGAGCGCAGTCGACACTCGCCTTGTGGTCGTCGCCGCGCACCCGGGGCCTCATCAAGCGGATCGCCGTGCAGAGCGCACCCCTCGGGATGCGACCGTCCACATGGGAGGAAGCGAACCGGAACGCCCGGGCACTGGAAGACTTCCGGGACGCCCCGGTGGAACGGCTGCTCGCCGCGCAGGTTTCCGTACCGGGGAAGCCCGGCTCGCTCGAACCGCCGTTCCAGCTGGTGGCCGACGGAGACCTCGTCGCCGAGGACCTCGTCGAGGCCGCGCCGGAAGGGCCGGCCCTGATCAGCTGGACCCGCGAGGAGCTACGCGCCTTCGTCCCCGACGCGCCGCAAGACGTCATCGACGCCGGAAACGGCTTCTTCACCAGCGACCGGCTGGCGGAGAAGCTCGGCGCCTTCACCTACCGATTCGACTGGCAGGCCCCGGGCAACCGGTTCGGCGCCTGCCACTGCATCGACATCCCGTTCCTCTTCGGCACCCACGACGTCTGGGACGCGCCCATGCTCGCCGGCGCCCCGAAGGGCCTCGAGAACGAGACCGGCCTGCGCGAGGTGTGGGCCGCTTTCCTCCACGGAGAACGGCCCAGCGCACTCACCCCGCCGAAGCTGAAGCTGCCTTGACCGCCGCCTCGACCTCGGCGAAGGAGGGGTTGACCATCGCCCGGGAGCCGACGATCACCGTCGGCACGGTCTCGTTGCCGTTCGCGACCTCGCGCACCCGCGCGGCCGCCGCCGGGTCCTCCCAGATGTTGATCGCGCGGATGTTGAAGCCGCTCTTCGACAACGGGCGCTCGAGCGCGGCGCAGAACCCGCATCCCGGCCGCCAATAGAACTCGACCTCGACGTTGCTCATCCGTTCTCCTCCGACCGCAAGTAGTCCAGCTGCGCCTGCACGCTCCACTCGGCGGGCGCCCACAGCGCCCGGTCGACGTCGGCGTACACGACCTCGACGACCTGGCGCGGGGTGGCGTCCGCCCCGAGCGTCTTCAAGGCCGAACGCACCTGGTCGAGCCGCTGTTCCCGGTGGGCGAGGTATTCGCGCGCGGTCGCGGGCAGATCGGGGAGCTCCGGGCCGTGACCGGGCAGGCCGGCCGTCCCGGCCGGCAGCTCGATCAGCTTCCGCAGCGAACGCAGGTAGTCGCCGAGGTCGTGCAGCACCGTCGTGCCGCGCCCGAGGATGGTGTCGCCGGTCAGCACCTGGCCATCGAGGACCAGCGACACCGAGTCGTCGGTGTGCCCGGGGGTGTGCAGGACACGGAGGCTAAGGCCACCCGCGGAGAGCACTTCGCCGTCCACAAAGGACGGGGCACCGAGGCACAGCGCGGGGTCGAACGCCCGCACCGGCGCACCGGTGCGCTCGGCGAACCACGGCGCGCCCTCGGCGTGGTCGGGGTGGCAGTGCGTGAGCAGGATCAGCTCCACCGCGCCGACCCCGGCCAGCAGCTCGAGGTGCTCGAGGTCGCGGTAGCCCGGATCGACGACCACGGCCGGACTCGACGGCGTCGCCCGCAGCACCCAGCTGTTGGTGCCTTCGAGCGTCATCGAGGACGGGTTGTTCTCCAGCAGCACCGACGCCGTCGCGGACACCTGGCGCAGCACGCCGTACGCGGGGGCGCTCATCGCCGCTCCAGCACGACGCGGACGTGGTCGTTCTCGCGGACCAGCGTCGGGGCGATCCGGACGATTTCGCGCGGGGCGTTCAGGACATCGTCGGCGGTGGCGAACGCCGCCAGCTCGCTCAGCGTCAGCCACGTCGGCGGCATCAGCATCCGGCGGCCCTCGCGCGCGTCGGCGATGGCGTCTTCCGGGCGCTGCCAACCGGAACTCGACGCCTCCGAAGTCGCCCCATCGGCCTCTTGGCCTTCGGGCAGCTTCGCGACGTAGAACCGGGTGTCGTACCGGCGCGGCTCCTGCTCGGGCGTGATCCAGTGCGCCCACGGGCGCAGCAGATCGGCCCGCAGCGTCAGGCCCGCGCCGGCGAGGAACCCGGCCAGCGACACCTCCCGCGTCTCCAGGGCCTGGCGGGCCGCCGCGTACGGCGTGACGTCGGTGAGCACCGCGTCCGCGCCGCCCGCGAGCAGCACGCCGGACTCCTCGAACGTCTCGCGCACGGCCGCGCAGGTCAATGCCCGCGCGAGCGCGTCGTCGCAGCCGAACCGCGAAGCCCACCACGACGGGTCGGGCCCGGCCCACGCCACCGACGTGTCGGCGTCGCGCCGGTCGACGCCGCCGCCGGGGAAGACGGTCATCCCGCCCGCGAACGGCATGCCCTTGACCCGGTGCTGGAGGAAGACCTCGACGCCGTCGGCGCCGTCACGGACCAGGATGACGGTGGCCGCGTCCTTCGGCGTCGCCGGCGGGCCGTCGGCGTTGGCGCGGGTGGCGACCCCGGCACCGACCGGGATGTCGAAGACGAACTCCGTTGGCTGCTCCACCCGGGCAACATACCTCCGCCACCCGACGTCCCGTCGCGCAGTTGTGGCACGCCGGACACGGAAAAGGCGGCACCTCCCGGAGGGGAAGTGCCGCCTTCTCACGAAAAGCGTCCTACGGAGCGGTCCAGCCGCGCTGGTCACCACCGGAGCGGGACGCGCCGTTGAGGCGCATCTTCGCCGCCTCGGCCCGTTCGCGCTCGGCCAGCTCGGCGTGCAGCTCACGCAGCAGCGCCCGGTCGCGCTCGCTCAGGCTCGGGTCGTCCAGGTCCAGCGCCGGCAGCTCGACGACCTCGTGCATCGACGGCTTGCCCGCGGCGATCTCGCGGCCCTTCTCCGGGTCCTCGGCCAGCGCCTGCCGCAGCTGCGCCACCTCGGCCGGGGTCAGGTCGGCGGTGCGCTCCGCCCGCGTCTCGGACCGCGCCTTGCGGGGCGGCTCGGGTGCGGGCGGCGGCGACACGATCGGCACCACCGGGGCGACCGGCTCGACCGGCGCCGTCGTGGTGCTGCTCGACCGCATGCTGTGCCGGCTGCCCGACTCCGAGAGCGGCTCCGACGTCACCGGGGGCGGCGGCTTCACGGGCTCCGAGCGGTACGACGAACTCGACGTCGTGCTCCCGGTCACCCAGGCCGGCGACGCGGCGGCCGAAGCGGCCTGGTGGTACTCGGAGTGCGCGACGCCGGGGCCGCTGACCTCGACGACCGAGTGGATCCCGGCCCGGCGCAACGCCGTGTCGACGCGGAAGGCGACGGCGGGCGGGTTGCCCTCCGGCCCCAGCTCGACGAGCACCACCCGCTGCGGCAGCGCGCCCGGCACGCTGCCGGCCGGGGTGTTGCGCCACACCGCGTGCACCGACCGGACGTCCGGCAGCACCTGCAGGGTCCGGTCGAGCGCCTCGGCGATGCCGAACTCCGGGGCGTTCTCGCCGGTGAACCGGTGCGTGCTGACCGGCTCGGCCTCGTCGACCAGCAGATCGTTCGCCAGCGTCGCGTCCGACCGGCTCATCTCGAGGACCAGCGCCAGCTCGCGCTGCTCGGCGGAGCTGACCGGGATCCGGCCCGCGATGAGCGTGCCGGTGGTCAGCTCGACCGCCTCGTCGATGTGGGCCCGGGCGATCAGCTCACGAGCTTCCGTGAGCGCGCTGTCGTCGATCCGGCCCGCCAGGGCCAGCAACAGGTTGTGCAGGCGCAGGGGCACCGAGAACCCGTCCATGGGCGGGCCGTCGTGGACCTCCACCATTGCCTTGCTCCCTCCCAGCTCGCTGGCGGGCGAGCGTTATGCGGCTACTAGCCGGCTTCCCGTCACCGCGCCCACGCAGACCAGCTCTGAGTCGGCCAGCGCGGCCCGGTGGTAACCCGGCAGGTCGAAGCGCGGCGGGATGACCTCGACGCTGGGCTCTTCGTCGCCCAGAACGCGCAGCACGCGCTGCAGTTCGCCGGTCAGCCTCGGCAGCCCCGCCTGCGCGGTGATGAGCAGGACGCGCTTGGCGGTCCCCTGCCCGACCACACCGACGTGTCGCCAGCTCTGCCGCACTTCCCCCACGTCCGGGCGACCCCGCAACGTTGCGTGGATCAGAACGGACACGGAGTCGACCGAGTTAACCCATTCGGGCGCACTCGACGTGAATGTGTACCGGTTCTCGGAGACGTCGTCTACCCCCAGCGTCGAACTGACCTGGTGCCAGTCGGCGCCGTGCGGGATGAGCCCGGCCACGAGCAGGCGGTACTCCGTCTGGTCGAGGTCAATCCTGTGCTTAAGCAAAGACCTCGGCAGGGTCCGGGCGAGGGTGCCCATGGCACCTTCGCCGAGCCAGTCGCGGAACCGCCACAGCAGCTGGTCGGGCAGCCGCCCGGCGAGCCGGATCAGCAGCTCGTGGGTGGACTGCTCGATGTCCGGGTCCATCACTGCACCTCCACGATCAGTTCGACCTCCACCGGCGAGCCGATGGGCAGCTCCGCGACACCGACGGCCGAGCGGGCGTGGATGCCCGCGTCGCCGAAGACCTCGCCGAGCAGTTCGGATGCGCCGTTGACGACCGCGGGCTGACCGGTGAAGCCCTCCGCGGAAGCCACGAAGCCGACAACCTTGACGATCCGCGCGACGTTGTCAATGCCGACCAGGGCGTGCACGGCCGCGAGCGCGTTGAGCGCCGAGGTGCGGGCGTGACCCTTCGCCTCTTCGGGGCTGATCTCCGCGCCGACTTTGCCGGTCGCGGCGAGCACGCCGTCGACGAAGGGCAGCTGGCCGGAGGTGTAGACGTGCTTCCCGCTCTGGACGGCGGGCACGTACGCGGCCAGCGGGGCCGCGACGCCGGGCAGCTCGATGCCGAGCTCCTTCAGCCGTTCGCTCCAGGTCACCGGGTCAGCCCTTCGGACGCTTCAGGTAGGCGACGTGCTGCTCGCCGCTCGGGTTCGGCAGCACGGTGACCAGCTCCCAGCCGTCCTCGCCCCACTGGTCGAGGATCTGCTTCGTGGCGTGGATCAGCAGAGGGACGGTGGCGTACTCCCACTTGGTGGCGCTCATGGACCGGAGCGTAGCCAAGCGGGCAAGACCGCCGGGGAGCGCCGCCGGATTTCGGTCCGCGACGCGCCGTCGCCACCCCGGACTGTGGCCCATCTCACGCCGACCCGGGCGGCACGGCCCGATGGGGCGCCGGCCGGCGAAGGTCGCGAATGACTCATTCGGGACGTCGGAGGTCCCGAATGAGTCATTCG
>NZ_JBEZYY010000002.1:0-232651 GCF_040638975.1 Amycolatopsis sp. NPDC024027
AGATGTCGCAATCCACACCGAACCCGGAGGCCCTCCCCCACACCAAGATCATCCGATCACGTGTCGCCCTGTACCCAACCTCCGTGGTCAATACATCTAGGCGGCGGTCTCTTCCTGCTTCGGGGTTTCCGCATCGCTCTCGCTCTTGTGCTCGCGGCCGAGGCGCTTCTTCATGACGACGAAGACAACGGCACCGATCACGACGGCCGCCACCAGGCCGTACTTGGAGAAGTCGCCGAGCCACTTCTCGGCGGCCTCCCCGACGTAGTAGATGAGCGCGGTCGTGCCGCCCGCCCAGGCGATGCCGCCGAGCGCGTTGGCGATCAGGAATTTCGGGTAGTGCATGCGCAGCGACCCGGCGAGCGGACCGGCGAGGATGCGCAGGAACGCGATGAACCGGCCGAAGAACACGGCCCACATGCCACGTTTGTTGAAGATCCGTTCGGCGTTGGCGATGTGCGTCGGCCCGAAGTGCTTAGGGAACTTCCGGCCGGCCCACGCGAACAGCCGCTGGCCGCCGGTTTTCCCGATCAGGTAACCGATGCTGTCCCCGATGATGGCACCGGCACTGGCCACGACGCCGACCCACAGCGGGCTCAGGTTCGGGTGGCTCAGCGTGAGCAAGGCGGCGCTGACCAGCACCACCTCACCGGGCAGGGGGATACCGAGGCTTTCGATCATGATCACCGCACCGACGATCAGGTACACCGAGATCGGCGGGATCGCCTCCAGCCACTGGTCGATGTGCACAGCCCGTACCCCCTGCAACGTACGTCGGGATTGGTGTTCGCTTTCCGAAGAGTACCGGGACGGCCCGCGGCGGGCGGCATCCTCAGGTATTGACCGGGGTACGACTTAGGTCGGGGGTCACCCAGCGAGGCGACCCCGAAAACGCGCTTTCGGAGCCCCCAGCGAGCACAGCCCTCGGCATCTCCGGCCCGACGCAGCGCCTTCCACCACCCCCAGCGAGCACAGCCCTCGGCATCCGCGGCCCGACGCAGCGCCTTCCACCACCCCCAGCGAGCACACCCCTCGGCATCTCCAGCCCCACGCAGCGCCTTCCACCACCCCCAGCGAGCACACCCCCCTGCCGACCCGATACGCAGCCGCATCAGCGGCCGTCACGCCGGGTCAAGGTACGCTTTCCCGCCTTGACGCGGCGTGACGGCCGCTGAACAATCCGGCGTTCGGGTCGGTGGAAGGGCAGTTCCCGTGCTTGCCAAGGCATCACCCATGACAGCCGGGGCGGTCCTCCGGAGTTGTCCACAGAGTCCACCCCCATGTGGACAACTCCGGTGGATAGCTACCGATCGAGCAGTTTCGACGGGGTCCGCCGATAGACTGGACTTGGGCACGCCCCCCGGGAGGGTGGGGAGCTGCTCGGGCGGCCGGGGCAGCCCTCAAGGCTTCAGGTCCACCGCCGCCCGCAGCGTCCCATCCATGTAAAACGGCGTCGAATCATGCACGTGGCTGATCCGCCACTCGCCGTCCTCGCGGCGGAAGCACACCGTCGACCGGAACCACAGCTCGAATCCCGCCGGCGCCCCCTTGGGCGTCGTCGACATGCGGTTCAGCGCGTGGCTGTACGCGACATCCCCGCCAATGGTGATCTCCAGGTCGCGGATCTCGTACTCGATCGGCCCCTCGAACGTCTCGAACCACGCCTTCCGCGCCGCGACGTCGATGACCTCCGCACCTCGGTGCACCAGCGGCGGCGCCAGCGTGAACGCGACCACGTCCGGGGCGTAGTGCGCTCCCAACGTCTCCGCGTCGCGGGCCGACATCGCCACCTCACGCGCCGCCATCAACTCGCGGATCTGCTGCTCGCTCATGCCATTCTCCTCAAGGTCGGGTGCTTGCACAGGAGACGTAGGCGCCGCCGGACGGATTTCGACAGGAGGCGGACGTGAAATACGTGGTCCTGATCTACGGCAACCCCGAGTCGCGCAGGGCGTGGGAAGGCATGAGCGACGAACAGCGGGCCGCCGGGCTGGCCTACTACCAGCAGCTCAACGACGATCTCGACACCTCCGGCGAGCGGATCGTCTCCGAACGGCTCGCCTTCCCGGAGCTCGCCAAGCGGGTGGGTCCCATGGCCACCGACGGGCCCTTCGCCGAGGCGAAGGAGTTCCTCGCCGGCTTCTACCTGCTCGACTGCGAGACCGAGGAACGCGCCCTCGAGATCGCGCGGCGGATCCCGGAAGCGTCCTTCGGCGTGGTCGAGGTGCGGCCGGTGATGGGGTTGCACGGGCCGGAGCTGTGACCGACGTCGAGCACCTGCTCCGCGAGCTCGCGCCGCAGGTCCTCGCCGCGCTCGTCCGGCGGTACGGCGGCTTCGACACCTGCGAGGACGCCGTCCAGGAGGCACTGCTCGCCGCGTCGCAGCAGTGGCCGGCCGAAGGCGTCCCGGATCACCCGAAGGGGTGGCTGATCACGACGGCGTCCCGTCGCCGCATCGAGCAGTGGCGCAGTGAGACCGCGCGGCAACGGCGTGAAGAAGCCGTCGCGCTCGCCGAGCCGCCCGGCAAAGAGCCGGTCAGCGGGGTCGACGACACCCTGACCTTGCTGCTGCTCTGCTGCCACCCGTCGCTGACACCGCCGTCGCAAGTCGCCCTCACCCTGCGCGCGGCCGGCGGGCTGACGACGGCCGAGATCGCCCGGGCCTTCCTCGTCCCCGAGGCGACGATCGGCCAGCGCATCAGCCGCGCGAAACAGAAGCTGAAAGGGGAACGGCTCACCAGGGACGTCAGCACCGAACGGCTGGGCGCGGTGCTGCAGGTGCTCTACCTGATCTTCACCGAGGGTCACACGGCCAGTTCGGGGGACGCGCTGAGCCGCGTCGAGCTGACGACCGAGGCGATCCGGCTGGTCCGGCAGCTGCACGCGGAACTGCCGGACGACGGTGAGGTCGCCGGGCTGCTCGCCCTCATGCTGCTCACCGAGGCCCGGCGCCCGGCCCGCGTCGACGCGACCGGCGCCCTCGTCCCGCTGGCCGAGCAGGACCGCGCCCGCTGGAACCGGGCGTTCGTCGACGAGGGCGTCGCGCTGATCACGAAAGCCCTCGCGACGGCGCCGGTGGGCCCGTACCAGCTGCAGGCGGCGATCGCCGCGGTCCACGATGAGGCCGCGACGGCCGGCGAGACCGACTGGGCCGAGATCCTCACGCTCTACGACCTGCTGCGGGTCGTGGCACCCGGCCCGATGGTGACGCTGAACCGGGCCGTGGCCTTCGCGCAGGTCCACGGCCCCGAGGCGGGGCTGGCTGAGCTTTCGAAGCTGGCCAAGGACCCCGCCCTCACGAACCACCACCGGGTCGACGCGATCCGCGCGCACCTGCTGGAGCTGTCCGGGGACGCGGCCGGGGCCCGCGAGGCGTACCTGGCCGCCGCGCGGCGGACGCTGAGCCTGCCGGAACAGGCGTACCTGCAGTCGCGTGCCGCCAAGCTGGAGACATGAGAACGGCCGGCCGGGACAACGCCCGGCCGGCCGTTCGCATCAGAGCTTCAGGACCTCAGAGCCTCAGAGGATCTCGGCGGCGGTGCCGATGTCCGGCGGGCCCAGGTCGGGGTTGAGCGCCCCGGTCAGTTCCACCAGCTCCGGCTCCACCTCGTGCGGCTGGATGCGCCCGGCGCGGATGTCCTCCGCGTAGTGGCACGCCACCCGGTGCCCGCCACCGATCTCCCGCAGCTGCGGGCGGTCGGTGTCGCACAGGCTCGCCTGCTTCCACGGGCAGCGCGTGTGGAAGCGGCAGCCCGACGGCGGGTTCGCCGGCGACGGCAGGTCACCGGCGAGCAGGATCTGCTCGCGGGTGTCCTCGACCTGCGGGTCCGGCACCGGGATGGCCGACAGCAGCGCCCGCGTGTACGGGTGCAGCGGGTCCCGGTACAGCGAGTCCGCGTCGGTCTCCTCGACCAGCGCGCCCAGGTACATCACGCCGATGCGGTCGGAGATGTGCCGCACCACCGCGAGGTCGTGCGCGATCACGACGTAGGTCAGGCCGAGCTGCTGCTGCAGGTCCTCCAGCAGGTTCACCACCTGGGCCTGCACCGAAACGTCCAATGCGGACACCGGCTCGTCGGCGACGATCAGGTCCGGCTCCACGGCCAGTGCCCGCGCGATGCCGATGCGCTGGCGCTGCCCGCCCGAGAACTCGTGCGGGTACTTCCGCAACGACGTCTCCGGCAGGCCGACCGCGGACAGCAGCTGACGCAGCCGCCGCTGGGTCATTTCCTTGTCCTTGTCGAGGCCGTGCGCGTGCATGCCCTCGACCAGGATCGACTCGACGGACTGCCGCGGGTCCAAACTGGACATCGGGTCCTGGAAGATCATCTGCATCCGGCGCCGGGCCTTCCGCAGTTCCTCTCCCTTGAGCTGCGCGACGTCGGTGCCGTCGAACACCACGTGCCCGGAAGTGGGCTCGTTGAGCCGCAGGATCGCCCGGCCCAAAGTGGACTTCCCACAGCCGGATTCGCCCACCAGGCCGTAGGTTTCGCCGCGCCGGATGGCCAGGTCGACGCCGTCGACCGCGAACACGTGCCCGACCGTCCGGTCGAACACGACGCCGCTCTTGATCGGGAAGTGCACCTTGAGGTCGGTGACCTCGAGCAGCACGTCACCAGCAGGACGGGTCATCGGGCTCCTCCTCCCGCCGCGACCGCGGGCCGCACGGGGTTGTGACAGCGCAGCAGTCCGGCCCGGTCCGGCACCAGCTGCGGCTGGGCCTCGCGACAGACCGGCAGCGCGTTCGGACAGCGCGGCGCGAAGGCGCACCCGTGGTCCCACGGGATGTTGTCGGAAACCGAACCCCGGATGGGGATCAGCTTCTCGCCGCGGCCCGCGTCCAGGCGCGGGATCGACGCGAGCAGGCCGTGCGTGTACGGGTGGCGCGGCTCGGCGAACAGCCGGTGCCGCTGGGCCCGCTCCACGATCTTGCCGCCGTAGAGCACGTTGACCTCGTCGCACAGCCCGGCGACGACACCGAGGTCGTGGGTGATCATGATCAGCGCGGTGCCGGTGTCCTGCACCAGCTCCCGCAGCAGCGCCAGGATCTGCGCCTGGATGGTGACGTCCAGCGCGGTCGTCGGCTCGTCGGCGATGAGCAGCCGCGGCCGGCACGCCAGCGCGATCGCGATCAGCGCACGCTGCCGCATCCCGCCGGAAAGCTGGTGCGGGTACTCGGAAAGCCGCCGGGACGGGTCCGGGATGCCCACCTTGTCCAGCAGGTCCACCGCTTCGACGGACGCCGCCTTGCGCGACATCCCGCGGTGGCGCTCCAGCACCTCGGTGATCTGCAGCCCGATCGGGATGACCGGGTTCAGCGAGGACAGCGGGTCCTGGAACACCATGCCGAGGTCGCGGCCGCGGCGGTCGCGCATTTCCCGGTCGGACAGCTTGAGCAGGTCGGTGCCCTCGAAGCGCACCGAGCCGCTGACCTTGTTGCCGCGCTTGGCGAGCAACCGCATGATCGCCAGGGACGTCACGGACTTGCCGCAGCCGGACTCGCCGACCAGGCCGACCGTCTGGCCCGGTTCGACGTCGAAGCTCACGCCGTCCACCGCGGTGAACGACTTCTCGCCACGGCGGACGAAGTCGACCTTGAGATCACGGACTTCAAGGAGTGCCATCAGTGCTTCACCGCCTGTTCTTCGGGTCGAGGGCTTCGCGGAGGGACTCGCCGAGCAGCGTGAACCCGAGCGCCACCACGATGATCGCGATGGCCGGGTAGTACGCGAGTTCCGGCCGGACGTCGAGGAACTGCCGGGCCCCGCGGCTCAGCATGATGCCCCACTCCGCCCGGTTCGGGTCCGGGTCGCCCAGGCCGAGGAACGACAGCGCCGCGGCCTCGAGGATGGCGGTGGCCAGGGTCAGCGTCGCCTGCACGATGACCGGGCCCAGCGAGTTCGGCAGCATGTGCCGGAACACGATGGACGTCCGCTTCACGCCCAGCGACGTCGCGGCGAGCACGTGGTCGCTGCCGCGTTGCACCAGCATGGAACCGCGCAGCAGCCGCGCGAAGATCGGCACGCCGATCATCGACACGGCCAGGATCACCGTCCACTGGCTGGGCTTCTGGAACAGCGCCGCCACCGAAATCGCCAGCAGCAGCGAAGGCACCGACAGCATGACGTCGACCAGTCGCATGAGGACGGTGTCGACCCAGCCGCCGAACGCGCCGGCCAGGCCGCCGATGATGACGCCGATCAGCACGCCGATCACCGTCGCCAGCACGCCGACCAGCAGCGTCTGCTGGGCGCCGACGAGCAGCCGCGAGAGGTAGTCGCGGCCGAAGTCGTCCACGCCGAGCGGGAAGCCGGGCTGGGCGCCCGGGATGATGCCCTGACCGAGGGAAACCTTGTCCTGCAGGTAGCGGACGTAAGGGTCCTTCGGCGCGATCAGCGGCGCGAAGATCGCCAGCAGGAGGAACAGCGCGGTGATCACGCCGCCGGTGATGGCCACCGGGCTGCGCAGCATCCGCCGCACCGCTTCGCCGCCCAGGCTGTGCCCGGACGCCGACGCGAGCTTGTCGATCGGTTCCTTCTTCTTGTTCAGCAGAGTGTTCATCGCACACGCACCCTCGGGTCGATGATCCCGTACGAGACGTCGACCAGTGTGTTCACCAGCACGTACACCAACGCGCCGAAGAGCAGCAGCGCCTGCAGCCGGGGGTAGTCACGCCGTTCGATCCCTTCGGCCAGCAGGAACCCGAGGCCGCGGAAGTTGAACACCCGCTCGGTCAGCACCGCGCCGCCGAGCAGCGCGCCGGTCTGCAGGCCGATGGTGGTGACCACCGGGAGCAGGCCGTTGCGCAACACGTGCCGCCGCCGGACGACCGGCTGCGTGAGGCCCTTCGAGTTGGCCGTGCGGATGAAGTCCTCGTTGAGCACTTCGAGCACCGACGCGCGGGTGATCCGGGTGATCACCGCGAGCGGGATGGTGGCGAGCGCGAACGCCGGGAGGATCAGGTGCCTGATCGCGTCCCAGACCGCGTCCCACTCGCCGGTCATGATGCCGTCGAGGATGGCGAAGTTGGTGATGGCGGTGGCGTCCAGGCCGGCTGCCTGCCTCCCCTGCGACGGCAGGCCCAGCGGCCCGGCGAGCAGGTCTTGCATCATGTAGCCGAGGAAGAAGACCGGGACCGCGACACCGATCAGGGTCAGCACGATGATCACGTTGTCGGCGGCGCCACCGCGGTAGCGGGCCGAAATGTAACCCGCCGGGATGCCGATGACCACCGCGACGATCATCGCGGAGAAGCCCAGCTCGATGGTGGCCGGCAGGAACGTGCCGATCTCCGACATCACCGGCTGGGTGGAGACCAGCGAGGCACCGAAGTCACCGGTGATCGCGCGGCCGAGGAACCTGAAGTACTGGAAGATGACCGGCTGGTCGAGCCCCAGCACGTGGTTGAGGTTGGCGATCTTCTCCGGCGTTGCCTTGTCGCCGAGGAGGGCGGCCGCGGGCCCTCCGGGCAGCGACCGTAGCCAGGCGAAGACCAGGATGGACAGGATGAGGAGCGTCGGGATCGCTTGTAGCAGCCGACGCAGGAGAAAACGGAGCACTTGCAGTCCTTAGGTGGCAGCCCGCTGAGTACGGAACATGGGGTGGGCGCGGTAGCACCCACCCCATGCCTCGCAACGTGGAACCGTCAGTTGACAGTCACGGTGTTGAACCGCTCGTCGGTCAGCGGGCTGGCGACCAGACCCTTGACCTTCGGGCCGACCACGATGGCGGGCGGTCCGTAGGAGATCGGGATGGCCGGCAGGTAGTCCATGATCTGCTTGTTGACTTCCTGGTACGCCTTGGCGTGCGCGTCGCCGGCGGGCGAAGCGTCCGCGGCGGCGAGCGCCTGGAACAGCTGCGGGTTGTCGAACCCGAACTCCGGCTTCTTGCGGCCGAAGAAGGTGCCGACGAAGTTCCCGGCGTCGTTGTAGTCACCGGTCCAGCCGAGCAGGTGGAGGTCCTGCTTGCCGAACTTCTGCACGTCGTCCTTGTAGCCACCGTTCCACGGCTTGGCCACCGGTTCGATCTTGACGCCGATCGCCTTCAGGTCCTCCGACATCGAGGTGAAGACGTCCGCCGGGTTCGGCATGTACGGACGGGTGACCTCGGTCGGGTAGTAGAACTTCAGCGTCAGGTTCGTCGCGCCGGCCTGCTGGAGCAGCTGCTTGGCCTTCTCCGGGTTGTACGCGTACTTGGTGACCTCGTCGGTGTAGCCGGAGATCGTCTTGGGCACGAACTCGGTGGCCACCTCGGCGCCCTCGGGCAGCTTGCTCTTCACGAACTGCTCGCGGTTGATGCCGTAGGCCAGCGCCTGGCGGACGCGGACGTCCTTCAGCTTGTCGCCGGCCGGGCCCGACTGGTTGATGCCCATGTAGAGCACGTTGAACGGCGGGCGGACCAGCACCTGCTCGCCCTCGTTGCGCAGCAGGCCGTAGTCGGCGGGCGCCGGGTAGTCGTAGCCCTGGATGTCGCCGGCCTTGAGCGCCTGCTTGCGGGCGTTCTCGTCCGGGATCACCTTGAAGATCAGCTTGTCGAGCTTGGCCGTCTGGGTCGGGCTGGTGTCGTTCTTGGACAGGATGATCTCACCCTTGCCCTGGTCCCAGCTGTCGAACTTGAACGGGCCGGTACCGACCGGGTGCTTGTTCGCGTATTCGCTGTAGGTGAACGAGTCGCCGGACTGGGTGACCTCGTCGGACTTGTACTGCTTGAGCGCGGTCGGGCTCTGCATCGCGAACGACGGCAGGGTGAAGGCCGCCGGGAACGCGCCCTTCGCCTTGTTCAGGTTCACGACCGCGGTCGCCGGGTCCTTGGCTTCGCAGCTCTTGTAGACCGGGTCGCTGTAGTCGTCGCTCTCGTTCTTGGCGAACCCGCCGAAGACGTCGGCGTAGTAGATCATCTGGCTCTGGGCGGCGGCGCCCTTCATGTTGTACCAGCGGTCGAAGTTGAAGCAGACCGCGGTCGCGTCGAAGGCGGTGCCGTCGGAGAACTTCACGCCCTGCTTGAGGGAGAAGGTCCAGGTCTTGCCGTCGTTGCTGGGCTCCCACTTCTCGGCCAGCGAGGCTTCGAGGTCGGCGGTGCCCGGCTTGTTCTGGATCAGCGTGTCGAAGATCTGGCGCGTGATCCGGAAGGTTTCGCCCTCGTCGTTGAAGATCGGGTCGAACAACTTCGGGTTACCGGCCGCACCGAAGATCATCGTGCCCCCGGAACCACCCCCTGCGCCCTCGTCACGCTTGGACTCCGCACAGGCGGACAGCGAAACCGCGAGCGCGCCGGCGAGCCCGATCAGGGCCACGCGGCGTGTTCGGGTCAGCCGCAATTGCTGCATCTGGCACCCCTTGGGAGATGTTTCGGGTTTCAAAGTCACCGTCCGGTCGGTCAGGAACTCGACGGACGATCGGTGTGCTCGCCGACACTAGCGGGAACTCGGCCCGCACTTAAGCACGTGAGGTTACGATCGCGCTACGTGGACGTCGATTTGACCGCAATGTGTCCGTAAATCACGACAGAATGTGACCATTTGTGGGCTGCGGCTGCCCTGAGTGCCTGATCCATGACTCAGATGGCGGTACCGACATTGCTCCAGTCGTGTATCCGGCTACGGACAGCTTGATCGATTCGGAGCACCCCGGACACGATGCGTGACCCCGCGTTCCCCTACGGAAGTCGCGTGCCGGCGGCGCCGGCGGTGCCGTCCACGGCGAACCAGCCGCGCTCGAAGCGTTGCCACCGCGCCAATTCGGCCCGTGCGGCCTCTCCGTCCCGCGCGACGGTTCTGGCCAGCCGCCCGGCTTCGGAGCCGCCGGAGAGCCAGCAGAGGTGGGAAAGCAGGGGTCTTACCGAAGTGCGGCCGCTCGAAACCCCCTCCAGCACCAGGACGTCCGGCACGGCCACCCGGACGAGTTCACCCGGCCGGGGTGCCCCACTGGACCAGTCCATTGCCCGGTACGCCCCCGCCACACCGCCGGCCAGGGGCCGCAGGACGCCGCCGGCGAGCCGGGGCCACCACGAGACCGGGTCGTCCCACGTCGCGAAGGCGTCGGCGCTCACCAAGGCCGTGCGGCACCCGCGCGCGGTCAGCTCGGCGACGACGTGGGCGGCCAGTGTGGACTTGCCGGCGCCCGACGGCCCGTCGATGGCCAGCACGCGCACCCGGCCCAGCCGCGCGGGGGCGGCGAGCAGGGCTTCGATCACCGCGTCACTTGCTGACGCGCTCGACCTCCGGAAGCCCTTTGACGTCGTCGGGTGCCGCCGTCTTCGCCTCCAGCTCGGCGATCCGGCTCGCCAGCTCGCGCCGGGTGTCTTCGAGCTCGCAGCGCAGCAGCGCGATCTCCTCGACCGAGGTGCGCACCTCTTCCTCGAGGTGCCCGGTCTCGGTGGACAGGTGCAGCGACACGAGCGCCAGCACGACGCCGGCGAGGAGGAAGACGAAGTTCGACGGCGTCTCCACCCCGGTCAGCCCGGCGAGGAACTTCGCGGCCGCCGGGATCACGGCCAGCACCACGACGCCGATGGCGACGATCAGCCACACGCCCGCGTACTTCTCACGAAGCTTGCGCCGCCGCATCATCTCGAGGACGACGAACAGCACGACGCAGGCGACGACGATGCTGAGGACGCGCCAACCTTCCATCTCGCAAGCTCCCTTATGCCGAGTCGGACGAGTCGACCGCCGGGCGGCGGCGTACCAGCGCCAGCAGCAGTGCGAGCCCGGCCCGGCTCAGGTAGACGGCCGACTTCACGGGCGAGTGGCTGGGCGTGCCGCCCGCGCGCTCCCGCATGACGACCGGAATCTCCTTGATGGTCAGCTTCGCCCGGATGGCCATGACCAGGGACTCCACCGTGTCACCGAGGTATTCGGCCGGGTAGTAGCCGGCGAACAGCCGGATCGCGCGCGGCCCCATCGCCTTGAAACCCGAGGTGACGTCGGTGAGCCGCGTCTTCGCCAGCCGCGAGAACACGATGGACAGCGCGACCATGGCGTACTTGCGCGGCCCGCTGGCCTTGTAGGCGCCCTTGCCGGCGAACCGGGAGCCGATCACGATGTCCGCGTCATCCAGGCCGCGCAGCAGCGCGTCGAGCTCGTCCGGGTCGTGCTGGCCGTCGGCGTCCACCTGGACGACGACGTCGTACCCGCGGGCGGCGGCGTAGCGGAACCCGGTGCGCATCGCGCCGCCGACCCCGAGGTTCACGGCGAGCCGGGCCACCTCGGCGCCCGCGGCGCGGGCCAGCTTGGCGGTGTCGTCCACCGAGCCGTCGTCGACGACCAGCACGTCACCGCCCGGGAGGGCCCGTTTCACCTGCTCGATGACCGACGCGACGCTCGCCGACTCGTTGAGGGCGGGCATCACGATGAGCACGCGGCGGCTGGTCACCGGGTTCGCCGAGGTCACAGACACGGGCATCACTTTAACGCTTCACCGCCCGTCGCCGGCGCCGGACCCGGGTGCGGCCCCGGCCGTGACGACGTCCTGCTGCCCCGCGATCTCGTAGATCGAAGCCCCGGCGTTGCGGTAGACCAGCTTGAACCCCGGAGCGGTGTCGAGGTTCAGCAGGCCGGGATCGTTCTGCCCGTCGGGAACGGCGTTGCCCTGGCCGACGAAGGCGTAGCGGACCTTGAGCTCCCGCAGGATCTTCCGGGCCCGGGGGTCGGCTTCCAGCCGGTTCGCGTACGCGCTGACGTAGCCGATGTCGCTGGCCGGCGGAGCGCCGTAGTAGTTCCACTGGGTCGGCTTCACCCCCTGCAGCGCGTACATCCAGACCGACCCGTCGAGGCGGTCGTTCAGCACGCGCTCGCCGGGGACCGTGTGCCCGGCCAGCCAGGCGAACGCCGTCTCCTCGTCCGCGCTCACCGAGGGGAAGCCCCGGTAGCCGATGTTCACGTGGACGGAATTGATGCCGACGTAGCCGCGGCTGAACCCGCCGATCACCGCCGCCAGCAGCACCACGCCGGCCAGCACGGGCGCCGCCGGGTGCAGCTTCGGCAGCCGGGGCCGGACCTTCGCCGCGAACCACGCCGTCGCGGTGTGGACGAACTCGCCGAAGCCCACCGCGCCGATCAGCGGCAGCAGCGCCCCGATCCGGTAGTTGTCGTTGTAGAACGGTCCGGTCAGCAGGTGGACCAGGCCGTTCTCCATGGACACCGTCGCCGCGTACAAGCCGCCGAGGACGACGTACGCGGCGACCAGCCAGACCACCCGCCGGTGCCGGGCCAGCAGGACCACGCCGGCGACGGCGGGCACGCCGATCCACCACTGCGGGAAGTCCGCCATCGGCGAGAACGTGACCGTCTGCCCGACCGCGCCGGTCACGGTGGCCGCGTTCCCCCAGACCGCGGACGTCACGCCGCCGGCGTTGTAGAGCGAGGGCAGCACCTGGGGCAGTCCGAGTCCGGCGGCGAGCAACGCGGACGCCACCAGCGACGGCCAGGCCCGCCGCCAGTCGATCGGCTCGAACCGGAAGAGCACCGCGGCCAGGATCAGGACGCAGTAGACGACGAGGACGAACACGACGCTGGTGTGCAGCGCCGCCAGCCCCCCGACGCCGACGCCCACGGCCAGCGGCCCGGTGGCGCCGCCCGGCTCGAGCAGCAGGCGGACCACCGCGAGCATGGCCGGGACCAGGGCGACGCCGGCGGCGTACGGCCAGACCGGGCCGTGCCAGAACAGGTCGTAGGGGAAGGAGGTGAAGCAAGCGGAAGCGACGGCGGCCGCGGCGGCCGTCACCGGGGGCAGCCGCCACGCGCGGCACATCGCGGCCACGCCGAGCGGCACCGCGAAGGTGACGGCGATGGACGCGAAGTTCAGCAGCGGCATCACGGTCAGCCCGCCCTTGCCGAAGAGCAGGGCGAGCAGCGCGTGGTAGGTGTCCGGGTAGAAGTAGTGCGTCTCGTCCGGCAGGTTCGCGATGGTGCTGACGGTCGACGGGCGCGCGTCGCCGCGCTCGGCGATCCAGCGGACGAGGTTCGCGTGGAACGCGGCGTCCCAGTCCTGGTTCACCGTGCCGGGTGCCGGAATGCCGCGCAGCACGGTGAGCGCGCCGACCGCCATCCCGGCGGCGACGCCGAGCGCCGTCAACGCGTGGGCACGCCACGACCACCGCGGGCGCTCGGGCGGGGCCGCCTCGGCGTCCGGCCGGCGCCGCCGGGTGAACCGGGCGACGGCCCAGGTGACCGCGAAGCCGGCGGCCGAGACCCCGAGCGTCCACAGTGTCACGGAGAGCGCTGTCCACCGGATGCCCGTGGCGCCGAGCAGCGGGATGGCGAGGGCCACGACCCCGAAGGTGAGGACCGGTGCCGCCGCACCCAGCGTCCAGCCGCGCAGGCCGATCGCCGCGCCGAAAACGGCGCCGGGCAGCCAGAATGCGGCCAGAACGAGCAGAAACCCCATTGTTCCATCCCATTTCGCCGTGAACCGTCCCGCCACCGCGGTGAACGGCGTCTCCGACGGCGGCGGCCACGCTACCGTGCACGTCAGCTCGCTGGTCACCCGCATCCTGGACGCATCGCCGCCCCCCATAGACTCCGGGCGTTGACGGCTTTGTTGATCGGAGAAGGCATGCTGTCCGAAGCTGTCCGGCTGGCCGTGGGAATCCTGGTGGTATTGCTCCCCGGATTCTCGATTCTCCTGGTCGCCGGCGTACGCGAACGGTTGTGGCTGGCGGGCCTCTCGGCGCCGTTGACCACCGGGTTCGTCCTGCTGGTGTCCCTGTTCACCGGCGTCACCGGACTCCGCTTCGGTCTGCTGACCGCGGTCGTCACGCTCGTGGTCGTGCTGCTCGTGCTCGGCGGCGTGCGGTGGCTGGTCCGCCGCCGTCGCCCGGCCGCGGATCCGGCCGGGCCCGCCGAAGACCCGCGGCTGCGCACGCTGACCGGCCGGGCCGGGACGGCCGCCCAGGTGCTGGGCGCGCTCATCGCCGTCGCCGGGGTCGGGCTCGGCGTCCGCATGTGGCACAAGGGCCTCGGGTCGTGGCGGACGCCGACCCAGGAGCACGACACCGTCACGCACGCCGTGCTGACCGCCTTCACGCACTTCACCGGCAAGGCCGCGCCGTGGCAGATCCTGCCGATCGACGTCGTGCACGACACCAACGTCCAGTTCTACCCGCCCGGCTTCACCGACATCTGCGCGCTGCTCACCGACATCTTCGGGGACACGATGCTGTCCCTGAACCTGACGACCGTCGTGTTCATGGTGGTCGTGCTGCCGCTGTCGGTGGCCGCGTTCACCGCGGCGGTGCTCCGGCACGGCCGGCTCGGCCGCGGCTGGGTCGAGCTCGCCGCCGGGGTGGCCGCGCTGGTCTCCGTGCAGCTGTACCGCCCCGGCATCGCCTTCGCCCACGACGGCGGGGTCCTGCCGAACGCGGCCGCGATGACGCTCATGCCCGGGCTCGTCGCGGTGATGCTGGTGATCGGCAAGCGCCACTGGGGACGTGCGGTGCTGGTCGGCGTCGCCGCCGCGGGCGCGTTCAACCTGCACCCGAGCGCACTGACCTCGGTGGCGCTGACGACGGTCGCGGCCATGGTCGGCCTGCTGTTCACCAAGGCGGGCCGGCTCGCCTTCGTCCGCGCGCTGCTGCCGCTGGTGCTGACGGGCGTGGTCGCCGTCGTCCTCATCGTCCCGGACGTGCTGGCGCTGCTGCGGCTCGGCGGCGGCACGGTGGTCGACGCGCCGGCCAACATCCCCGGCTCGCCGCTGGCCGAGTCGGCCGAGCTGGTCGCCCGGCTGCCCTACGGCGGCTACTTCGACCCGGGCGGCACGATGGGCCAGCTGGTGCTCGGCCTGCTGGGCCTGGCCGGCGTCGTGGCCACGCTGCTGTCCCGGCGGGCGTGGCCGCTGCTGACGGCCTGGCTGTTCTGGGCCGCGGTCATGGTGAGCTTCCACTACTCGCCCAACTCCGGGTTCGGCGCGACCATCGGCCGCTACTACTACCGGGTCGCCAACCGCCTCGACACGCACGTCTACCTGCTGATCCCGCCGCTGGCGGGGGTCCTGTTCGTGGCGCTCGGGCTGTTCGTCGTCGCGGTGCAGGCCCGCAACCCGATCCCGGCGCGGCTCCGCCCGGCGGTGGCGTTCGGGCTGATCGCGGTGCTGCTCGGCGCGCTGACGGTGACGTCGTTCCGCGGCTACATGAACACCGGGGCGCTGTCGCTCAGCCAGCGTTACGCGGCGCCGCAGTTCGTCCGCTACGGCGTGGAGGACGACGCGGCCGCGAAGTGGCTGCACGAGCACGCTGCCCCGGGCGAGACGATCCTCAACAACGCGAACGACGGCTCGACGCTGCTGTACGTCGACTACGACCTGCCGATCCTCAACATCGTCCCGGACGGCCACAGCCCGATCGAGGACAACATCACCCTGCTGGCGAAGTTCAACGACTTCCCGGCCGACCCGCAGGTCCAGAACATCCTCCGGGCGAAGAACGTCCGCTGGGTGTACGTGGATTCCTCGGCCCCGACGGTCGGCACGGACGGCCACCACTGGACGGGCCAGCTGACGTTCAGCCTGGCGCCGGGACTGAGCGGGCTGTCGGGCCTGCCAGGCCTCACGAAGGCGTTCAGCTCGGGCACGGTCAGCGTGTACCGGCTGGACCTGCCGCAGGCCCCGCCCCGGGGCTAGCGAGGCTCAGGCGGCTGCCGGGCCGGCCTCGACCGGCTCGGGCGCCCGCCGCAGCACGAAGGCGAGCACGACCGCCAGCCCCAGCGTCGGCGCCACCGCCAGCGCGACCACCGCGCGGAACACCGTGTCACCCGGCAGGAACAGCAGCACCAGGGACGCCGTGCCGGTGACCACGGCCCACGTGACCAGCACGAGCCGGGCCTGGGTGCGAGCGATGAGCACCGCCGTGAGCAGCTGCATCGGCACCAGCAGCACCGACGACCACACGAGCCCGGCCACCGACCAGCCGTCGATGTCGTACTTCGGGCCGCTGACGGTCCGGACCGCCCACGGCCCGATCCACATCCCGACCAGGGCACCGACCGCGGCGAGGACCAGCGCGGCGCCGGCGCCGAGAGCCAGCACGCGGCGCAGCTTGTGGCGCCCTTCCTCGGTGACCGAGAGCCGGACGACGAACGGCACGGCCAGCGACTGCACCGGCCCGATCAGGGTCAGCGGCAGCCGGGCGATGACCAGCGCCGCGAACAGCGAGCCGACGCGGTCGCGGTCTCCGCCGGGCGCGAGCAGGCCGACCAGCGCGGGATAGCCCGTGATGACCGCGGCCGTGAGCGCGGCGCCGGCCAGCAGCATGCCCATCCGGCGGGACGTGACGCCCCAGCCGTCGCCCTCGACCCGGAAGTCGAGCAGCTGCCGGGCCGGGCGGGCGAACAGCAGCCAGGCGAACGAGCCGGCGGCGACCGCGATCGCCAGCGAGACGACGTTGTAGGCGACCGAGACGACCAGGACACCCAAGATGAGCGCCCGGATCGCCGGTTCGGCCACCACGAGCAGGGAAAAGGCCTTCACCTTGTGCTGCCCGATGAGCAGCCCGCGCGTGCCGAACTGGCAGGCGAACGCGACCCCGCCGCACAGCACGACCAGCGCCAGCGACCAGTCGCCGCGGAAGAGCTTTTCGTTGACCGGCGGGATCAGCAGGGCGAGCGAGAAGGCGGCCGCGACGACCACGCCGACCGCGACCGCCCGCAGCGCCGGGCGGCCGGCCTTGCCGCCGGCGAGCGCGGCGACCGCCGACTGGCGCGAAAGCTCCTGCTCGAGCGGTGAGAGGGTGCTGCCGAGGCCCATGACCAGGCCCCAGAAGGTGACGAAAACCGCGTACTCCGGCGGGGACAGCAACCGCTGGCAGGCGACCGTGAGCAGGTAGCCGAGGCCGATGGACACGATCAGCGAGCCGCCGAGGCTGCCCGCGGTCGTGCGTCCGCTGCGCGCGGTGGCCGGCGTGTCCACTTCAGTGCTCATCGACGACGGAGCCGGGCGCGCCCGGCCATGGCGAGTCCGCGCAGGACACCGGCGCCGAACCCGCCGGCGAACACCGGCAGCAGCGCGCTGACCGCGCGGGCCTCGGAGCCGGTCGCGCCGCACTTCTTGACGACCTCGCCCGCCGCGACCGCGCCGAGGACACCGGCGGCCAGCGTCGTCTTCGGCTTCTTCGCGGCGAAGACCAGGCCGACGACACCGGCCGCGAGCGCGCCGAACAGGGCGTTGCGGGCCGGGCCGGGCGAGGCGATGTAGGAGTCCACGTAGGTCGTGCCGCGGAAGTAGGCCTGCTGCGTGAACTTCTTGAACGAGTCGCGCCCGTGGTAGGTCGCCGACAGCTCCGGGGCCAGCCAGATCCGCTCGTGCTCGGCGATCCAGCGCAGCATGCGGGTGTCGTCGCTGGCGAAGCGGAGGTCGTCGAACAGCGACGCGAACGCCGTCACCGAACCCTCGAGGAGGCCGCGGCGGGCGCAGAAGAACGTCGTCCCCTTCGGGTAGACGTCGAACTCCTCGATGCCGTACGACATCAGGCGCGGGTTCGCGCAGTACTTGCGCCAGGGCACCTTGACCAGGCCGGCCATGAACCCGGCGTACGGGTTGTGCTCGGACGCGACGTTGATGTGGCCGTTCCAGACCGCGCGCTCGGGGTGTTCGACGAGCTGGTCGCGCAGGAACGTCAGGGTGTGCTCGTCGACGATGACGCGGCTGTCGAGCAGCGCGATCCACTCGCCGGAGGACTTGGCGATGCCCGCCCGCCGGGCCTCGAACCGGCCGGCGTTGGGCTGGCTCAGTACGGTGATGCCGTGGCGTTCGCGCAGGTCGTCGAGCCGGGACGGCGTGGCGTCCGTGCTGCCGTCGTCGACCACGACGACCTCGATCGGCCAGCTCGCGGCGGACGCCGAAGCGAGCAGCGCGCCGACACTGCGTTCGATCCAGTCCTGCTCGTTGTAGACCGGGATCACGACGCTGAGCGAGGGGAGGAGCGGGTTCGCACTCACCGTGCCGAGGCTACCCGGCGGCCCCCGTGGCAGGTCGGCCAGTATCCTTACGCCACCGCACCCGACCAGAAATGGGCTTCACGGTGATTTCCTTCATTCTCGGCACCACCGCGGAACTGATCAAGATCGCCCCGGTCTACCACGGGATCCGCGAGCGCGGGATGCGGCCGAAGATCTGGTTCACCGCTCAGCACGTCGACGAGGTCGCGGACGTTCTCGCGGACCTGAACATGCCACAGCCGGACGTCTGGCTGGTGCCGGAGGACAAGGCCCACAACCTCGAGTCGCCGGCGCAGGTCCCGGGCTGGGCCGCGCAGGTGCTGCGCACCGCGTGGAGCCGCCGCCACGAACTGCGCGCCGCGCTGACCGAGGACGGCCGCCCGCCGCTGGTGCTGGTGCACGGCGACACGTTCACCACGCCGTACGGCTCGCTGATCGGCAAGCGGATCCTGAAGTCCCGCGTCGGGCACGTCGAGGCGGGCGCGCGCTCGGGCAGCATCCTCTCGCCGCTGCCGGAGGAGCTGAACCGCAAGATCGCGGCGAAGATCGTCGACATCCACTTCGCGCCGAGCATCCGCGAGGTCAACAACCTCCGCAACGCCCGCGGCGTGGTCGTCGACACCGAGGCCAACACGGCGATCGACGCGATGCGCCTGGCGATCAACCAGCCGCTGGACGTGCCGGACCTGCCGGAGAAGTTCGGCCTGGCCACGCTGCACCGCTTCGAGCTGGTCTCGCGCCCGGACAAGTACCGCGAGGCGCTGGAGATCCTGCGCGAGCAGAGCCGCAAGATGCCGATCCTGTACATGGCCGGCGCGCCGGAGCGCGAGAAGATCCGCTCGCTGGGCATCGGGAACATCTTCGACGACCAGTTCATCGTCCAGCCGAAGATGCGGTACCTGAAGTTCCTGCCGCTGGTGGCGCGCGCCGAGTACGTCGTCACCGATTCGGGTGGTCTTTCGGCGGAGTGCTACTACCTCGGCCTGCCGTGCGCGGTGCACCGCGAGCGCACGGAGACGCCGCAGCACCTCGGCGAGACGGTCGTGCTGACGGAAATGCGCGGCGACAAGCTGCAGAACTTCCTCGACACGTACCAGAACCGGCGCGGTGAGTCCTGGATGGACAAGTACCACCCGTCCGAGATCGTCGTGGACACCCTGGCGCAGCTCGGCTACTGCTGAGGTCTCGTTGGGGTGACCCCGGGTTTTTCCGGGGGTGAGCCGGGCAAAGTGTCGCCATGATCCACATCGGACTGGCGGCGCTGCTGGTGGTCGTTCCACCCATCGACCAGAGCGCGGTTCGTGACGCCGCGCTGACGGCGGGCTTCCAGGAGGCGTACGTCGGCGCGGCGGGTCCGATCGCGCGCGCGATCCACGCGGCGTACGACATCCCGGCGTCGGTCACGGTGGCGCAGGCGATCCTGGAGTCGAACTGGGGCCGCAGCAAGCTGTCCACGGCCGAGCTGAACCACTTCGGCTTCAAGTGCGTGACGCCGTCGAGCCCGGGACCGATCGCCCTGCGCTGCGCGCGCTACCCGACGACGGAGTGCATTCCGGTGCCGTGCCACCCGGTGGACGCGTATTTCCGCTCGTACGCCTCGATCGACGACTCGTTCCGCGACTACGGCCGGCTGCTGACGACGTCCTCGAACTACGCGGCGGCGCTGCCGGTGCGCACGGACCCGGACGCGTTCATCCGGGCGGTGGCGAAGAAGTACGCCACCGACCCGGAGTACGCGAACAAGGTGATCAGGCTGATGAACCTGTACGACCTGCGCCGCTTCGACGCCCTTTAGAGCACCCGGCGACCGGAGAGCGCGCGACCCAGGGTCAGCTCGTCCGCGAACTCCAGGTCACCGCCCATCGGGAGCCCCGACGCCAGCCGCGTCACGCTCAGGCCCGGGAAGTCCCGCAGCATGCGGACCAAGTACGTCGCCGTCGCCTCGCCCTCCGTGTTGGGGTCCGTCGCGATGATGATCTCGCTGATGTCGGCCTCGCCGATGCGCTTGAGGAGCTCGCGCATCCGCAGCTGCTCCGGGCCGATGCCCGACAGCGGGTCGAGCGCGCCGCCCAGGACGTGGTAGCGGCCCTTGAACTCGCGGGTGCGCTCGACCGCCAGGACGTCCTTCGGCTCCTCGACCACGCAGATGACCGTGAGGTCGCGGCGCTCGTCACGGCAGATGCGGCACTTCTGCTGCTCGGAGACGTTGCCGCACACCTCGCAGAACTGCACGCCCTCCTTGACCTTGCCGAGGACGTCCTGCAGCCGCGAGATGTCCGCCGGATCCGCGGCCAGCAGGTGGAACGCGATCCGCTGGGCGCTCTTCGGCCCGACCCCGGGCAGGCGCCCGAGCTCGTCGATCAGGTCCTGGACGACACCTTCGTACAAGTTCGTCAGCCGCCGAAGCCGAGGCTGCCGAGGTCCGGCATGCCGCCACCGCCGCCGAGGCCGCCGGCCAGCGGGCCGAGCTTCTGCTCGGTGAGCTTCTGCGCGCTCGCCGACGCGTCGCGGACCGCCGCCACGATCAGGTCGGACAGCGTCTCGACGTCGTCCGGGTCGACCACCTTCGGGTCGATCTGGAGGCTCTTCAGCTGGCTGTCACCGGACACGGTCGCGGTGACCAGTCCGCCCCCGGCGGTGCCGGTGACCTCGGTGTTGGCCAGCTCTTCCTGGGCTTCGACGAGCTTCTGCTGCATCTGCTGCGCCTGCTGCATCAGCTGGGAAAGGTCGAAGCCGCCGCCGGGTTGGGCCATGATCGCACTCGGTCCTCTCTGCACGCCTGTGTCCCCACCAGGGTAGTCGCGCCACGCGAAGTGCCGGGCTGTGGCACCGTGGTCGCCGTGCGACGCGCGACTGCTCCCCTCCTGCTGGCCGGTGCCCTCCTGCTCACCGGCTGCTCCGACGACGCTCCAGCGGCGCCCGCGCCCCCTCCGGTGCCCGTGGTCACGTCAACGACCGCGTCACCCACGCCGTCGTCTCCCTCGCCATCGCCAACGCCATCGCCGTCTTCGTCTCCGTCGGCCACGCCGCCGGCGGCGGCCGGGAAGGTCGTCGTGCTGGACCCCGGGCACAACGGCGGCAACGGCGCCCACCCGGCGGAGATCAACCGCCCGGTGCCTGCCGGGCGCGGGCAGACCAAGCCGTGCAACACCACCGGCACCGCGACCAACGCGGGCTACCCCGAGCACGCGTTCACCTTCGACGTCGCCCAGCGGGTCGGGAAAGCGCTGGCGGACAAGGGGATCAAGGTGGTCTACACGCGACAGGACGACACCGGCGTCGGCCCCTGCGTCGACCGCCGCGCGGCGATCGGCAACGACGCGAACGCGGACGCGGTCGTCTCCATCCACGCCGACGGCTCGGAGGCCGCGGGGGCGAACGGCTTCCACGTCGCGTATTCGTCACCCCCGCTGAACGCCGCGCAGGGAGCACCTTCGACGCGGCTGGCGCAGACGTTGCGCGACACGATGCGCACGAGCGGCTTCAGCGCGGCGAACTACATCGGCACGAACGGCCTGTCGGCCCGCGCGGACCTGGCCGGCCTCAACCTCTCGACCCGGCCGGCGGCCCTGGTGGAGTGCGGCAACATGCGCAACGCCACGGAGGCGGCCCGGATGACGAGCGCGGACGGCCGGCAGCAGTTCGCGTCGGCCATCGCGGCGGCGATCGAGGCCTACCTGGCCTCCTGAGCCTCGAGGACGGCCTCGCCGTGCTGCGTCGCCCACTTCGTGAGCACACCGATCGGCTCGACGAGCGTCCGGCCCAGCTCGGTCAGGCAGTACTCGACGCGCGGCGGCGCCTCGGCGTACGCGCGGCGGTCCACCAGGCCGTAGCCCTGGAGCTTGCGCAGCGTCTGGGTGAGGACCTTGCGGGAGATGCCGCCGATGAGGCCGGCCAGCTCGCCGTGCCGCCGCGGGCCGCGGCTGAGCGCGAACACGACGACGACCGCCCACTTGTCCGCGATCATCTCGATCGCCAGCCGGGCCGGGCAGTCGGCGAGGAAGACGTCACCCGAGAAGTCACCCATGGGAACAAAGGTACCGAGCGGTACCCGTCGGCTTCCTACTCTCGGAACCATGGAACTTCCCGAAAGCTGCCACCGCCTGTTCGAACGGCCGTTCAACGCCGTGCTGACGACGATCAACCCGGACGGCTCGCCGCAGACCTCGATGGTCTGGGCCAGCCGGGAGGGCGACGAGATCGTGATGGGCATGGAGGGCCGCCGGCCCAAGGTGCGCAACATCCGCACCGACCCGCGCGTCACCGTGCTGATCGAGGACCACGACGAGCGCGACGCACGGGGGCTGCCGCAGTACCTGCTGGTCCGGGGCACCGCCCGGGTGACCGGGCCGGACATCGCCGACGAGTTCACGGCGCTGATGGACCGGCAGGCCCGCCGGTACCTCGGCGCCGAGAAGTACGAACTGGGCAACCAGGGCTCACCGACGGCCGTGATCGTGCGCATCACGGCCGACCGGGTCACGGGCATCGGCCCCTGGGCGTCCTGACCCACCGTGTCGTCCGTTCAATCACGCGTGTCGTCCCTTCAAGCACACCGGTCTGGCGGACTCGCGTACTTGGAGGGACGACAGGCGTGATCCGGTAGTCGACACGCGTGATCCGAGGGTCGACACGGCTGTGTCAGTCGAGGGGGCGGGCGCCGAGGTGCTCGGAGAGGAGCTTGCGGGCCAGCTCGTCCGGGTCCTTGTCCGGCGGGGGTGGGGGCGGCGGCGGGGCCGGGCTGGCGTCCTCGTTGTAGAGGTCCTCGTCGTCCTCGTCGGAGGGTTCCGGGGGCAGCGGGATGTCCGGCTCGCTCGTCGTGACCTTGGGCCGCGCCGGGGGCGGCGGCGGGGTCGCGGGGCGGGCCGCCGGTTCGGCGGGCGGCGCGGCCGTCGCCGACTGGCGGGTGAACGACCGCTCCGGTGCCGGTGCCGCCTGCTGCGGCCGGGCGGCGGCCGCCGCCGCCGGGGCGTTGCCGTGGACGCAGCGGACCTGCCAGTCGCCGCCCAGGACCTCGGTCAGGGCGCCCGCGATCTTGCGGGCGTTGTCCTGGTCGGAAAGGCGACGGGCCAGCGGTTCGGACTTGTGGGTGAGCGTCAAGGCGTTGCCCTCGACGCTCGCGACCGTGGCCTGCGTCAGCATCGCCTCGATGCTGCGGCCGCCGGTGAACTTGCGCAACGCGGTCATCAGCTGCGGCCAGATGCTCCGGATCCCGGCGGCGTCCATCCCGCCCGACGCCGTGGGTGCGCCGGCCGCGGGTTCCGGCGCCGGGGCGGCCGCGCGCGCGGCGTCATCGGAAGACGCGGAGGCGCTCGCCGGAGCGGGCGTGCCGCCGCCGGGCGTGCGCACCGCGCCCCAGCCGCCCGACTGGGTCTCGGCCGCCGAAGCCGCCGAAGCCGCCGAAGCCGCCGCGGCCGGAGTGCGCGTGGCACCCGAACCGCTGTCGCCCGGCTGGGCCGCAACCGGCGTCTTCGCGGCGCTCCCGCCTTCGCGGGGCTGCGCCGAAGCGGGCGGACGCGCGGCACTCCCGCCGTCGGCCGGGCGGCCGGGCGGCTTGACCGGCTCCGGCACCGGGGCCGGACCCGCCGAGCCCGGGCGCTGCGAAGGCCGTGAAAACTCGCGTTCCGGAGCTGCCCGCACCGGTGGCTCCACGCCGCCCTCGGCCGGCGCGCCGCCGCCGCCGGCCAGCGTCGCGCGGCGCTCCAGGCGCTCGATCCGGGCCAGCAGGGCCTTTTCCGCATCGGTCACCGACGGCAGCAGCATCCGCGCGCACAGCAGTTCGAGCACGAGCCGGGGCGAGGTCGCGCCGCGCATCTCCAGAAGTCCATTGTGGACGATGTCGGCGTAGCGGGAGAGGGTGCCGAGGCCGAGCCGCTCGGCCTGCGCGACCATCCGCGACAGCTCCTCCTCGGGCGCGGACACCAGCCCGCCCGCGGACTCCGGCACCGCGCGCAGCAGCACCAGGTCGCGCAGCCGGTCGAGCAGGTCGGTCGCGAACCGGCGCGGGTCGTGGCCGGCCTCGGTGAGCTTCTCGACGGTGCCGAACACCGTGGCCGCGTCCTCGGCCGAGAGCGCGTCGACCATGTCGTCGATCAGCGCGACGTCGGTGACGCCCAGCAGCGAGACCGCCCGAGAGTACGAAACGCCCTCCGGCCCGGCGCCGGCGAGCAGCTGGTCGAGCACCGACTGCGTGTCCCGCGCCGACCCGCCGCCCGCACGGATGACCAGCGGGTACACCGCCGGCTCGACCTCGACGCCCTCGGCCGCGATGTTGCGCTCCAGGAGGTTGCGCATCGAGCTCGGCGGGATCAGCCGGAACGGGTAGTGGTGCGTGCGCGAGCGGATGGTGGTCAGCACCTTGTCCGGCTCGGTGGTGGCGAAGATGAAGATGACGTGCTCGGGCGGCTCTTCCACGATCTTCAGCAGGGCGTTGAAGCCCTGCGTGGTGACCATGTGCGCCTCGTCGATGATGAACACGCGGTAGCGCGCCTCGGCCGGCGCGTAGAACGCCTTGTCACGCAGCTCGCGGGCGTCGTCGACACCACCGTGGCTGGCCGCGTCGAGCTCCGTGACGTCGACGCTGCCCGAGCCCTCCGGCGCGAGTGCCTTGCACGAGTTGCACTCGCCGCACGGGTCCGGCGTCGGCCCCTTGACGCAGTTCAGCGAGCGGGCCATGATCCGCGCGCTCGACGTCTTGCCGCAGCCGCGTGGACCGGAGAAGAGGTAGGCGTGGTTGATCCGCCCGGCGGCCAGCGCCGTGCGGAGGGGTTCGGTCACATGCTCCTGCCCGACGACCTCGGCGAAGGTTGCCGGACGGTACTTGCGGTACAGCGCGAGAGCCACGTCGCGAGGGTACCGGGCACCACCGACAACCTTCGCCGTGCGGTCAGGAGACCAGGGCCGCCGCTTCGGCGACCAGAGCGTTCACCTTGGTGACGTGCGCCGAGGTGAACGCGTCACGCGCCCGCGCCTTGGGCAGCGTGACGTCCAGGTACTGCTGCAGGGCCGAGTCCGGGCCGTCGAGCACGCCCTGCGCGACGGCTTCCACCTCCGGGCCCTCCCCCAGGGTGCGGGTGGCGTACACGCTCAGGTCGATCAGGTGCGCGACGTACCGGCCGTGGGCCAGGAATTCGCGGATGTCCGCGACCGTGCCGTCCAGCGCCCGCTGGGCCGCCGGCTTCGTCGAGGGACCGCCGGCCGCCAGGATCTGGTTGACCTCGATGCGGTCGTCGGTGTCCCGGCCCGGGTAGTCACCGGTGCGCAGCAGCGCGGCGACCCCGGCGTACGGGCCGGCGAGCGCGTCACGAGCCGCCTGGCGCAGGCCGGGGCGGGCGTTCGGGTCCGCCGCGATCGCCGAGACGGCGGCGCGGTCGTCGGACTCCTGCGCGACGGCGAGACCGCTGTGCACGAACGTGACGACGTCGTCGTCCGAGCCGCTCAGCGCGGCACGGGCGGCGTTCTTGACGGCGGCACTGCCGTTGCGCAGCAGGTAGACGGACGCCTTGCGGCCGTTCGGCACGGTCAGCGCCGGGTCGGCCGCGTCGGCGAGCAGCTTGTCGTTGTCCTTCTTCGCCTGCGCGGCGCGCGCTGCGGCCTCGCCGGCCTGCTGCTGCGCGGCCGCCTCGGCGGCCGAGGCTGCCTGGCCGTCCTGCTGGTTCTGGGCCCGCTGCGTGGCGAGCCGGTCGGCGTTCGCCTTCCGCGCGTCCGCGGCGAGCTGCGCGGCCTTCTCCGCGGCGAGCTTCACGTCCGCGGGACGGTTGGCGGCCGCGGCGGCCTTGGCCGCGTCGAGCTGCTCCTGGACCGCGGTGACTTCGCCGTCGTAGTTCGCGGCGACCTGCCGCCACAGCGACAGGAAGTACCGGACGTCCTCCGGCGTGCCGTCGAGCGCCGCCTGCGCGGCGGCCTGGACTTCCGGGCCGCCGGCGGCCATGGCCTGGCTGGCCGTGACGCGGTCGTCGACGTCCTTCGCCCGCTGCAGGCCGGTCTCCAGGAAGGCCCGCACGTCGGCGGGTGTGCCGTTGTCGAGTACCTCCGTGCCCCGCTCGTTGACGGTCGGGCCGCCGGCGTCCACGGCCTGGCTGACGGCGATCCGGTCGTCGGCGCTGCGGGCCAGCGGCAGGCCGTTCGCCAGGTACTCGCGGATGTCGTCCTGGCTGCCGCTGAGTGCCCGCTGGGCGGTGCGCTTGGTGATCGGGCCGCCGGAGGTGAGCGCCTGGCTGACGAGGACCCGCTCGTCGTCGTTCTGCGCATGCTGGCGGCCGGCGGTGAGGAAGGCCTGCAGGTCGGCGGGCGAGCCGAGCAACGCCGCTTCGGCGGCCCGCGCCACGCCCGGACCGCCGGTCTCCAGCAGCGAAACGGCCTGCGCCCGGTCGGGCAGCACATCCGCGGCCGCGGGTGTCGCGAAGACCCCCGCCGCGAGTGCCGCGGCAACGATTACTGCGTTTGCACGCAAGGTAAAACCCCCTCGATCGATGATCGTCCGTTCCCTTATCGACGGAGCGGTCGGAATGTTTCCGATAACCTCGGATTCCGTGAGCCGCACGCGAAAGCCCGAGCCGGTGCCCGGGCGGTACCCGGTGCGGTTCGGCACGGCGGAGCTGGTCCGCGACACCGCCCGCGGCAACGCCTGGCTGGTGTCGGTGGACGGCGTCGCGCAGTCGTACGTCGACCTCGACGACCCCGCCCACCTGGAGTTCGACTACGTCCGCCGGTTCGCGGACGTGGTGGACCGGCTGCCACCGGGCCCCCTGGACGCGCTCCACGTCGGCGGGGCGGCGTGCACGCTCCCGCGGTACGTCGCGGCGACGCGGCCGGGGTCCCGCCAGCTGGTGTTCGACGCCGACGGCGAACTGGTGGAGCTGGTCCGCGCGCAGCTGGGGTTGCGGGTGCCGGGGTTGCGCGTCCGGGTGACGGACGGCCGCGAAGGCCTGGCGACGCGCCGCGCGGAGTCGGCGGACCTGGTGGTGGTCGACGCGTTCGAGAGGGCCACGCTGGCCGGCGGCCTGGCGACGCTGGAGGCAACCCGGGCGATCGCGGGCATCCTCCGCACCCAGGGCATTTACCTGGCGAACATCACGGACGGCTCGGGCCTGCCGTTCGCCCGCCGCTTCCTGGCAACGCTGCTCGAGGTCTTCCCGGAGGTCCTGCTCCTGGCGGACCCGGGAGTACTGCGCGGCCGCCGCTTCGGCAACTTGGTGCTGGCGGCCTCGGCAGCCGAGCTCCCCACGGAGGAGCTGACCCGCCAAACGGCCTCGGCGGCCTTCCCGGCAAGGTGCGTGTACGGCGCGGAGCTGCGGAAACTGGCGGGAAGAGCGACCCCGATAACGGACGCGGACGCTCCACCGCCCCCCAAGCCCCCGAACGACGTCCTGGGCCTCTTCTGACCCCACCCCCGCCCACCCACGACAGCCCAGACGAGACGGCCGACCCACCGGCAGCGGCAGCGGCCCCACCACGGCAGCCCGGACGACACGGCAGGCCTAAGGGCCCACCCAAGGAAGACCACACAACACGTCAGGCCACCGGGGGGGTACGGCAGAGCTCCCAGACCGCACCCGAGGCACCGTGGGGGTCCGGGGGCTCGGCCCCCGGGCAGAAGAACGAAGTGAAGGCCCGGCGAAGGGGCGAAGCCCCAGAGCCGGTAGCCGAAAAGAAGGGGACCCCGCGCACCCGCCAGAGCCTGCTTATCCTTGCTGCCTTCCGGCCCTGGGGAGGTTCACAGGGTGGACGCCGCGCGGGGTCCGTGGATCAGTGTAGCGAAGTCCGCTCAGGCGCCTGCACCTGCCTGGGCTCGGGCCCGCTTGAACGTGTTGTGCAGCACCGCCAGCAGCGCGTCTCGCACCGACAGCTTCTGCCGGGCGTCGAAGGTGATCAGCGGGACGTCGTCGCTGACCGCGAGGGCCCAGCGGATGTCCTCGAGGTTGTGGCCGAGTGATCCGTCGAACATGTTCACCGCGACCACGAACGGCAGGCCCGCGTTCTCGAAGTAGTCGACCGCCGGGTAGCAGTCGTCCATGCGGCGGGTGTCGACGATGACCAGTGCGCCCAGTGCGCCGTGGACCAGGTCCTGCCACATGAAGCCGAAGCGGTCCTGGCCCGGCGTGCCGAACAGGTACAGCTTGACCTCGTCGTCGATCGTGATGCAGCCGAAGTCCAGGGCCACCGTGGTCGTGGTCTTGGCCGGGACGTGGCCGGTGCTGTCCACGGTCGCCGCCACGGAGGTGATCGCCGCCTCGGTGGTGAGGGGCTTGATCTCCGAGATGGACGACACCGCCGTCGTCTTGCCGACGCCGAAGCCGCCCGCGATGACGATCTTGACCGGGGCCGGCGGCCGGGTGCCCGGTTCAGTGAATGGCTTCGAGTCCACGAATGACCCTTTCGATCATGCCGAGGTCGTGCGAGTTGTGGTTGCCCGGCCGCCGGACGACGACGTAGCCCAGTTCGGCGAGGTCGGCCACCAGCACCCTGGCCACGCCGATGTGCAGGCCGAGCATGGCGGCCACCTCGGCGACCGACATCGTGTTCCGGCAGAGGGAAACGATTTCCTGGCGTTCGAACGTGAGCTTCGGGTGCGACGCCGCACCGAGGCGGGACGTCATGACCTGGGCCTCGATTTCGAGGCTCTGGTCGACCGGCTGGGCCCGTCCCGAGGTCATCAGGTACGGCCGCAGCAGCGAGATGTCCGGTTCTTCGGTCATCGCAACCCACTAACTCCCTCCATGCCCCCACCTCCACCCTCGACGGAGGCGCAAAGCGCCGCTGTTCAGCTTCCGACGGTGTTCTTGAGCTCCTCGATGAGCCCGGGCGTCAGAACCTCAGTGGCACGGTTGGCGAACATCGCCATTTCGTAGGCGATCGTGCCCAGGCTGGCCTGCTTGTTGGCCAGCACGCCCAGCGAGCAGCCGATGCTGATCGTGCAGACGAGCAGGTACCCGTACTCGAGTTCGATGATCACCTTGTCGGGTGAACCGAGCGGGTGGCTGTCGGAGACGCCGTGGGCGAGCCCGAGCATGGCGGAGGAGATCGCGGCGAGGCGGTCGGCGTTGGAGCGCTCGAGCTCCGTCGACATCGCGATCAGCAGGCCGTCGGCCGAGACCGCGATGGCGGCTATCGCGCCCGCGGTGTGCTGCGCGAAGCGGCTCACCAGCCAGTTGAAGTTCTGGGCTTCGACACTGACGCCAGGTGCGGGGATGCTCATTTCCTGCTCTCTTCTCCTCGTTCCATCACACGACCGGCGACCACGCCTTGGGGCGGGTTGTCTGCCGTCACGTCCTCCGCCTTCGCAAGGCCGGCGGCGAACGCGTCGAACGCCGCTCGTTCGGCCGCCGGGTCCCGCTTGGAGCGGTTGGCGACGGCGCGGGCGAGCGGCCGCCCCGCGGACTGCTGACGCAGGCCCGGGGCGAGCTGGGCACCGGGGACACGGCGCATCAGGCCGTCGCGCGACTGCGCGGCGGCCGTGAACGGGGCCGTGGCCACCAGCGGCGCGTCCGCGGGGACGCGGGCCGGGACAGGTGACACCGGTTCGGTCCCGGCGGCGGGCGGCGGGTCGGCCGTCAGCGCGGTGACCTCGGCGGCCTTGGCGAAGGCGTTGGCAGGCGGGACGCTGACCTCGGCGGCCTTCGCGAAGGCGCTCGCGAAGCCGTCCATCGCGGCCTTGGTCGCTTCCGGGTCGTGCCGCGGCTTGGTGTCGGCCACCGCCGCGGACGCGCCCGGGCTGGGCAGCTGGGCGCCGCGGACCCGGCGGCGCAGGCCGCCTCGCGACTCCGATGACGTCACCGATGACGACACCGCCGCGGCCGCCACCACCGGCTCGGGCGCTTCGGCGGGTTCGGCGTCGGGTTCGGCGTCCGGCCACACCGGTTCCAGTTCGCGGAACCAGCGGAAGCCGTTGCCGTGGCCGAGCAGCGCCGGGATCGCCGGCGCCGGCAGTTCGGCGGGCCGGTCGGGGACCGGTTCGGGCGCCGCCGGCCGGAATTCGTCCGAAGAGGACAGAGCAGGCGGTGCGGCCGGTACAGCCGGTACCGCCGGTGCGATCGGGACGGCCGGCGCGGCGTGCCGCGGCGACGACGCGACCGGCGGCGCGGCCTGCGCCGGGATCACGGGTGGCTGCTCCGTCTTCGGCCGCAGCTCGTTGCGGTGGCTGAACAGCGACGCCGGGATGGTCAGCCGCGCGGTCACGCCGCCGGTGGTCGGCGTCGCGAGCAGCTCGACCCGCAGCTCGTGGCGCCGCGCCAGGCGGCCGACCACGAACAGGCCGAGCACACTGGTCGGCGCGAGCTCCAGGCGCTCGCGCTCGACGAGCCGCCGGTTCTCCTCGCCCAGCTTCTCCGCGGTCATGCCGATGCCGTGGTCGACGATGCTCACCAGGCAGGCGCCGTCGGCCAGCAGCATGGTGTCCACCTCGACCATCGAGCCCGGTGGCGAGAACGACGTCGCGTTCTCCAGCAGCTCGGCGAACACGAGCACGAGGTCGGCGCCGAGGGCGGACGACAGCAGGATTTCGGCGACGACACCGAGCTTGACGCGCTGGTAGTCCTCGATCTCCGCGAGCGCCGAGCGCAGCGCCGTGGACAGCTCGATCGGGCCGGCGATCCGCGTTTCGTCGCGGGTGCCGGACACCACGAGCAGGTTGTCGGCGTTCCGGCGCAGGCGGGTGGAGAGGTGGTCGAGCCGGTAGAGGCTGGCGAGCAGCCGGGTGTCCTGCTCGTTGCGCTCGACCTCGTCGATCAGGGCGAGCTGGCGGCCGACGAGGTTCTGCGTCCGCTTCGCGACGTTCGCGAACATCAGGCTGGTGTTGCGCCGGGTGAGCGCCTGGCGCTCGACCAGCTCGGCCGCGGTGGTCTGGACCCGGTTGAACGCGGCGGCCAGCTTGCCCAGCTCGTCTTCGGAGACGACGTCGATGGTGGCCAGGCGCGGGATCTGCTCCTCGGCCTCCTCGGTGTCGGTCACGCGGACGAGCTCGGTGCCGGCGAGGTCGGCGACCGACGTCGCCGCGGTGGTCAGCTGGCGCAGCGGCCCGGCGATCGAGCGGGACACCGCGACGGCGAGGAAGACGACCAGCAGGAACAGCCCGCCCGCGCCCAGGCCCACCGTCCAGGCCAGCCGGACCGCGCTGTCGGCTCGTTCGGTCGCGGAGTCGGTGATCTCGCTGATCGCCCGCTCCTGCACGAGTTTCCGCTGCCCCGCGTGGCTGTCCGCCGCGGAGAGCACGCTCGAGACGTACTGGGTGGTGCCCGCCGCGTCACGCGGGTTGGCGACCTGGGCGGCGAGTTCGTCGACGCGCCGGCCGGCGTCGCTCTGCTCGACGTGGACGACTTGGGCGGCGCGCTCGCTGTCGTCACCGTCGTCGCCCTGCTTGACGAACCGGTCGACGAAGATCGGCGCCTGCTGGGTCGCGTCGTCCAGGATGGGCCGCCCGGCCACCGGTGACACCGCGGTCACGATGAGGGCCATCGCGCGCAGCGAGTTCTCCTCGTTCGCCCGCAGCAGCGCGTCCAGGGCCGTCAGCTCCCGGGTGCCCTCGGCGTCACTGGTGAGCTGCGGGACCAGCCGCAGTGAATCGATTACCGCGTCGACCACGGCGTGGTAGGTACGGGCGACGCTGTCGAGCGCGACGCCGCGGCGGGCGGCGTTCTGCCGCAGCTCGCCGAGCGAACCGATCCGGGTCAGCGCCGCGGAAAGCTCGTCGGGAGCGTCGGCCCCCAGCACGGCGCGGACGTCGGCGACCGCGCTGTCGACCACCTTCTGCTGCTGGACCATCTGGTCGGGGCTCGCCGAAGGCGTCGCCACGAACGCGGCCGTCAGCAGCCGCTCGCGCTGCAGCTGCCACATCAACCCGCCGAGCTGCTGCGCGTGCCGTGCCACCGTCGCCGACTGCGCCGCCGCACCGGCGCTGGTCGCCTGCGTCAGCACGAACGGCACCGACACCAGCACCACCGCGACCAGCGGAGGCAGGAGCAGCAGGTTCAGCTTGCCGCGGATCCCGAGCCGGGCGAGAAAACCCCCGCCACCGGCCCGTTTCGCGACCGGCCTGCCGTGTCTCATCCCGCCACCTTCCCGTCTTCCGTTCTCACTCGACCGCGGCCACCCGGCTCACGTGGCCCCGGTGCTGCTCCCGGACCAGATCCTCGATCCGGGCGCGCAACGCGAGGAACCCCGGTTCACGCTTCACCGCCAGGTCGCGCTCGGCGGGCAGCACCACCTCGACGTCGGCGGCGATCCGGCCCGGGTCGGAGGCGAGCACCACCACCCGGCCGCCCAGGAAGACCGCTTCCTCGACGTCGTGGGTGACCATCAGCACCGTGGTGCCGGTGTCGGCCCACACCTGGCGGATCAGCACCTGCATGTCCTCTTTGGTCTGGACGTCCAGCGCGCCGAAGGGTTCGTCCAGCAGCAGAACTTCCGGCTCGCACGCCAGAGCCCGCGCGATCGCGACCCGCTGCTTCTGGCCTCCGGAAAGCTGGTTCGGCAGCGACTTCCGCACGGCTTCGAGCCCGGTCTCGGCCAGGTACCAGTCGATGCGCTTGGCCCGCTCGACCGGATCCAGGGCGAGCAGCTCGAGTCCGAACGCGACGTTCTTCTCGACGCTGCGCCACGGGTAGAGCGCGCCGGCCTGGAAGACGAGCCCCCGGTCCGGCCCGGGCCCGGTCACCGGGACGCCGTCGAGCACGATCTCGCCCTCGGTCGGCCGGCTGAGCCCGGCCACCAGCGACAGCAGCGTCGACTTGCCCGAGCCGCTCGCGCCGACGACGCAGACGAACTCGCCGCGCAGCACTTCGAGGTCGACGCCGTCGAGCGCGCGCGTGGTCTTGCCGCGGACGGTGTAGTCCTTGGCGACGTTCCGCAGTTCCAGCGTCATGCCGCCCACTTCCCGACCCGCGTGCGCAGCAGGCGCAGCAGGACGTCGATGGCGAGCCCGGCGATCCCGATGACCACGAGCACCGCGAAGATCTTGTCGGTCTGCAGGAACCGCTGCGCGCGGACGATCCGGTAGCCGAGGCCGGCCGAGGAGTTGATCAGCTCGGCGACGACCACGAAGTTCCACGCCGCGGCGGCGTTGACCCGGATCGCGTCGATCATGCCGGGCAGCGAGTGCGGCACGACGATCTTGCGCAGCACCTCGCCGCGGCGCGCGCCGAGCGTGTAGGAGACGTCGATGAGCGAGCTGGGCACGGCGCGGACGACGTCGGCGGTCATCAGCGTGTTGAAGAAGACCGTGCCGATGAAGAGGATGGCGATCTTCGACGGCTCGCCGAGGCCGAGCCAGATGATCAGCAGCGAGATGAACGCACTCGCCGGCAGGTAGCGCATCAGCCCGATCAGCGGCTCGAAGAACGCCTGCCCGGCGGCGAAGGAACCCATCAGGATGCCGAGCGGCACGGAGACGAGCACGGCGAGCCCGAAGCCTTCGAGCACCCGCAGGGTGGTCGTCCAGAGGTCGTCGAAGAGCTCACCGGTGCCCGCCATGTCCGCCCCGGCCTTGAGCACCGCGACCGGGGACGGCAGGAACGTCGGATCGACGGCCCCGCTGATGCTCAGCACGACCCACGCCAGGAACGGGATGGCGAACGCCAGCACCGCGAGCTTCCAGCGGGATGCCGCGGAAATCGGCGTGCGCAAGGAGAAAAGCGGCGAAGCGGACGGCTTCAACCCGGCCCGGCGGGGCAGCGGCGACCAGGCCGGCCGGCCACCGCCCGCCCGGCCGGCCTCCTGCTGCTCGGCGAGCCGCTGCTCCGCCTCCTGCGCCTCGGCGGCCCGCGCCTCGGCCGGGCTCGCCGGGGTGGTGCGCTGGGTCGGACCGCTCACTGGGGGGCGGCCTTCACGAACTGGTCGTCGAACAGGCCGTCGAGCGAGGGCCGCTGCTGGGCGAGACCGGCGCCGACGATGAAGTCGATGATCTTGTTCGCCTGGAAGTCGAGGTGCTCCGCGGTGACACCCGGGGTGAACGCGTCGATGTTCTGCTGCCGCGTGAAGATCGTGGTGCCGGCGTCGTAGGACTTGTAGTCCGCGTCGGACACGCCACCGCGCTTGGCCATGATCTTCACGGCCGCGTCCTTGTTGTTCTTGATCCAGGTGAGCGTCTCGAACCAGGTGTTGACGAGCGCCTGCACGTCCTTCGGGTGGTCCTTGACCAGCTTCTGCGACGTCACGAGGTGGTCCGGGATGGCGCCGGAGAATTCGGCCGACGTCGAGATCGCGCGGCTGCCCGCGCGCTCCAGCGCCGTCGAGGTGAACGGCGCGAACGCGGCGACCGCGTCGACCTGGCCGCTCTTGAACGCGGCCGCGGCGGCGTCGGTCGGGAGGTTGACGAGCTGGATGTCCTTTTCGGTCAGGTTCGCCGACTGCAGCGCGAGCAGCAGCAGGTAGTGGTCGACCGCACCCTGCTCGACGGCGACCTTCTTGCCCTTGAGGTCGGCGATGCTGGTGATCCCCTCCCGGGCGATGACCTTGTCGTTGCCGGTGGAGTTGTCGTTCACCAGCACGATCGACAGCTTGGCGCCGCCGGAGACCGACGACAGGGTGTCGTTGAGGGTCTGGCTGTTGGCGTCGATGGCGCCGCTGGAAAGCGCGTTGATGCTGTCGGTGTAGTTGTCGAAGTACTTGAGGTCGACGTTGACGCCGTTCTTGGCGAACAGGCCCTGTTCCTGCGCCACCTGCCAGGGGAACCAGCCCGGCCAGGCGCTGAACCCGATGGTGACCTTGTTGCCACTGCCGGAGGCGGAGCTGTCGCTGCACCCCGAAAGCGCGGTGACCCCGGCGAGAGTCAGCAAAGTCAGGAGCACCGTCAGCAGACGGGGGCGAGGACGGGAAATCACAACGAGACTCCAGGATGCGGGGGAAGTGGAGTGGTGCCGTACCAAAGGGGGAATTGCGGTGCTCGGGGCTACCAGTGGTGACGACGGGAAGGGGGATCTCGTCGAGCTGCGCTACCGCGCACGGTCATCGCTGCTCACTTCCGGCCGCACCTGATCGGGTCATCGCGAGAGAACGCGGACAGGGAGCACCTACGCTCAGTGAATTCCCGGCACTCAGCGCACCGGATCAGCCACCCCTGTCCCTCTCCCGGCGGAGAGCCTAGCGAGTAGCACAAGATCCCCACAACGTCCGCCAGTTCAGCCGAACGAGTGACCGCCAGGTGGGCTAACCAGCACGAATTCGCGGGTTTCAAGATCAACTTCGTGAGCGTTTCTGTCGGCCACCCGGTCAATTCGGGTGCGTGCGCGTGCGGGAATCGCGTGCAACTGCACGACCGATCACCCCTAGTCGTTACCGCGGCGGCGAGGAGTGCCTAGATCATCACCGAGAGCGAGAGGGCAGATCCGAACGGTCGTTCGGAATCGGCCGGCCGCCATCCCGGAAATCGAACACCTGTCCGCATCGGCCGATACCGCACCGGTCCGGGATACGCCGAATGATTCCCGGACTGTTAACACGCTGGAAACAATTCCACCCGGCCGTGGAATTTCGATCAACCGACAGATTTAGTCAGGTCGTAAACGGTCGTGCCACCCACCGAGAGCGGGGCGAAGTTCTGCTCGACCCAGGCCTGGATCTCCCCGGCGGTCCCGCGGCCGCCGCCGAAGCCCCCGCGACCACCGGCGACGTAGTAGTGGATGTCGCCGTCGGCGACGTACTGCCGGAACTGCTGCAGCGTCGGCGCCGGGTCGCTGCCGCTGAAGCCGCCGATCGCGAGCACCGGCCGTCCGCTCGCCAGTGCCAGGCCCGCCGACTGCATCGCGCCGCTCTGCGCCGCGGCCCACTTCGTCGTCGTGCCCTTCAGCAGGTCGATTGCGGCCGTGTCCGTTTCCCCCGCGCCGAAGCCGCGCGGGCCGCCGAAGCCGCGTCCACTGGCGACGGCCGGGCCGGACGACGGCGTCCCGCCGGAGTGCGCGGTCGCGGCCGTCGCCAGCGTGAAGGACGCCGTCCCGAGCAGCGCGCCGCACAGACCGAGCACGGCCACGACCGGGCCGAGCCGCCGGAAGCGGTCGGCGCCGAAGAGCAGGCCCCCGACGGCGGCGGCGCCGGAGACGAGGAGCGCGTAGCGGACCCACGGCTGCCAGTCCGGCGTCCGCGAGAGGAGGACGAACGCCCAGACCGCCGTCACGGCGAGCATGACGGCGAGCACCGCGCGAGCCGCGAAGTTCGCCCGGCCGCGCCAGAGCTCGCGCGCGGAAATCGCCAGCGTGGCGACGATCCCGGGGGCCAAGGCGACCGTGTAGTACGGGTGGATGATGCCGCTCATGGTGCTGAACACCAGTGCGGTGACCACCAGCCAGCCACCCCACAGCAGCAGCGCCGCCCGCGTGCGGTCGGTGCGCGGCGCGCGGCGGGTGAACCACAGGCCGGCGACCAGCCCGATGACGGCGGCCGGCAGCAGCCACGACGCCTCGCCGCCGAACTCGCCGGAGAACAACCGGGTCAGGCCGGCCTGGCCGCCGAAGCCGCCACCGCCGAAACCACCCCGGGCACCGGTGGGCAGCTCCAGCCCGGCGGGCGGCGTGCCCGCCCGGCCGCCGCGCCCTTCGCCGAAGATCCGGCCGAGGCCGTTGTAGCCGAACGCGAGTTCCAGCACCGTGTTGTCGGTCGAGCCGCTGATGTAGGGCCGGTCCGCGACCGGCCAGAGCGCGACGGCCGCGATCCACCAGCCGGCGGAGACGAGCACCGCGCCCGCCGCGGCGCACAGCTGGCCGACCCGGCGGCCGAGCGACGTCGGCGCCGCGACGGCGTACACCAGCACGAACGCGGGCAGCACGAGGAAGGCCTGCAGCATCTTGTCGAGGAACCCGAAGCCGATCGCGACCCCGGCGAGCACCAGCCACTTCGTGCTCGCGTGCTCCAGCGCCCGCACCACGCAGTAGGCCCCGGCGACCAGCAACAGCACGAGGAAGGCATCGGGGTTGTCGTAGCGGAACATGAGCGCGGCGACCGGCGTCAGCGCGAGCCCGGCCCCGGCCAGCAGCCCGGCACCGGGTCCCGAGAGCCGTCGCACGGCGAGGTAGAGCAATCCGACGGACGCCACCCCGGCGAGCGCGTTCGGCACCAGCAGGCTCCAGCTGGAGAAACCGAAGAGCCGGCCGGACAGCCCCATGATCCACAGCGAAAACGGCGGTTTGTCGACGGTGACGACGTTGCCCGGATCGAGCGAACCGAAGAACAGCGCCTTCCAGCTCCACGTGCCGGCCTGCGCGGCCATCGCGTAGAAGTCGTTGGCCCAGCCGGTTTTCGCCAGGTCCCACAGGTAGAGCAGCGCGGTGCCGGCCAGCAGCGTGGCCACGGAAGGGTTGACCCACCGCGGTTTCCGGGCAGGAGCGGGCGGCTGGGGCTGGGCGTGTTCGGGCGCCGACAGCGTGGTCGTCATGGCGTTCACCGTGTCGGCGCCGGATGTGGTGAACTTGTGGCGAAGCTGTGCGTCAGCTGTGCATCGCCCGACCGCTTGCAGTGAATGACTCATTCCTGTCGTCGGACGACAGGAATGAGTCATTCACTGCACACTCAGGGGGCCGGCGCCGCCGGGAAGGTGATCTCGAACTCCGTCCGCCCCGGCCGGCTCTGCACCCCGACCCGCCCCCCGTGCGCCGCCACCACCGCGGCCACGATGGCCAGCCCGAGCCCGGTGCTCCCCGCCGCGCGGGACCGTGAATTGTCGCCGCGGGCGAAGCGCTCGAAGATGTCCGGGAGGATTTCCGGGGCGATGCCCGGGCCGTCGTCGGCCACCCGGAGCCGGACGATTCCGTCCGATGTGGACAGAGTGGTCGTCACCGTCGTGCCCGGTGGGGTGTGCGTGCGCGCGTTGGCGAGGACGTTGATCACCACCTGGTGCAGCTGGCCCGCGTCGCCGCGGACGCCGATCGGTTCGCCAGGGACGTCCATCAGCCACTTGTGCCCCGGGCCCGCGACGTGCGCGTCCGCGACCGCGTCGGCCACCAGGCGGCACAGGTCCACCCACTCGTGCACCACCGGGCGGCCGGAATCCAGCCGGGCGAGCAGCAGCAGGTCCTCCACCAGCGTCGTCATCCGGCGCGACTCGGACTCGACGCGGCTCATCGCGAACGCGACGTCCGGGGGCACCTGCTCGCCGCCGCGGCGGGTCAGCTCGGCGTAGCCGCGGATCGCCGCCAGCGGGGTGCGCAGCTCGTGGCTGGCGTCCGCGACGAACTGGCGGACGCGGTTCTCACTCGCGTGCCGCGCGGTGAGCGCGTTCGCGACGTGCTGCAGCATCCGGTTCAGCGCCGAGCCGACCTTGCCGACCTCGGTGTTCGGGTCGGTGTCGGCCTCCGGGACGCGCTCGGACAGCGCCACTTCGCCGCGGTCCAGCGGCAGTTCGGAGACGCGCGTCGCGGTCGCGGCCAGCCGGTCGAGCGGTTGCATCGTGCGCCGGATCGTCGCCGCGCCGACCGCGCCCGCCACCAGGATCCCGGCGAGCGCGACCCCGCCGAGGATGAACCCGAGCTGCCAGAGCGTCTCGTTGACGTCTTTCAGCGGCAGGCCGATGACGGTCTTTTCGCCGCGGGGCGACGTCGTCGAGACGACGCGGTACTCGCCGAGGGAGCCGCCGAGGTCGACGCTGTGCTGCTTCCCGTCGGACGGCACCTCGAGCAGCGTCAGCACCTGCGCCTTCGGGATGTCCTTGAACGGCGCCTTGCGCCTCGATGCCCCGGCCGCGCTCGAGTCGAGCACCCCGGCGGAGGCCTTCGAGCCGACCTGGACCACGGCGAGGGTGCCCTCGCCCTGGCCGAGCGCGCGCAGCGGGTCCGGTGGCGGCGCTTCGCCGTAGGTCCACGGCGGCGGGCGTTCCCCGGCGTGCGCGGCGCGGTCGCTCGCCGCGGCCAGCCGCTTGTCCTGCTGGCCGACGAGGAACTCGCTCAGCGCGAATTCGGTGACCACGCCGACGACCAGGCACACCAGGGCCAGCAGCGCGGCGAGCTGGACGATCAGCCGCCGCCGCAGCGACCACGGCCGGCGGACGCGCTCCGGTTCAGCCTGCGGGCTTGAGGACATACCCGGCGCCCCGCATGGTGTGGATCATCGGCTCGCGGTCGGCGTCGATCTTCTTGCGCAGGTAGGAGATGTAGAGCTCGACGATGTTGGCCTGGCCGCCGAAGTCGTAGCTCCACACGCGGTCCAGGATCTGGGCCTTCGACAGCACCCGCTTCGGGTTGCGCATGAGGTAGCGCAGCAGCTCGAACTCGGTCGCGGTGAGCGGCACCAGGTCGCCGCCGCGGTGCACCTCGCGGCTGTCTTCGTCCAGGGTGAGGTCGCCGACGACGAGCGTCGACCCGCTCGACCCGGTCACCCCGCCGGCCCGGCGCAGCAGCGCGCGCAGCCGCAGCGCGACCTCCTCGAGGCTGAACGGCTTGGTGACGTAGTCGTCGCCGCCCGCGGTGAGCCCGGCGATGCGGTCCTCGACCGCGTCCTTCGCCGTCAGGAACAGCACCGGCAGGTGAGGCGCCTCGGACCGCATCCGGCGCAGGACTTCGAGGCCGCTGAAGTCGGGGAGCATGACGTCGAGGACGACGGCGTCGGGGCGGAATTCGCGCGCGATCCGGACCGCTTCGGTGCCGTCGCCCGCGCTGCGCACCTCCCAGCCCTCCATCCGCAGGGCCATCGAGACGAGCTCGGCCAGCGTCGCCTCGTCGTCGACGACGAGGACCCGCACCGGGCTCCCGTCGGCGCGGCGGAGGTCGGCCTTGCCAGCGCCGGGTGACGTGGCGTTCATAGCGGTCATAGTGCCACCTTCCCGGCCCGGCGTCGGTGTTCGCTGTGCGGTGGCTGTGCATTTGCTGTGAAGGTTCGCGCTTTCGAGGCGGCTTGCGAGGCACAGCACTCGCTGACGCTCCGCACAGCTCAAACACAGCCGAGGCGGCGAACCTGAACGGGACCAGTGCGGGCACCCCCGGAGGGACACGATGACGACCGAGCCGATGCCGAACACCCAGCCCGAGGGCACCAATTGGGGCGATCCGGCCCCGGCGGCGCCGAAGAAGGGCTGGTCCGGCAAGAAGACGGCGATCGCGGCGGGCATCGCCGTGGTGATCGCGGCGGGCGGCGGCGCGGCGATCTGGGCGGGCACCAGCAGCGCCGACAACACGGCCCAGGGCCCGGGCGGCTTCGGCGGCCCGGGCGGTCCAGGTGGTCCGGGCGGCGGCCAGTTCCGCGGCCAGGGCATGCCGGGAGGTGGTTTCGGCGGCGGAGTGGCAGCGATGCGCGACGCCCTCCACGGCGACTTCGTGGTGTCGAACGGCAACGGCGGTTACACGACCGAGCGCCTGCAGACGGGCGACGTCACCGAGCTGAGCGCCACATCGGTGACGCTGACCAGCAAGGACGGCTACAAGCAGACGTACACGCTCGACTCGTCGACCCAGAAGACGGGCGACGTGAAGACGGGCGACACGAACGTGACGGTGGTGGCAAAGGTGGACGGCCAGACAGCAACGGCAACGTCCCTGGGCAAGGGCTTCGAGCCGGGCCAGCGCCAGCCGGGCCAGCGCCGCGGTGGCAGCTATCCGGCCCGCCCGACGAGCTGACCCGCGGGAGGGGGCGCCACCCTGCCCAAGACCCGGCTGGCCGACCCGCCCCCGCGAGCTACCGGCGCCCGGGCGGCATGAGCCAACCCGTCCGGCGACCCAGCCCATGGCCAGCCGCAGGCGGCCTGACCCCGCGCCCTTCCAGTCGCCTTGGTCGCCCGCGCTCGCAGCGAGGGCCAGGCGACCGACCCGACCCAGCGCACCCCGACCCACCCAGCCAGGGAACGCCCCGCTGCCGCGCACCCCTCCACGCCGCATCGGGGCGTTTCCGTCCCTCCCCTTCGCCGGTTAAGGCAGAGTTGCGGGTGTGCAGGACATCCGGGGGTCGCTGAGACGGCAGTCGCTGCTGGTCGCGCTCGTCTGCGTGGTCTGCGACGCCGCCCTCTTCACCCTTCGCGGCCCTCTCGGCGAGGCCGGGTGGCGGGCCTGGGTCGTGCTGCTCGGCGGGGTCGCCGTCAACGCCGCCCTCGCCGGGGCCGCGCGGTACTCCGGCTGGGTCGCCCTCGCCCACGCCGTGCTCTTCGTCGGTGCGCCGCTCCTGCTCTGCACCTGTCACGGGTACGTCACCGGCAACAACGCCGGGATCCTCATCGCCGGCTACCGGGCCGGGGCCTGGCTGCGGCCACGGCCGGCCGTGCTCGCGCTCGCCGCCCTGGTCGCCGGGGTCACCGCCGGCTGCATCGCCGGTGGCGGGCGCACCGCCTCCGACTGGCGGCTCGTCGCCATCAACGTCAGCGTCTCCGCGCTGCTGCCGTGGCTGGTCGGCCGGTACACGACCGCCCGGCGCGCCTACATCGCCGACCTCGAGCGGGAAGCCGACGAACGTCGTCAGCACGAAGAAGAAGCCATCAAACGGGCCGTCCTCGAGGAACGCACCACCATCGCGCGCGACCTGCACGACGTCATCTCCCACCACGTCAGCGCCATCGGCGTGCACGCCGGCGCCGCCCGGCTCGGCCTCCCCGAGGGCGCCGAACCGGCGCGGAAGTCGCTCGGTGCCGTCGAGTCGGCGAGCCGCTCGGCGATGGCCGACCTGCGCCGGCTGCTCGACCTGCTGCACGCCGAGACCGACGTCGAACAGCCCGGCCTGGACAACCTCGACGAGCTGGTCGAAACCGTCCGCGCGGCCGGCCTGCCGACCCGGCTGACGCTGCGCGGGGAGCCCCGCGAACTGCCCGGCTCGCTCGACGTCGCGCTCTACCGGATCGCCCAGGAAGCCCTGACCAACGCCCTGCGCCACGGCCAAGGCCCGGTCGAGGTCGAGCTGAACCACGGCCGCACCGAGGTCGTGCTCACGGTGACCAACGGCCTGCGCGCGGACCGGACGGCCGAGGGCGAGCACGCGCACCGCGGCCTGGCCGGCATCCGCCGGCGCGTCACCCTGTTCGGCGGCCAAGTCTCCTACGGCGAGGCCGCCGGGCTCTGGCAGCTGCGCACGACCTTCCCGGTGGAGAGCACATGATCCGCGTCCTGCTGGCCGACGACCACGCGATGTTCCGCTCCGGGATGCGCGCGCTGCTCGACACCCAGCCCGACTTCACCTGCGTCGGCGAGGCGTCCGACGGCCGCGAAGCCGTCGCCGAGACCGCGCGCCTGCGCCCGGACGTCGCGGTCCTCGACGTCCGGATGCCCCGCCTCGACGGCCTCGCCGCGACCGAGGCGATCCTCGCCGCGCCGGGCAACGACACGCGCGTCCTCGTGCTCACGACCTACGACGCCGACGAGTACGTCTACCGCGCGCTGCGGGCCGGCGCGAGCGGGTTCCTGCTGAAGAGCCTGGCGCCGGAGGAGCTCGTCGCGGCGATGCGGGTGGCCGCCCGCGGCGACGCGCTGATCGACCCGTCGGTGACGCGGCGGCTGGTCGCGAAGTTCGCGGCGGTCCTCGAACCGGCGGCCGCCGAACCCCCGGAGCTGGCCCGGCTGACCTCCCGCGAACGCGAGGTGCTGCTGCTGCTCGCCGGCGCCTGCAGCAACGCCGAGATCGCGCGGAAGCTGCACGTCGGCGAGGAAACGGTCAAAACGCACGTGTCCCGCGTGCTGAGCAAGCTCGGGCTGCCCGACCGGGTGCACGCCGTCGTCTACGCCTACCGCCACAAACTCGTCCCGGACGAGCGACCCGCCTAAGCTGGGCCCATGAAGCGGTGGATCACCCTCGCGGCCGGGGTCGTGCTCGTGCTCGTCGGCGCCGTCTGGGTGCTGCAGGGCATCGGCGTCATCACCGGCAGCTTCATGACCGGCCAGAAGCTGTGGTTCCTCATCGGGCTCGCCGCGTTCCTGGTCGGCGTGGTCCTGATCGCGGCCAACTTCACGCGGCGCAAACCTACTTCGTGAAGATCTCGAAGATCGGGTAGCCCGGCGCGATCTCGCGCAGCTTCTCGTCCGAGGCCTTGGCGTCGACACCGTCGAAGAACACGCCGACCTCGAACTTCCAGCGCTTGAGGTAGGCGCGCAGGATGCCCGGCTTCTCGTCGTGGGCCAGCTCGCGGAAGGTGAACGTCTCGACGCGGCGCCCGACGCGCAGCGTGCCCTGGCCGGCCGCCCGCAGGTTGCGCACCCACTGCGTCTCGCCACGCGGGGCGACGAGGTAGCGGACGCCGTCGATGGTCAGCAGGTTGACCGGCACCGAGCGCGGTTCACCGCTCTTGCGGCCGACGACCGTCAGCACCCGGCTGCCCCAGACGCTCACGCCCAGCTTGGTCAGCTTCGCGACGGCCTCGTTGAAGAGGTTGGTGGACTTCTTCGGCTTGAGGTAGCGGGTCTCGGTCATGGTGTCCTCCGAAGCTTCTGGAGAGCAGTGCTCTCGGTTAAGAGCAGTGAACACCAGAGCGCCGCACTCTGTCAAGAGCACTGCTCTCTGTTTTGTGCGGCGCTCTCGTCGTGGCACACTGATCACCATGACCGCCACCCGCACCGCACGCGAACGTGCCCGCGCCGAACTGACCCAGGAGATCAAGGACGAAGCCCGCCGCCAGCTCGCCGAGGTCGGCGCGCACGGGCTTTCGCTGCGCGCGGTGGCCCGGGAGCTGGGCATGGTGTCGTCCGCGATCTACCGGTACTTCCCGAGCCGCGACCGGCTGCTGACCGACCTGATCGTCGACGCCTACAACGCGATCGGCGAAGCGGCCGAGAAGGCGGATCCGGGCACCGGCGACCTGCGCGAGCGCTGGCTGGCGATCTGGCAGGGCACGCGCGACTGGGCCCGCGCCCACCCCCACGAGTACGCGCTGATCTACGGCTCGCCGATCCCCGGCTACGCGGCGCCGCAGGACACCGTCGTGCCGGCCGCCCGCGTCGCGCTCGCCCTGGTCAACGTGCTCACGCACACCGAGCTGCGCGACATCGACGGCGAAGTCCCGCCCGAGCTGCGCGCCCAGGCCGAGTCGCTCACGAAGGTCCTCGGGATCGTCGCCGGGCCCGAAACCGTGGCCCGGCTGCTGATGGCGTGGACCCAGCTGTTCGGCGCGATCAGCTTCGACCTGTTCGGCCAGTACGTCGGCAGCGTCGACCCGGCCGACGCGTTCTTCGCTCACTCGGCGAAGCGGATGGCGGAGTTCGTCGGCCTCTAGGCTGGGGCGGGAGTCCAACGGCGGAAGGCGGCACGACGTGACGGGGTGGGCCGGGAAGGTCGGCAGGATCCGGGTGATCGGCACCGGGGTGATGGGCCGCGGGATCGTGCAGCTGGCCGTGACCGCGGGGGTGACCGTCGAGCTGGCCGACGTCCGGCGCGAGGCCGTCGCCGAGGCGATCGAGTACGTCGGCGGGATGGTCGACAAGCTCGCCGCCAAGGGCAAGCTGAGCGAGGACGCCCAGGCCGTGAAGGACCGGCTGGTCGCGGTGGACGCGCCCGACGCGCCCGCGGACGGTGTCGACCTCGTCGTCGAAGCCGTCCGGGAGGACCTCGCGACCAAACGCGCCCTGTTCGCGAGCCTCGAGCGCGTCTGTCCACAAGAGACGGTCTTCGCGACGAACACGAGTTCGCTCTCGGTCACCGAGATCGCCGCCGAGCTCGCCGACCCCGGCCGGCTCGTCGGCCTGCACTTCTTCAACCCGGTGCCGCTGATGCGCCTGGTCGAGGTGGTCCCCGGCGCGCGCACGCACGGCTGGCTGCCGGGCGAAGCACTCGAACTGGTCAAGAGCTGGGGCCACGAGCCGGTGCTCGCGAAGGACGCGCCCGGTTTCCTGGTCAACCACGCCGGCCGCGGCCTCAACACCGAGGCGCTGCAGATCCTCGCCGAGGCGCTGGCCGGGCCCGCCGACGTCGACCGCATCGCCCGGGACGTGCTCGGCCTGAAGCTCGGCCCGTTCGAGCTGCTCGACCTCACCGGCCTCGACGTCTCGCACGCCGTCCTCGAAAGCATCTGGGGCGGCTTCCACGGCGACCCGCGGCTGCGGCCGTCGTGGCTGACCCGGCCGCGCGTGGCCGCCGGCTTGTTCGGCCGGAAGAACGGCGAAGGCTTCTACACCTACACCGACGGCAAGCAGCAGGTCATCGACGAGCCCGCCGCCCCGCCGAAGCCGACGAGCCCGGTGTTCACCGCGGACGAGCACCTCGCCCGCGCGCTGTCGTCCGCGGGCGTGCAGGTGGTTTCCGACGCCTACCCGGACGCGGTCCTGCTCGTGCCGCTCTACGGGGAATCCACAGTGGACGCCGCGGTCCGGGCCGGGCTGCCGCCGGCCCGCGTCGCCGGCGTCGATCCGCTGGGCGGTTACGAACGCCGGCTGACGATGTCCGTGCACCCCGGGCTCGACCCGGCCGCCGGCCGCGCCGCGTGGGGCGCGCTGGCCGCGACCGGCCACCCGGTGACGGTCGTCCGCGACGGGCCCGCCCCGATCGCGCAGCGCCTGCTGGCGTCGATCGTCAACACGGCTTGCTTCATCGCGGGCCAGCACCTGGCCACGCCGGCGGACATCGACACGGCGGTCCGCCTCGGCCTCGGCTACCCGCGCGGCCCGCTGGCCTGGGGCGACCTCGTCGGCGGCGACGTGGTGCTGCGCATCCTGCGCGGCCTCACCGCGGCCACCGGCGACCCCCGCTACCGGCCGAGCCCGTGGCTCACCGAGCGCGTCGCCCTCGGCCTGCCCCTGACGACACCCGGGACGACACCGGCCGGTCTGCGTCAGTCCTGAGAGGACTTACCGGACGACCTGGACTTCATCGCCCTTCTCCAGGGTGTTGAAGAACTTCAGCGACGCCGCGCTCGAGAGGTGCACGCAACCGGCCGAGTACCTGCTGAGGCTGCCCTCGTGGAACGCGATGCCGCCGGGGGCGAAGAACACCGAGTTCGGCATCGGCGCACCGTTGAACTCGGTGCTGTGGTGCAGTTTTTCCTTGTACTCGACCTGCCACTTGCCCACCGGGGTCGGGCCATCCTGCTTGCCGGGCAACATCTTCACCGGGCCGTACACGATCTTGCCTTCGTCGAGCAGCCAAGCCTGCTTGCCCGAAAGGGACACGCACGCCTTCGCCGTGATCGTGCACGGAACCCCGGCCGCCATCACCGGCTTCGCCGGAGCCGCCTTGGTCGTGGCCGGAGCCGCTTTGGTCGTGGCCGGAACCGCTTTGGTCGTGGCCGGAACCGGAGCGGACGTCGCCGGAGCAGAGGTGGCGGAGGCGGCCGTCGGTGTGTTCGCCGCCAGCCGCACGTCCGCGGACCCGCCGGCCGAACAGGCGGTCAGCACGGCCGCCGCGGCCAAAGTGGACAGAGCAGCCAGAACGCGCCGCACCCGCATGTGGTCCCCCAGAAGTTCGTGATTCCTGCTTTCTGCCACCCAAGACGTGCGGTGGTGGCCGGAGGTTGAGCGGACGGGAAAAATCTTCGTGGCGGGTCACCAGTGGCGGTCTCGAGCCCCGGCGAAGGTGTAGGTGATGTAGCCACCCTCGAAGTCACTGCGGTACCCGCTGCTCGTCACGTACTCGTCCGACTTCGGGTAGTGCAGGTAGGAGTACTCCCAGCCGAGCGCGGCCCAGCGCTTCCGGATCTCACCCTTCACCATGTGCGCGCCGGTGGTCCCCGTGTAGTAGATCGAGCCGCCGCCGGTGAAGTGGTTGTAGCGGCCGCGGCCGTCCGGGGTGCTGAGTTCGTCGGTCGCCGGGTAGCCGAGACCGCGCTCGTAGTCGAGCGCCGCCCACTTCTTCCGGATCTCCCCGTAAATGGCGTGTGCGCCCGTCGCGGTGGTGTAGTAGATCGACCCGACCCAGCCACCCTTGACGAAATGGTTGTAGCGGCCGACGCCGTCCGGCGTTCCCAGCTCGTCCGTGGTCGGGTAGCCCAAGCCACGCTCGTAATCCAGCTCGGCCCACTTCTTGCGGATCTCCCCGGAGATCGCGTGCGCGCCCGTCGCCGTCGTGTAGTAGATCGACCCGACCCAGCCACCCTTGACGAAATGGTTGTAGCGAGCGACGCCGTCCGGCGTACCCAGCTCGTCCGTGGTCGGATAGCCCAAGCCACGCTCGTAATCCAGCTCCGCCCACTTCTTCCGGATCTCCCCGAAGATCAGGTGCGTACCCGTCGCGGCGGTGGAGTAGATCGATCCCACGGTGCCGTTGGTGAGGAAATGGTTGTACTGCGCCACTCCGTCCGGGGTCGTCAAGGTGTCGGACGACGGCGGCCCGAGCACGGCGTGCCCGCCCCAGGCGAGGTACTTGTCCAGCACCGGGCCGGTGACGTACCGGGTGCCGGTCTCCGCGCTCCAGTACAGCCGGCCGTTCTCGTGGACCCGGTAGTGGACCGGGCCGTCGGTGGTCTCGGCCGCCACCGGTGCGCCGAGCACCGCCCGCACCGCCGCGTCGGCGTTGTAGCGCTGCTCGATCGGGGTTGTGTAGTTCGCCGTCAGCGTCAGGTCGCCCGTGCCGACGGTGACGATCCAGGTCGGCTCCGCCGGACCGCCCTGCCAGCCGGAGAACCGGGAGGCGCCGTCGATGGCCAGCGGCGCGGCCTCGACGTCGAAGGAAGCGCCCTCGGTGACCATGGCCGAGCTGACGCCACCCTCCACCGGGATGCTCAGCGCGGCGGGCTGCGTGCCGCGCAGGGTGATCCGGTGCTGCCGCGGCATCGCCGTGTACGTCTTGGAGGTGGAGACGCCCGCGCTGTCGGTCACGGTCGCGGTGAACTCCATCCGGGAGTCCGGGTGCGCGGGGAACGGCTGGGCGAAGCTCGCCCCGGTCCCGCCGATGCCCGGGTGCGCATGACACGTCGCTTCGCTCGGGCAGTGCCGCACCGCCGTGGTCCAGGTGATCGGCAGGGCGCCGTCCTCGGCGTCGGTCGCGGTGGCGCTCACGGCGACCTGCTGGTTCACGGCGAACGTCGTGGTCCCGGGCGGGGTCAGCGTGAGCACCGGGGTGCGGTTGCCGGGCGCGACCGCGATGGCGACCTCGCCGCTGAGCCCCAGCGGATCCCGGACCCGCAGCTTCGCGGTGAACGACGCGGTGCCCGCCGCGTAGGCGTGCGACACGTTCGGACCGGCGTCGGCCGCGGTCGTTCCGTCCCCGAAGTCCCAGTCGTAGCCGAGCGCGTCGGCGTCGTAGTCGACCGAGGCCGAGCCGTCGAACGACACCGTGCGCGTGCCCGGGTTCGTCGACGTCGTCGCTTTGGCCACCGGGGCGGTGTCGCCGGCGGAATAGCTCAAGCGGCGCAGGTTGCCAGAGAGGATGTCCGCGAAGACGATGTCGCCGTTCGGCGCCGCCGCGAACTTCACCGGACCGCCGATACCGGTGAAGACCGGCGGGTTCTCCGGAGCCTGCGTGACCCGGCCCTGGTCGTCGTAGCGCAGCGTCCAGATCTTGTTCGCCACGTAGTCGCCGAAGAAGTACGAGCCGCGATAGGCGGCCGGGTAGCTGGATCCATTGTAGACAATCCCGCCCGTGACGCTGTTGCCCGTCATCACCCCGGCGCCGTGCGGCAGCTCGAACAGGGGCGGCTGGTTCGGCACGCCGGCGCAGCCCGCGAGGTCGGTGTACCCCGGCGTGCGGTGGTTGCCCTCCCAGCACGGCCAGCCCTGGTTGGCGCCGCGCTGGACGACGTCGACCTCTTCCCAGCTGTTCCAGCCGACGTCGCCGGCCACCGGCAGGCCGAGGCCCGGGTCGATGCCGAAGCGGAACGGGTTGCGGAATCCCCGCGCGAACACCTTGCTCGCGGTCGAGCCCGGGTTCGCCTCGTCGTAGTACGGATTCCCGGGCACGCCCCGGCCGTCGGCGGTCAGGTGGAGGATCTTGCCGTAGGGCTGGTTGACGTCCTGGGCGCGCAGCGCGGCCGGATCCGTCATCCGGTAGTCGCTGTCGTCGCCGACGGACAGCCACAGCGTCCCGTCCGCGGCGGCGAGGACGGTGTCGATCCCGTGGACGTCGGAGGTGCCCGGCGCCTCGAAGACCGGCCGCTCGCCGCTCAGGCCGGCCGGCGCGCCCGCCGCGTCGGCGGTCACGGTGAACCGCGACAGCCGCATGACGAAGCCGCCGGCGGTGTTGATCGACCGCGTGAGGTAGATGGCCCGCGACGTCGTGTAGTCCGGCGCCACGGCCAGCCCGACGAGGCCGAGGTCCCCGTCGGCGTGGACCGGCAGCGCCGCGATCGTCCGGCCGGCGCCGGTGCCCGGCAGCCAGCGGACGACTCCGTCCTTGCCGGTGGCGAGGACGGAGTTGTCCGGCAGGTACCCGAAGTCCGTGAGCCGGTACGCCCCCAGTCCGGAGTCGGTGTCCTGGAGCACGAACCCCGGCGGAAGCGTCGCCGCCGCCGCCACTCCGGTGGACACGACGGGCAGCAACGCCCCGGTCAGGGCTGCTGCCAGCAGCAGGCGAAGCTTCCGCACGGCCATGTGGCCTCCTTCCCAAGCGATCATTTGTCGCAAGATCAGGAGGACCAGTTGCAGCAATCCGGATTACTTGATCCGAATGTGACCTACGCCACGTGACGGACCGTAGCGATCTACGGGACGACCTGCACGACGTCGCCGAGGTGCAGCGTGTTGAAGAACTTCAGGGACGCGCCCGCCGAGAGGTGGATGCAGCCGTGCGAGTACACCGAGAGGCTGCCCGTGTGGAAGGCGTCACCCGGGTAGAAGAAGACCGAGTTCGGCATCTCCGCGTTGTCGAATTCCTTCGACAGGTGCATCTTCTCCTTCGACAGCACGTGGAACGTGCCGGTCGGGGTCTCGTTGCCCTTGCGGCCCGGCAGCATCGGCACCGGACCGTAGACGACCTTGCCGCCGTCCAGCAGCCACGCCTTGTGCGCCGAGAGGTCGACGCAGGCGGCGGTGCCCGAAGCCGCGGCCGCCGCCGCGCACGGGACGCCGGGGTCCGGCGCGGGCTTGGGCGTCGGCTTCGGGGTCGGCGTCGGCTTGGGCTTCGGCTTGGCCGAGGTGCTGGTCGGCGCCGGCTTCGTGGACGACGACGGAGTGGGCGTCGGTGTCGGCGTCGGCACGGTGACGGTGGCGGTCGGCGTGGGGGTGGTGCTCGAGGTCGTCGGCGTCCCGCCGCCGGTCCCCGCCGCGGCGACGGCCCCGCCGCCCGCGTTCGGACCACCGGCCGAGCCCCCGCCGGAGCACGCGGCCAGCACGAACGCGGTGGCCAGCGCGGCCGCTCCCGCCAGAAGCCTTTTCACGATCCGTTACCCCCAGCTGTTTCGATCATCGCGTTTGGACACCGGTAAAGACGGCGTTCACCCGGTCGAGGTTCGCCGGGAAAGGTCACGATTTGGGCAGCCGGGCTCAACCCGGGGGTTGACACCGGGTTCCACCCGGGACCGATCCGCGGGCCGACGCCCCCGGGACGCCGGTCGCCGAAGCTGGGAGCAACCGTCGAACCTCAGGGGGAGCCCGAAATGCCCAGCGCCGAGAACGTCCTGCTCTACGCCGCCATCGCCGGCCTCGTCCTGTACAAGGTCGTCTACCAGCAGGTCCGCGGCACGCTGCTCAACCGCCGGACGCTGTTCGCCATGCCCCTGCTGCTCACGGTGGTGGGCGGGTACCTGACGCTGAAAGCGCTGTCCGGCGCGTCCGCGGCCGAGCTGGGCCTGCTGGCCGCCGACCTGCTGGTGCTCGCCGGGCTCGGCGTGCTGCGCAGCACCACGACCAACCTCACCGAACGCGACGGCACGACGTTCCAGAAGGGATCGGCCGTCACGATCGGGCTGTGGGTGCTGACGGTCGCGGTGCGGATCGGCGTGGTCGCGCTGGGTACCGCGCTCGGCATCACGGGTCCGCTGACCTCGGCGTCGATCGCGCTCAGCCTCGGCGTGAGCATCGCGGTGCAGAACGCGACGACCTACCGGCGAATACAGCGCCGCGGCCTGCCGCTCGCGAGCCGGCGAGCGGCGTTCAGCCGCTGACGCGGCCCAGCATCCGGGCGTACATCCGGCCCGGGCTGGGCACCGACGGCGGCACCAGGAAGCCCGGCAGCGGCGGCAGCCCGCCGACGAACGCGCCGAGCCGCTCGTACAGCACGGCGGCGCCGGCCGGGCGGGCTTCCGGATCCTTCGCCAGCATCTCGGCGAGCAGCCTGTTCAACGGTTTCGGGACGCCGGGCACCGGCGGCGGCAGCTCCTTGACCTGCCGCTCGAACACCGCGTACGCGGTGGGTCCTTCGAAGAGCCGCCGCCCGGTGAGCATTTCGTGCAGCACGCAGCCCAGCGCGTAGAGGTCGCTGCGCGGTTCGGCGCCGCCCCGCTGGATCTGTTCGGGAGCCATGTACGACGGCGTCCCCAGCAGCTGCCCGGCCCGGGTGAACTGCGCCGCGTCGGCTTCGCGGAGCACGGCCAGCCCGAAGTCCATCACCTTCACGCCGCCGTCGGGCCCGAGCATCAGGTTGGCCGGCTTGAGGTCGCGGTGGCAGACGGCGAGCGCGTGGGCGGCGGTCAGCACCGCGCACGCCTGCGCCGCGATCGCCGCGGCCCACGGCACCGGCAGCGGGCCGTGCTCGGCGAGCAGGTCGGCCACCGTGACACCGTCGACGAACTGCATGACCTGGAACAACCGGTCGTCGTGGGTGCCGTAGTCGTACAGCGTCGGGACGCCGGGGTGGTCGAGCGTCGCCAGGATGCGGGCCTCGCGGGCGAAGCGCGCTTCGAGCTCTTCGTCACCGCCCGGCAGCCTGAGCAGCTTGATCGCCACCCGGCGGCCCAGCCGGCGGTCGAACCCGCCGTGCACCGCGCCCATCCCGCCGCGGCCGAGCGGCAGCTCGTCGAGCTCGTAGCGGTCGGCGATCAGCATCCGTTCCCCTATTGGCCCGGCTTGAGCCGTCCTCCGACAAGTCCAGCGAAGCCTAGCCGGACCAGCTCGCGGCCGGTTTCGGCCGTCTCGCGCAGAACCGCGTCGAACTCCGCCAGCTGCCGGAAGACCTCGCCGTACTCGCGCTGGACGGCGAGCGAGACGCGCGGGATCCGCACGCGCCTGCTGTCGATCCGGGTCGACGCCGACGCGGCGGGCAGGTCGGCCGCACGCAGGCAGCCGGCGAGGAACTCCGCGTCCAGCCGCCCGGAGTCGACGCGGTACACCGTGAGCCCGGCGCCCACCGGCCGCGGCTGTCCACTGTGGACGTACGCGATGCCGGTGACCGAGGCGACGACGTCACCTGCCTCGGCCGGCGGGTGTTCGGCGTCCGCGCGCACCGGCGCGTACCTGACCTCGACGACACCGGCCTTGACCAGCTCGCCGATGGTCGTGAACGCCGGTTCGGCGGCCGCCGCTTCCAGCGGTGGCAACTCGGGCGTCAGCGCGGCGAACCGGGCGCGCACGGCCTGGAAGGCCTGCCCGGGATCCTCGTCCCTGGTGCGGCGGCGGGCCGGCGTCAGGTCGACGTCGTCGTCGAGCAGGTCGATGATCCGGACGCCGGATTCCGGGTGCGCGCCGAACTCCCGCCAGCTTTCTTCCACTGTGGACAGATCGTCGCCCGCTTCGCCGAGCAGCACGGTGGACGGCGCTCGCTCACCGGGGGCCGGCCGCCGCAGCAGCCAGAGGTCGGGGCCCGTCGGCGTCAGCGTGACGACGGCCCGGACCGCGCCCGCCCGCAGCAGGTTGCCGCGGATGCGCTTGCCACTGCGCCGCCCGGCCGCCGCGCCCGGCATCAGGATCACCACGGTGCCACCGGGTTCGACGTGCGCGAGGCAGTGCTGCACCCAGGCGAGCTCGGGTTCGCCGCGCGGGGGCAGGCCGTACTCCCAGCGCGCGTCGCCGACCAGTTCGTCGTGCCCCCAAGCCCGTTCGTTGAACGGCGGGTCGCACAACACCGCTTCGGCGGTGCGGCCGGCGAAGGCGTCCTCGCGCAGCGCGTCGACCGCGTGGACCTCGGTTTCGATGCCGCGCAACCGCAGCCGCAACGCCGCGATCGACGCCGTCATCGGGTCACTGTCCTGCGCCAGCACGGTTTTCGCGCCGCTCGCCAGCGCGAGTGCGCCGAAGCCGCACGCGGGGTCGAGGATCGTGGACGCCGGACCGGCGAGCCGGGCCATCAGCTCGGCGATCGGTTCCGGGGTGGCCGACAACCGCCGTGAGTGCGCCTCGAAGTACCGGCGGCACACCAGTTCGAACGCTTCGACCGGCCCCGCCTGGTGCGTCAGCTCGCTGAGCAGGGTCAGCAGCTCCGGGTCGTCGAGCTTGCTGTCGAAGGTGTCGAAGACGCCGGCCTGGAAGGCGAAGAAGCCGCCCGCGCGGCTGACGCGCTCGGCCAGGTCGAGGTCGTCACCGAGGGCGCGCAAGCGCTGCCACGCGCGTTCGCCGGCGCTCAGCTCGAACTTCTTGCCGCGGGCCCGGAACCAGCCGGCCACGGCGGAGAGGCCGAACAGCGGGCTCGACGCCGTGCCGCCGACCGGCGGCGGGAAGTCCGGGTAGCGGCGGCGCCAGTTGCTGACCGCGGCCCGCCCGACCCCGGCGAGCCGCGCGATGTCGGCCGCGCTGACCGTGGCATCGTCGTCCATGGCGAGGACTCTATCGGAGGCTGCTCTATTCAGCCGAGACGCTTGTGAACTCAGTCAACCAATGCTTTTATGGGAGGCATGACACACGATCGGTACGTCCTGCGGTACGCCGCGGGGTCGGACGTCGGCAAGCGTCGCCGGGTCAACGAGGACGCGGTGTACGCGAGTTCCCGTCTGCTCGCGGTCGCCGACGGCATCGGCGGCCAGCCGCACGGCGAAGTCGCCAGCGCGACGGCGGTCGACGTGCTGCGCGAGCTGGAAGTCGACCTGCGACGGCTCGATCTGACGAACGTGGACATGGCCGCGACGCTGGCCGGGGTGGTCAAGTCGATCGACGCGCGGCTGCACGAAGTGGTCTCGCAGGAGCCGACGACCGAAGGCATGGGCACCACGCTGACGGCCCTGCTGTTCGACGGCGTCGAGTTCGCGGCGGCCCACATCGGCGACTCCCGCGGCTACCTCCTCCGCGAGGGCGGCCTGCGCCGGCTGACCCGCGACCACACGCTCGTGCAGGCACTGGTCGAGGACGGCCGGGTCGCCGCGGAGGACGCCGAGTCGCACCCCCGGCGTTCGCTGCTGATGAAGGCGTTGCAGACGGCGGGCTCCGGCGACCCCGACATCTGGACGTTCAAGGCGAAGCCGGGCGACCGCTACCTGCTCTGTTCGGACGGCCTGAGCGGCCCGGTCTCCGAAGCGACCCTCCGCGACGTCCTGGCGGCGGGCGCGGAGCCGGCCGAGGTGATCCCGGAGCTGATCCGCCTGGCCAACGAAGGCGGCGGCCCGGACAACATCACGTGCGTGGTCGCCGACGTCACGGCCTGACCCACCTGCACTGGTGACCGAGGCCATCCGGTATCGTCTTCTGCGGAGGATTGGCCGAGCGGCCTAAGGCGCACGCTTGGAAAGCGTGTTGGGTTCACGCCCTCGCAGGTTCGAATCCTGTATCCTCCGCCGCAGTAACCAGGCGAACGCCGGGCAGCTCTCACGGGCGGCCCGGCGTTTGTCGTCTCCGGGCTCTTCCGCCGCCGCGGCCGCCAGACCCACCGTCGGTATGTCCCGGACACGATTGCCGGGTGCTTTTGGCCCACTCGAACGTGAAATGCCTTCGGTGCTGCGGAATTCTGCGCCTGCACGAGGAGTTACGAACAGGGCTGACCGCAGGCCGTTACTCCGGTCGCGCTAGTCTCACCAGCACCTCGCCCGCCCCTGTCGAGAAAGGCCAGCAGTGGCACGAAAACCGCGCTGACCTGGGGTAGCGCTGGCCAGCGACTTCAGTCGGCGGCACTGGTGGCGGGACGACCCCCGCACAGACCGTGATCGGCCCGGCCCCGGACGTTCCCACGTCCGGGGCCTTGCTGATTGCGGGCCCGCGGTCACTCGCCAAAGTCTGATGATCACGCTGAGTCGCTGGATCTGTTTCAATGGAATCCGTCCCCGTACGACCCACCAGAATTCGAGGAGTAGAGGCCCGATGGCCGGAGTCGAAGAGATCCGCGCTGGCATCGCGCTCGCCAACGAGAAGGCGTCCGCGAGCATCGCCGCCCTGCAGCAGGCAGCGCAGTCTCTCGAAGAAGCCCAGCAGTCGCTCGCACAGGCGACGCAAGGGAGCAGCCAGCCCGAAGTGAGCCAGGCGCACGGACTCCTGGCGGAGGCCCTGCAAAGCATCAACGGCTTGCAGAGCACCGTCCAAGCAAGCATTTCCTCCGCCGACTCCTACTCGGCGCGTCTCTAGCCGGATGACGCTCGCCGAACTCCACCAGCTGCTCACCGCTGCCGTGACCGGGCTCGCCGACGCGCGCGCCCACTCCGAACGGGCCACAAGCCTGCTCGGGGAAGCCCGGCAAGCTCTCGTGGATGCCCAGGCCAAGGCCGATCCCTGGCTTCCTTCGCAGTACGCACAGGCCGGCGAGGGGCTGGACCAGCTCCTCGTCCGCCTGCACGCCGCCGAAGATCTGGTGAGCGGATACCGGTCGCGCCTGTAATCCTTGTAGGGGACACCTTTTCTTGGGGACGCCGATGGCCAAAAAGTCAGCCGAGCAACGCAACCGCGTCGAAACCGCACTCGACCGGGTCCGCCATCAGATCGGACTGGTGCTGGGCGCGGCGGCCGGTGCGCGCCAAGCCGCGGAAGCCGACCTGTCCAAGCTCCGGCTGGAGCAGGACATCGTCAAGGTCGGCATGAACCACGCCAGTGCCGAGCAGCAGAACGAGTGGTCACGCCACCCCGCCGCGCACGAAGTGTTCGGCGCGCTCGGCAGCGTGCGAAGCGCTTTCTACACCGACTGGAGCCAAGGTCCCGCCACGCTGCGGGAACTGGTCGCGCAGAACGCACCCGGCCCGGCCGGGCTGCCGGCGGGCGACTGGCTCGGCACGGTCGGGCACAACCCCGGCCTGACGTCGCCCGGGCTGTGGCACGTCGGCACCACCACCGCCGCCGGTGGCGACCCGACCCGCACGTTCGACGTCGCCGTCCCGTTGCTCGACGAGTCGCACCTGGCGATCACGTCGGCCCCGAAAACGCGGTCCGCGATCGACGGCATCGTGCAGAACCTGCTGGTCCGCGTGCTCTCGACGTTCGAGCCCGGCGCGGTGCGCGTGCACCTGTGGGACATCGGGCAGCTGACCGCGATCCTGCCCGACCTCTACCCGCTCAGCCACACCAGCGCGCTCTCGCTGTACGACCCCGGCCGGCTGGAGGACCTCCTCGACGAGCTGGCCGGCCACATCCGGCGCATCCACGCCAGCTGCATGTCCGCCGGGTTCACGTCGCTGCGGGAAATGCGGGCGCACAACGAGCAACGGGGTGAGCCGTTCCGCATCGTCGTGCTCTACGGCAACGGCGAGACCCTCGAACCCGAACGCGCCCGCGACCTCAAGCGCGTCGCGAGCGGGGCGCTGGCCGCCGGGATCTGCCTGATCATGGTGGACGTGCCGACCGCGGTGAGCGCGCCGGTCGAGACGCTGAGCCTGCTCGACGACCGGCGCGCGATCAGCAGCATGTCCGGCACCGACCTGGTCGTCGACCTCGATCCCCCGATGCCGTCCGCGCAGGTCATCCGGGCCATCGACACGATCGCCAAGGCGCTGATCGCCAAGCAGGGCGGGCCGCGGTCGTTCGACGACCTCCTGCCGACGGAGCTGGGCCAAGAGAGCTCGGCGCGCGAACTGCGCGGCCCGGTCGGGTTCTTCGAAGGCGAGCCGGTCGAGGTCGTGATCGGCGACGCGAGCCCGCACGCCCTGATCGGCGGCCCGTCCGGTTCGGGCAAGACGAACTTCCTGTACGCGCTGCTCGGCAGCCTCTCGGCGCGGTACACGCCGGAAGAGCTGGCGCTGTACCTGCTGGACTTCAAGGAAGGTGTCTCGTTCGCCGGCCTGGCGCCGGGCCGGAAGGACGCGAGCTGGCTGCCGCACGCGCGGCTCGTCGGCGTCAACGTCAACACCGACCGCGAGTTCGGCCTGGCGCTGCTGCGGTTCCTGGCCGACGAGCTGCGCCGCCGGTCCGCGGCCGCGAAGGAACACGAAGTCACGAACCTCGCCGACCTCCGCGAAGCCGATCCGGGCGGCCACTGGCCGCGGATCGTCGCGGTGATCGACGAGTTCCAGTACCTGTTCGCGGGCCGCGACCAGGTGACCGCGACGGCGACGCAGCTGCTGGAGGACATCGCACGGCGCGGCCGGTCCCAGGGCATCCACCTGGTGCTGGCCAGCCAGGACGTCGCCGGCATCGAAGCGTTCTGGGGCAAGCCGGCGGTGTTCGAGCAGTGCACGCTGCGGATCGCGATGCCGAAGGCGCGGCGCGTGCTGGCCGAGACGAACAACGCGGCCGTGTCGGCACCGAAGTGGCACGCGGTGATCAACCACGACTCCGGCGTCGCGCACGGCAACCAGCTGGCCCACATCCCGGACGCGAGCAGCAAGAACGTGTTCGTCCGGCTGCAGCACCGGCTGTGGGAGCAGTACGCGGGCCACTTCCCGCGGCCGCGCCTGTTCGACGGCGCGCACCAGCCGGTCCTGGAACGGTTCCAGGCGTACCTGGACCTCAAGCCGAACTCGAAGCCGCGGGCCCTGCTCGGCCAGTCGATCGACGTGACCGAGACGGCGTGCGGCGTGGACCTGCCGCGCGCGCCGGGCCGCAACGTCGCGGTGCTCGGCTCGGCGACCGCCGAAGCACTGTCCATCATGGACTCGTCGGCGCGGTCGCTGTCCCGGCAGTACGAACCGGGCGAAGTCGAGTTCGTGCTGAGCTGCCCGATCGAGGCGTGCGCGCCGGCCGCGCTGGAGCTGACCGAGCGGCTGCGCGAGGACGGCCACGCGGCGTCGCTGGTGGACGACCTGACCGGCGTCCTGGAGTCGATGACCGGCTCGATGTCCGGCGGCGCGAAGGTGCTGCTGCTGTACGGCGTCGACGCGGCTCTGCCTTCTCTGGAAGCCAAAGCGGTCGGCCAGCTGAAGAGCGGCCTCGACCACCTGCGGGTGGTGCTCAAGCAGGGGCCGGGCCACGGCATCCACACGATCGGCTGGTGGCGCAGCATCGCCCGGCTCAAGGACACGCTGGGCTTCGGCGGCACCGACGACATCGGCACGTGGGCCGCGCTCGACGTCCAGGGCAACGAGCTGTCGCCGTTCGCGGCGGGTCAGGTCGTGCACTGGTCGCCGCGGCCGGGCCGCGCGTTGTTCTTCGACCGCACCACCCACGGCGCACCCGAAGTGATCATCCCGTTCCAGCGTCCGGAGAACGACCGATGACCGACGACGCCACCGCGGCCATGCGGTACAAGGAAATCATCGCCCTCTCCCGGGGTTCGGCGGACAACCTGCGCGAGTGGGAACTGGCGCGGGCCAAGGCGCTGGACGCGGAGATCGAGGCCGCCGAGGCGGCGATCGAAGTGGCCGCCGAGCGCGAAGCGAGGGCGGCCGAGCGCGCGACGCGCTGGTGGAAGATGGCGCTGCACAACATCCAGGGCCTGCCGTGGCTCGACCCGGGCGACAACCCGCGCCCGGTCCCGACGGCACGCGCGGCCTACCTGGAGCGGTACCTCGAGGAGGTCAAGCCGAGCTACCAGGAGCTGGTCCAGGCGGTGCTGGCCCTGGGGTGGCGCGCCAAGCGGGCGGCCGCGAAGCGGGAGCAGCCGCCGCCGGCCTAGATGTCGAACACGGTGTCGTAGGGATCGTCGTCGGCCGGAGCCGGTCTGCGCGGCGGCGGCGCCGGGCGCTGCGCCGGAGACGGCCTGGCCGGTGCCGACCCGTTCCCGGCGGCGACGGCTTCCCGGACGGCGGCGGTGATGGTGCGGCTGAGCGAGACCGCGTCGAACCGCATGGCCTCGGGCGCGAGCCGCACTTCGCTGACGACCCCACCGGGCCCGGCGAGCACGGTGACGCTCCGATCCGGCGAGACGACGGTCGTGTGGTCGCTCCCGGCGATCCCGGCCAGGAGGCGCTGGTTCTCGGCCTTGCGGTCTTCGATCTGCCTGAGCTGCCAGCGCAGTTCCTCGATCAGCTGCGCGTTGTTCATGGTCTCCCCTGCCACGGTCCCGGGCTTCCGGGCGGCACCTGGTGTGGTGCGCGGCCCCGCGCGATCCGAATGATCCTCACCGTCATCGCGCCGCCTCGCCGCTGCGGAGGCTCCAGGCCACCTTCGCCGTCGCTTCGGCGACCGCCGGCCAGGCGTCTTCGGACTCCGCGACGACCGACAGGATCACCACGGACCGGCCGTCCGGCAGCGGGATCTGGTACTCCGCCTTGATCTGCGTCCGGACGTCCCGTTCGGGCAGGGAGAATTCGCCACCGCTGATGGCGACGACGGCCGGCCCGATCGGCAGCCGCACCGGCTGCACCACCGCACGCTTGTGCCGGCCGCGGTACTCCTCGGCCATCGCGGCGACGAGGGCGTCCCGGCTGCCCGGCGCGGTCTCCGGCCAGTGCGCCACGCCGAGCGTAAGGGTGGCCACGTCACCCTTCCGTGGGCCGACGGCGAACTTGCCGAACACGCGGACGCCGTTGGCCTGCATGGCCGGCACCAGGGCCATCAGGTAGCTGCCGAACTGTTCGACGCTGGTCCCGGACGCCACGTTTTCGGCGACCATCCGGGCGTGCCCGCGGTTGAGCTGGTCGTCGTTGCCCACCGGCAGGCCGGCGAAGCCGGGCGGCAGGTCGATTTCGAGAGGCATCAGTTCCACACCTCGTCTTCCGCCCGCTGACGTCGGCGCTCCGGCGCGTTGTCGGCCTGTTCTCCGGCATCGGCCGCGTTTTCCGCCGCCACGACCACCAACGGAGCGGGCCCGACGACGAGCGCCGAGCTGGTGGCGGCCAACTGGCCCACGTCCTTCGGGACCCAGTAGTTGAGCAAGTCGCCGATCGGCCCCTCGAAATCCACGCCGAGCGTCCGGGCGCCGACATCGGCCTGGAACTGCGCGCCGACGGCCCCGTAGCCGAGGGCCTTCGCCACCGCCGCGCCGCCCATCGGCAAGAAGCCGCCGATCAACGAAGTCCCCGCCCCGATTCCGTCGAAGATCAAGGTTTCCCCGGCGACATCGGCGCCGGCCAACTTGGCCGTGGCGTGGCCTGCCAGCGCTGCCACCCCGAACGTGGTCGCCACGACTCCGGCGACCTCCTTGAACGGATCGGGGAGGAACTCACCGGCCAGCCCCAGGGCATTGCCGATGTCACCCACCACGTCCGAGGCCTTGGCCAGCAGTCCCGCGTGGTCCTGAACGAAGTTCAGCGCTTCGTCGACCCCGTCGGCGAGAGTGGCCGACAAGTCGACAAGGGCCCCGCCGACGGCGTCGCCGAGCTTGTCGAGGACATCCGGCTCGTCCGGGGCCAGCGCCTTGGCCTGCCGCAGCTGCTCGGCGACCCGGGCGGCGGCGTCCGTGTGCTCCTGCTGGAGCTGCTTCGCCGCGTCTTGGACGTTCTGGCAGCCGTCGATGGCCGTCTGGAGCTGCTGACCGGCGTTGTCCAGCAGACGCTGGGCGATCCGCAGGGACTGCTGGTCCGGGAACGTCCGGTTGGCCAGCGCGAGATCCGGGTTCGCCCGCGCCTGCTCGGCCGCCCGGGCCGCGGCTTCCGCGCGCGCTTCCAGCTCGGCTGCGCGTTTCTGCAGGTCACCGAGGTTTTGCGCCCAGCCTTCGAGCGCGTCGGCGGCCTGGGTCATCGACTTGGCCGCATCGTCGAGGTAGTCCGGCAGCGGACCGAGACGGCGGGCGAAGGCTTCGCTCGCCTCGCCCTGCCAGATGCCCTGCTGCCGGACGATCCGGCGGAGCGAAAGGTCGGCCTCGGCCAGGTCGCCGCCCACGGCGCGGTACTTGCCGGCCAGGTCGGTGATGCCGTCGAGGTCGCCGGGCGCCGGGTCGAAGCCCAGGGCCGGGAAGTCGCGCGCGCTCATCGGTCGAGGCCGTTCAGGAGGTCGGTGATGCCGCCGGTCGCGCCGCCGCCGACGGGCCGGTCGTCCTCGGGTTCGGTCCCCGGCGCCCCGGCTGCCGGGCCTGCGGACTCGGCCAGCCGATCGATGCCCGGCACCCCACCGGTGTACCCGCCGCCGACGGGTCCGTCGCCCAGGTCAGCGCCTGACTCGGACCGCTCGGCCAAGCCGCCGATGCCCGGCACCCCGCCGGTGTACCCGCCGCCGACCGGGCCTCCGCCCGGCTGCCCGACCACGGGGTAGTGTCCCCGCGCGCCGCCCGGTCGGCCGCCGTCCGGGAGGTCACCCAGCACCGCCGAGCCGAACTTTCCCAGCTCGCCCCCGAACTGGGCCTCGATCTGCTCGTACTTCTGCTTCGCCGCCTTCAGCCGCTCCGTCACCCCCGAAGCCGCCTCGCCCAGCCGGCCGATGCCGAAGCTCCAGGCCTCCTCGAACTCGACCCCGGCCTGGCCCAGCTCCGCCGTCCCCAGCGAGCCGAACGCCCCACCGCCGCCGAGCTTCTTGTCGGCCTCGGCCATCCGGTCCGCCGCCGTGCCGAGGTCGTCGATGAGCTTGCCCAGCTCGTCGACCTTGACCGCATACCCGTGCCCGTCCACGCCACCCTCCCCTTGTGGTCCCAGTCCACCGTAGGACGGCCGTCAACGCTCCGCGGTTTCCTCGTCACCCAAATGTGTCAACCACGAACAAGGCCACCTCCGGGCGCATCGCCCGGAGGTGGCCTTGCCGCACCGAAAACTACTTGCCGAAGACCTGCTCCAGCCAGTCGAGGAAGTCGTAGAGCGCGTCCTCGAGCGGGTTGCCCGCGCCCGGCCGGAACCGGATCACCTGCGGGTCGTGGTCGCTGGCCTGGTCGGCGAACTCCGCGTTGATGTGGACGACGTCGTAGTCCACCCCGCGCGGCGCCTTCGACGCCAGGATGTGGTCCAGCACCTGGGACTGACCCTCGAAGACGTAGCTGTACCGCTCGGCTTCGGGCACCGACGCGATCAGGTCCTTCAGCACGCCACCGGCGGTGAGCGTCTGGACCGCCGGCGAGAACGGGTAGTCGTTCAGGTCACCCGCCACGACGATGTTCGCGCTGCGATCGGCCGCCAGCAACGAATCGACGAACCCGCGCAGCACCGTCGCCTGCTTCGCGCGCTGCACCTCGGAACTGCGCGCCGGCGGCTGGAACCGGCCGTGCGTCGGCTGGTCGCCACCCTTGGAGTTGAAGTGGTTGGCGATGACGAACACCGTGCGGCCCTTGAAGACGAACTCGCCCGCCAGGGGCTTGCGGCTGGTCGTCCACGCCTCGTTCGCGGGGTCGACGCGGCCCGGCGACGCCGTCAGGTGCGCCTTGCCGTGCTCGCGCACCACGCCGACAGCCGTCGTCGGGGTCCCACCTGGACGGTCCACAAAGGACACGCGGGCCGGGTTGAACAGGAACGCCACGCGGATGTTGCCGCCCGGCTGGCCACCGTCCTGGTCGTTCACCGGGTCGATCTCGCGCCACTGGTAGCGCGGGCCGCCCTTGGCCACGATCGCGTCGGTGAACTTCTGCAGCGTCCGGTCGGCCGCGACGGTGCCGTCGTCGGTCGCCCCCGTGTTGTCCTGGATCTCTTCCAGGTTCACGATGTCCGGCGTCGCCAGGTGCGTCACGACCGCCTCGCCGAGGCGGTCGTACTTCGCCTGCGGGTCGCCCGGTGCCAGGTTCTCGACGTTGTACGTCGCGACGGCGAGCTCGCCGGTCCGCTGCTTGCGCGTGGTCTCGCCCTGCAGCCCGTTGTCCTTTTCGGTCCCCAGCACGCTGGCGAACAGCGTGTAGCCCCCGAAGTTGCTGTACTCGACCGGCCCGGACGTGGTGCCGGTCAGCACGTCACCGACGTTGAGCTTCGGGAACGGCCGCTCGGCGAACGGGATCAGCGACGAAACCTTCATGACCCCGCTGTTGAGCTGGTCGTACCCCAGGTACACGCTGCCGCCGCGGACCGACTTGTGCTGGTCCGGCTTCGACGTCACGTACAGCTCGTTGAACGAGTTCGACGGGCCGACGACCCGGGCGTCGCTGATCGAAACGATCTCGCTCTCGTGCGCCTCCCAGAAGTCCAGCGCGTACTTCGCCGGCTCCAGGGTGAGCGGCTCGATGTTGCCGCCGGGCGCCGGCGCGTAGGCCGTCGGCACGGTGTCCGGGTCGAGCACGGTCGGCGCCGGGAGGGCGTTCCCGTGCGAGCCGACCGTCCACTCCGCACTGCTCAGCTCGGTCAGCGACTGGTAGTTCGACGTCGCGGGCGCGTCCGGGTAGAACTCGCGGACGGTGCCGGTCGCGGTCACCGCGTCGCCGACCGCGACGGCCGGGCTCGTCGAACCGGTGAACACGAACAGGCCCTCGCTGGTACGCGGGTCGGTGTCCGGCTTGTCGTCGGTGACCCAGAAACCCCGCGACGAGCCGAACGTCCGGGTCGCGGTGACGACGCCGGTGACGCCGGAGACCTTCTTGTCCTTGAAGGGCGAAATCCGCGTGGTGCCCTGGATGTCGTGGATCTTCGCCGGGGCCGGCGCCGGTCCGGGGTCGCCGCCGGTCGACTCGCCCGCGGTGTTGGTCGGGGTCGGCGCGCCGACGGTGAAGTCGGCGGCGTTGTCGTCGGTGTCGGCGAGCGCCGTGCCGCGCGCGACGGACGTCGTGTTCGACGGCGCCGCGGTCGGGTTGCCCTCGCGCACGGTCGCCGTGCCGAACCCGGCGAGGTCCTTGATGCGCGCGTCGGCGGCGCAGTCGGCCGCGGTCTTGCAGGTCAGCGCCGTGGTGCCGGAGACGAGGGCGATCGTGCCGGCGGTGGCCGACATCGCGATCGCGCCGGTCGCGTCCGGCGTGGGCAGCTCGACGGTGCCGCCGGCGCCCTTGCCCTCGGCCACGAGGTAACGCCCACCCGGTGCGACGCTGCCGGCCAGTGGCGTCACCTGCCAGGTGCTCGACGGGCTCGCCGAACCGGGCAGGTACTGGACGCTGAAGCCGGCCAAGCTCGCGGCGGCCGCGCCTCGGTTGGCGAGCTCGACGAAGTCGCTGGTGAGCGTCGCGCCGGAGTTGCCACCACCGCCGTAGACCTCGGCGATGACCGCGTCGGCGCTCGGTGCGGCGAGCGCGGCCGGTGCGGCCACGCCGCCGAGCACCAGGCCCGACGCGACGGCCACCGTGAAGGCAGCCTTGGATCTGTGGGTCTTGGTCACCCTGAGTCCCCTTTGTGCTTGAACAGTCGTGGCATAGTCCCCCGAACAAGTGAGGAGGAGGAAGACAACGGTGCAACGATTCGTAACAACTACTTTCGTCGTCACTCATTCGGCAGAGCAGGTTTCGTGATCACGCTCGTCCTCGGCGGAGACGTCACCATCCCCGCCCGCACCACCCCCGCGGCCGCACTCGGCCGGCTGAACCCGCTGCTCGAAGGGGCCGACCTCCGGTTCGTGAACCTCGAAGGCCCCGTCGACGCGGCGGCCGCCGAAGCACTGAAGGCGACCGGCATCGACGTCGTTTCGGCCGCCAACGACGCCCCTCACCCGCCGGCGGCCGCGCTGGCGGGTCTCGGCGTGCTCGACCAGGCCGGGATCGCCCACTGCGGCGCGGGCGCGAACCTCGACAGCGCCCACGCCCCCGCGGTGCTCGAGCGATCCGGCGAAAAGGTCGCTTTCCTCGCGTACACCGCGCTCCGCGCACCCGGCCAAGTCGCCCAGCCCAGCGCGCCAGGGGTCGCGCAAGCGTTTGCGACCACGGCCTACCAGCCCGATCCCCGCGTCGCGGAGATCCCCGGCCGCCCGCCGATCGTGCGCACGGCGCCGGTCCCCGAACACCTGGAACGGCTCGTCGCCGACGTGCGGAAGGCGAAGGCCGCCTATGACCACGTCGTCGTCTCGATGCATTGGGGCCTCCCGGGCCCCGACCTGGCCGAGTACCAGGTCGCGTACGGGCGCGCGGCGCTCGACGCGGGCGCCGACCTCGTCGCCGGGCACGGGCCGCACACCATCCAGGCCGTCGAGGTGTACCGCCGCCGTCCCATCCTCTACAGCCTCGGCAGCCTCGTCTCCGGCTGGCCGGACGGCCTCCTGGCCGGGTGCTTGTTCGGCGACGAGCCGCGGCTCGAGCTCATCCCGGTGCGGCGGAACGCGGACAACGAGTGCGAGCCACTCGCCGGGGACGAAGCGGACAAGGTGCTGCGGTACGTCGCCGAGGTCTCGGCGCTGCGCTCCACGACGGTGACCGTCCAGGACGGAATCGCCTCGGTACCTGTTGGTGCGTAACGGATCGCGCGCAGTGTGTGACAACGGGACGCCGGCTTGTCACCCATCCGGCGCATCTGCCTTAAATGAAGGTCAAGGGTCGGAACAACCTGAGTTGAGCGGCGGTACGGTCTGCGTGAGCCGCCGGAAAAGTGGCACAGACCACTCCCGACAGCTCACGATCGGCACGACACGGGGGGAGGGAGAACGATCATGTGGGGGCTGATTGTTCTCAGTTGCGTGTTCGTGCTGGTGCTGGGGATAGCCGCGGTCGTGGACCTTCGGGACCACGACCGCGGCGAACACCGGGTCTAGCGCACCGCCTGCCTTCCCTTGTACCGGTCGAGGAGCGTGCGCGCGCCGGCCAGCGCGACCCGCCCGGCGCCCTTCGCACTCGCGGCCAGCACCGTCGTCCAGTCGAAGTAGTCGCGCCAGAGCACGATCCGGCCCGCCTCGACCTCGAACGTGCCGCACACCCAGAACTCCGCTTCCCACGCGCCGCGGCGCAGGACGTCCGTGCGTTCGGTGAGCACGACGTTGCCGTCCGCGGCGATGTGGTGTGTGCGTGCCTCGAACCCGGAGCCGAACCGGGCCAGCAGCCTGAGCTGCTTTTCGACCGCCGCGACGCCGCGGGCGGGCGGCAACGGCACGTTCTGGTACACGATGTCGCTCGCCGCGAACGTCAGCGCCCGGTCAATGTCGAGGTCTTCGAGAGCCTTGAGGAAACCGGTCACCACTACCTGGGGTTCATCGGTCATACCCCCAGGCTAAGGCTCAGAACGGCCGGTCGCCCGCGATGGCGACGCGCTCCGCGATCCGGACGTGCGGGTGGTAGTCGTTGACGGCGTAGTGCTGGGTCGCGCGGTTGTCCCAGAACGCGACCGAGTTCGGCCGCCAGCTGAACCGGACCTGGAATTCGGGCGTGTGAGCCTGCAGGAACAGGTACCGCAGCAGCCGGTCGCTCTCGGCCCGGTCCAGGCCGGTGATGTGCGTCGTGAACGCCTGGTTGACGAACAGGGTGCGCCGCCCGGTCTCCGGGTGCGTCCGGACCACCGGGTGTTCCACCGGCGGGAAGCGGTCCTGCCACCGCGCCAGCAGCGCGGGATCGGAGAACCGGTCGAAGCCGGGGAGGTAGTCGTGCACCGCGGTGAGCCCGTCGATGCGGGCGCGGACGTCTTCGGGCAGGTTGTCGTGGGCCGCGGCCATGTCGGCCCACATCGTGTCGCCGCCGACCGGCGGCACCTCGACCAGCCGCAGCACCGAGCCGAGCGCCGGGGCGGGCCGCCAGGTGACGTCGGTGTGCCAGATGTTCTCGTACCCGGGCATGGCCGCCGTGCGCTCGAAGCGCGTGACGGCGTCGTCGTCCCCCTGCGGGATGAACGGGTTGGTCTCCAGCTCGCCCCAGTTCGCGGCGAACGCGCGCTGCTGCGCCGAGGTGATCCGCTGGTCTCGGAAGAAGAGCACCTTCCACTCGAGCAGGGCGTGGTTGAGCTCTTCGCGCAGGTCAGCGCCCACCGGCGCGCCGAGGTCGACGCCGTCGACCTCGGCGCCGATCACCCGGCCGAGCGGGCGGAGGGTGAACAGCTCGTACGGCCTCCGCTGCGGTTCCCGGAGGATTCGGGGGCCTTCGAAGATGCCATCCGCGGGTGTGACGGCCCCGCGCAGCTGAATCCGGGCAGGAAGATCTACGGACATGGTTGTGCTCCAAGGGTTTCGGGGAATTCGGACGCCGGGTTCGCGTCAGGCGGGCGGCGAACCCAGGCGGCCGCGGCGCAGCAGGAGCTCCACGACGCCCTCCCCGATCGACCGCACGCAAGCCCGGATCAGCGTGGTTTCCCAGGTGGCGGACATGCGTTCATGGTCGCTTTCTTCCCGACGTGCGGTCAAGCCGTCCACTTGGTGGAACACTGTTCAACGCCGCAGGTCACCGCGGTGCAGACGGCTCGGGAGCATGAGGCAAGATCTTCCCCGATCGGGTGAGCGCTCTTGATGACGGAGGTCCCCATGCCGGAAGGCAGAGGCTCGCGGATCGGTGACAACCCGGGGCTCCGCCCCGGGGCGATGGGTTTCGCCCGGAACCCCCCGCAGAAGCCGGACCGGCTGCGTGCCGCCGCCGACCTGCTCGACCAGGCCGCGGCCGCCGACGACAAGGCAGCGGGGAGGTTCGCCGAAGCCCGCGTCGATTCGACGCCGTTCGGCATTTCGCCGCAGGCCCGTGAGCTGGCCGCGCGCTGGGCGACGGCGCTGGCGGCGCGCGAGGCGGACGCGCGCGTCCTCGGTGACGCGACGTCGGACCTGGCGGGTCGGCTGCGCATGGCGGCGGTGAGCACGCGGAGCACCGGGTTCCGGGGGCGGTTAGCGGTGGCACCGTGACCGCCGAGGTCTTCGAACACCCGGCGCTGGCGTCGGCGGCTACGCAGCTGTCCGCGTTGCGTGCGGCGGCCGGCCGGCTCGGCGTCGCGGACCCGGTGGCGGCGCTGCGGCACCTCGACTGCGCACCGGCGTCGATCCGCACGTCCGCCTCGGCGATCGACACCGGCGCGCTCGGGGTGACCTCGGCGCAGGCGGAGTTCCGCGCCGGCGTCGAGCACGCCGAAACCGGCGGCAGCACCGAAACTTTCGGCACGTGGGCGGACACAGTGGACGGTCAGTACGCGGCGGCGGCGCGCGCGGCCGCGTCGACGGCGGCCTTGGGCGTCCGCATCGCCGACCGGCTGGACGAGCTGGCGGTGACCGCGTCCGAGGAGGTGTGCGCGCTCGCTTCCACCGCGGCGGCCTCGGTGTCGGCGGTGCTGGCCGGCGACCGTTCGGCCGAGGTGGTGAGCGAGGTCGGCGCCACGTGCGCGGCGGTGGTCCGGGCCGTGCAGGACAAGATCGCGGCGCTGACCGCGCTGGCGGCCGAACTGGAGCCGTTGACGGCCCCGGCCGTCGAACTCAGCTGAAGTGCTCGCGCGCCCACTCCGCGAAGGGCCGCGCGGGATGCCCGGTGACGCGGGCGACGTCCAGCGAGACGGGTTCCGGGTCGTCGACGAGTGACGCCCAGTGGTTCACCGCACCAGCCGCGAATTCCGCACCCAGGTGGCCACTCAGCTGCGCTATCGCCTCTTCCGGCGGCTGTTCTTCCCACGTGACAGGCTTTCCGAGCGCCTCGCCGATGAGCCGGACCTGTTCGGCCTGCGCGACGGATTCCGGGCCGGTGACCAGGTAAATCTGCCTCGCGTGGTCCTCGGTGAGCGCCTTGACGGCCATGTCGGCGACATCGCGTTCGTGGACGACCGACCGTTTCGCCTGCCCGTACGCCGCCCGGACGACCCCGGTTTTGATTTCCTGCGCCCAGGCGAGTGCGTTGGTGGCCAGCCCGGTGACGCGGAGGAAGGTCCAGTCGCCGGTGACCTTCTCGACGGCGGCTTCGACATCGCCCCACACGCCCCCGTCTTCGGCGGACATGGCGGAGAGGTAGACGATTTTCTTGCCACCGAAGGGTTCTACGGCTTTCTCGATGCCGTCGGCGGAGAAGAAGGGCCAGAGCAGGTAGACGGCGTCGACCCCGTCGGCGGCTTCGGCGGGATCGGTGATGTCGCCCTGAACGACGTCGACGCCGTCCGGCGCCTTCGCGCGATCCCGGACGAGGACTCGGGTTTCCACGCCCGCGGCCCGCAGTCCGGCGACGACGTGGCGTCCGGTGTGGCCGGTGGCCCCGGTGACGAGAACAGTCATGGTGCGCTCCTGGTGATCAGCTTGTGCCGACCACGGTCACACTTCAAGAGCCCTTCAAGTCAAGCGGACGGCTCGGCGTCTGCATGAGGCAATTCTTACCGAAGACAGCAAACGCACTGGCGCCTTCCAGACAACGCCGAATCTTCGACCCCAGCCACCCGCCCCGGTGACCACACCGGGGGTCCGGGGGCGGAGCCCGCCGGGCGGGTCTGGGGGTTGCACCCCCAGAAACACGGCGAGCGAGGCACGTCGACGCTTTCCGTCGACACACCTCGCCCACTCGCGAGCGGTGGCCTCTGCAACACCAGCGACCCGCCGAACGGGTCGACAACTGCGACACAGACGCAACTGCGACAGCTTTGACTGTTTAATCGGAGGTGCGGGCGCGCAGATGCCGGTTCGCAACCGAGCGGAAAGTGGGCCCGGCACCCGCCCCGAGCGAGTGCCGGGCCCACTCTGGCCGGCCTCGTGGGCCGGTCAGTTTCCCGCCGGAACGGTCCCCGCCTGGTCGGTGATGGCGGTGTGGACCGAACTGTAGGAGGTGACGGTGTCGGCTTTGATGCCTTCGATCCCCGCGTCGCCTCCTGGTGTGAACTGGGTCGTCCGTTCCCCGATGAACTCGCCGGTGTCGCAGTCGACGATGATCTCGTAGAGATAGGTACCGTCCGGGGGGGTGACTCCCAGGGCGACGCCCTTGCGGCCGTCGAGGTTCGCCACCTGCGCGGTGATCTTCAGGCCGGGGATCTTGGCCACCGCGCGGTACACCGCTTCCTTGAGATCGGCGGGTACGACACCGGTCTTCAGCAGATCGGCCGCGAGTCTCAGCACACCTCCGCCGCGGGGCTTGTTCACCAGAAAGGGATCTTTGAGCATGAGGTCGTAGAGCTGTTGCGGGTCGCGGGGCAAGTCGGCCAACTGCTGTTTGGTGGGTGCGCTCCATTCGCCGGCGCCCCGGCCCGCGAAGATCAACGCTTTCTCGGGGAACTGGCCACCCCGCGCGCGCCACTCACCGGACTGACGGATTTCGTTTATGCTCTGGCCCTCGGTGGTGGGAGTTTGCTCGTTGCCCACCAGCCACTGCTTGTTCCCCGTCTGCCCGATCTTGAGCAGCCATTCACTGTCGAAGTCGCTCGGCTGCCAGGTCTGCCTCAGCTCTTCGGCGAGGAAAGCGAACTGGCGCTCTTTGCTGGCGACCAGGTACCAGCCGCGGGTCTCGGTGTACCGGAATTTCCCCGCGGGAATGGGTGCCTCGCCCGTGACGTGGATCATGTCGGCCGCTTGGCCCAGCGCCTGCTGCACCGACGCGAATTTCACCACCGGCACCGACGACGTCGACTGGGCCGAGGGGGCACCGCGGTCTCCGCCGGTGATCGCCACGGTGGCGCCGACGGCAACGACCACTACCGCGGCGGCCGCCGCGCTGAGCCACCAGCGCCGTCCTGCGGGGAGCCCTGGCTTTCGTGTCGGCTCGGTCACTGGGTCGGTGTCGGCCACCAGGGTGTCCCTTCCTTCGAGTGAGCGCACTGCGTTCAACAGTGTGTTTCGTGCCTCGACCAGGGGCTGCCGGTTGGCGAGTTCGCCGGGGCGCATCAAGATCAGCCCTTCGTCCAGCTCTTCGTCGGTCCACAAGCGGTGGACGTTGTCCTCAGTCATCGGCCTGTACTCCTTCCTCATCGCGCGCGGAGCTGGATGCCGCGGACGCCTTCAGCAAGCGCCGGATCCGGTGCAAGCGGGAGCGCACGGTGCCGGCGGGAACACCGAGCGCCTCGCCGATCTCGGTCGGCGCCAGTTCCGCCCAACTGGTCAGCAGCAGCACGTCCAGATCGTTCGGCGAGAGTTCCGCCAACGCCCCGGCCAGGTGCTGCACCCGGGTCTGCGCGTCGATCCGTTCGGCTACCCGATCGGCATGCCCGTGCACAACCCGCCTGCTGTGCTCGTGCGCGGCCAGGCGCAACTGCCTGCGTTGGGCAGCGACCTCGTTGCGGACCTCCGTGCGCAGTAGGTTCGTCGCGATACCGAACAGCCAGGACCGGGCGCTTCCTCGCTCAGCGTCGTAGCGGTCGCGCTGCTGCAATGCGATCAGGAACGTCTCGCTGAGCAGGTCACCGGCAATGTCGACACCGATCCTCCCGACCAGATAGCGGTGCAGGACCGCGGCGTGCTCGTCGAACAGACGCCGGAAAGTCTCCTCGAGATCACCGCGGCGCAGGTCAGGCCGATCATCACCGCTTGGCGGAGTTGATTGCCGCGTCATAGTCACAGCAAGTATTGGGTTTGCGCGGCGGAAGCGTTCACGCGGGGGCGCTGTCGGTGCGGGACGAGCACTTCGACCAGCACACGATCAGCACCGTGGAACGAGCGAAACGGCGTCGGCACGGACTCGCCAACTACCGGCTCATCCGGTACTCGGACGACTTCGTGATCATGGTGTCCGGCAACCAGGCACAGGCCGAAGCGCTCCTTCCCGAGGTGGCGGCGGTGCTCGCGCCGATGGGTCTACGACTGTCGGCCGAGAAGACGATGATCACCACATCGACGGTGCTAATACAAACACTCCGCGCGCCACCGTAAGACTTCGGCATCACACTGAGCACTTCTCCCGAATCACGGTACCACCCGGAGAGCTGAGAATATTAGGGGAGACCGAAGGCCCATTGGACGGAATCGAGTCGAACAAGCACCGAATTGCTCCCGAAGATATGGAAACAGGATTCGCTATTAGGAAGGTGCACTTCTCCGATTCTCGCGGTCGCCGCTGAATCGCGCGCAGCTGGTCCAGGTACTCGGTCGTTGAGCTTGCGCAAGCGCCTGTGACGGGTGGCGTGACAGCCTCGCCAGCCGCCACACCACCCGTGGACGACGTGACAAGCCGCAGGTCAGGAGCCACCAGCCGTTGACTCAGCCTCTTCTAGCTCCGGCCCTGGAGGCTCACCGGGTCCAGCAGGCGGAGGAGCGCGAGGCGGCGGCGGATCTGGGGGGAGGGAAGGGAGTGGGTCTTCGCCACGCCGATCGGCCGGCCGACGCACCCGAGGCCGGACAACCGGGCGTGGAAGGCGTTGCTGCGCCTGGCAGGCGTGCGTAACGCCCGGCTCCACGACGCGCGGCACACGGCCGCCACAGTGCTGCTTGAGCTCAAGGTTCCGTTGCCCGCGGTGATGGAGCTGATGGGCTGGCGGAGCAGGTGGGAGCCCACATGTGGGCCGATCCGGACGACGAAGACGAGGAGGAGTAGGACGACGGCCCGGAAGGCGCGCTCGTGCCCGCCTGATCGGGGCATCTGAGACGGAAACTGAGACGGGACAGCAGAACGCCCGACAACCCCATGAGGGTCGCCGGGCGTTTTGCCTGTGTAGAGCGGTGGCGGTGGGATTTGAACCCACGGACGGGGATTAGCCGTCACACGATTTCGAGTCGTGCTCCTTCGGCCGCTCGGACACGCCACCGCGAAGAACAATACCCGAGGGCGGAGCTGGGGCTCACCTGGGGTCGGCGGGCCGGTTGCCGCGCAGCCTGACCTGGGCCTCGCGCGCCACGCGGCGAGCTCGGCGGCCGACGTCCGACGCCGTTGAGCGCAGCTGGGCCGTGCGGCGCTGGGCTCGGCCCGATGCTTCCAGACGGCGGTTGCCGGTGACCTCGCCGGCCTTCTCGCGAGCGCTGCCCACTGCCTGCTGGATCCGGTGCTTCATCGTCATACCGGAGGAGTACCCAAATCTCAGCGGCGCATCGCGAAGTACGTCTCCAGGAGCCCGGCGCACTCGTCCACCAGGACGCCTCCGTGCACTTCAGGGCGGTGGTTGAGACGGCGGTCACGCACGACGTCCCACAACGACCCCACCGCGCCCGTCTTGGGCTCCCACGCCCCGAACACCAGCCGGGCGATGCGGGCCAGCACCAGCGCGCCCGCGCACATCGTGCACGGCTCGAGCGTCACCGCCAGCGTGCAGCCCTCGAGCCGCCAGCCGTCGCCCACCACCTGGGCCGCCGCGCGCAGGGCGAGGATCTCCGCGTGCGCCGTGGGGTCGCCCAGCTCGATGCGCGCGTTGCGGGCCGCGGCCAGCGGGACGCCGTCGGGGCCGAACACGACCGCCCCGATCGGCACGTCCGCGCCGGGGGCCCGCGCCGCTTCCAGCGCGGCCTCCACGGCCTCGGTGTCGGACGGGCGTCTCAGAGCTCGTCCAGGAGCTTGGCGAACTCGCTGCCGAACCCGCAGCGCTGCGCGACCATCTGCAGCTGCTCGTCCGGGTAGAGGTCGACCTCGCCGACGATGACCTCCAGCTCCGGCGCAGGCAGCCCGAGATCGGCCAGGATCTCCAGGTCGCCCTCGGGCCAGACGGAGTCGTCCTCCTCGTCCGGCGGGTCGACGCGCAGGACGTCGAGGACGTCCGCCGCGATGTCGTAGTCCAGCGCCGCCGCCGCGTCCGAGAGCAGCAACGACGGCCCCCGCGGGCTCGGCCGGACGATCACGAAGAACTCGTCGTCGACCGCCAGCAGCCCGAAGCTCGCGCCGGTGGAACGTAGTTTGCCCAGTTCAGTGATCGCCGCGTCCAGCTCGGTCAACGCCCCCGGGTCGAGCACACTGCACCGCCACCGACCGTCTTCCCGGACCACAGCCACCGCGAAGCCCGTGACCGGCTCTTCCACCGCCATGCGCACACCGTATTCCGCCGGTCGATCTCGCGCACGCACGGTGCGCCCGAAGCGCCGCATGCGGCACTATCGGGACCATGACCGGCCCCACTGACCTGCCCACCTTGCCCGGCACGCCGTTCGCCGGGCTCCTCGACGACGCGCGGGCGCTGCAGGACCGCACGGTCGCCCTCCGCCGGACCGTGCACCGCCACCCGGAACAGGGCCTCCACCTGCCGCGCACGCAGGCGGCGATCCGGGAGGCCCTCGACGGCCTGCCGCTCGAGATCACCGAAGGCAAGGCCACGACGTCGCTGACGGCCGTCCTGCGCGGCGCGCGGCCCGGTCCGGCGGTGCTGCTGCGCGGCGACATGGACGCGCTGCCGCTGACCGAGGAGACCGGCCTCGACTTCGCGTCGGAGGACCCGGAGTCGATGCACGCGTGCGGGCACGACACGCACGTCGCGATGCTCGCTTCGGCGGCGCGGCTGCTCGCGGAGCGCCGGGACCAGCTGGCGGGGTCGGTCGTGTTCATGTTCCAGCCGGGTGAGGAAGGTCACCACGGCGCCCGGTTCATGATCCACGAGGGGGTGCTCGACGCCGCCGGCACGCGGGTCGAGCGGGCGTTCGGCGTCCACATCCTCGCCAACGCGCCCAGCGGGCTGCTGCAGCTGCGGCCCGGCCCGCTGATGGCGTCGGCGGACTCGTTCCACGTGCGCGTCACGGGCAAGGGTGGCCACGGCTCGGCGCCGCAGCACACCATCGACCCGGTGCCGGCCGCCGCGGCCATGGTCGGGGCGCTGCACACGATGATCACGCGCCGGGTCAGCGTGTTCGACCCCGCGGTGCTCTCGGTGACCCGGATCCAGGCCGGCACGACGACGAACATCATCCCCGAGACCGCCGAGCTCGAGGGCACGATCCGCACGCTGTCCGAGCAGACGCGCGCGCTGGTCCGCGCCGAGCTGCCGAAGGTGTGCGAGCAGGTCGGTGCGGCCTACGGCTGCCGCGTGGTCGCCGACGTCGAGCCGGGCTACCCGGTGACGGTGAACGACGACCGCGTCGCCGCCGAGGTGCTGCGGCTCGGAGCGGCCGTGCTCGGCCCGGGCAACGTCGAACTGCTCGCCGACCCGCTGATGGGCGCCGAGGACTTTTCCTACGTCCTGCAACGCGTCCCCGGCGCGTACGCGTTCCTCGGCGCGTGCCCGCCCGGCGTCGACCCCGCGGAAGCGGCGGCGAACCACTCCAACCGCGTGCTCTTCGACGAGGACGCGATGCCCCACGGCGTCGCGATGCTCGCCGCCTTCGCGCTCGACTCCCTCCGCTAGGGCCCGGTCCGCGACGGGCGGCCGTCTTCCAGGTGACCGGCGAACCGGCGGCGCCACCCGGGCGTCTCGAACGTGACGTCGTACCAGCCGTGGCGCGCCGGCACCGGGAAGTCGTGCGAGCCACCTGGCGGGAGGGTGACGTCGTTCAGCGTGATCGGTGACGGCCCGCTGTTGGTCACCGTGACCCGCAGTGCGGGCGCGGGGGTGAACGTGACGGCCGCATCGAGGCCCAGGCCACCCGAAGCCTCGACGACGAAGCCGTTCGGGCCGTGGATGGCGACGTCGTACGTCCCGCCGTGCGCGATTTCGCCCGCCATCGAGGCACCCGGGCCGACGTCGAAGCGTTGCGACGCTCCGCTCGCGTGGTAGGCGTACGCGGCCAGCTGCAGCGCCTGCGTCCCGTGGTTGGCCAGGTGGAGCTTCAAGACGCCCGACTCGGCCGTGACCCAGGCGACCGGCTGGTAGGGCAGCGGGCGCGCCTTCGCCGTGCCGGCGTCCTGCACCAGCGAGCCCGGCCCCAGCCCGGGCTTCGGCAGCCGGGCCTGCGTCCGGTCGGCTTCGGCGCGCAACGCGTTCGCGTCGGGCAGCAGCGGGATGGTCGTGTCGGGCGCGCGGAAGTCGAAACAGCTGGTCAGGTCGCCGCAGATCGCCCGGCGCCACGCCGAGATGTTCGGCTCGCGCACCCCGGTCCAGGTCTCCAGGAACCGCAGCACCGACGTGTGGTCGAAGACCTGCGAGTTCACCCAGCCGCCGCGGCTCCACGGCGAAACGACGGTCATCGGCACGCGCGGACCAAGCCCGATCGGGACGGGCGGCCCGGACGGCTCGCCCTTCTCCGGCCGGTTGCCCGGCAGGTATTCGCCGGGAGTGCCGGGCGGCGGCGTCGGCGGGACGACGTGGTCGAAGAAGCCGTCGTTTTCGTCGTAGTTGATGAAGACGACGGTCGACTCCCACAGCTGCGGGTTGTCCCACAACGCTTTCAGCATGCGCTGGACGTACGCGGCGCCGTCGACCGGCCGCGCCGCCGGGTGCTCGCAGTAGCCGTACGGAGCCACGACCCACGAGACCGCGGGCAGCGTGCCGGCCGCGCAGTCGGCGATGAACTCGGCCAGCACGTGGTCGAGGTCCTTCCCCTTCCCCGAGTCGGGCGTGAGCCGCTTGCGCAGGTTCCCGCGTTCGGCCAGCCGGCGTTTCGCCGGGTCCATCGAGTACAGCGCGTCGTGGAAGTTCTGGAACAGCCAGAGCGGGTTGTCGCCGTAGTCGCCGACGAAGTGCTCGGGGACGCCGCGCTCCTCGTCGTTCGCGTAGATCCGCCAGGAGACGCCCGCGGCCTCGAGCCGTTCGGGGTAGGTCGTCCAGCGGAAGGACGGTTCGTAGTCCGGCGCGTTGTGCGTCGCGGGGCCACCGGCGAGGCCGTCCGGGTCGATCGTGCCGGTCCAGTGGTACAGCCGGTTCGGGTGCGTCGGGCCCTGAATCGAGCAGAAGTAGTTGTCGCAGAGGGTGAACGCGCTCGCCAGCGCGCGCTGGAACGGGAGGTCTTCGCGCGTGAAGTACCCCATCGTCATGGGGCTCTTCGCCGCTGTCCAGCGGTCGTACGCGCCGCCGTTCCACGCGCGGTGCGTGCTGTTCCAGTCGTGCGGCAGCTCGCCGAGGTCCTGGCCGTCCACAACGGACGTGTCGAGGTGGAACGGCAGCACCGGGCCGCCTTTGTCGCCGCGCTGGCGGAAGACGTCGCGCAGGGCCGCGCGATCGCCGAAGCCGCGTACGCCGGCCATGGTGCCGTAGTAGTGGTCGAACGACCGGTTCTCCTGCATCAGCACCACGACGTGGCGGACGTCGTCGATCTTGCCCGTCCGCGGCACGGGGGCGCACGCCACCGGCAGCGCGCCGGCGACGGTGGCCGCGGCCGCGCCGCCCAGCACCGTGCGACGACGGATCCGCCCCATGCCCACCTCCTCGTCCCCCGGCCGCGGCTCGGCCGAGGGGTACGTTCGCCACCGAGAGAGGTGAAGCCATGCTCAACTCAGCGGATTTGGTCGCCTTCGCACCGTCGGCCGACCTCGAGCGCTCGCGCGCCTTCTACACGGATGTCGTCGGGCTCGAGTTCATCGAGCAGTCCCCCTTCGCGTGCGTGTTCCGCAGCGGCGCGACCATGCTGCGCGTCACCGCCGTCGCCGAGTTCACGCCCCAGCCGTTCACGGTGCTCGGCTGGGCCGTCGCCGACATCCGGGCGGCGGTGGCCGAGTTGCGTGGCCGTGGCGTGGAATTCCTCACCTTCGACACGCTGCCACAGGACACCGACAAAATCTGGACCACGCCGGGCGGCCGGATCGCCTGGTTCCGGGACCCGGACGGCAACGTGCTGTCCCTGACCGAGTTCACTGGCGATTAAACAACACTGTTGATTTAATATGTCCATGACCGAAGCCGACCGCCTCGCCCAGCTCGCCGAGCAGGAGGAACGCCTCCAGTTCGCGCGGTTCGACAACGAGACCGCCCTCGCCCTCGGCCAGCAGCTGCTGGCGGCCGCCCGGGACCGCGGGCTGCCGGTGACGATCTCGGTCCGGCGCAACGGCCAGCGGCTCTTCCACGCCGCGCTGCCCGGGACGTCGGCCGACAACGACGCCTGGATCGACCGCAAGAGCCGCGTCGTCGACCGCTACGGGCACAGCTCCTTTTTCGTCGGGACGCAGTTCCGCGCGAAGGGCGGCTCGTTCGAGGAGCAGTCCGGCCTCGACCAGGCCCGTTACGCGGCCCACGGCGGGGTGTTCCCGGTGCTGGTGCGCGGGGTCGGGCCGGTCGGCACGGTCGGCGTGTCCGGGCTCCCGCAGGCCGACGACCACGCGTTCGTCGTCGAGCAGCTGGAGCTGTTCCTGGACTCCTGAACTCCTTCCGGCGGGGTTGTCGAATCGGTACGACGCCGTTCGACGGGTCAGTGCAGACCGACCCGAAGGAGAAACCATGGGCCACCTCACCGCGACGACGTTCCTGACCCTCGACGGCGTCTACCAGGCGCCCGGCGGCCAGGAGGAGGACACTTCCGGCGGCTTCGACCTCGGCGGCTGGGTGACGCCGTTCTACGAGGAGGACATGGGCCGGCTCGTCGCCGACTGGTTCTCCCGCGCGGGCGCGTTCCTGCTCGGACGGCGGACGTACGACATCTTCGCCGCGCACTGGCCGAAGGTCACCGACCCCGCCGACCCGGTCGCGTCCCGGCTCAACACCCTGCCGAAGTACGTGGTGTCACGAACGCTGACGGACCCGTCCTGGTCCGGCACGTCCGTCGTGGACGGCGACGTCGCCGAGTCCGTCCGTGACCTCAAGGCGAGGACGGACGGCGAGCTCCAGGTGCACGGGAGCGGCGCCCTGCTGCAGACGTTGATCGCGCACGACCTGGTGGACGAGTACCGGCTGTGGCTGTACCCGGTCGTGCTGGGCAAGGGGCGCCGGCTCTTCCCGGACGGCGTCGTGCCGAAGGCGTTCGAGCACGTCGAGACCCGGCACACCGCCGGGGGCGTGAACGTGCTCGTGCTGCGGCCGGCCGGGAAACCTCGGTTCGACACGTTCCAGCTTCCGGAGGGGTAAACGGCTTGGCAGCGCTTGCTACCGTCGATCCCATGAAGCGCGCTGCACTGACGACGACGCCGGAGAGTGTCCCGGCGCGCTGAACGATGTTTCCGGCCCGGGGCGGTTGCCCCGGGCTTCGTCTTGTGGTCTTCCGCCTCGCCGTCCACGAGGGAGTCCACGATGCACGACCACCGCAAGCTCGGCCGCGAACTCGGCCTGTTCGGCACCGATCCGCTGATCGGCGCCGGCCTGCCCTACTGGCTGCCCGACGGCGCGATCATCCGCCACAGCCTGGAGGAGTACGTCCGCGCCCTCGAACGGCGCGCGGGCTACCAGCACGTCCATTCGCCGGTGCTGGGCAAACGCGAGCTCTACGAGATCTCCGGGCACTGGTCGCACTACCGCGACGAGATGTACCCGCCCATGGACGTCGGCGGCGAGCAGCTCGTGCTGCGGCCGAGCCTGTGCCCGCACCACGCGCTGATCTACCGCTCGCGCGGCCGCAGCTACCGCGAGCTGCCGCTGCGGATGGCCGAAATCGGCGGGATGTACCGCAGCGAACTGTCCGGTGTGCTCGGCGGCCTGAGCCGGGTGCGCGCGATCCAGCTCAACGACGCGCACGTCTTCTGCCCCCTCGACCAGGTCGAAGCCGAGGCGGCGGCCGCGCTGGCCCTGATCCGGCGGGCTTACGACGCCCTCGGCATCAGTCCGGCGCGCTACCGGCTTTCCCTGCCCGGTCCCGGCGGGAAGTACGTACCCGGCAACTGGGCCGGCGCCGTGGAGATCCTGCGTTCGGTCCTCGACGGCCTCCCGTACGACGCGGTCGAGGGCGAAGCGGCGTTCTACGGACCGAAGATCGACGTCCAGATCGCCGACGGCGCGGGCCACGAGTCGACCCTGTCCACCGTCCAGGTCGACTTCCACCAGCCCGAGCGGTTCGGCCTCGAGTACGTCGGCGCGGACGGGGCGAAGCACCGCCCGGTCATGGTGCACCGGAGCATCATCGGCAGCGTCGAACGCGCGGTGGCCCAGCTGATCGAGGTCCACGGCGGCGCGTTCCCGGCTTGGCTGGCGCCCGTGCAGCTCCGCCTGCTGCCGGTGTCCGCGGCCGAAGTGCCGTACGCAAGGGAGGTCTTGGCCCGGTGCGGCGACGTGCGCGCGGAGATCGCATCGGAAGGCAGCCTCGGCGCGCGCATCCGGGACGGGCGACTGGTGCCGTACCAGGCCGTGATCGGCCCGCAGGAGGTCGCGGCGGGGCAGCTTTCCGTGCGGCTGCGTGATGGACGCCGGCTCGACGCGGCTGGTGCGGAAGAGGTCCTTGCGCGGATCGGGGCGGAGGTCAGGAGGCCGTAGCGGAGGTCAGCCAAACGAACGGCGGCGCCGGGCCGGGCCGGGCCGGGCCGAGGAGCCACGGCCACGGCCAGCCAAGCGAGCGGCGGCGCCGGGTCGAGTCAGGAAGCCACAGCTGCGGTCAGCCAGGCGAGTGGGGCGAGCGCCCGCTTCAGACCCCAGGCGTGGCCAGGAAGCCGCAGCCGCGCTCAGCAAGGCGAGCACCGGGTCCGGGGGGGCCACGGCTGCGGTCAGCCAGGCGAGCAGGGCGAGCGCCGCGGCAGGCCCCACGCCCCAGGGGTCAGGAAGCCACAGCCGCGGTCAGCCAGTCGAGCGCCGGCGTCAGGCTCTCCGGAGCCGCCCAGCCGTTGATCACCGCGAGCAGTTCCAGATACCGCTCGCGGCGCGGATCGTGCACCACGCCGAGCCATTCCCGCAGCTCGGCGGGGTCGCGGCCGAGGCCGTCGACGATCGCCGCGGCCTGCGGCGAGCCCGGGTCGACCCCGGCCGCCAGTGCCGGCTGGACAGCGTCGCGCACCTCGGCGGCCAGGTCGCGACGCAGACCGATTTCGTGCTGGTCGGCGAGGCGGCGGAGGGCGGCGCGGAAGTCGCCGTCCCGGGTCAGCGCGGCCAGCTCGATCCAGGCGTCGAGCTGGCCGGGAGCCGGGTCCTCGGGGAGCTCCGGGGTCAGCGTGCGGGCGATCCCGGCGAGCTCGGGGCGGTCGCCCAGCGCGTCGGCGAGGAAGTCGCTGATGCACTCCATTTCGGACAGTCGAGCCAGTTCGTGCACGAGTCTCGTCTCCTCGGTGGTCGAGCCGCGGGCGGCGACGGCCGTCCACACCGCCTGCCGCAGGCGCAGCACGCGGATCTCCGTTTCCAGGGCCTCGGCGTGCGTCGCCGCGACGTCGGCGATGGGCGCTTCCCCGTCGACGATCCGGCGGATCACGGCGAGGCCGAGCCCGAGGTCGCGGAGGGTGCGGACGAGGTCGAGCCGGGCGAGCGCGGCCTCGTCGTACCGGCGGTGACCTGCGGTGTTGCGGCCGGACGGCGGTACGAGGCCGTGGTCGGAGTAAAAGCGGACGGCCTTGATCGTCAGCCCGGTCCGGCGGGCCAGGTCGCCGATCGAATAGCGCATGCCCGTCAGCCTGACACCTCCCCTCAGGGGAGGCACAAGGGTCAAATTCGCCCGATCGTGTCGATCAGGTGTTCGACTTTTCGCGGTAAAGTCGAGCACACGAGCTCAGGTTTCCTCCCGGATCCGGGTCACCAGCTGGGTCGGGTTCACGAACCGCAACGCGACGAGAAGGAGCACGAGCATGGAAGCGGTGTAGATGGTCGCCATGGCGTCGACGGACTGGTTGGCGCGGATGCCCGCGGCGAACACGGAGTTGTAGAGCGCCACCACGAGGGTCGTCGAGTCCGGGCCGGCGGTGAGGAACGTCAGCTCGAACATGCCGACCGTGCGCACCAGCACCAGGATCGACGCGGCCAGGATGCCCGGCAGCAGCAGCGGGCCGAGGATGCGGGTGAACACCGAGACGGTCCGCGCGCCGGACATGCGGGCCGCGGCCTCGATCTTCGGGTCGATCTGCTCGATGAACGGCGTCATCGTCAGCACGACGAACGGCACCGAGGGCACCAGGTTGGCCAGGATGACGCCGGTGATCGTGCCGGCCAGGTGGAACTTGTAGAGCACGGTGGCCAGCGGGATGCCGTAGGTGATGGGAGGGATCAGGATCGGCAGCACGAACAGCAGCATCACCAGGCGCTTGCCGGGGAACGAGCGGCGGGCCAGCGCGTAGGCGGCCGGGACGCCGACAGCCACCGACACGGCGATCACCACGAGCGCGACGATCGCCGTCGTGAGGAGGACGTCCGACAGGCCGAACTCGCGCCAGGCGTCGGCGTACCAGTGGGTGGTGAAGCCGTCCGGGAGCCAGGTGCCGAACCACTGCTTGCCGAACGAGTCGACGACCACCGAGAGCACCACGCCCGCGAGGTTGACGAAGAAGAACACGACGACGGCCCAGACGACCCAACGTCCGGGACGCGCGACCCAACCGGTCATCCCTTGCCTCCGGTCGCTCCGCGGTACAGCGTGCCGCGCCACGCCATGACCAGGCCGATCACGATCAGCATGACCACCGCCATGAGCATCGCGACGGCCGAGCCCATCGAGTAGTCGTACTCCTCGAACGCGGCGTGGTAGGCGGCGATCGAGATGACCCGGGTCTCGTTCGCGGGGTCGCCGACGAGCTGGGCCGAAGGGAACACCGAGAAGGCCATGACGAACGAAAGGCAGAAGGTGATCGCCAGACCGGGAGCCAGCAGGGGCAGCGTGATGCGCCGGAAGCGCTGGACGCCGTTCGCGCCGAGCGTCGCGGCCGCTTTCTCCAGGGAGGGGTCGATGCCCGAGAGGTAGGACAACGTCAGCAGGAAGGAGAACGGGAAGCCGGTGATCACCAGCGACAGCAGCACGCCGGTGTAGTTGTGGATCAGCGGGAGCGGCTGGTCGGTGACGCCGAGGACGGTGAGCACCTTGTTCAGCCAGCCCGCCGGCCCGCCGTACATGATCAGGCCCTGCGCGGTGAGCACCGTGCCGAGCGTGATCGGCACGACCAGGATCGTCGTCAGGAGGCGCTTGCCGCGGACGCGGCCGCGCATCACGTAGGCGATCGGGATGCTGGCGAGCACGTTGATGAAGGTCGCCGGGAGTGCGATGCCGAGCGTCGTCCAGACGGTGTCGCGCAGGTAGGGGTCGCCGAAGAACCGGGCGTAGTTCGCGAAGACACCGCCCTTGCGCGGCGCGAACGACAGTTGGAGGCCGTAGAGGAAGGGGTACAGGAACAGGCAGGCAGTCACCAGCAGGCCGGGCACCAGGAGCAGCAGGGTGCGATCGATGCCGCGTTCGGCCAGGCGGTGCCGCAGCGCGGGCCGGGCGGTCGCCACGGCGGTCATGGCGCCACCTCCGCGCCCCGAGCGGCATGGACCGTCGCCGCGGTCATGGCGCGAACACCAGGACCCGTTCGGCGGGGACACCGATCTTGACGGTATCCCCGGGCGCGAGGCGCTTGTCCGTCCGGAAGTAGACCGGCACCCCGGTCTCCAGCCGGGCCGAGACCGACAGCTCGCGGCCGTGGTACTCGACGATCTCGACCGTCACGTCGAGGGCGTTCTCCGTGCCGTCGCCGACGACGAAGTCCTCCGGGCGGATCGCCACCTTCGCCGGGCCCTCGGTGAGCGTGCCGCGGCCGGCGAGGCGGACTCCCGCGCCCTCCACGGTGACCGACGAGCCCGCCGTGCCGGTGACCGTCACGTCCAGGAGGTTGCGGTAGCCCATGAAGGACGCGACGTAGCTGTTCACCGGCTGGGCGTACACCTCCTCCGGGGTGCCGATCTGCTGCACAGCGCCCTCGCGCAGCACCACCAAGCGGTCGGCCAGCGACAGGGCCTCCTCTTGGTCGTGGGTGACGTACACCGTGGTCAGGCCGAGTGTCTGGTGGAGGCGGCGGATCTCCATCCGCATCTCGAGCCGGAGTTTCGCGTCCAAATTGGACAACGGCTCGTCCATCAGGACGACCGGTGGCTCCAGCACCACGGCGCGGGCGATGGCGACGCGCTGTTGCTGCCCACCGGACAGCTGCGCGGGGAACTTCGCCGCGTGCTCGGTCAGCTGCACCAGGCGAAGCGCTTCGTCGACGCGCCGGCGAGCCTCGGCGCGGCCGACCTTGCGCATCTTGAGGCCGAACCCCACGTTGGCGCGGACGGACATGTGCGGGAACAGCGCGTAGTTCTGGAACACCATCCCGAACCCGCGCTGCTCCGGGGGCCGCCCGTCGATGCGGGTGTCGTCGAGCCAGATGCTGCCCGCGGTCAGGGGAAGCAGGCCGGCCAGGCAGTTCAGCGCCGTCGACTTGCCGCAGCCGGACGGGCCGAGCAGGGCCACGAACTCGCCGCGCGTGATGGCGAGGTCGAGGCCGCGCAGGGCGTTCGCGGTGCCGAAGCTGCGCGAGACGCCGTCCAGCCGCAGTTGCCCGAACGTCACTTCTTGCCGACCTTCGAGCCGCCGACCAGCTGGTTCCACTTGTCGAACGCCTTGACCTGCTGTTCGGCGGGCAGCGAGGTCTCCTTGGGGTACTGGGCGATCCACTGCTCGTACTCCGGGCGTCCGAACTGCTTGATCGTGTCCTGGCTCTTCTGCGGCGCCATCTGCAGGGTGACGTCCTTGACCGCGGGGCCGGGGTAGAAGTACCCGTCGTCATAGGCGATCGCCTGCTGGTCCGGCTTGAGCATCCACGCGATCAGCTGCAGGATCGCCGACTCCTGGTCGGGCGAGAGCCCTTTCGGAATCAGGGCGTACTGGGCGTCGGTGACCCAGTGCATCGGCTGCATGATCGCCGTCTTGACTGTGTTGGGCACGGTGCCGAGCTTGCGCGGGTTGATGTCCCAGCCCGTGGTCGACGTGATCATGTCCACCGCCCCGGACGCGAGGTTCTTCATCGTCTCCGTGGTGCCCGACGGGTAGTACTTCACGTACTTGCCGAGCTCCTGCAGGAACGCCCAGGTCTTGTCCCAGCCCTTGTCCGGGTCCTTCGGGTCCTTGTCGCCGAGCAGGTACGGCAGGCCCATCAGGAACGTCCGGCCGGGGCCGGAGTTCGACGGCTGGGCGTACTGGAACTTCTCCGGGTGCGCCTTCGCCCAGTCGAGCAGCTCCTGCGGGGACGCCGGTGCGGCGGGCACCGCACCGGGGTTGAACTCCAGGAGCGGGCCCGACGGGTAGTAGACGACCTCGACGCCGTAGCCGTTGGCCAGCTCCTGCATCTTGGCCGCCGGCTCGAGGTAGTTCTGCATCAGGTTCGGGAACCGGCCCGAAAAGTCGGGCAGGAGCTTCGCCAGGGTGCCGTTCGCGATGCCGGCGGAGAGGCCGTCGGTTCCACTCAGCACCAGGTGGGTCTGGGCGACCCCGCCGTCTTGCTCGGCCTTCAGCTTGCCCGCCATGCTCGGTGCGGGCGCCGTCGAATAGGTGACCTTCGCGAGGACCTCGGGGTGCGCGGCCTTGAAGTTCTCGATCATCTGCTTGGTGAGCTGCAGGTTGCCCGCGACGTCGAGGATGTTCAGCTCGACGGGCTTGCCCGGCTTGTCGGGCACGGCCTGGGGGTTCGCCGCCTGGCCGCCGTCGCCGCCGGGCGCGCCGCAGGCCACCAGACCGGCGGCGAGACCCATCGCCAGCAACGCTCGTCGGAATCGGAAGCCGGTGCAACGCTGCATGGCTGCTCCCTAGGTCCGTGATAATGTTGTATGTCGCATCGTATATCAGATCGGACATGCCAGTGGCGAGCACTTCTTCGGCCCGGAGGCCGCCGCCGCCCGTCTCGCGGACGGATTTCGTGCGTGACGCGATCAAGGAAGCGATCTTGAGCGGGGAGTTCGGGCCCGGCGAAACGCTCGTCGAAGCCGAGGTCGGCGCCCTGCTGGGAGTGTCGAAGACACCGGTGCGCGAGGCCCTGCGGATCCTGGCGGGTTCCGGTTTGGTCACGATGAGCACGTACAAGGGGGCCGCGGTCCGCGTCATGGACGCCGAGAGCGCGTACGCGGTCTATGACCTGCGGGCGCTGCTGGAGCCCGAAGCCGTCCGGCGGGCGGTCGAGCGGGGCGCGGACTTCGGCGAAGCGCGGCAGGTGCTGGCCGGGGTCGAGACCGGCGCGGCCGCCGGCGACCGCGCGAAGGCCAGCCTGGCGAACCGCCTGTTCCACCGGGCGCTCTACGCCGGGTGCGGGAACCCGCTGCTGGTCGAGGTCCTCGACGGGCTGCGCGACCAGGCCGCGCTGATCACCGTCACCGGCTGGGGCATCAGCCCCACCTGGCAGGGCGAAGCGGCCGAACACCGGGCGATCCTGAACGCCGCCGAGAGCGGCAACGCCCGGCAGACCGAGCACCTGCTGCGCCAGCACATCACCGATTTCATCGACCGGGTCGCCTTCGGGCTGCCCGGCGAACGCACCACCGAGACCGGCGATCCGAAGGGGGCCCGATGACGTTCGAGGAGCAGAGGCGGCGGCTGTCGGGGGTGGTGGCCATCCCGGTCACGCCGTTCGACGCCGAGGGCGCCGTCGACGGCCAGACGTACGCGAAGCTGGTGGACCGGCTGATCACCGGCGGCATCGAGGTCGTGACGCCGAACGGCAACACCGGTGAGTTCTACGCCCTCGACGCGAGCGAAGCGCGGCAATGCCTCGAGGTCACCGTCGAAGCCGCGGCGGGCCGGGCGAGCGTGCTCGCCGGGATCGGCCACGACGTCGCGTCGGCGACGCGGGCCGCGGCTCACGCGCGGGACACCGGGGCCGACATGATCATGATCCACCAGCCGGTGCACCCGTACATCTCCGGCGACGGCTGGGTCGACTACCACGCGACGATCGCCGCGGCGGTGCCGGAACTCGGCGTCGTGCTCTACGTCCGCAACCCGGCGATCGCCGGTGAGCAGCTGCGCGCGCTCGGGGAGGCGGCGCCGAACGTCATCGGGGTGAAGTACGCGGTGCCGGACCCGGTGCGGTTCGGCTCGGTCGCCCGGGACGCGGGCTTCGACCGGTTCGTGTGGATCGCGGGACTGGCGGAGCTCTCGGCACCCGGCTATTTCGCCGTCGGCGCCACCGGCTTCACGTCCGGGCTGGTGAACGTCGACCCGGCGATCTCGCTGGAGATGGTCCACGCACTGTCCACAGGGGACTACCCGGCGGCGATGACCGTCTGGGAGCGGATCCGGCCGTTCGAAGAACTCCGGGCCGCCAACGGGAACGCCAACAACGTCAGTGTGGTCAAGGACGCGCTGGGCCAGCTGGGACTGTGCCGCCCGGACGTCCGCCCGCCGAGCCGGCTGCTGACCGGCGCCGAACGGGAACAGCTCTCCGGACTGCTTTCCTCGTGGGGCCTCTTGTGAATGGCGGCTCGTCGGCGGGTCGGGGGGCGGCGACACTGCCGAACCCCGGCTCGTCGACGAGCCGCCCGCTGACAGGAGTCTCCGGGACACGAACCTCGTTGTAGCAACCTGATTGGGCGCCCCGGGCGTCACTCTGCGCGACTGCGGGCGGCTGCTCGCCGGTCGAACGGCCGGCACGGCTGCGAGACGAACGGGTTCACGAACCCGGCTGCGACTCCTGTCTCCGGCCAGGCGAACCGGCCGGAAGGCCTCGGGTGTGTGGTAGATCACCGTCATCCCGATGTGGCTGACTGTACACCTCTTCGGCGGTCAGCGGGGAATTGCCAACGAGAGCGCCGGGTGGGAGGCTGTGGGGAGGACGCGGTACCACCGCGACCAGGCCCCAGTGCCCTTTCCCGAACCGGACCCAGACCCCGTCAGGGCTGGAAACCGTTGCTGGACAAGCCGTTACGACTTAACCAGAGCGGTGCGCCGATGACTCCTACGCAAATTTCGGATACTCCCGCGATGCCCGGCAGTGACTTCGCCGAGCTGTCGCGGCTCATCAAGGACGCGGGATTGCTGCGCCGCCGCCGCCGCTACTACGGCGTGCGGATCGGGCTGAACCTCGCCGCGTTCGGCGGCGGCTGGGTCGCCTTCGTCTACCTCGGTGACTCCTGGTGGCAGCTGTTCCTCGCCGCGTTCTTCGCGATGGTCTTCGCGCAGCTGGCGTTCATCGGCCACGACGCCGGGCACAAGCAGATCTTCCAGAGCCGCAAGGCGAACGACGCCACCGGCTTGGTCCACGGTGGACTCACCGGGTTGAGCTACGGCTGGTGGATCGGCACGCACGCACGGCACCACGCCAATCCCAACCACGAAGACGAGGACCCGGACGTCGACATCGCCGCGCTCGCGTTCAGCAAGGCGCAGAGTGCGCAGAAGCGCGGTTTCCTGCGCTGGGTGGCGAAGTACCAGGCCTTCCTCTTCTTCCCGCTGCTCCTGCTCGAAGGTCTCAACCTGCACGTCTCGAGCGTGAAAGCCGTGTGGCGCGGGGACGTCCGCAAGCACAAGCTGGAGTCCGCGCTGCTGATCGCGCACCTCGTGGCCTACCTCGCCGCGGTGTTCATCGTGCTGTCGCCGCTGACCGGGATCATCTTCGTGCTGGTGCACCAGTTCCTGTGGGGGCTGTACATGGGCTGCTCGTTCGCGCCCAACCACAAGGGCATGGAAATGCTGGCGGCCGGGCACAAGCTCGACTTCCTGCGCAAGCAGGTGCTGACCTCGCGCAACATCCGCGGCGGCCCGGTGACCGACTTCGCCCTCGGCGGGCTGAACTACCAGATCGAGCACCACCTGTTCCCGAGCATGGCCCGGCCGAACCTCAAGCACGCGCAGGTGATCGTCCGGGACTTCTGCGCCCGGCACGAGATCTCCTACGCCGAGTGCGGCTGGGCCCGCTCGTACGGGTACGTGCTGCAGCACCTCCACGCGGTGAGCGAGCCCCTGCGGACGGCGAAGGTGGCAGCGTGACGGCCCCGGTGCCCGACGCGCCGGAGGTCTCCCGCAACGGCACGCAGTGCCCGAGCTGCCCGCACCCCCTCGGCACGCACGACGCGATCGCCCGCCGCTACTGCGCCGCCACGACGGCCGGCCAGGGAGCCGACCGCGGCTGCGTGTGCGGCTCGGCGGCGGACCACCAGGCCTCCTGACCGAACCCGGCCGACGCGGGGCCGGCGCACGATGCGCGCCGCCCCGGGCCGGTCGGCTCGCGGCCGCGCCCGGTGCAGCTGCGCATCACCGGGTGCTCGTCCTCGGGAATCGCTCGGTCCGCGACCCGGCAGGCAGCCGAACCAACCCAGCCGCCGGATCCCGCTCGGCAGCACAGCGGGCGCGCCGAACGCACCCCGACCACCCATCCCGGGCCCAGCAGCCGCTCTGCGCAGGTCAGCCGTGCTGTGGCCGATGTTACTCGCGCGTTAACAAGGCGTCAGCGAGCGCCCGGAAGCCGTCAGGACGGCATTCACGGGTGATCTCCGACGGCGCCCGCGGGGGTGTCCTGGCGACATCCGATCCGCCGTGATGCCCGGAGGCACCCGTGACGCTCAGTGAGCTTCTTCCCAGCCTCGGCTGCGAAGCCGCCGATCACCTCGAGCCAGGAGTCTGGCCGCGAAGTACCCGAATCGGCGAAGACGGCGAGCTGCTCTTCGCCGGCGCGCCCGTCAGCCACCTCGCCGCCCGCTTCGGGACGCCGTCCTACCTCATCGACGAACAGCAGGTCCGCGACACCGCACGCGAGTACCGCGAAGCGCTGCCGGACGTCGAAGTCGCGTACGCCAGCAAGGCCCTCTGTACGCGAGCCGTACTGCGTTGGGTCGCCGAAGAGGGGTTGTCACTCGACACCTGTTCCGCCGGTGAGATCGCCGTCGCGCGTTCGGTCGGCTTCCCCGCGGAGCGCATGCTGCTGCACGGCAATGCGAAGACGCCTGAAGACCTCAAGGCCGCGCTCGGCTACGGCGTCCGGCGGATCGTCGTCGACTCGCTCGACGAGATCGAGCAGCTCGGCGCGCTCGCCCACGGCGCTCAGCAGGTGATGATCCGGGTGACGCCCGGCGTCACGGCCGGGGCGCACACCGCCATCAGCACCGGCACCGAAGGCCAGAAATTCGGCTTCTCGCTCCTCGACGGCGTTCCCGACAACGTCGACGCCGCCGTCGAGGCCGTGAAACGGCAACCCGGGTTGCGGCTTCAGGGCCTGCACTGCCACATCGGCTCCCAGGTGACCAGAATCGACCGGTACGAGGCAGCCGCGCGGCGGATGGCCGAGGTGCTCGTCCGGATCCGCGACACCCACGGCGTCACGCTGCGGGAGCTCGATCTCGGCGGCGGGCACGCGGTGCCGTACGTCGGCGGCGAGCCCGCGTTCGACCTCGGCGGCTACTCGCGGCGCCTGCGCGTCGCGCTCGCCTACGAATGCGCGGCACACCGCTTTCCCCTGCCCCGCCTGACGATCGAGCCCGGCCGCGCGATCGTCGGGCCCGCCGGGATCACCGTCTACCGCGTCTGCGCGGTCAAGCGCGGCAGCCGCACGTTCGTCGCGGTCGACGGCGGCATGAGCGACAACGCCCGGCCGTCCCTCTACGGCGCCCGGTACACCACACGCCTGGTGGGACGGCGTTCGACGGCGAAGCGCGTCCCGATGACCGTGGTCGGCAGGCACTGCGAAGCCGGTGACGTCCTCGCCGACGGCATCAGCCTGCCCGCCGACCTGCACGCGGGCGACCTCCTGGCCGTGCCGTGCACCGGCGCGTACCACCACTCGCTGGCGTCGAACTACAACCAGGTCGGCCGCCCGCCGCTGGTCGGCGTGCGGGACGGTGTCGCGACGCTGCTGGTGCGCCGCGAAACCGAGGAAGACCTCAGCCGACGCGATCTGAGCTGACGACGCTGACCGTGCTGACCATGCTGTCGTCGCCGCGCGGCACGAACCCGCGCGGCAGGCGGCGGCCGGCGAAGAAGCCGCGGCAGGCCCGGTGGACCGCGAACATCAGCGGCACCCCGAGCACGATCGACACCACGCCGATCACCGCGACGCCGCCGATGCCGAACACCGTCGTCTCGCCCGCGTCCGGCCGCGCGTACTCGATCAGCGCGAACACCAGCACGGCCAGGAAGAACACGCCGCCGGTGAACGGCAGCAGCCCGCGCAGCACGAAGTTGCGGACGCTCGCGAACAGCGTCCGGCGGAACACCCACACGCAGGCCAGCGCCGTCATCGTGTACTCGATGGCGATGGTCAGCCCGACCGCGTCCACCGAGTCCGCCAGCACGTGGTCGCTGACCAGCGCGAGGAGCACGTACACGGCCAGCGACACCAGCCCGAACGCCCAGGTCGCCACCGTCGGTGTCCGGAACCGCGGGTGCACGCGGCCGAAGAACCGCGGCAGGGCACCGTGACTGGCCATCGACAGCGTCGTGCGCGCCGCCGGCATGATCGTCGCCTGGCTGGTGGCCGCGCCGCTGGTCAGCACGGAAACGATCAGGAGCACGCCGAGGACCTTGCCGCCTCCGCCGTCGCCGAACACCGCGCCGCCCAGGCCGGCCAGGACGTCCTCGGAGTTGGTCTCGTTCGCCAGGCCGATCCCGTCGGCGCCGATCCCGGCGAAGGCCAGCGCGGCGACCGTCACGAGCAGGTAGTTCAGCACCAGCAACACCGTCGACAGCACGGCGGCGCGACCCGGCGCGTGCCGCGGATCGGCGGACTCCTCGTTGACCGACAGCGAGCTTTCCCAGCCCCAGTAGATGAACACGGCCAGCAGCACCGCCGAAACCGCGGTCCCGGCGGAAACCCCGCCCGGCCACAGCCAGTCCAGCCGCGGCAGCGACGCCTGCGGCCCGGCCGTGCCGTCGAAGACGCGGACCAGCGCGACGGCCGAGAAGAGCACCAGGACGGCGAGTTCGACGCCGAGCAGGATCCACTGCGCCCGCGCGGACACCTCGATGCCGCGGTGGCAGAGCCAGCACAGCGCCAGCAGCCAGGCGGCGCCGATCGCCGTCGTCACCCACCGGTTGTCCGCCGCTGCGGACGCGCCGAAGAGCAGCAGCGTGTACCGGCCGGTGAGCGCGGACTGGCTGCTCATCACCAGCAGCTGCGCGACCGTGACGACCCAGCCGGTGAACCACCCGGCGTGCGGGCCGAACGCGCGGGCCGCCCAGGTGAAGTTGGTGCCGCAGTCGGGTTCCGCGGTGTTCAGCTCGCGGAAGGCGAAGGCGACGAACAGCACCGGCACGAAGGAAAGCAGCACGAACGCGGCCGCCTTGAACCCGGTGCCCGCCAGCACGATCAGCCCGAGCGTGGCCGCGATGGAGTACGCCGGCGCGGTCGACGACATCCCGATGACCATCGACGACACCATGCCCAGCGCGCCGCCGCGCAGTCCCTTCGCGGGAACGGCGGGGGCGCCGAGCGCCACGGCCTCCGACATGCGGGGATCCTCCTGGGGTGCCGGGAAATGGGGGTTGCCGGTACGACCGGGCGGCCAGACGCTACCCGGCGTGGGCGGGTGCGCGCGTCCGGCTGTGCGCGGGCGCACAAAACCGCCTCGGAAAGCCTTGCCGATTTCGGCTTCGACCACCGATTCCTCGGCTGAGCGCGGCGTGCACGTCGAATCGCGCGAAGCTGACGCAGAGGGCTCGCTTTCTCCGCAGGTCTCGATACGCTGCGCACTTGACAAATCACATGCCGAAACACAGGGAGGGACGGCATGGGTGACGAAACACGTGCGCGCGCGCTGGACAATACGGACAGAGCACTGATCGACCTGCTCCAGAAGGACGGCCGGGCCTCGTTCACCGCGCTCGCCAAGGCGGTCGGGCTTTCGGAGGGAGCGGTCCGCCAGCGCGTGCAGCGGTTGCTGCGCGACGACCTGATGCAGATCGTCGCGGTGACCGACCCCGCCAACGTGGACCTGACGCGCCAGGCCATGGTCGGCATCAACGTCGACGGCGTCGATCCCCGGGAAGTCGCGGACAAGCTGGCCGAGCTGACGAACGTGCACTACGTCGTGCTGTGCGCCGGGCGCTACGACCTGCTGGCCGAACTGGTCTGCCGGGACGACGACCACATGCTCGACGTGCTCGGCGAAGAGATCCGCAAGATCCCGGGCGTGTCCGGGACCGAGCTGTTCGTGTACCTGAAGCTGGCCAAGCAGAACTACTCCTGGGGCCGGCTCACGGCGTAGCGGCCGGGGATGACGGGCGCCGCCGCCCGCCACCCCCGTTCCCTACTGGAACCGCCGGTGCCCGGCCTTGGCGGGCACCCCGGCCTCGGCGAGGCCGGTCAGCGCCACCGGGAGCGGATCCCGGTGCAGCACCCCGAGGCGCTGCGTGGCGCGCGTGAGCGCGACGTAGAGCTCCGCCGCGCCACGCGGGCCCGCGGCCAGGATCCGCTCCGGCTCGACAACGAGCACGGCGTCGAACTCCAGTCCCTTGGCCGCCGCGGCCGGGATCGTTCCCGGCACCCCCGGCGGCCCGAGCACGACGCTGGTGCCTTCGCGGCCGGCCTCGTCGCGGACGAAGTCGTCGATGGCGTCGGACAGCTCGTCGGCCGTCACTCGTCTGGACCATGGCCGGACCCCGCACGCGCGCACCGATTCCGGCGGCCGCACGGCCGGCGCGAACCGCGCCAGCAGCGCGGCCGCGACGGTCATGATCTCCGCCGGGGTCCGGTAGTTCACGGTCAGCTCGCGGTACAGCCAGCGGTCGCCGACGTACGGCGTGAGCACCGGCCCCCACGCCGTCGCCCCGGCCGCCGAGCGGCGCTGGGCGAGGTCCCCGACGATCGTGAAGGAGCGGCTGGGGCAGCGCCGCATCAGCACCCGCCAGTCCATTTCGGACAGTTCCTGGGCCTCGTCGACGACGACGTGCCCGTACGTCCAGTCGCGGTCCGCGGCCGCCCGCTCGGCCAGGTCGCGCGTGTCGCGCTCGGTGAACCGCCCGGCCAGCACGTCGGCGTCGAGCAGGTCCTCGGCGACCAGTGCGACGTCCTCGTCCAGCTCCTCGGCGTCCAGCTTCAGGAGGTCCATGACGCCGGAGGCGTACTCGGCCTCGGCTTCCGCCCGCCGGCGCGCGGCGGCGCGATCCTCGGCCTCGTCCCGGCCCAGCAGGTCGGCCAGCTCGTCGAGCAGCGGCACGTCCGACACCGTCCAGGCCGCGCCGTCCGCGCGGAACAACGCCGGATCGGCCCCGGCGGCCGCGAGCCGGCGCGGAGACTCGTACAGCGGCGCCAGCAACGTCTCCGGCGTCAGGTACGGCCACAGCTCGTCGAGGGCGGTCTCGAAAGTTTCGTGTTCCGCGAGCTCGTCGAGGACCTCCGCCCGCAGGTCCGCCCACAACCCGCGGTCCGCCCGAGTCAGCCAGCCTTCGCCGATCTTCGCCACGCCGCGCTCGGCGACCAGCGCCACGACGCGCTCGCGGAAGACCACCCGGGCTTCGTTGTGCGGCAGCCCGGTCCCGCGCGCCTCGAGCCGGGCCTGGGCCACGAGTCCGGCATCGAGCTCCACGGTGACGTCGCCGAGGTCGATCGACACCGGCTCACCGGGCACCTGCTGGCGATCGGCGACCGCGGTGGCCAGCACGTCGAGGATCTCGAGCGATCCCTTCAGCCGCGCCACTTCCGGCCGGTCCTCGGCCGTGACGTGCAACCCGGGCACCAGGTCGCCGGTGGTCGAGAAGACGACGTCCGTCTCGCCGAGCGACGGCAGCACGCGGCCGATGTGGTCGAGGAACAGCGGGCTCGGCCCGACCACGAGCACGCCGCTGCGCGACATCCGCGCACGCCGGGTGTAGAGCAGGTACGCCACCCGGTGCAGGGCGACGGCCGTCTTGCCGGTGCCGGGGCCGCCTTCGACCACCAGCACCCCCGCGTGGCCGAGGCGGATGATCTCGTCCTGCTCGGCCTGGATCGTCGCGACGATGTCCCGCAGGCCCTCGCCGCGAGGCGCGTTGACGGCCGCGAGCAGGGCCGCGTCCCCGCGTTCGGTGTCGCCCGGCAGGCCCAGCAGCACTTCGTCGGTGAAATCGAGGACCCGGCGGCCCATCGTGTGGAACTGACGGCGGCGGCGCAGGTTTTCCGGCCGCGCCGCCGTGGCCACGTAGAACGGCCGCGCGGCCGGCGCCCGCCAATCCAGCAGGAACGGTTCGTAGTCGTTTTCGGCGTCGAAGAGACCGACCCGGCCGACATAGCTGGTTTCGCCCGAAAGGGCGTCCAACCGGCCGAAGCACAGCCCGTTGTCGGCGACGTCCAGCCGGGCCGCCTCCCGCGACCGGCAGCGGACGTCGTCCTCCCGTTCCCCCGGCGTCACTTCGGTTTGCCCGAGTGCACCGTGGTACCGGGCCTGCGCCGCCGCGCGCTCGCGGTCGAGCCGCTCGTACAGCGCGGCGACGTAGGCCCGTTCTTCCCGCAATTCCTCGTCGTACCCCTGGTTTGACAAGTTCCCCTCACAGCGGTTAGACTCTTATCAAGTTCGGCGAGTTCTCCTGATGTTTCATGTTTCAGTCAGAGAGCACGCCGATTTTTTATTGTCCACCCGCTGTCAAGTGTCTCAGCCCAGCATGAATTCACGCGGGTTCAGCGGCCGGTCGACCACCCGCACGTCACCCAGCAGCCCCGCGAAACTGCGGTCGACCTTGCCGCCGTAGGACGACGCACCGACCAGCCACGACCCGCCCGGATCGGCGAGCCCGACGGCGGGCGTGGCCGGGTTCCGGACCACCGGGCAGCCGTCGACGTACATCGTCGTGCGCCGGCCGTCGTTGACCACGGCGACGTGCCACCACTTCTCCACCGGCAGCTCGTGGCCCCAGTTCGTCGAGGTCCGGTCCTGGTTCAGCGGGTACACCGCCCACTGCAGCTCCCCACCGTCCGAAAGGGACAGTGTGGCCGCCGATTCCTGCGGGTCGTCGCCGGTCTTGCCCGCGGCCGCGCCGCTGCCCTGCCGGGCGAACAGGCCGCACCAGCCGTGGTGGCCGTCCTTGAAGTTCGCGGGCAGTCGGAAGAACGCTTCGACGGTGTAGCCGCGTTCGAACTTGAGCTTGTTGATCGGGGCCGCGTCGACCGTCCGCAGGTACGCGCCCCGGCTGGGGTCGCGGCCGCCGTCGAACCGCAGGCTCGCCCGCGACGGCTGCCGCGGCGAGAACTCGTTCGAGTACTTCAGCGCGTCCGGCCCGCTGCCGGGCGCGGTGACGCGCGTGAGGTCGTTGCCGCGGCCGGTCTGGTCGCGCACGACGACGTCGTCCGGCACCGCCTTGCCGTCCTGACCGCCTTCGAACCGCCAGTAAGCGACGGTTCCGGGCACCAGCAGCTGCTTCGCCGGCCGCCCGGGCGGGACCGGCGGCGGCGCGAAGCCCTTGAACCGCTCGGCGAAGTCGATCTCCAGGCTGAAGTAGTCGGCCGAGCCGCTGCGCTCGACCTCGACCTGCTGCATTTCGCTCAGGTGGTCCTGCGCGGCCAGCCACGGCGAGAAGGTCCGGACGTCGATCACGCCGCGCGCGAGGTCGAACTGGTAGAGCCGGACCATCGCGCTGCCGCCGTAGTAGCGATCCTGGTAGTTGGCGAGGTGGACGTGCACGTCGTGCCCGGCGGCGTTCTTCCGGACGGTGCGCCCGGTCGGCCAGTAGTGGCCGTTGAGCGTGAGGAAGATCTGGTCGTTGCCCTGCACCAGCTCCTGCCAGACGTGCTCGCCGAACGTCGAGAACTGCGCCTGGGCGTTGTCGTCGGCCCAGACGAGCTCGTGGATGGTGAGGATCGCCGGGAGCGTCGGGTGCTGCGCGAGGACCTGCTTCGCCCAGTTCAGGCCGCCCGCCGAGGGCCGCCAGTCGAGGGCGAGCAGCAGCCACTCGCGGCCGCCGCCGCGGAAGACGTGGTAGCTGTTGTAGCCGTCCTTCGTCGCGCCGCGGAACGTCGGCGAGTTGCGCTGGCGCTGCGGGCCGAACGCGTCGAGGTACGGCGAGGCGCCGCGCTGGTCGTCCTTCGAGCCGTCGATGTCGTGGTTGCCCGCGAGGGTGCTGTACGGGAACCGGCGGCGGTCGAGCGCCTGGAACGACCGGCTGATCCTGGCGAACTCGTCCGCCCGGCCGTTCTGGGTGAGATCGCCGAGGTGGGCGAGGAAGACAACGTTGTCGTCATCGGCTTCGAGGACGTACCGCAGCGAGGCGTCCAGCGGGGCCGCGTCGCCGCGGTCCTCGTCGAACAGGTACTGCGTGTCCGGCATGACCACGAGCGTGAAGCGCGGATCTTCGGCGTCCGGGCGGTGCCGGCCGGTGGCTTGGGCGGCCGGCGCGCCGAGGACGTTCGGCAGGGTCGCCGCGGCGGCGACGGCCGGTGCGCCGAGGAGGAAGGTCCGGCGAGAAGTGTCAGTCACGGGCCGGAAGCTACGGGCGCCTTCCGACCACCCCGGCAACTGCTGCCGAACACCGGATGAACAGCGGTACTGTGCCCGCATGAGCGGCCCCCGGGTGTTCCGGTTGATCCAGCCCGTCGACGACATCGAGGTCGCCGTCGCGTTCTACGCCGCCGTCTTCGGCGACCCCGGCGAGCGGATCGCGGTCAACCGGCACTACTTCACCTGCGGCGGCGTGGTGCTGGCCTGCGTCGAAGCGCCGCTCGAACACCGCGAGCCGCGCCCGCAGCGGGACCCGCGGATCGTCTACCTCGCGGTCGAGGACGTCGAGGAGACGTTCGAGCGGGTGCGCGCCGCCGGGCCCCGCTGGGCCGACGACGCCATCGAGACCCAGTTCTGGGGCGAACGCTCCTTCTACGCCGACGACCCGTTCGGCAACCCGCTCTGCTTCGTCCAGGAGGACACGCTCTACTTGGGCGGGCCCGTCGGCTGAACGCCGTTGGCCGGGTTCAGCCGGAACGGCATGACGAACCAGAGGATCCCGAAGATCAGAACGCACAGGACGGCCATGATCAGCATGGCGATCCAGCCGTAGACCACCTTGGCGATCAGCGCGACCGTCGACGTGATCGCCAGGGCCAGGCAGACCAGCCCGACCAGCACGAACCGGTTGCCGACGGTCAGGATCCGTTCCCGGCTGCCGGTGCGGAACAGCAGCCGGTGCCACGCCGCGGGCGCGGTCAGCAAGGCTGTGGCCGCCACCGCGAGCGCCACCGCGGACAGGTGCAGCGACTTCTCGAACCCGCTGGCGTCGTGGAACCGGTCGGTGAACACGACCGACAGCAGGAAGCCGAAGAGGATCTGCACTCCCGCCTGCGCGACCCGCAGTTCCTGAAGGAGCTCGCCGACGTTGCGCGTGAGCTGTTCGTTGCGGGTTTCGCCGGTGTGTTCGGGCACGAAAGCACAATAACCGGACACCGGAGTGTCCACACGGCGGCGAATCCGTGACTTTCCCACGAACCCCCGGCCCCGCACCGTCCGAAATGGACTGGTCAGAACCCCCAGGAGCGCTCGGGCACCACGCGGATGCGGACGGAGTACTTGGCGTCGAACCCGTCCGCGGTCAAGCCGATCCCCGCGAAGTGGGAGCCGTACTTGTCGAGGTACCCGGGCGCTTCTGAAGGCTTGCCCGCCTCCACGTGCGCTTTCCCGGTGACGACGAGGATCGAGCCGCCGCGGGAGTCGCTGTTGAGGACGAACCACAGGGGCCGGGGCGCGGGACGCCCCTTCGGCGTGACGGTGGTCAGCCAGGCGATTTTCCTGGCGGCTGGTCCGATGCAGTGAATGACTCATTCATGTCGTCGGATGCAGTGAATGAGTCATTCACTGCATCGCCGCGGCCGGAAGCCCGCACTGGCAGGGCCGGTTTCGGGGAGCGAGCCGGTTCCAGCCACCCCGAACGCCCAACAACCTGCGACGCGCGACACTAGCGCGACGCGACCCTTCGCGCATACCGCGTCCCGGCCGCCAGCAACACGAGCCCGGCACCGAGGAACGCGCCGACCCTGGCCAGGCCGTCCAGCGCCGCCAGGTCGAACAGCACCAGCTTGAGCACCGCGGCGCCGACCAGGACCAGCCCGGTCACCCGCAGCGCGGCGACGTCGATCCCGCGCAGCAGCAGCACGAGCGCCGCGATCGTCCAGGACACCGTGATCAGCGCGTGGCCGAGGAGGAACCCCGTCCGGCCGGGGACCGCCAGCAGCGCCCCGCAGAGCACGACCCCGGCGGCGCCGTAGAGCGCCGAAACCCCGGCGAGCAGCCAGATCGGCAGGTCTTCGGCCGGGCCGCGGAACACCGCCAGGCGCGCGGCGGCCCACGGCAGCACGACCGACACGGCGAGGATCAGCGCGGCGACCGCGAGCGCGCCGGCCAGCTCGGCGACCGCGTGGGTGCGGGGCACGATCAGCAGCGCGGGCGTGACGTCGAAGGCCACGCCGAGCAGGCCACCGATCGCCGCGAACCCGAGCGCGGCGGCGAGCGCGCCCCGGTTGCGGCCGCCCACCGCGGCCACGGCCAGCAGCAACGCCTCGCCGAGCAGCACCCCGGCGCGCGCCGGGCCGTCGAACTGGGTGACCGTCGCCTGCAGGAGCGCGACCAACCCGGCCAGCCCGGCCACCTGCCCGGCGAACCCGGGCCACCAGCGGCGGGCCGCCCAGACGGCGAGCAGCACGACGCCCGCTCCGGCGGTGATCGGCACCGCCTGCGCCTTCGGCAGCAGCACCGCCGCGACGAGCGCCGGCACCACCGCCGTGGCCAGCAGCGAAAGGGCCGCGGGGTCGTTCTCGCGGCGGCGCAGCACGATCAGCGCGAGCACGACGGACGTGACCCCGGTGCCGCCGGCCGCGGCGGTGTTGGCCCAGCTGCCGCCCCCGCCGAGCCACGCCGTGCTGATGACGGAGGCGAGCAGCGGCGGGACGCCGGCGGCGAGCGTCAGCGACGGCCAGTCGCGGCGCAGCCGTACCGGCGCCGTCGCGAGCTGGACCATCAGCAGGAAGGTGACCAGTTCGGGGGTGAACCCGCGCACGATCATCGGCGAGCACACGACACAGCCGATGACGACGGCGGTGGCCAGCAGCGGCGACTCCCAGCGCACGGCCACGAGCAGCCCGCCGACGGCGACCGCCAGCCCGGCCGCGAGCCCGGCGAGCACCGGCAGGAACTCGTACAGCGAGGTCGCGGCGACGACGTCCAGGTAGAGCGTCGCGATGCCGGTGGCGGCCAGTGCGAAGGCGCCGGTGCGGCCGGCGGGCTTGCGGTGCAGCCACACGCCGGCGCCGGCCAGCGCCAGCCCGAACCCGGCACCGACGAGCACCCGCGGCACCGGACCGAGCCAGCCCCGCTGCACGGCCAGCACGAGCAGCAGCACGACGCCGAGCAGCGTCACGGCCCCGCCCACCCAGGCGAGCACGCGGCTGCCGGCGCCTTCCCGGCCGAGCTTTTCGCCCAGCGTCGGCCGCGGAGCCGGCATGGCGGGCGACGGCGGCGGACCGTAGTAGTGCTGCTGGGGCGGGACGTACGGCTGCTGAGGCGGCGGCTGCCACTGGTACTGCGGCCAGGGGACCGATTCGGGCCGCATCGGCCGGGGCTGTGGTTGCGGTTGGGGCTGGGGCTGGGGTTGCGGCTCAGGCTGCGGTTGCGCTGCCTGCTGCGGCTGCACCTCCCGGACGGTCCGCAGTTCGGAACCCACCACGGCGAGACGACGCCCCAGGTCGTCGATCTCGCCGGCGAGCCGGAGGAGCACATCTGCTTCGGTGGTCATACCGGACAGGGTCACGCACCGGCGTCCACCTGCGAATCCGTAGCACTACTCAATCCCGGGTCACGTCCTGGTCGCGGCCAGCACCTCGTCCATGGTCGTCATGATCGAGACGGTCTCGTCCAGCGGCATCAGCGGGCTCTCGGTCTCCCCGGCGGCCAGCCGGAACGCCACTTCGTCGGCCTCGTGCCGCAGGCCAAGGCCCTCATCGACGTATTCGAAGCGGCTTCGCTCCCCTTCGCGCGGGATGACGGTGAAGGAGGCGGGAGCGTAGAAGGGCCCGTCGACCTCGATGCGCGCGTCCGTGCCGACGATCGTCGCGGTGGTCGGCGAGACCGCGCTCAACGTGCAGGTCAGGACGGCTTGCGCCCCGCTCTCGTAGCCGAACAGCATCGACGTCTGGGCGTCGACACCGGTGAAGGCGGGCGTCGCCATCGCGGCCACGCGCTCGGGCGGCCCGAGGATCATCGACGCGAACGAGACGGGGTAGATCCCGAGGTCGAGCAGGGCACCGCCGCCCAGTTCGGGAGCGAACAGCCGGAAGGCGGGGTCTTCGGCGAACCACTGCCCGTGATCGGCGGCGACGGTGACGACGTCCCCGAGCTGCGGCACCAGCTCGCGGATGTGCCGGATGTGCGGCAGGAAGCGCGTCCACATCGCCTCCATGAGGAAGAGGTTCCGGGCCCGGGCCAGGTCGACGAGGTCGCGGGCCTCGCCGGCGTTCATCGTGAACGGCTTCTCGACGAGCACGGGTTTCCCGGCTTCGAGCGCGAGCCGGGCGTTGGCGTGGTGCATCGGGTGCGGCGTGGCGACGTAGACGACGTCGACGTCCGGATCGTTCGCGAGCGCTTCGTAGCTGCTGTGCCGGGTGGGGATGCCCAGCTCGCCGGCGAACCTTTCGGCGCTCCCGGCCGAGCGTGACCCGACCGCGGCGACCACACCGGACTCGGTGAGCCGCAGGTCCCGGGCGAAGGCGGCGGCGATTCCACCGGTACCCATGATTCCCCAGCGGAGGGGCGCGTTCGTCATACGCCGAACCCTATGCCTGTCTAAAGTGACCAAGCGATTACGTCGTGAGGGGGAGTGATGGCGGAGGCGAAGAAGGCCGGGTGCATCGCGGGAGCCGTCGCACTGATGGGCGCGATCGGCGCACTGCTGACCGGTATCGCCGACTTCGGCGGGCTGTTCAAGGACGATTCGCCCGCCGTCAGCAGCTCCGCGGCCGCTTCGCCGGCTCCGGCGGCGGAGAGCACCAAGGCGGCCGCCCCGGCAACCGTCTACTACCAGGGCCACCTGGAGTTCGGCCGCTTCAACCTGGACTTGAACCCCCCGAAGCGCACGGGTGACACGTACATCGTGGGCGGCACCGGAGGGGTGTTCGAGAGCTACCACGACGCGGGGAAGCTGGCGGTGTGGACGAGCAGCGGAACCCCGGACAGCGCGGGCTGCGGATCGGCGGTCGACGAGCACGGCGCCGCGTACATCAGCGGCGCCGAGAAGGGCACCCACGTGTGCGGCCGGACCCCGGAGGGCCGGGTGTTCCGGATCGACGTCACCGGGGTGAGCGACCGCATCGACGGAGGAGTCACGGGAGACGTCACGGTCTGGGACAAGTGAGCCCGAACTGGTGTGATCGACACCACAGGCGACAATGGAGGACGTGACCGCGACCTTGAGCAAGCCCGCCCTGAAGATAGGCCCCTACGAGGTCGATCCGCCGGTCGTGCTCGCCCCCATGGCCGGCATCACCAACGTCGCCTTCCGGCAGCTCTGCGCCGAGTACGGCGCCGGCATCTACGTGTGCGAAATGATCACCGCCCGCGCCGTCGTCGAACGGCACCCCGGGACCATGCACATGATGACCTTCGGGGCGAACGAAAAGCCCCGGTCCATGCAGCTCTACGGCGTCGACCCGAAGACCATGGCCGAAGCCGTCCGGATCATCGTCGGCGAGGGGCTGGCCGACCACGTCGACTCCAACTTCGGCTGCCCGGTCGCGAAGGTGACGCGCAAGGGCGGCGGAGCCGCGCTGCCGTTCAAGCGGAAGCTGTTCGAAGCCATCGTGCGCGAGTCCGTGAAGGCGGCCGGGGACACGCCGTTCACGGTGAAGTTCCGGATCGGCATCGACGACGACCACCGCACCTTCCTCGACGCCGGCCGCATCGCCGAAGCCGAAGGCGCCGCCGCCGTCAGCCTGCACGCCCGCACCGCCGCGCAGCGCTACTCCGGCCAGGCCGACTGGACGAAGATCGCCGAGCTCAAGGAAGCCGTCACGAGCATCCCGGTGCTCGGCAACGGCGACATCTTCTCCGCCGCCGACGCGCTGCGCATGGTCGACGAAACCGGCTGCGACGGTGTCGTCGTCGGCCGCGGCTGCCTCGGCCGCCCGTGGCTGTTCGGCGAGCTCGAAGCCGCCTTCGCCGGACGCGAGCTGCCCACCCCGCCGAACCTGGGCGAGGTCGCGAAGGTGCTCCGCCGCCACACCGAGCTCCTCATCGAGCACGACGGCCACGACAAGGCGATGCGCGACATCCGCAAGCACATGGCCTGGTACCTGATGGGCTTCCCGGTCGGCTCCGAACTCCGCCGCGGCTTCGCGATGCTCTCCTCGATGGACCAGCTCGACGACCTCATCGCCCAGCTCGACCACGACGCCCCGTTCCCCGAGGCCGCGACCGGGCCGCGGGGACGTCAGGGCTCTCCTGGCAAGGTCACCCTGCCCCACGGCTGGCTGGACGACCCGGACGACGACTGCGTCCCCGAAGCGGAAGACATGCACTCCGGCGGCTGAGCGTCACCCGTTTCGGTGACTTCCCGCCCCGGACGTCATGATCGCCGCCGCCCGCCCTCTTGTCCGGTGCTGAGGTGATCGGTCCGGCACGCCCCCCGACCGGCCCGACCATCGACGCTTCGGCTCGGCGGCAAAACGCCCCCCGTTTGCCGCCGAGCCCTCACCTCCGCCGAGGGCGCTGTCGCCAGCCTTAGAGGGCCGTGAAATGAAAATTTCACTGTGCAGCACAGTAAAAGCGAGTTTGTGTTAGCGTTCACATTTCGCTCCTGCCCGGCTCGCCGTCAATGCTGATGGGGGTTCCGTTGTCGCACGCGTCCGCACCCGCCGCCCCGCCGCGCCGATCCTTCCGTCCTTTGTGGACGTCGTGGAAAGTGCTCGCGGCGATCCTGGGCCTGCTGTCCGCTCTCGTGGTCTTCGCGGCTCCGTCGAGTGCCGCCGCGGCGGCCCCGATCACCAAGCCGCCGATGGGGTGGAACTCCTGGAACTCCTTCGCCGGGGCGATCGACCACACCGTCATCGAGCGGCAGGCGGACGCGCTCGTGACCTCCGGCATGAAGGACGCGGGCTACGAGTACGTCAACATCGACGACGGCTGGTGGACGGGCGCCCGTGACGCGGGAGGCAACATCACCGTCGACACCGCGAAGTGGCCCGGCGGGATGTCCGCCATCACCGCCTACATCCACAGCAAAGGGCTGAAGGCGGGCATCTACACCGACGCCGGCCGCAACGGCTGCGGCTACTACTACCCGACCGGGCACCCCGCCTACCCCGGCACCGGCGCCGAAGGCCACTACGACCAGGACTTCCTCCAGTTCTCCCGCTGGGGCTTCGACTACGTGAAGGTCGACTGGTGCGGCGGCTCGGCGGAAGGCCTCAACGCCCGCAACTCCTACACCGCGATCAGCGACTCCATCGCGCGCGCCACCGCCCAGACCGGCCGGCCGATGGTGTTCTCCGTCTGCGAGTGGGGCGGCCAGCAGCCGTGGAACTGGGCGCCCGCCATCGCCAACCTGTGGCGCACCAGCGGCGACATCATCTACTGGGGCGAGAAGCCCTCGATGTCGCGCGTGCTGGCCAACTTCGACGCCGCCCAGCACGCGAGCGCGCAGAGTCCCGGCCACTACAACGACCCCGACATGCTCGTCGCCGGCCTGCCCGGCTTCTCGGACGCGCAGAACCGCACCCACCTGAGCCTGTGGGCGATTTCCGGCGCCCCGCTGATCGCGGGCAACAAGCCCGGCGAGATGACCGCCGCCACGAAAGCCGCGCTCACCAACCCGGAGATGATCGCGATCGACCAGGACTCGCTCGGGCGCCAAGGCACGAAGGTCGCCGAGGACGCTTCGGGGCTCCAGGTCTACCAAAAGGTGTTGTCCGGCACCGGTCGCCGGGCCGTCGTGCTCCTCAACCGCACCGGCTCGGCCGCGACGATCACCGCCCGGTGGTCTTCCCTCGGCCTGACGGGCTCGGCCACCGTGCGCGACGTGTGGGCCGGGGCCGATCGCGGCACCTTCGCCTCGAGCTACGCGGCTTCGGTCCCGGCCGGGGAGGCCGTCCTGCTCACGGTCACCGGATCCGACGGCACGCCCACGGGCGGCGGGGCGATCACCGGCAAGCCGTCCGGCCGCTGCCTCGACGTGCCGAACGCGACCTCGGCCAACGGCACCCAGCTGCAGCTGTGGGACTGCCAGGGCGGGCCGGGCCAGACCTGGACCCGCACGGCGTCGCGGCAGCTGACCGTCTACGGGAACAAGTGCCTCGACGCGTCCGGCCAGGGCACGGCCAACGGGACACCGGTGGTCATCTGGGACTGCAACGGCCAGGCCAACCAGCAGTGGACCGTGAACGCGAACGGCACGATCGCCGGGGTGCAGTCGAACCTGTGCCTGGACGCGAGCGGCCAAGGGACCGCGAACGGCACCAAGGTGCTCCTGTGGGCCTGCAACGGCCAGCCGAACCAGCAGTGGACCGTGCCCGCGGCGTGAGCCACGCGATTATCACGCGCTCTGACGGGTGAGCCGCACCAGGCTCACCCCGAACAGCGCCACCCCGAGGGGGACGTGCACGGTCGTGACGTGCGCGATCCCGAGCACCACCTGGGCCGTCACCAGTACCAGGAACACGGCCGCGTAGCGGACCGCCCGCGGCGAGCCGCCGCCCGGTCGCCACGCCAGGACCGCGGCGACCACCTGCACGACGGCGACGACCCACACGGTGTACGCCGAAGCGCTGTGCAGGACGTGCCCGTTCGGGGTGGTCAGCAGCAGGCCGGCGGTGACCGGCGCGAGGAAGACCACCAGGGTCTGCAGCGCGATCGTGCCGCGCAAGAACGTCGTCATGCCCACCCGACGACGCGGCGGCGCGGGATGTGAGGCCATGACATCTGTCAGCCCGAAGTCGTGGCGGACGGCATCCTCGCGGAGCCGCTCGCCGCGACAAGCTCTTCCCATGACGACGAACCAGGCCGCCGGTGCCCCCCTCAAGTCCCTCGCGATCGAGATCGCCGTTCCCCTCGGCGTCTACTACGGACTCCACTCGCTCGGGGCGAGCGACTTCACCGCGCTCGCCCTCTCCGGGGTGTTCCCGCTCGCCCGGACCCTCTACCAGTTCGCCAAGAACCGGACCCTCAACGGGCTGGCCCTCGTCGTCCTCGTGACCAACGTCGTCGGCATGCTGCTGACCTTCGTCTCCGGGGACACCCGCATGATGATCGCGAAGGACTCGCTGGGCAGCGGCATCACCGGGCTGGTCATCCTGATCTCCGCCTTCACCGCGCAGCCGCTCATGACCAAGGCCCTGCGCCCCTTCCTCACCCACGGCAAGGCCGACCACGAAGCGGCCTGGGAACGGCTGCAGGGCACCCGGCGGTTCGACACCGTCCTGCGCCGCAGCAGCTTCATCTGGGGCGTCGGGTTCGTGCTGGAGAGCGCCGCCCGGGTGATCGGGGCCTTCACCCTGCCGGTGTCCACGATGGTGTGGCTCAGCACCGTCATCTTCGTGGGCTCGTTCACGGTGATCATGCTGGTCGCCGGCCTGAGCGCCAAGGAAGCGGGCATGATGGTCGCCGAAGAAGCCCGGCCGCGGGAACTCGTCGCCGCTTGACCTGCACGGACGCACGGCGTACAGGTGTGAACATGTACAGCAAGCGGCAGCAGCTGGTCGGGGACCTCACCGACCTGATCCGCTCCGGACGGCTCGCCCACGGCGAACGCCTCCCCGGCGAGAACCAGCTCGCCCTGCGGTACCAGGTCAGCCGCGGCACCGTCCGCAGCGCGCTGTCCGAGCTCCAGCAGCTCGAGCTCATCTCCACCCAGGCCGGCGTCGGGTCGTTCGTCACCTTCGACGGCGTCCAGCTCGACCAGCGGATCGGCTGGGCCCGTGCCCTCGCCGACGCCGGTGCGCCGGTCACCACCGAACTGCTCGGCATCGAAGCCGTCGAAGACGTGGCCTTGGCGGAAGAATTCGGCGAGCGGGCCTACGTCGCCGTGCGGCGGCTGCGGCGGGAGCACGAGCGCGGGATCTCGCTCGAAACCGCCACCGTGCCCGCCGTCGGGCCGCTCGCCGGCCTCCCCGGGACAGGCCTGCTGGACGGGTCCCTGACCAAGACCCTCGAAGCCGCCGGGCGGCTCTCCGTCGGCGGCGACCAGTGGATCAGCACCGAACGCCTCGACGCCTGCGCCGCCGAACTGCTCGGCCGCTCGATCGGCGAGCTCTTCCTCCGCGCCGAACGCACCTCCGTCGACGTCGAAGGCCGGCTCGTCGAGCGGGTCGTCAGCCTGCTGGACCCGGACCGGTTCCAGTTCCACCTCACGTTCGGACACCGGTGACCGCGCGGGACCGGGCGCTCGGCGCGTTCACCGGACTGGCCGTCGGCGACGCGCTCGGCATGCCGACGCAGTCGATGTCCCGCGCCGCCATCGCCGCCACCTACGGGCCGGTCACCGGGCTGCTCACCGCCGTCGCCGAGCAGCCGGTCGCACCGTCGATGCCCGCCGGCTCGGTCACCGACGACACCGAGCAGGCCGTCCTGCTGGCCCGGCTGCTCATCGACGGCCGCGGCACGGTCGAGCCGCACGTCTTCGCCGACGCCCTGCTGATCTGGGAGGCCGACATGGTCCGCCGCGGTTCCGCGGACCTGCTCGGGCCGTCCACCAAACGCGCGCTCACCCGGCTCCGGGACGGCGTCCCGGCTGACGAAGCCGGCCGCACCGGCACCACGAACGGCGCCGCCATGCGGGTCACGCCGGTCGGCATCGCGACGCCGTCGCACGACCTGCACCGACTGGTCGACGCCGTCGTGGCGACGGCACGGGTCACGCACAACACCAGCCTGGGCATCGCGTCGGCCGCCGCGGTCGCGGCCGCCGTCTCCGCCGGGGTCGACGGCGCGAGCCTGGCCGAAGCGCTCGACGCGGGCGAGCGCGCCGCCGTTGTCGGCGGGGAACGCGGGCACTGGGCCCCCGGCGGGGAGATCGCCGCCCGGATCCGCTGGGCGCGCGACTGGGTGCGGGGCATGGGCCCGGCCGCCGTCGCCGACGCGGTCGCGCGGGTGATCGGCACGTCGGTCGCGTCGCAGGAGTCCGTGGTGGCCGCGTTCGCGCTGGCCGAGGCCATGGGCGACGACCCGCCGTCGGCGTTGCGCCTGGCCGCCGGGCTCGGTGGCGACACCGACACCGTCGCCGCGATCTGCGGGGCGATGCTCGGCGCCACGCACGGTGTCGGCGCCTTCCGCCCCGACGTCGTCGAAACCGTGCTCGCCGTCAACCGGCTCGAGTTCGGGCCGCTGGTCGACGAACTCCTGAAGCTGCGCCGCCGATGACCGGGCGGCTGGTACACACCGGGCAGGTCGTCCTCGACCTCGTCATGGCGGTGCCGGCCCTGCCACCGCCGGGCGGCGATGTGCTGGCGTCGTCGACGAATTTGTTGCCCGGCGGCGGTTTCAACGTCATGGCCGCCGCCGCACGCTCCGGCGCGCGCGTGCTTTACGCGGGCAGCCACGGCACCGGCGGCTTCGGCGATCTCGCGCGTGCCGCCCTCGCGGCCGAGGGCGTGGAACTGGCGCACGAACCGGAGTCCGAAATGGACACCGGGGTCGTCGTCGTGCTGGTGGACGCGACCGGCGAGCGCACGTTCGCGACCGGTACCGGCGCCGAAGGACGGCTGCGGACGGAACTGCTCGACCGGGTCCTCCCAAAGAATGACGACGTCGTGTACGTCAGCGGATACAGTTGGTTGCACGAGATCAATCGCGCGGCCCTCATCGAGTGGCTGCCCCGGCTGCCCGGCTCGAAGATCCTGTTCGACCCCGGCCCGCTCATCACCGAAATCGATCCTGGAGACATCCATGACTTGCTGTCCACCATAGACATCTTGAGCTGCACCGCCCGCGAAGCCGAGATGCTGGGCGAGCTGCCGCCCGTCGCCGTCGTCCGCGAGGGCGCGAAAGGCTGTCGTGTCCACGAAAACGGCCGGATCACCGACGTCCCCGGGTTCCCGGTCGACGCGGTGGACACCACCGGAGCGGGTGACACGCACTGCGGCGTGCTGGCCGCGGAGCTGTTGCGCGGCAGCACCGTCCTCGACGCCGCCGTGCGCGCCAACGCGGCGGCCGCGCTTTCGGTGACCCGGCGCGGCCCGGCGACCGCGCCGGGCCGGGAGGAGATCGACCAGCTGGTGGAGGCCACGCGATGACCGGTTCCCGCAAGCTCGAGGTGGAAACGAACGGCCTCGACGTGATCGACGACGCCGAGCGGCGCGGGCGCCCGCGGCAGCTGTTCTGGCCGTGGTTCGGCGCGAACGTGTCGGTGCTGGGGTTGAGCTACGGCTCGTTCACCCTCGGCTTCGGCATCTCGTTCGGGCAGGCGCTCGTCGCCGGCCTCGTCGGCATCCTGTTCTCGTTCCTGCTGTGCGGGTTCATCGCCATCGCGGGCAAACGCGGCTCGGCGCCGACGATGCTGCTCTCGCGGGCGGCGTTCGGCGTGCGCGGCAACCGGCTGCCGTCGGCGATCTCGTGGCTGCTGACGGTCGGCTGGGAAACCGTGCTCGCCGCGCTGGCGACGCTGGCCACGGCGACCGTGTTCGAACGCCTCGGCTGGGGCGGCGGGACACCGACGAAGGTGGTCGCGCTCGTCGTGGTGGCGGCGCTGACCGTCGCCGCCGGTGTGCTCGGCTTCGACGCGATCATGAAGCTGCAGACGTGGATCACCTGGATCACCGGGGTGCTCACCGTCGTCTACGTGGTCCTCGTGGCCGGCGACGTGCACTGGGAGGCGGTCAGCGCGCTGCCGTCCGGTTCGGCGCAGCAGTGGGTGGGCGCGCTGGTGTTCCTGATGACCGGCTTCGGCCTCGGCTGGGTCAACGCGGCCGCGGACTACTCGCGCTACCTGCCGCGCTCGTCGTCGAGCCGGGGCGTGGTCGGCTGGACGACGTTCGGCGCGTCGGTGGCGCCGGTGGTGCTGCTGGTGTTCGGGCTGCTGCTGGCCGGCTCGTCGCCGGACCTGAACAAGGCGATCTCGGCGGATCCGATCGGCGCGCTGACGACGTTGCTGCCGCTGTGGTTCCTGGTGCCGTTCGCGATCGTCGCGGTGCTCGGCCTGGTCGGCGGTGCGGTGCTGGACATCTATTCCTCGGGCCTGGCCCTGCTCTCGGCGGGCCTGCGCATCCCCCGCCCGGCGGCGGCGCTGGTCGACGGCGTGATCATGATCCTCGGCACGATCTACATCGTCTTCTTCGGCGGCGAGTTCCTCGGCCAGTTCCAGGGCTTCCTGGTGACGCTGGGCGTCCCGGTGGCGGCGTGGTGCGGCGTGATGCTGGCGGACGTCCTGCTGCGCCGGCGCGACTACGCCGAGCGCGACCTGTTCGACCCGGCCGGCCGCTACGGCGACGTCCGCGTCGGCCCGATCGCTGTGGTACTGGTGTCGACGGCGCTCGGCTGGGGCCTGGTGACGAACACGTCGGCGGAGTGGCTGAAGTGGCAGGGATACCTGCTGGAGCCGTTCGGGCTCGGTGGCCGCGAAGGCGCGTGGGCCTTCGCGAACCTCGGCGTGCTGCTGGCGCTGGCCCTGGGCTTCCTGGCGACGTTGCTGACGCGGCGGCGGGTCCGCGAACAGGAGGCAGCGTGAAGAGGATCCTGGCGGTCATCGACCTGCAGAACGTGTTCGCCGACCCGTCGAGCCCGTGGTTCACCCCCCGCTTCGCCGAGGTCCTCCCCCCGATCCAGCGCCTGGTGACGGCCTTCGGCAACGACGTCGTGTTCACGAGGTTCGTCGCGCCTTCGCACCCGGAAGGAGCGTGGCGCCGGTATTACGAGCAGTGGCCGTTCGCCTTGCAGCCACCGGACGCACCGCTGTACCAGGTGGTCGACCCGTTCGAGCCACCGTCCACTGTGGTCGCGACAACGTTCGGCAAGTGGAACGCCCGCATGGCCACCCGAGTCGGCGGCGCGGGCCTGGTGCTCGCGGGCGTGTCGACGGACTGCTGCGTGTTGTCGACAGCCCTGGCAGCGGCGGACGCGGGCGTCGCGGTGACGGTGGTATCCGACGCCTGCGCGGGCGCGGACGACGAAAGCCACGCGAAGGCGCTGGACATCATGAGGCTGTACGCCCCGCTAGTGACTGTCGTCACAACTGCGGAGGTACTCGGCTAGGCTCAGCTCGGTGAGCATCGAAGCCTCGGCGATCGCGTTGACGACTGCGGTGGTGAAGGCGGCCGCGAAGATCTGGCTCGGGGATCGCTCAGTCGCCGCCGACGCCACGGCCAAGGCGCTCGATCTGCTGGAGAAGCAGGTCACCGGCCTCAACGACCGCCGCAAGCTGCGACTGTTGTTCACCAATCTCGAAGACCGCGTCGCCGACAGGCTGCTGCCGTTCCTCGATGTCGAGTTCCGTGCCGTGCCGGAAAACGAGCGAACGGCCGCGGTGGAGGCGGTGCGCGAGACGTTCGAATGCGCCGCGTTGACCGATGACGACCTGTTCGACGCCGACCTCGACGCCGCGTACCTCTACCGCTACCTGCTCCGGACCGTCCCTCGCGTCACCAGGCTCCTCTCGGCCGACGCGACCGAGCTGTACCGGCGGGTGCTGCGGGAATGCTGCGCCTACCTGGTGCAGGTGACGAGCACTCTGCCGCGCTTCCAGCCCGGCGCACTCGTCGAGATCCTCCAGCGCGAGACGGAGATCCTCGAGACGGTCCGGAACGTGCTGGCGACGCTGCCCGAACGTCGTCATCCGGACGACTTCGCCGCGGACTTCCGCCGCCAGGTCGTGACGAAGCTCGACCGGATGGAGCTGTACGGCGCGGGCCTGACGGAGGCGACCCGGCTGTACCCGCTGTCGGTCGCCTACTTGAGCCTGAGCGTCACGTCCGACGGGGACGCCCCCGGCGACCGGATCGAGCACGTGCTGCCGCGGACGTCGAAGATCCTCCTTCGCGGCGAAGCAGGCTCCGGCAAGACCACGCTGCTGCAGTGGCTGGCCGTCCAGTGCGCGAGCCGGCAGCTGCGGAACGTCGGCGGCTGGGAAGACGTCGAGCCGTTCCTGGTGCGGCTGCGTCGGTTCAGCCACTCGCCGCTGCCGGCACCGGAACGCTTCCTCGACGAGGTCGGCAGGCACATCGCCGACGAGATGCCGCCCGGCTGGGTGCACCGGCACCTGCGCGACGGCCGGGCCGTCGTGCTCGTCGACGGCCTCGACGAGGTTCCGGACGAGCGCCGTCGCGAGGTGCACGAGTGGCTGCGCGAACTCGTCGGCGTGTTCCCCCGCGCCCGGTTCGTCGTCACCACGCGCCCGGCCGCGGTGGCCGCCGGCTGGCTGAGCCGCGAGGGGTTCACCGAGGTGCGGCTCCAGCCGATGACTCCGCGCGATGTCCGGACGTTCGTCACGCGCTGGCACCACGCGCTGCCGGGCGAGCCGCTCGACGAAGAACGCGACGCCCTGATCACGGCCATCGGCGCCCGCAGCGCGCTGCGGCGGATCGCCGAGAACCCGCTGCTGTGCGCGTTGCTCTGCGCACTGCACCACCAGGGCAACGGACGGCTCCCGGAAAACCGGATGGAGCTGTACGAAGTCGCGCTGCGCATGCTGCTCGACAGCCGCGACATCGAGCGAAAGATCGAAGCCCCGGTCCGGCTTTCGCTGACCGAGAAGCTGGTGCTGCTGCGAAGCCTCGCGTACTGGCTGGTCCGCAACGGCCACACGGACGTCCCGGCCGCCGACGCCGAAGCCCGCATCACGGCGAAGCTGCGTTCGATGGGCCAGATCGACGTCACGCCGCACACGGTGTTCCGCCACCTGCTGGATCGCGGGGGCGTGCTGCGCGAACCGGTCCCGGGCCGCATCGACTTCGTGCACCGCACGTTCCAGGAGTACCTGGCCGCCCAGGCGGCGATCGAAGAGGACGACATCGGCATCCTGACCGCGAACGCCCGCCTGGACGAGTGGCGCGAAGTGGTGGTCCTGGCGGCAGGTCACGCCCATCCCGCGCAGCGGGAGCTCCTGCTGGACGGGATCCTCCAGTGGGACACGGACGAACAGGAACGGCTGAAACTCGACCTGGTGGCGCTGGCGTGCTTGGAGACGTCACCAGTGCTGAGCGAGCGACTGCGCAACGAGATCGAGGACCGCGCCAGCACGTTGATCCCGCCGTCCAACCATGAGGAAGCCAAGGCGCTGGCAGCAGCGGGCGAGTTCGTTCTCGACCTCTTGGCGGCCAGTGAACCCGACACCCCCGCGGCAACGGCCGCGACCATCCGCGCGATCGCCTTGATCGGCGGCGCCGGCGCCATGGAATTGCTGACCCGCTACCGCGGGGCTCGGGATGAGGTTGTGGTCAAGGAGCTGATCGAGGCCCGGCAGCGGTTCGATCCGGTCGAATACGCCGAACGCGTGCTGGCCGACCTGCCGATCCACGTTCTGTTCGTCGAAGATCCAGCCGAGTTCGCGGGCCTGGAGCACCTGCGCCACCTGGATCATCTCGTATGCCGGTGCGAAGTGCCGCACGGCGACCTGAGCTTCGTGGGGAAGCTACCCCGGCTCAAGGAACTCCGGATCGGCGAATCGGATGAACTCGACTTGAGTTCACTGGTGAGCACCTCGCTGGAACGCATCGCCTTTTTCGGCAGCTTCTCTTTCTCGATCGACCTCGGACCCCTCGCCGAGATTCCCAGCCTGCGCGTCATCGCCGCCGAGGCGGAGACGCACGGGTGGGCACGGCTTGCCGAGCTGCCGAACCTGGAATTCCTCCAACTGAGCCGCATCAAAGACATCGGTCAGCTTGCCGAGCTGGCTTCCTTGCCTCACTTGCCGGCACTGGCGCTGAACTGGGTGGTGCCAGAGCTGGAGAACTTGCAGCCTTTGTCCTTTTTGGACCAGCCGAACGAGCTCATCTTCGATGGCTGCCCCGGCCTCCGCGACGTACACGACCTGATCCGCTGGTCCGGCAGCCTTACGAAGCTCACCTTCGACCGATGCCCTAACTTGGACCTGAATTCTTTCCCTTCCTTGACCAAGCTCCGGCTGTTGAGCATCGGGGATGTCTACGTTCCGGATCTTCGGTTCGTGTCCGGCCTCAGCGCATTGCAAGAGTTGCACTTGCACGACACCAACGAGGTCGATCTGACCTCCCTCGCCGAACGGCCCGACCTCAAGCTGCGACTGGTCTCCCAACCCACGCGCCTCGGCTAGTACGCAGCAGCAAGCGAGTAGATTCGGGCCGTGATCGACCACATCAGCATCCCCACCGAGGCCGGTTCCTTCGACGCCATCGCCGCCGGGCCCGAAGACGGGCGGCCCGTGCTGTTGCTGCACGGCTTTCCCGAAGCCGCGGTCGAGTGGGAGCACCAGGTCGCCACGCTCGGGGTGCTCGGGTTCCGGGCGGTCGCGCCGGATCAGCGTGGCTACTCGCCGAACGTGCGCCCCGAGCAGGCGAGCGACTACTCCATCGATCACCTCGTCGGGGACGTCGTCACCATCACCGATGCGCTGGGGTGGCCGAAGTTCGACCTCGTCGGGCACGACTGGGGTGGCGCCGTCGCCTGGTGGACCGCCGACGCGCACCCCGGACGGCTGCGCAGCCTCAGCGTCGTCTCCACGCCGCACCCCGCCGCGCTCGCCGAGGCCATGAAGACCGACGAGGACCAGTACCTGCGCAGCCGGTACATGACCGAGTGGCGGCAGACCCGCGTCACCGAACGGCGGATGCTGGAAAACGACGGCCGCGCGCTGCGGGAGATGTTCGAGCGGCGGGTGTCGCCGTCGAAGGTCGACGACTACGTGGGGCGGCTGTCCGAGCCGGGTGCGCTCACCGCGGCCCTCAACTGGTACCGGGCCGGGCGGCCCGGCGGGAAGATCGGCAAGATCGTCGTGCCGACGCTGTACATCTGGAGCACCGAGGACGTCTCCTTCGGCTCCACCGCCGCGCTCGACACCGCCAACTGGGTCACCGGGCCGTACCGCTTCGAAATGCTCGAAGACGTCACGCACTGGGCGCCCGAGGAGGCGCCGGAAGCCGTCACCACGCTGCTCGTGGAGCACCTCCACGCGCGGTGACGGCGCGTCACCCCGCCGGGCGGATCACGGGTAACCCACCCGCCTCGCGGTACGGCGCGGGCTGGCCCGTCGTGTTCACTGGGGCACGTGGACATCGCGACCGAACCCGAGACCGAGCAGGTCGTCTTCGTCACCGAGGACGGCGTGCCCACCGGCGAGACCGGCCCGAAGCTGGCCAGCCACCACGAACACACCCGGTTACACCTGGCCTTCTCGTGCTACGTCCTGCGGCGCAGCGACAACGCCCTGCTGATCACCCAGCGCGCTTTCCACAAGAAGGTCTGGCCCGGGGTCTGGACCAACAGCGTCTGCGGCCACCCCGCGCCCGGCGAAGCCCTCGAGGACGCCGTCCGGCGCCGCGCCGGCTACGAGCTCGGGCTGCCGTCGCTGTCCGGGCTGCACTGCGTGCTGCCGAACTACCGCTACCGGACGCCGCCGTTCCAGGGAATCGTCGAAAACGAGTTCTGCCCGGTGTTCGCCGCCTGGGCCGACGCCGAGCCCGCGCCGAACCCCGAGGAGGTCGGCGACTGGCGCTGGGTCGCCTGGACTGACTACATCGAGTTACTGGAAGACGCGACGGCCAATGTGAGCTACTGGGCGAAGGACCAGTTCTCGCAGCTCAAAGGCATCGAGCCGTTCTCCGGACTCTGAACTCGCAATACTCCGGAGAGTCACCGACCGGGTCCCGTTTGAGCGAAATTCACCTTCTTCCGCACCGGCACCTCAAGCGCGACCGCCCCCACGACGACAACCAAGGGGTGGTGGAAGCGGGGATGGTCGCCGAGGGCGAAGGCGCTCCGGGCCGGACAGCCGGCCCGCAGCCGCCGGACCTGCTCCGCCTGCACGAGGCCATCGCCGGTCTCTTCGCCACCCAAGGCGACTGGCGGCGCGCCTACCAGCACCTGCGGTCCGCGCTGGCCATCGCCCGCGACGGCAGCCTCCGCGACGCGCTGACGTCGAGTTACAACCGTCGTTACCTCGACGAGCGGCTGTACGGACCGTTCACCGACCGTCCGCCGCTGGCGCTCGCGCTGATCGACCTCGACCGGTTCAAGGGCATCAACGACACGTACGGTCACCTCGTCGGCGACCGCGTCCTGCGCCGGGTCGCCGATCTTCTCCAGGAGAACCTCCCGCCGGGCGGCTTCTGCGCCCGCTACGGCGGCGAGGAGTTCGTCCTGTGGCTGCCCGGGGTCGACGCCCGCGGCGCTCTCCGGGTGGTCGACGACGCCCGGTTGCGCGTCGCGCGTCACCCCTGGTCAGAACTCCAGCCGGGACTTCAGGTGACCATCAGCGCCGGCCTGGCGCACGAGCCCGGCCCACCGGCGTCACCGGAGCGCCAGCTGCGTCACGCGGACGTCCTGCTTTATGCGGCGAAACGCGCAGGCCGCAACAAAGTCGTCTATCGCGACGCGCAAACGACACAGTTAATAACCCACTCTGAGTAACGCAAAGGCCGCATTACTCCGTCCGCCGACAAGGGCTATCACCCGTTTGTCGACGCACACCGGCCGTTCGTCGACTCAAGGTGAAGAAAATTCCGGGAGGGTGTCGTCACGAACGGGGGGTATCCGTACGATAACGAAAACCTCCGGGGGAACGATCACCTCCTGCGGGGGAAGACGGCCACGTCGGAGCCACCCCCTGCGAACGCGCGAAAGGAGACCGAGTGCCGGACGAGCTCGACAGCCCGGGAACCGGTCGCCGCCTCGACGGTGCCGCGCGGCCCCGGCCCGGACGGCGCCGGTCGATGGAGGACCAGGGCGGGATCAGCGTCTCGGACGTCGTCGCCAAGACCACCGGCGTCCGCCCGGTGCCGCCCCGCGAGCAGCAGGACCGCTCCGACCAGCCCGGACGCCGGGTGCACGGCGCCGAGCCGGCGGCCCCGGCGCGGTCCTCGCAGCCGCGTGCCGCGAGGCCGGCACAGGGGCCCGCTGAAGACCCAGTACCCACGGACGCCACTCGTCAACCGCGCGCCCCGCGACCTCGCCAGCCCCGCCGCACGACGGCCGCGGCCCCGCAGCCGGAGGCCCCCCTCCAGAGGCGCCCGCCGGCGGCGAACCCGGGCCCGCAGCAGACGTCGGCCGCGCAGCAGCCGCCCCGGCGCCTCCGCCGCCCGGCACCCGAGGCCCCCCAGGCCGACGGCACCCCGCCGCGCCGCGCACCCCGCCCCGACGCGGCCGCACCCCAGCGACCGACACCGGACAGCCCGGCACCCCGCCGCACCACCGCCGAAGGAGCCGCACCCCAGCGCGCCACCGGCGAAGGCCCCGCAGGCCGCCGCATCGCAGGTCCGGCCGACGCAGCCGCCCAGCAGCGCCCCGGCCCGGCGAGCCCCGCCTCCCGGCGCCCGGCCGACGCAGCAGCGCCCCCGCGCGCCACACCGGACAGCCCCGCACCCCGCCGCACCGCAGCCGACGGGATCACCCCCCAGCGCGCCACCGCCGAAGGCCCCGCAGGCCGCCGCCCCGCTGCGGACGGGCCGGCCGCACCTCAGCGCGCCGCCGCCGACAGTGATGGGGTCCGGCGCGCCGCCGCTGAGGCCGGTTCCGCGCCCCAGCGGTCCTCCGCCGTGCCGTCGCGGGCCGAACTCGATCCGCTGACCATGACCGATGAGATGGAAGCGATCGACGAGGCGACCCAGTACCGTCGCAAGATCGATCACACCCTCGCCCGGTTCTCCGCCGCCCACGACGAGATGGAAGCCGAAGAGGCCAAGCGGCGCGAACGCCGTGAACGGCTCTCGCCCACCTCCTTGCTCGAGAGCACCCGCACCGCCCTGCACCGCGTCGTCACCACGGCTCCTGAAGAGGCTCAAGCCGACGCGGAACAGACCCGGCTGCAGGAAAAGAAGCAGCGGAAGCTCGACCGGTCGGCCCGGTTCGGGCGGATCGCCGCCGCCGTCGTGGCCGGGCTCGTCTTCCTGGGGATCGGGGGTGCCTGGGGGGCGCAGACCTACTTCGACGCCAAGTTCACCCAGGTCTCCGCGCTCGACGAAAACTCCGCCGACATCCAGGACGCCGACGCGCAGGCCAACGACGAGAACTTCCTGATGGTCGGCTCCGACACGCGCGACGGCGCGTCCGCCGAGGAAGGCGTCGGCACCGCCGACAGCACCCCCGGCGCCCGGAGCGACACCGTGATGGTGGCGCACATCCCGGCCGACCGGAAGCGCGTCGTCGTCACGTCGTTCCCGCGTGACCTCGAGATCAACCGCCCGGACTGCCAGAAGTGGGACCCGGCCCAGAACAAGACGACCGCCGACGTCTACAAGGGCGCGAAGTTCGCCAAGCTGAACACCGCCTACGCGGTCGGCGGCCCGGCGTGCGTGACCAAGGTGATCCAGCAGATCACCGGGCTGCGGATCAACCACTTCGTCGGCATCGACTTCAACGGCTTCAAGGAGATGGTCGACGCGGTGCACGGCGTCACCATCAACAACGAGATCCCGATCGACGACAGCATCCTCGGCAAGGTGCTGCTGCAGACCGGCGAGGTGACGATCTCCGGCGACCAGGCGCTGAACTTCGTCCGGGCGCGGCACGTCAAGGGCGACCCGACCTCCGACTACGGCCGGATCAAGCGGCAGCAGGAGTTCATCGGCGCGCTGCTGAAGAAGGTCATGTCCTCGGACGTCGTGCTCGACCCCGGCAAGCTCACCGACTTCATCAACGCCTTCGCGAAGGCCACCTTCGGGGACAACCTCGGCGTCAAGCAGATGATGACGCTGGCGCAGTCGATGAAGGGCCTCGACCAGTCGAAGATCACCTTCCTCACCGTCCCGACGGTCGGCATGGCCAACACCCGGGGCAACGAGGTCCTCGTCGTCAGCAAGACGAAGGCGCTGTTCGACTCGCTGCGCAACAACACTCCGCTGCCCGACCCGAAGGCGCCGGTCCCGGTGAGTGAGCAGGCCCCGCCGACCAGCACGTCGAAGCCGAAGAGCAGCGGCAGTTCGAAGACGACCAGCACCCGCAAGAGCACCACCACGGGCTGATCCGCGAGGATCGTTAGTCCGGGTTCACGTGCGGTTCACCCGGCGATGCGGTGTTTGGTCACGGTTGGCCGTAGGGTTGGGCCATGCGTGAGGCTTACCATGTCGAACTCGAACAGCTCGCCGTCAACCTGGCCGCGATGTCGGTCCAGGTCGCCGAAGCGATGGAGCGGGCCACGCGGTCGCTGTTGGAGGCCGACCTGGGTCTCGCCGAGCAGGTGATCAGTGACGACGCCAAGGTCGACGACGCCCGCGCCCAGTGCGAGGAGCAGGCGTACGCGCTGCTGGCCCTGCAGGCGCCGGTGGCGACCGACCTGCGCACGGTGCTCGCGGCGATCCACGCCGCCGAGAGCCTGGAGCGGATGGGCGACCTGGCGCTGCACGTGGCGAAGGCCGCGCGGCGCCGTCACCCCGATCCGGTGCTGCCGGACGCGGTGCGGCCGTACTTCGCCGAGATGGGCGAGATCGCCGTCAAGCTGGCCCGGCAGACCGAGCAGGTCATCAAGACGAAGGACGTCGAAGCGGCGAAGACGCTCGAGTCCGACGACGACCAGGTGGACGACATCCACCGCCACCTGTTCACGGTCCTGATGGACCGCGAGTGGCCGCACGGCGTGGCCGCCGCGGTCGACGTGACGCTGCTGGGCCGCTTCTACGAGCGCTACGCCGACCACGCGGTGTCGGTCGCGAAGCGGATGATCTTCGTGGTCACCGGCAAGATGCCGGGCTACGGCTCCGACGAAGACATCTGAGCCGCACCGAACGGAGAAAGCCCCCGGCCACGGCCGGGGGCTTTCTTGTTGCTCCACTTAGGACAAAAAGGAAGACCTTCCTCGCCGGCCCCGAGCGCCGGCGAGAAAGGCCTTCCGCAGCAACGGCTACTCAGCCGAAGCGACCGGAAATGTAGTCTTCCGTGGCCTTTTCGTCCGGGTTGGAGAAGATCTTCTCCGTGTCGTTCAGCTCCACCAGCCGGCCCGGCTGGCCGACGCCGGCGAGGTTGAAGAACGCCGTCTGGTCGGAAACCCGGGCCGCCTGCTGCATGTTGTGCGTCACGATGACGATCGTGTAGTCCTTCTTCAGCTCGCCGATCAGGTCCTCGATCGCGAGCGTGGAAATCGGGTCCAGGGCCGAGCACGGCTCGTCCATCAGCAGTACGTCCGGCTGGACCGCGATCGCGCGGGCGATGCACAGCCGCTGCTGCTGACCGCCCGAAAGGCCGCCGCCCGGCTTGTTCAGGCGGTCCTTGACCTCGTTCCACAGGTTCGCTCCGCGCAGGGCGCGCTCGGCGATGTCGTCGAGGGTCTTCTTGCCCTTGGTGCCACCCAGCTTCAGCCCGGCGACGACGTTGTCCTTGATGGACATCGTCGGGAACGGGTTGGGGCGCTGGAACACCATGCCGATCGTGCGGCGCACCTGGACCGGGTCGACCGCCGACGCGTAGATGTTCTCGCCGTCCAGCAGGACGTCGCCCTCGACGCGGGCGCCGGGGATGACCTCGTGCATGCGGTTCAGCGTGCGCAGCACCGTCGACTTGCCACAGCCCGACGGGCCGATGAACGCGGTGACGTTGCGCGGCGGCACGGAGAGGGTGACACCGTCGACGGCGTGGAACTTGCCGTAGTAGATGTCCACGTCCTTGACGTCGATTCGCTTTGCCATGGCTTACAGCTCACTTCTTCTTCGGGGCGACAAGGCGCGCGAACACGGTGGCGAGGAGGTTGATCAGCGCGATGATGAGCACCAGCGTCAGCGCCGCGCCCCAGATCCGGTCGAAGCCGACCGAGCCGGGATCCATCGAGTTGGTGACACGCTCGTTGTTCATCAGCAACGGCAGTGCCGCCTGCTCGCCGCTGAAGATGTCCCAGTTCGTGTAGGCGGAGTAGCCGACCAGGACCAGCAGCGGCGCGGTTTCGCCCATCACGCGGGCCAGCGCCATCATGACGCCGCCGACGATGCCGGACAGCGCCGTCGGGAGCACGATCTTCACGATCGTCTTCCACTTCGGCACACCCAGCGCGTACGACGCCTCGCGCAGGTCGTCCGGGACGATCCGCAGCATCTCCTCCGACGAGCGGACGACCACCGGGATCATCAGCAGCACCAGGGCCAGCGACACGGCGAAACCGCTGCGCGGCAGGCCGAACGTGGTGATCCAGAGCGCGTAGATGAACAGCGCGGCGACGATCGAGGGGACACCGGAGAGGATGTCGACCATGAACGTCGTGGCCTTCGCGAGCTTGCCGCGGCCGTACTCGACGAGGTAGATCGCCACCAGCATGCCGATCGGCACCGCGATGATCGCGCAGACCAGGCCCTGCAGCAGGCTGCCGATGATGGCGTGCAGCACGCCGCCGCCGACCTCGTCGGACAGGTAGTTGCCCAGGTCCTGCGTCCACCAGTTGGAGTACGGGATGCGCTTGATGCCGTTCGCGACGACCGTGTACAGCACCCAGACCAGCGGGACGACGGCGATCAGGAACGAGAACCAGACCAGCGTGGTCGCGATCCCGTTCTTGAGCTTGCGGGCCGCGCTGACCTGCTGGAACGCGGGAGTTGTCGCGGGCGCTTCGAGTGAGGTGGTGGACATGCTCACTGCCCCTTCTTGCCGATGACGGACCGCGCGGCGAAGTTCACGACGAAGGTGAGCACGAACAGCACCAGGCCGGCCGCGATGTAGGCGCCGGCCGAAATCTCGTTGTTGAACTCGCTGTAGTTGGCGGCGATCTTCGACGCGAAGGTGGCGCCGCCGTCGAAGAGGCTCCAGTCGAAGTTCTTGCCCTGCGGGATGAGCAGGATGACGGCCAGCGCGATCGTCTCGCCCAGCGCGCGACCGAGGCCGAGCATGGACGCGCCGACGTACCCGGCCTTGCCGAACGGCAGCACCGTGGTCCGGATGACCTCCCAGCGCGTGGCGCCGAGCGCCAGCGCGCCCTCGATGTGCGGGGTCGGCGTCCGCTCGAAGACCTCGCGCGAAAGCGACGTGATGATCGGCAGGATCATCACGGCCAGCACGATGCCGGCGGTGAAGATCGTGCCGCGCACGCTCGGCGCGACGTTGCCGGGCGCCAGCAGCGGGAACCACGAGAACGTGACGTTGATCCACTGCGAGAACGGCTCGATCGCCGGGGCGAACACCAGAATGCCCCACAGGCCGAAGATGATCGACGGCACCGCGGCGAGCAGGTCGATGATGTACCCGAACGGCCGTGCGAGCCGCGCCGGCGCGTACTGGGTCAGGAACAGCGCGATGCCCAGCGAGACCGGCATCGCGATGATCAGCGCCACGAACGACGTCGCCACGGTCACCTCGAGCAGGTCGAGGATGCCGAACGACATGTTCGCGGGGTCGCTGGTCGACCAGCCGTGGTTGGTGAGGAAGCTGCCCTTGTTGGCCTGCAGCGCCGGGATCGCCTGGATGAGCAGGAAGAGCCCGATCAGGCCGATCAGGCCGACGACGAAGATCCCGGCCCCGGTGGTCAGGTTCTGGAAGATGCGGTCACCGGGCCGCACCTTCTTCGGTTTCTCGCTCGCGGGCGGCTCCGGCGCCGCCGTCGAGGCTCGTTGCTCCGAAATCGGATCCTCCGGGGGCGTTGTGGCGGACGACGAACGCCCACCGGGGTCGCCGGTGGGCGTTCGCGTCGAGCTTGACTCGCTCATCGACTACTTCTGTCCAGCCTGTATCACTTCGGGGAACAGTCGCAAGACCAGGTCAGGAGATGGCCTTGACCGCGGTCAGGACCTTGGACTGCAGCGACTGCGGGATCGGCACGTAGCCCTTGGCGGACAGCGGCTGCTGCCCGGCGGTCGCGGCCACCGTCAGGAACGCCTTGACGGCCTTGGCGACGTCCGGGTTCGCGTACTTCGAGCAGACGATCTCGTAGGTCGTCAGCAGCAGCGGGTACGCACCCGCGGTGTTGCTGGCGTAGATGCCGTTGAGGTCGAGCGCGAGGTCGTTCGAGCCCTCCTTGAGGAACTTCGCCGCGTCCAGGGACTTGGCCACGTTCGCCGAGGTGAGCTCGACACCGCCGGAACCGCTGTCGATCAGGGCCGCGGTCAGGCCGTCCTTGGCGAACGCGCCCTCGACGTAGGTGATGCCACCGTCGGAGGCCTTCACCGCGGTCGCGACGCCGTTGGAGCCCTGCGCACCGTTGCCGACGCCGCCGTTGAACTTCTTGCCGGCACCCTTGGTCCAGTCGGCCTTCGCCGCCGCGCCCAGGTACTTCTGGAAGTTGTCGGTGGTGCCCGACTCGTCGGCGCGCGACACGACCTGGATGGCCTTGTCCGGCAGGTTCAGGCTCTCGTTGCCCTTGACCGCCTTGATGGCCGGGTCGTTCCACTTGGTGATGGCGCCGCTGAAGATCTTGGCGGTGACCGACGGGGTCAGCGTCAGCTTCTCCACACCGGACAGCTTGTAGGCGACCGCGATCGGGCCGACGACGAGCGGGATGTTCCAGGCGTCGCTGGCGCAGCGGGCCTTGGCGGCCTCGGCGTCGGCGTCCTTGATCGGCGAGTCCGAGCCGCCGAAGTCGATCTGGTTGGCGTTGAACTGCTTGACGCCCGCGCCGGAACCGCTCGGGTTGTAGTTGACCTGCTGGCCGGCGCACTTCTTGCTGAACTGCTGCGTGAAGATGTCGATGGCGTTCTTCTGCGCCGACGAACCTTCCGCGGACAGGGGGCTCTTGCCACCGCACTGGACGTCGGCGGTCTCGGTCGCGGCGGGGGCAGCAGCGGAGCTCGAGCCGCTGCTGTTGGACGCCGCGGGGTCGGTGCCACAGGCAGCGAGCACGAGAGCGGCGCTCGCCACGATGCCGACCGCGCTCAGGGGCCGCATGATCTTCACTGCTGTTTCCTCCATCAGGAGCTTCACCGGTTCGGCCGCGGCGGTGGTCGCCGTGCCGGAACCGGACATTAGGCAGCGCTGATGGACGGTCGGCCGTGAACAAATGAACGCAAAGTGAACAGACCCCCGGATGTGAGCAGTGCTACTACCCCGAGAGGCCACCGTGTCCGGGCCGTGACCTGCGTGTATGCCGTCAGTGACGACGTGCTCGCAGGGCGTCGACCGTGGTCACCGACCGTACTGGACGTCGGTTTCGTGACGCGTGAACCCGAGCTTGGTGTAGACCGCCAGCGCCGCCGCGTTGTCGCCTTCGACGTACAGGATGATCTGCCGCAGCCCGCGGCTCGCGAGGTACCGCAGCCCGGCGAGCGTGAGCGCCCGCCCGAGCCCGCCGCCCTGCGCGGCCGGGTCGACGCCGACGACGTACACCTCGCCGACGCGCTCGCCGCCGAACCGGCCGGGCGTCGGTTCGTGCACCTTCGTCCAGTGGAAGCCGATGACTGTGTCTCCCGAGCTGCCCTTTGCGGTGTCTTTTTCCACGGCGAGGAAGAAGCCGTCGGCGTCGAACCAGGGACGTGCTTCGTCGGCACGGACGTCGTCGGCGGTCAGGGCCCCCTGCTCGGGGTGCCAGTCGAAGGCCCGCGCGTTGACCTGGACGACGGCGTCCTCGTCCTGCCCCGGCACGAACGTCCGCAGCGAGACTCCCTCGCGCAGGATCGGCTCCGGCCAGTCCGAGCCCTCGACGTCGACCTGCAGGATCAGCAGCTCGCGCTTGCGCTCGAGGCCGGCCTCCCGGGCCAGCCGCTGCGCGGCCGGGTGGTCGCCGTGTGCCCAGACGCGGAAGCCGACCGCGGCCCGCTCGTCGAGCGCGTGCAGCAGCTTCGCGCCGTAGCCGCGGTTGCGGTGGGCGGGGTGCACGAACAGCTCGGCGACCTGGTGCCCGAAGGAGTCGCCCGTGGTGTCGAGGTGGGCGTAGCCGACGACTTCGCCGTCGACGCAGGCGACGAGGTGCTCACCGCCGTCGAACTCGCCGGGCAGCGCGCCCGCCGGCTCGACCTCGGGCCGCCCGTCGGCTTCGCGCACGGCCAGCAGCAGCCGCCGCACGTCGTCGAGCTGCTGTTCGTCCAGTTCCTGGCGCCACTCGCCGTCTCCGCTCACCCTCCGACCGTACCCGTGACGGAGGCAACGCGACGGCTGTGCGAGACGTCTTCCGTGCGCGGAAGGGGGATCAGTGGGTGAGTTCGGGAGTCTCCGCGGGAGCTTCGGCGGTCGCCTGCGCGGGCACGCCCGGACGCGGGCCGCCGTTCTTGGCCGGCCGCTCGAACTTGTAGCCGACGTTGCGCACGGTGCCGATCATCTGCTCGTGCTCGGGGCCGAGCTTGGCGCGCAGCCGCCGGACGTGCACGTCGACCGTGCGGGTGCCACCGAAGAAGTCGTAGCCCCAGACCTCCTGCAGCAGCTGGGCGCGGGTGAACACCCGGCCCGCGTGCTGCGCGAGGTACTTGAGCAGCTCGAACTCCTTGTAGGTGAGCTCGAGGGTGCGCTTGCGCAGGCGCGCGGTGTAGGTCGCTTCGTCGATCACCAGCTCACCGACCCGCAGCTCGGCGTCGACCTGTGCGGAACCGCCGTCGCGGGTGGTGACCAGCCGCAGCCGGGCGTCGACCTCGGCCGGGCCGGCGGTCGGGAGCAGGATGTCGTCGGTGCGCCACTCGGCGCTCACCGCCACCAGGCCGCCTTCGCCGACGACCGCGATGATCGGGGTGGCCGCCTCGTCCTCGCCGGTGCCCTTGAGCAGCCGGCAAAGGCTCTTCGCCGAGGCCAGGTCGCTGCGGGCGTCGAGGAGGATCACGTCACGGTGGCCGGCGTCGAGCAGGGCCGTCACCTCGGGAGCCCGGACGCGTACGGTGTGCGGCAGCAGGTCCAGCGCGGGAAGCACCGTGGTGGCGTCGGCCTCCGCAGTCAGTACCAGAAGGTCCAGGCTCATCAGCCGCACCGCCTTCTCGAGTCGTCGCCGCAAAGCGGCGTTGGTCGGTGCTAAGTGAGAATAGCGGCTGAACGGCCGGGCACCTAACCCTTGCTGGATCGATCACACCTGGCGAAACCCGGGTGCCCCCGAAGAACAGGAGTACGGACGCGATGGTGAGCAGGCCCGTGACCCGGGACGACCGACCCGCACCGAGGCCCGACGCACGACGCCGCGGCCGCCGCGCCCGGCGCTGGGTGATCGCCCTCGTGGTGCTGGTCTTGCTGCTGGTCGGCGCCGATTTCGGGGCCGCCGCGTTCGCCGAGCACATGATTTCGCAGAAGGCCCGCACGCAGCTGCAGCTGAACGACGACCCGTCGGTGACGATCCACGGTTTCCCGTTCCTCACGCAGGCACTCGGCGGTGACTACAGTCACATCAGCGTGTCCGCCGCGGGCCTGCCGGTCGCGAACAAGCTGCAGGACGTCGCGGTGACCGCCGAACTCGAGGACGTCAAGGCGCCGCTGTCCGACATCACGAACGGCAACACGAAGGCGATCACCATCGGGCAGCTGACCGGCGCGGTCACCATCAAGGCCGCCGACCTGGCGCGCCTGTCCCCGCTGGACAAGATCAAGGACCTGCGGATCGAGCCGTCGACCCGCGAATACGTCGAAAACGGCGACGCCGGGCAGAGCGAGCCCACGCCGACCCCGACGAAGACCACCGAGGGCCAGGCCGACCAGGACGAGTCGAGCACCGGTGTCCGCATTTCGGGACACCTTCCGTTCGCGGGCAAGGATCTGGAAATCTTCTGCTTCGCGATGATCGAAGCCGACGCCGCCAAGGGAACCATCAACTTCCTGCCCAAGCGGCTGCAGTTCGGGAACAACCAGGAGACCACTGTGGTCCCCGCGGCGGTGCAGAAGGCGCTGATGCCGAACTTCAACGTCTCGATCAGCACGAAGGACCTGCCGCTGTCGGTCACCCCGACCGGCGTGCGGGTGCAGAGCGGATCGGTGACGATCAAGGGCAAGGCGGCGAACGTGTCCTTCGCGGACCTGAGCAAGTAGGGAGCGGCCGGTGACGGGGCTGTGGGTGCTCGTGGCGACGCTGGTGGCCGCCGCGGCCGCCGGTGCGCTGCTCAAGGCCCGGAACGGCCGGGTGCGCGCCGCCAAACCCGTGCGTGAGCTGCCCGCCCCCGTCACCGCCGCGCTCGACCCGGCCTCCGCCGTGACGCTGGTCCAGATCTCCACCACCTTCTGCGCGCCCTGCCGGCACGCGAAGGCCGTGCTCGCGCCGCTGGCCGAGCGGACCGACGGCCTGCACCACGTCGAACTCGACGTGACGGAGCAGCCGGAGATCGCGCAGTCGCTGTCCGTGCTGCGGACGCCGACCACGATCGCGCTCACCCCGGACGGCCGGGAGCTCCTGCGCGTCGGCGGCGTCCCCAAGGGCCCGGAACTGCTCGCCGCCCTGCGGCCGCATCTCACTTCCCGGACGTCCTGACCAGGGCATTGTCCCAAGAATCGGGAATCGTCCCAAGGTATGAACGTGGTTCCCACTCTGAGGGAGCTCTGGGTACCCTCGCACCCGTGACCGGGCTGACCACCTTCTTCTTGACGCAGCGACGCGCAGTCGACCTCTGCCGCGTCCGCAGCAGCCTGTGTCGCGGTCGGTCCGACCGGCGCTGAACCGTTCGATCCGGTCCCCCACCAGCCCTGATGCCGCTGACGCGTGCCGTTCGCACGCACCCCCTGGAGCTCCAGCTGGAGGAACGAATGCCCGCCGGACCGGCCGTCGACCCGCGAGGCCCGCGGTTCGCCGCCATCCTGACCACGATCGTGCTCGCGGTCGTTCTGGTCACCGAGTGGTGGCCGCTGCTGGCGGCCCAAACCGTCGTCTTCGCGATCGGCGCCTTCGTCGGGCTGAAGCAGGCGCCGTACTCGATCGTCTACCGCGCGCTGGTGGCCCCGCGCCTCGGCCCGGCCTCCGAGCGCGAGGACGCGGCGCCGCTGCGGTTCGCCCAGGCCGTCGGATTCGTGTTCGCCCTGGTCGGCACGATCGGCTTCGCCGTGGGGATCACCCCGCTCGGCATCGTCGCGACGGCGTTCGCGCTGTTCGCGGCCTTCCTCAACGCGGCCTTCGACTTCTGCCTGGGCTGCGAAATGTACTTGCTGATCAAACGCTTCAGCCCCGCCCGCGCGTCCTGAAGAACAACCAAGGAAGAGAGTTCTGTCCCATGAGCCGTGAAGACGTCCTGGTCACCACCCAGTGGGCCGAGGAGAACCTGGACACCCCCGGCGTCGTGTTCGCCGAGGTCGACGAGGACACCACCGCCTACGACGCCGGCCACATCCGGGGCGCGGTGAAGTTCGACTGGCGGAACGACCTGCAGGACGGGGTGCGCCGCGACTTCGTCTCCAAGGAGGGCTTCGAGAAGCTCCTCTCGGAGAAGGGCATCTCCAACGACGACCTCGTGATCCTCTACGGCGGCAACAACAACTGGTTCGCCGCGTACGCGTACTGGTACTTCAAGCTGTACGGCCACGAGAAGGTCAAGCTGCTCGACGGCGGCCGCAAGAAGTGGGAGCTCGACGGCCGCGAGCTGAACTCCGATGAGGTCAAGCGCGACACCACCGAGTACCACGCGCAGGACCAGGACCTTTCGCTGCGCGCGTTCCGCGACGAGGTCGTCCAGTCGATCGGGTCGAAGAACTTCGTCGACGTGCGCTCCCCGGACGAGTTCTCCGGCAAGCTGCTCGCCCCGGCGCACCTGCCGCAGGAGCAGTCCCAGGTTCCCGGTCACATCCCCGGCGCGCTGAACGTGCCGTGGGCGAAGGTCGCCAACGAGGACGGCACCTTCAAGACCGAGGAAGAGATCAAGGAGCTGTACAAGGACGAGGGCATCGACGAGGGCAAGGGCACCATCGCCTACTGCCGCATCGGCGAGCGCTCCTCGATCGCGTGGTTCGCGCTCCACGAGCTGCTGGGCTACGAGGACGTGAAGAACTACGACGGTTCATGGACGGAATACGGCTCGCTCGTCGGCGTGCCGGTCGAGTTGGGAGCCAAGTGATGGCGGTTGACGACAGCTGCGGCGCACCGGTCCAGGAGGCCACGCCGGCGGACTACGACACGCGCGGCCAGGTCGTGCTGGCCGGCAAGGTGACGGGTGCGAACGGGCCGGTCGGCGGCGCGTTCGTCCGGCTCCTGGACGGCGGCGGCGACTTCACCGGCGAGGTCGTCTCGTCGGCCGACGGCGACTTCCGCTTCTACGCGGCGCCGGGCGAGTGGACGGTGCGCGCGCTGCACCGCTCCGGCAACGGCGAAGCCTCGGTCACCGCCGAAGGCCCCGGCGTGCACCAGCTGGCCATCTCGGTCGCCTGAGTTTCTCGCTCGTGAGGGCCTTCCTGCCGCGGCGGGAAGGCCCTCACGGCGTTTCCGGGCGGGTGACTGTCCTCACCGCGGCGACCCTGCGCAGGGCCGCGCGGGGCCGGACGGACTAAGCTGCCTGCCGTGGAAGCTCTGTTTACGACCTTGCTGGTCCTCGCCGGCGTGGCCATCACCTGGTTCGCCGTGTACGTCGTCTACCGGCTGTACGCGGACCAGCGCTGACCCATGACCGCAAGCGGCGACGAAGCCATCGTGGCAGCGGAGAGGCGCGCGGAGAGCACCCGTGCCCGCAACCTCCCGCTCTGGGACGACCTGCCCATCCCCAATGACACCGCGAACCTGCGCGAGGGGCCGAACCTCAACGACGCCTGTCTCGCGCTGCTGCCGCTCGTCGGCGTGTGGCGCGGTGAGGGCGAGGTCGGCTACCCGACCATCGACGGCCCCCGCAAGTTCGCGCAGCAGCTGACGATCTCCCACGACGGCCGCCCGTTCCTGATCCACGAGTCCCGTGCGTGGCTGCTGGACGACGACGGCAACGTCATCCGCCCGGCCGCCCGCGAGTCCGGGTTCTGGCGGCCGCAGGAGGACGACACGATCGAGCTGCTGCTCACGCACAACACCGGCATCGTCGAGCTGTACTACGGCAAGCCGCGCAACCAGACGTCGTGGGAGCTCGGCACGGACGCGGTGATCCGCACGGCCACGGCCAAGGACGTCACCGCGGCCCAGCGCCTGTACGGCCTGATCGAAGGCTCCCTCGGTTACGTCGAGGAGCGGGCGATGATGGGCCAGGAGATGCAGCCGCACACCTCGGCGCTGCTGCACCGCGTCGTCGGCTGACGCCGTGCGCTGGCGGCGGTGTGGCGAGGACGCCGCCCTGCTCGACTGCGATTCGCTGGACCGGATGCGGGCCGCCCACGCCACCGTGCTGGCCGCGCGCCCGCCCGGAGTCGTCGATCTCGTGCCGGGCGCGCGCAGCCTGCTCGTCGTCGGCGGGGTGGCGGCCGTGCGGGCCCTGCTCGAAGACGCCGACCTCGCGCACCCGCCCGCGGGCGAGCCCCGGGAAGTGACCCTCGACGTCCGCTACGACGGCGAGGACCTGGCCCTGATCGCCGCCGACGCCGGAGTTTCGCCCGACGCCGTCGTCTCGATGCACACCGAGGCCGGCTACACCGTCGCGTTCACCGGGTTCGCCCCCGGTTTCGGCTACCTGACCGGGCTTCCCCCGCAGCTTCGGCAGCCTCGCCTGGAGTCGCCACGGACCCGCGTGCCGGCCGGGTCGGTCGGGCTCGCCGGCGAGTTCACCGGCGTCTACCCGCGCGAGTCGCCCGGCGGCTGGCGGCTGCTCGGGCACACGTCGGCGACGCTGTTCGACCCCCACGCGGACCCGCCCGCGTTGTTCGCACCGGGGGATCGCGTCCGCTTCCGGAGCGTCCGGTGAGGAGCCTGGAGGTGCTCGACCCGGGGCGGTACGCGCTGGTCGAGGACCGGGGCCGGCCCGGCTACGCCCACCTGGGGGTGGCGCCTTCGGGGGCCCTCGACACCGCGTCGCTGCGCCTGGCGAACCGGCTCGTCGGCAATCCCGAGGACGCCGCCGGGATCGAAGCCCTGCTCGGCGGGCTGTCCGTGCGGTTCACGGCCGCGGTGACGGCCGCGGTCACCGGCCCGGCGGTCGACGTCCGGGTCGACGGCCGGCCCTCCGGCTCCCACGCGCCGCTGGCGGTTCGCGCGGGCCAGACACTGGCGCTGGGCACGCCTTCGACGGGCCTGCGCTGCTACCTGGCCGTCTCCGGCGGCATCGCGGTGGAGCCGGTGCTGGGCAGCCGGTCCCGGGACGTCCTGTCCGGCATCGGGCCGCCGCCCTTGCGCGCCGGAGACGTCCTTCCGCTCGGCGAGCCCGGCATCCCCGCGGGCGCCGACGTCGTCGTGCCGGTCCGGGCGCCGGGCGAGCTCGTGGTGCCCGTGACGCTCGGCCCGCGCGACGACTGGATCGACGACCCGGCCGGCGGCCTCTCGGCGGGGTGGACGGTCACGGCCGAGTCGAACCGCGTCGGCCTGCGCCTGGACGGGACGCCGCTGCGCCGGGCCGTCGACGGCGAGCTGCCCAGCGAAGGCGTCGTCACCGGCGCGATCCAGGTGCCGCCGCGCGGGCTGCCGGTGGTGTTCCTCGCCGACCACCCGACCACCGGCGGCTACCCCGTCGCCGCCGTCGTCAAGACGGCCGCGCTGAGCGCCCTCGCGCAGGCTCGGCCGGGTACCCGAATCCGGTTCCGGCCGTCCTGAGCAAGGCGTACCGCCGCGCGGGTGAGACCCCGATCACCCGGTGCACCCGTCCGGGTAGGGGCCGGAACCATGTCGCGCCGTCGCCCGTCCTCATAAGCGTGGAACAGGTGACGATCAGCGGTGGCACGGGTTTCCTCGACGTGAACGCGCGGGCACGGGCGGAGCTGCCGCAGTCGCTGCGGATCGCGCTGGCCACCGGTCAGCTGCGCCGTCCGCTGGCCGCCACGCTCGGACCGGTCCTCGACCTGCTCGTCGACGGCGACTACCGGGTCAGCGGCCCGGAACGGGTGCCCGCGGACCAGGAGCTCACGCCGACCGACGCCTGGCCGCCGTCGGACGAGGCCCGCGTCGGCTACTACCGCACGGCCATCCGCACCGGGCACCGGCCGGTCGCGGTGGTGCTGGCCGGCGGCGAACGCGAGCTGATCATCGACGGCCACCACAAGATCGCCGCCTACCGCGCCGAAGAGGTCGCCCCCGCCGTCGTCCGGATCACCCAGGGTCAGGCGTATTCGGCTTCGTAGGCCGCGACGAGCTCGGCGTACACCGCTTCGGAATCGGGCAGCCGCTCGCCGTCGAGCGTGTGCACCCGGGTCAGCTTGCGGACGCTGGAGGCCATGAAAACGCCGTCGCCCTCGACCAGGTCGCGCACGGTCAGCGGCTCCACCTTGACCGCCCAGCCCGCCTTCTCGGCGCCGCGGAACACCGCGGCCTGGGTGGTGCCCGGCAGGATCCCGATGCTCGACGGCGGTGTGTAGAGCGTCCGCCCCTTCGCGAGCACGACGGTCGACGTCGGCCCTTCGAACACCGATCCGTCGGCCGCGGTGAAAATCACATCCTCGGCACCGCGGCGGCCCGCCTCCCGCACCGCGGCCATGTTCACCGCGTACGACAACGGCTTCGCCCCGAGCAGCAGCCACGGCGCGCGCTCGGCGAGATCCGGCGGGAAACCGCGTTCGAGGGTGATCGCGGCGACGCCTCCGGCGCGGGCCTTGATGATCGACGGCGGGATCTCCGAACCGAGCGCGAAGCCGGTCGGCACCGCGGCCGGGTCGCCGTCGGATCCCCGCGTGTACACCAGTTTCAGCACCATTTCCGCCCCGCCGGTCCATCTTTCGAGCACCAGCGAAACGACCCGCTCCCAGGCCCCGAGATCGGGCTCGGGCAGGTCGAGCATGGCGGCCGAACGGGCCAGCCGCTCCAGGTGCGGCCGCAGCTCCCGGGGCCGGCCGTCGACGACGAGGATCGTCTCGAAGACGCCGTCGCCGCGCGTCAGCCCGAGGTCGTCGACCTTGATCTGGGCGACGTCGGGGTCGGCCGGGGTTCCGTCCAGGAAGACGAGCACGCGCATGCGGACACGGTACTCACCTAGGCTGGGCGGTATGCCGTACCGCTCGCCGCTGCTGGACGTGCCCGGATCGATCCCCGCCCCCGACTCGGACCCTGCGCACCCCGAGGCCGGAGTGCCCTGGCACTGGGGGGACCCGTTCGCGGAGCAGCGCACGGCCTCGCGCAGCGTGGTCGTGATCGACCGGTCGCACCGCGAGTTCCTCGCCGTGACCGGCGAAGAGCGGCTGTCGTGGCTGCACCTGGTCATCTCCCAGCACGTGACCGAGCTCGCCGAGGGCTCCGGCACCGAGGCGCTCGTCCTCGACAGCCAGGGCCGCGTGGAGACGCACATGGTGCTGGCGCACCTCGACGGCACGGTGTACCTCGACACCGACCCGGGCCCGAGCGTGACGAGCGCACTGCCCAAGGGCGGCCCGCAGACGCTGCGCGAGTACCTCGAGGCGATGAAGTTCTGGTCCAAGGTGGACATCCGGGACGCGACCGGCGAGCTCGCGCTGCTCACCGTGCTCGGCCCGGACGCCGAGCGCGTGCTGAGCACGGCCGGCGCCGAAGTCGGCCCGGAGCCGTACGCGGTGGCGGCGCTGCCGGGTGGCGGGTTCGCGCGCCGGATGCCGTGGCCCGGCCGGTCGAGCGTCGACCTGGCGGTGCCGCGCGAGGCGCTGGTGGACTGGTGGAAGCGGCTCACCGACGCGGGCGCGCGGGCGGCGGGGAGCTGGGTGTTCGACGCGCTGCGCGTCGAGTCCGTGCGCCCGCGGCTGGGCGTCGACACCGACAACCGCACGATCCCGGCCGAAGTGGGCTGGGTCGGCTCGGCCGCGCACGTCGCGAAGGGCTGCTACCGCGGCCAGGAGACGGTGTCGAAAGTCCACAACGTGGGACGGCCGCCGCGGAACCTGCTCCTGCTGCACCTCGACGGATCGCCCGAGGTCACCCCGGAAACCGGCGACCCGGTGCTGCTGGACGGCCGCACGGTCGGCCGGATCGGCACGGTGATCCAGCACCACGAACTCGGCCCGATCGCGTTGGCGCTGGTCAAGCGGTCGACGCCGGTGGCCGCGGAACTGCTGGCGGGCTCGGAGGACCACCTCGTCCAGGCGGCGATCGACCCCGACTCCGTGCCCTCGGAACAGCCGGCACCGGGCCGCGCGGCCGCAGCGCAACTCCGTGGCTGAACGAAAGCCCCTGACAGCGAGATCACGCTCAACCGGGATAAACTGCGCTGTGATCGAAGTGCGGCCCGGCGGCAGGCGGCGGATCGACCGCGTGCTCGGCCCGGGGTACCTCAGCGGCCTGGGTGAACTGCCGCTGAAGGTGCTGCGCGAGCGGCGCGACGAAGCCGCACAAGAAGAGACCGACCTGTCCTACCTGCGCCGTCTCCTGCACGCCCGGATCGACATCGTGCGCGCGGAACAGGCGCGGCGCAGTTCCGGCGGCGAAGCGAGCATCGTCGACCAGCTGGCGACGATCCTCGCCGACAACGCACTGGGCCCGGCGGCGGGTTCGGGGCGGCACCAGCAGCTGGAGCCGTCCCGCGCCGGTGAGCACCGCCGGCACGCGGAGGCCCTGATCGGCGACACGGACCTGACCGACGTCGGGTCCCTCTCGGACGAGAAGCTCGCCTCCGCTTTGGACACGTACGCGCGCGAAGAGCTGTCGGTGTCGTCGTTCCGCCGCGAGGTCCAAGGCGTGATGGACACGCTGAACGCGGAGATCGCCCGCCGCTACCAGCAGGGATCGGCCACAGTGGACGAGCTGCTGGAGAACGAGGGCGGCCGCGGCGAGTGACCAACCCCGTGCTCGCCGAAGTCGTCCGCTCCGGCTTCGTCGAAAGCGTCCACAGGGGCGCCCTCGTGATCACGGGCCCGGAAGGTTCTGTTCGGCTGGCCCTGGGAGACGTGGTCTCGCCGGTGTACCCGCGGTCGTCGAACAAGCCGCTGCAGGCGGCCGGCATGCTGCGCGCGGGCCTGGACTTCACAGGCGAGGCCCTGGCGCTGGCGTGCGCGTCCCACTCGGGTGAGCCCGGGCACGTGAAGCGGGTGCTGGAGCTGCTGGAGGCGGCCGGCCTGCGCGAAGACGACCTGGCGTGCCCGCCGGACTTCCCCCTCCACGTGCCGAGCATGCGCGACGCGGCCGAGCCGCGCCGGGTGATGATGAACTGCTCGGGCAAGCACACGGCGATGCTGACGACGTGCGTCCGGGCCGGCTGGCCGGCGGCCGGGTACGCCGCGCCGGACCATCCCCTTCAGCAGGCGATCGCGTCTTGTGTCGCGGAGCTGACCGGCGAGCCGATCGCCCACACGGGTGTCGACGGCTGTGGTGCGCCGCTGTTCGCGTTCTCCCTGACGGGGCTGGCTCGGGCTTTCGGCCGGATCGCCGGTGCTTCCGAGGGCTCTTCGGCGGCGGTCGCTTCGGCGATGCGAGCGCACCCGTGGCTGGTGGCGGGGACCGGCCGCGAGGACACGACGCTGATGTCCGGTGTGGAGGGTCTGGTCGCGAAGGCCGGCGCGGAAGGGGTCCAGGCGTTCGCACTGCCGGACGGGTTCGCGGTGGCGATGAAGCTGGACGACGGCGCGAAACGGGCTTGCGCGCCGCTGGCGGTGGAGGCGCTGCGGTACCTCGGGGCGGACGTCTCCGGGCTCGAGGAGCTGGCGCGGCCGATCGTGTCGGGCGGCGGGCGTGCGGTGGGCGAGATCCGGGTGCCTGAGCTGCGCTGACGGACGCCGGCGGCCGTGGCTGAGCAGCCCCCGATTTCCACGCTAGCGGGAGGCACCGACAGTCTCGGGGCGGAACGCCGCCGGGCCGTCGGGTTGTCCACTGGTTGGCGCGTTCGCGGGCTAGTTGGCGCGTTCGCGGGCGGCCACGTCGCCCCAGAACTCCCGCAGGTCCGAGAACAGTTCGGCCAGCTCCTCCACGTTGCCCGAACGCAGGGCGTCCAGGATGTCGTGGACCTCGTCGGCCGTGTTGTCGGCTTCCAGGACCGGGTCCGTGAACAGCTGCACCAGGCCGCCGTAGTCGAGCTCGACCACCGAGTCCGCGTGGAAGTTGTCCAGCCAGCGGCGCGTCTCGAACAGCACGCGGCCCGGTCCGGAGTCGCCGAAGGTCTGCTCCAGCAGCTCGCCGGCCTCGCGGGCGCGGTGCTGCGCGTCGGCGAGGGTCGCCCGCCAGGACAGCTCGCGCCGGGGGTCGGTCCGGCCGTCGCCGAGCACCAGGCGCCGCTCCTCCGGCTCGACCAGCACGAACCACGGCAGCGGGACGGTCCAGGTCGTCGACAACGTGTGCGCCGCCGACGTGCTCAGGTCCACCATCGCCGACTTCGTCCGGGCCCGGATCGTCTCCTGGGTGAAGCCGCCCTCCTCGAGGACGACGTTCTTCAGCGCCGGGTGCGCGTCACCGAGGAAGGTGACCAGCGCGGCCGCCGCGCGGGCCCGCAGCTCCAGCGGGCAGACGAGCGGGCCGTGCTCGGCCTTGCCACCCGGCACTTCGCCGGGATCGAGCACCAGGACGTCGGTCAGCAGGCTCGGCGCCGGACGGCCGTCGGCGAGCTCGGCGGGCAGCAGCCGCCGCGGCGCGGCCACCTGTGACCTGAGCCACATGGCCTGCTCGCGCGCGCCCGCGTCCGTCCGCCGCAGCTTGGCCGCGGCGACGGCCGCACGCAGCCGCTCGTCCGGCGGATCGCCCAGGGCGAGCAGGGGTTCGTACACCCGCAGGTAAGCCACGAAGGGACGAAGCACGGGTAGATCGTGGCACGTCTACCTGCGCCGATCGCCACCGACCGGCCGGTAACCGGTGTCCGCCGAACACTGTCGCGACCGGCACACCGTGCCACGTCGCATCCAACCCCCCGGACACGGTACGGTGTGAGCAGGAAATAATTGTCGAGACGATGCGGGGCCGCCGATTCCCCCGGCCGCCCCGCCCCTGTGCGAGGGGGTCGAGCCATGGGGCGCGGCCGGGCTAAGGCCAAGCAGACGAAGGTGGCGCGTGAGCTCAAGTACAGCTCGCACGAGACCGACTTCGATGCTTTGCAGCGCGAGCTGTCGAGTAACTCCTCCAGTGTCCACCACGAGGAGTCCGACAGCGATGATCAAGACCCGTACGACGACGGGTATGACGATTACCGTCGTTGAGCACGCGTAACCGCGCGAGGGCGTAGCCGGGACACTTCCGGCGAACGCCCTCGCGCGTCGCGTGCTGCCCACAATCGCGTCCACAGTGTTGTCCGGGCGAGTGTTGCCCGGATGAGGCGCGCGGGCTGCGAAGCGATGAAGGAGTGAACCGGTGGTAAGTCGGGTTGGAGTCGTCGGGGCGGGCCTCATGGGGTCCGGCATCGCCGAGGTGCACGCGCGGTCCGGATTGGACGTCGTGATCACCGAGGTGAACCAGCCGGCGCTCGACGCCGGCCGGGCACGCATCGAGAAGTCGCTGCAACGCGGCGTCAAGAGCGGCAAGCTGACCACCGAGGACGCCGACGCGGCGCTCGCCAGGCTCCGGTTCACCACGGACATCGCCGAGTTCGCCGACCGCGACCTGATCATCGAGGCGATCCTCGAGCAGGAGCAGGCGAAGGTCGACGTCTTCCGCCAGCTGGACAAGATCGTCGAGGCCGAGGACGCGCTGTTCGCGTCCAACACGTCGTCGATCCCGATCATGAAGCTGGGCATGGCGACGAGCCGGCCGCAGCAGGTGGTCGGCATCCACTTCTTCAACCCGGTGCCGGTGCTGCCGCTGGTGGAGCTGGTGCCCTCGCTGCTGACCAGCGAGGAGACCGCCCGCCGCGCGGAGGAGCACGCGACGACGGCGCTGGGCAAGACCGTGATCCGCTCGCAGGACCGCGCCGGGTTCATCGTGAACTCCCTGCTGGTGCCGTACCTGCTCTCGGCGATCCGGATGATCGAGTCTGGCTTCGCGTCGGCCGAGGACATCGACCGCGGTATGGAGCTGGGCACGGCCCACCCGATGGGCCCGCTGCGGCTGTCCGACCTGATCGGGCTGGACACGATCAAGGCCATCGCGGACTCGATGTACGCGGAGTTCAAGGAGCCGCTGTACTCGTCGCCGCCGCTGCTGCTGCGCATGGTGGACGCGGGCCTCCTCGGCAAGAAGACCGGCCGCGGCTTCTACTCCTACGGCTGACCGAAGGTCACGGGCGCCTCGAAGGCGGCCCGCCTGGCGGCGCGTCGCAGGACGCCCAGGACGGCCGGCCCGAGCAGGACGATCGCGACAGCGTTGGTGATCGCGCGGCCGGTGTCCCAGCCGAGGGTCGACGTCAGGACGGTGTAGACGGCGAACCGGTGCAGGTTCTCCGTCAGCGGCGCACCGGGCACGAATCCGAGCTGCACGGAGTCACCGGCGAGGAACGGCCACGACCACAGGCTCATCAGCAGCCCGAAGAAGTAGGCCGCGAAGACGCCGTAGCCGACGAGCAAGGCGATCTCGGCTTTCCCGCGCGGTTTCCGCGGGAGCAGCCCGGCCCCGAGCCCGACCAGCGACGACGCGAGCATCTGGAACGGCAGCCACGGCCCGACCCCGGCGGTGAGCAGTGCACTCGTGAACAGCGACGTCGAGCCGAGCACGAACCCGAAGCCGGGCCCGAAGACGCGGCCGGCGAGCACGAGCAGGAAGAAGACCAGCTCGATGCCGCCGGTGCCCGCGCCGAGTGGCCGGAGCCCGGCGTTGACGGCCGAGAGCACGCCCAGGAGAGCGAGCGCCTTGGCATCGATGCCCCCGCGGGACAGTTCGGCGAGCACGACCAGGATGAGCACCGGCAGGGTCGCCATGAAGACGAAGGGCGCATCCGCGGTGTGCGCGGCCGCGGTCGGCTGCGGGTGGGTGAGCAGAGGCCAGCAGAACATGGCCAGCCCGAGGAGGCTCGCGACGGTGAGCACCAGGGCGGGCCGCGGAGTCAGGCGGACAGCGCGGGGCGGTGGGCCGAGGAAGTCGGTCATGGCGGTGTCACCGCCGCCGCTCTGAGGCAGGCCGCAGCCCGCAGACCAGTGCTCGACCGTTCGCGCGCCTGCGGGCGGCCGCGAAAGCCGGCACGGCGAGCATCGAAGATGCTTGCGCCCCTGCGAGCGGCCGCCAACCACGCACCGCAGGCCGGCAGCGAAGCGGTCGCGGACCTGCGGGCAGCCACCAGCCGCGCACCGCAGGCCGACGGCGAAGCAGTCGCACACCTGCGAACAACCATCAACCACACACCGCGGGCCAGCGGCGAAGCGGCTGCAGACCTGCGGGCAGCCACCGACCACGGACCGCGAGCCGGCGGCAAAGCAGCCGCACACCTGCGCGCAACCTCCAACCACGGACCGCGAGCCGGCAGCCAAGCAGCCGCACACCTGCGAGCAGCCACCACCCACACACCACGGACCAGCGGCGAAGCGGTCGCACCTGCGGGCAACTGCACGCCTGCGGGTGGCCGAGTGCGCTCGTGTGCTTCGGCTCCCCGCCCCCGCCCCCCCCGCCCCACCCACCCCCTCCTCGTGCTCATGCCAGCGCTTCCGCTACCTCGTCCACCGTCAGCCACTGCTGCGGGGCCAGGATCTTCGCCACCTGCGGGGCGAACGCCGGCGAGGCGACGATCACCTCCTTCGTCGGGCCGTCCGCTACCACCTCGCCCTCGGCCATGACCACCACGCGGTCGGCGACCGTCGCCACGAACTCGACGTCGTGCGTCGCCAGCACTACCGCGTGGCCCTGCGAGGCCAGCTCTCGCAGGGCCGACGCGAAGCGCCGTTTCGCGTGGTAGTCCAGGCCGCGCGTGGGCTCGTCGAGCAGGACCAGCGGTGGGGCCGACGCCAGCTGGATCGCCAGCACCAATGCCAGTCGCTGCCCTTCCGAAAGGTCGCCGGGGTGCGCTTCACCGGCGATTCCGGGGGCGAGCCTGTCCAGCAGGGCCCGGGCCGTTCCCGCCGGGACCTCCGACTCGGTGTCCGCCTGTGCGCACTCGGCGTCCACCGATTCGAGGTACAGCAGGTCGGCCGGGGTCTGCGGGACCAGGCCCACGCGCTGACGGGCCACTCGTGGCTTGAGCGCTGCCGGGTCCGCTCCACCGACGTCGACCTTCCCCGCCGACCTCGGTCCGCTGCCCTGCACCGCCCAGAGAAGCGACGACTTGCCGGAGCCGTTGCGTCCCATCAGCGCGACCACCTCGCCCGGTCCGACGCGCAGGTCCACCCCGCGCACCGCCAGGACATCTCCGTATCGGACCACCACCCCTCGCACATCCAGTGCCGAACCGGTCACCGACAGGCTACGACCCACCACCGACAGTTTTCGACGACTCGGCTGAAGACTCGGTGCGAGCCGGGCGCGCAACGGCCCCGCGACCCGCCGCGCGTCCCGCACCGACAGCGGCAGCGGCGACCAGCCCGCGAGCCGCCCCAGCTCGGCGATCGGCGGGGCGATCGACGACGTCGCCAAGATTTCGGCCGGCGGTCCGGAGCGCACCGAGCCGTCGCCCGGCAGGTACAGCAGCCGGTCCGCGTACTGGGCCACCCGCTCCATCCGGTGCTCCGCGACGATCACCGTCGTCCCCAGGTCGTGCACGAGCCGGGTGATCGCCGCGAGGACGTCCTCGGCCGCCGTCGGGTCCAGCGCCGACGTCGGCTCGTCCAGTACCACGACGGCCGGGTGGGCCGTCAGCACCGAACCGATCGCCACGCGCTGCTGCTGGCCGCCCGAGAGTGTCCGGAGTGGACGGTTGCGCAGCTCCGCGATGCCCAGCAGGTCCAGGGTTTCCTCGACGCGCTTGCGCATGACGTCCGGCGGCACCGCGAGCTGCTCCATCGCATACGCGAGCTCCTCCTCGACGGTGTCCGTCACGAAGCCCGCGAGCGGGTCCTGCCCGACGACGCCGACGACCGAAGCCAGTTCCCGGGGCGGGTACCGGGCCGTGTCCAGGCCGGAGACGACGACCCGGCCGGAAAGCCGGCCGCCGGTGAAGTGCGGGACGAGCCCGTTGAGCACGCCGAGGAACGTCGACTTGCCCGCCCCCGTCGGCCCCGCGACCAGGCACAACTCGCCCTCTTCGACCAGCAGCGACACGTCCGACAGCACCGGCCGCGAGGCGTCCGGGTAGGTCACCGTGACCCGCGAAAGCTCGATCATCGGCCGACCTCCGGAACCGGGGGCGAAACGAACGCCGGCAGCACCGCGACCAGCACGGACACCACGTGCACCCAGGAAACCTCCGGCCAGCGCAGCGGGCTCAGCGACGGGAACAACCGGCCCGCGTCGATCCGGGCGGTCGCGAACAGCAGCGCGCACGCCCCGACGCCGGCCGCGACGACCAGCGTCTCCGGCCACCGCCACGGGTCGGGCCGGTACGCCGTCCGCCGCACCCGCCGCCCGCCGAGGACGAAGCCGGCGACGGCCACGACCAGCCCGACCGCCAGCATCGGCACCCCGAGCCAGGACGACGTCCCGTCGAGCACGCCGTAGACGCCGGCGCACACGCCGGCCAGCCCGGCCAGCACGCAGGAAGCGATCAGCGCCCGCAGGCCGCCGCTCAGGTAGGCCCGGCGGCCGTAGCCCCGGGAGTCCATCGCGGCCGCCAGCCGCAGGGACCGGTCCATCGCGTCCTCCAGCACCGGCACCACGATGCCCTTCACCGCCCGCAGCCCGCGAGTCCGCCCCGCCCGCAGCCGGCGCGCCCGCCGCACCCGCTGCACGCTCTCGACGAGCTGCGGGGCGACCGTCAGCGCCACCGTCACCGCCGTGCCCACCTCGTACAACGCCCCCGGGACCGCCTTGAGCAGGCGTTTCGGGTTCGCCAGGGCGTTCGCCGCGCCGACGCAGACGACCATCGTCGCCAGCCGCAGGCCGTCGTAGAAGCCGCCGAGCAGCGCCTCCGCCGACACGGACCCGAACAGGGACAACCCGGCGGCGAGCGGGATCCCCGGCAGCGTGAACAGCACGTGGCCGCCGTCTTCGCCGCCGATCAGGATCCGGAACAGCACGCGCGAGACGACGATCATCGCGCCGACGTAGACGTACAGCCGGAACGCCAGCGCCCAGGGCGCGTCACTCCGCCGGTTCACGACGACGAACCCGGCGACGGCGATGATCAGGCCGAGCAGCAGCGGGTTCGTCGTCCGGCTCGCGGCGACGGCCAGCGCGAGCGCCCAGGCCCACCAGGCGCCGGGGTGCAGCGCCCTACTGGTCACGCCGGCGACGTCGGCGCGACGAGAGGTAGACCCCGGCGGCCCCGAGCACCAGGAGCACCGCGACGCCGATCACGAAGCCCCACGGGAATTCGATGTCGCCGGCCTTCGAGACGTCCGGGACAGCCGTCCCGGTCTGCCGGACCGGCGGCACGCGCGGCGGCGCCGGCAGGTCGTTCGCCGACTTCGTGCGCGCGAACGCCCACCCTTCGAACCCACCGGGCGCCGGCTTGGCCGTCTGGGCGCCCTCCTGGCTCGACGTCCAGCTGCCTCCGGCGGAGGCGTGCCAATAGCTCCAGTACGCCGTCGCCGACGGCATCCCCGCGCACGACTCGACCTCGGGCCCCGGCTGGCCGTTGAGCCGGCAGGCCACGGCAAGGCCGTACTTCTGCGAGCCGGCCACCTCGATCCCGGCCTCCTGCAGAGCGGCGATGCCGTTCGCGGGCGTCCCCGCGGCGCAGCGGACCAGCGACTGCGGCCCCAGGTCGCCGAAATCGACGACCACCGTCACGCCGCCACCCTCCGGGCAGGCCCCGCCGGTGCCCGTCGCCGAAGCGGGCGCGGCCCCGATGAAGCCGGCGCCGAGCAGCACGGCGAAGACGGTGGCGAGCCGGGACAGGCGGGCGGCGATCATGCAGGCACTTTAACCACGTCGGCACCCGGCGCAGGTGCGGTTCCGGAGCGACGCGGGACACACCTAGACTGCGGGCCGTGGGACAGCTCATCGCGGACGGACAGCTGCGCGTCGGCCTGATCGGCGCCGGCCCGTGGGCGACGACGATCCACGCGCCCGGACTGGCCGATCACCCCGGCACGGCGCTGACCGCGGTCTGGGCCCGGCGGCCGGAGGCGGCGCAAACGCTTGCGGAGACGCACTGCGCGGTCGCCGCCGGCAGCGTCGAGGAGCTGTTCGAGCAGGTGGACGCGGTCGCGTTCGCCGTTCCGCCGTCGATTCAGGCCGAGCTGGGCGTGCGCGCTGCCGAGGCCGGGAAGCACCTGATCCTGGAGAAGCCGATCGCCGCCGACCTCGACGGCGCGCGACGGCTGGCCGACGCGGTCGCGGCCGCCGACGTAGCCGCGCTCGTGGTGCTGACCTTGCGTTATTCGACGCAGACCCAGGAGTGGCTCGCCGGGCTCGCCCAGGCGGGCGGCTGGGCGGGCGGCGGTGCGCGCTGGCTGTCCGGCTCGCTGCTCGGCGGCCAGTACGCCGCCTCGGAGTGGCGGCAGGAGGACGGCGGCGCGCTGTTCGACATCGGCCCGCACGCCCTCGACATGCTCGACGCCGCACTCGGCCCGATCAGCGAGGTGGTGGCGGCCCGGCAGAGCCCCGGCGACCTCTGGCACCTGATGCTGGCGCACGACGGCGGCGTGGTCAGCACGGCCACGCTCTCGCTGCGGCTGCCGGTGCAGCCGACCGTCGTCGAAGTCGCGGTCTGGGGAGAGCACGGTTACCGGACGCTCGGGCGCAAACCGGGCTCCGCGCAGGAGTCCTACACCGCACTGCTGGACGATTTCGCGGCGATGATCGCGAGTGGCACGACGACGCACCCGTGCGACGTCCGGCGAGGTCTGCACCTTCAGCGTTTGCTCGAGCAGGCGCGCGCACTGGCCGCGAAGTAGTACACAGGGTCACCGCACGCCTTTTCGTTGCAGCGCAACGCCTTCACACTTTCCCGGCAAATTCATCCACAGGGTTGTCCACAGGCTCCACTGTGGACAGTGTGTCTCCTGACCGAACCACGGCAGGACAAACGGCGCCGCCGGAGGATGGGCGACTGTGCTGCCTTACTCGTCGTTTTCCTGGTTTTTGCCTGGTCACGATGCCCGTGAGCGGCTCGGCCGGGAGCAGGCTGGACCTCGTGCCCGGTGCCGACGTCACCGCGGCGCTCAGCGGCCACGGCGCCACGGGTGCCGGTGGCGATCCCGCTGCCGCGCCGCACGATCTCCGAAGCTCCGACGCTCAGGCTGCGGAGGCCGAGATCGGTCTGGGACACGCGCTACGCGGCCATCGCGCACCCGGAACGCCGGTAAATCCGGTTGCCGGCCGTGCGATCATGGCTTCGGAGAGCCCGTTTCGACTTCAAGGAATGACTGCCTATGCCTGGCGCCGTCTCCGGCGTCGGCCTCCGCTAGGCCCGACGCCCAGCGCCCCGCCCCGTACGCCCGTTCCGAGGGCTGCGGTTCCTTGACGTGCTCTCTCGAAAGGCTCTCACCCAGCAATGTCCGCCATTCAGACCTATGTCCGCACGACGGCGCCGCGCGGCCGCGAGACCGAGCAGGTCGGCCCGTTCCTCGCGACCTACTCGCCGGGCACGCCCCACCCGATGCTCAACTACGCGATCCCGGAAGACGGCGCGAAGCCGACGGCGGCCGAGATCGACGCTTTGACCGCGGCCTACCGGCGGCGGGACCTGCTCCCGCGGCTGGAGTACTTCACCGACGTCGCACCCGACCTGGAGAAACTGCTGGTCGGAGCGGGGTACGAGCTCGAACGGCGGGTGCCGCTGATGACGTGCGCGCCGGCCGCGCGGGTCGGCAAGCCGGCTCCGGCCGGGATCCGGCTGCGCGTGCCGGAGTCCGCCGAGGACTTCCGGCGCATGCGGTCGGCGCAGAACACGGCGTTCGGCGAACCCGCGGACATCGGTGACGACGAGGTCGAGCAACTCCAGTCCGGCACCGGTGTCCGGCATCTCCTGGCGGAGGACGTCGAAACGGGGGCAGTCGTCGGCGGCGGGCTCGCGCTCGAAATCGTCGACGGCACCACCGAGCTCGCCGGGATCGCGGTGCTCGAGCCGTACCGCGGCCGCGGGATCGCCGCGGCGCTCACCGCGCACCTCACCCGCGAGGTCCACGAGGCCGGCGCGCACACGGCGTTCCTGACCCCCGGTGACCTGGGGATCGGAAACGTCTACGCCCGCGTCGGCTTCCGGCCGGCGGGCGAGTGCGTGCACCTGTCGCTGAGCTAGTCGTTCAAGCGGCCGGAGCGGCCTCGTTTCACGTCGCTCCGGCGCTTCTTCGACGCCAGGCGGCGCTCCTTCGAACCGCGAGAAGGCTTCGTGGGGCGCCGCTTCGCCGGGGGCGGGGCCGACGCGTCGAGCAGCAGGTTCGTCAGGCGGCCGCGCGCGGCTTCGCGGTTCTGCAGCTGGGAGCGGTGTTCGCTGGCCGCGATCGTCAGGACGCCGTCGACCAGCCGGGCGCCGAGCCCGGCCAGCACCCGGTCCCGCAGGTGCTCTGGGATCGACGGTGAACCAGCGACGTCGAACGACAGCTCGACCCGCGAATCCGTGGTGTTGACCCCCTGGCCGCCCGGGCCGGACGACCGCGAAAAGCGCTCGTTCAGCTCGGCTCCCGGGATCGTGAACCGGGAGCCGACCACCACGTCTCCGGCCGCCATGACACCAGTGTGACAGCCGCGATCAAGTCCGTTTCAGAAGCGCGGGTGGTCGCCCGAGAGCACCGCGCGCGGGCCGTCGACGTCTTCGGCGGGCTGGACGTCACCCAGCACCCACGCCGGGACGTGCCGCGCGGTCAGCATGGCCAGCGCCCGGTCGACGTCTTCGGCGCCGACGATCGCGACCATGCCGACCCCCATGTTGAACGTCTTCTCCAGCTCGGCGCGCTCGACCCTGCCGCGCTGGCCGATCAGCGCGAACACCGGCGCCGGCGTCCAGGTGCCGCGGTCGAGCCGGGCGACCAGGCCGCGCGGCATGACCCGGGCGAGGTTGGCCTCCAGGCCGCCGCCGGTGATGTGCGCGAACGTCCGGACCTCGGTCTCCGCGGCGAGGGCGAGGCAGTCCTTCGCGTAGATCCGCGTCGGCTCCAGCATCTCCTCGCCGAGGGTGCGGCTGAACTCCTCGACGTACCCGCCGAGCGGCATCCGGGCGATGTCCAGCAGCACGTGCCGGGCCAGCGAGTAGCCGTTCGAGTGCAGGCCCGACGAACCGAGGGCCAGCACGACGTCACCCGGACGGACCTTCTCCGGCGAGAGCAGCTGCGACGCCTCGACGACGCCGACGCCGGTGGCCGACATGTCGTAGTCGTGCTCGCCCATCATGCCCGGGTGCTCGGCGGTCTCGCCGCCGAGCAGCGCGCAGCCGGCCCGGACGCAGCCCTCGGCGATGCCGCCGACCAGCGCGGCGATCTTCTCCGGGTGCACCTTGCCGACGGCGATGTAGTCCTGCAGGAACAGCGGCTCGGCCCCGGTCACGACCAGGTCGTCGACCACCATCGCGACCAGGTCGATGCCGACGGTGTCGTGCTTGTCGAGCGCCTGCGCGACCGCGATCTTCGTGCCGACGCCGTCGGTCGACGACGCGAGCACCGGCTCCTTCCACTTGTCGAGCTTCAGGGAGAAGAGCCCGGCGAAACCGCCGACGCCACCCATGACCTCGGGCCGCGTCGCCCGCTCGGCGTGCGGCTTGAGCAGCTCGACGGCTTGGTCGCCGGCGTCGATGCTGACGCCGGCGGCGGCGTACGTGGCGCTCGTGGACTCGCTCACGGTGGAAGGACTCCCTACTGGAAGGAACTGCTAGGGACGCCGGACGGCGTCTTCGGCACCGTACCCGGCGGGACTGACGGGGGTCGCCGCGCCATTGACCGCGTCGAGGCTTTCGAGCAGGTGCTTCCCGATCAGCGCGTCCTCCGGCAGCGGAATCGGGTACTCGCCCGAGAAGCACGCCGTGCACAGCCGCGACTTCGGTTGTTCCGTCGCCGCGACCAGGCCGTCCAGGGAAATGTAGCCCAGCGAGTCGGCGCCGATCGAGCGCCGGATGCCGTCGAGGTCGACGCCGTTCGCGACCAGCTCGGCCCGCGAGGCGAAGTCGATGCCGTAGAAGCACGGCCAGCGCACCGGCGGCGACGCGATCCGGACGTGCACCTCGAGCGCGCCGGCCTCGCGCAGCATCCGGACGAGCGCGCGCTGGGTGTTGCCGCGGACGATCGAGTCGTCCACCACGACCAGGCGCTTGCCGCGGATGACGTCGCGCAGCGGGTTCAGCTTGAGCCGGATGCCCAGCTGGCGGATGGTCTGCGACGGCTGGATGAAGGTGCGCCCGACGTAGGCGTTCTTCACCAGGCCGGTGCCGTAGGGGATGCCGGAGCCCTGCGCGTAGCCGATCGCGGCGGGGGTGCCCGACTCCGGCACCGGCATCACCAGGTCGGCCTCGACCGGCTGCTCGGAGGCGAGGCGGCGGCCGATCTCGACGCGGGTGGCGTGCACGCCGCGGCCGGCGATCGTGGTGTCGGGGCGGGCGAGGTAGACGTACTCGAAGACGCAGCCCTTGGGGTCCGGGTTCGCGAACCGGGACGAGCGCAGGCCCGCGGCGTCGATGGCGATCAGTTCACCGGGCTCGACCTCGCGGACGAAGGACGCGCCGACGATGTCGAGGCCCGCCGTCTCGCTCGAGACGACCCAGCCGCGCTCGAGCCGGCCGAGCACCAGGGGGTGCACGCCGTGCGGGTCGCGGGCCGCGTAGAGCGTGTTCTCGTCGGCGAACACCAGGCAGAAAGCGCCCTTCAGGGTGGGCAGCAGCTCCATGGCCGCGGCCTCGATGCCCTTGTCGGCGGCGTTCGCGGCGAGCAGGCCGCAGATCAGGTCGGAGTCGCTCGACGAGCCGGTCAGGCCCGCGTGCGGCTTGAGCCCCGCGGCGAGGGTGCGTTCGCGCAGCTCGGCGGTGTTCACGAGGTTGCCGTTGTGCGCGAAGGAGAGGCCGCTGCCGGTCGCGGTGGTGCGGAAGATCGGCTGGGCGTTCTCCCAGATGGTGGCGCCGGTGGTCGAGTACCGGCAGTGCCCGACGGCGATGTGCCCCTGCAGCGACTGCAGGATCTGCTCGTCGAACACCTGGCTGACCAGGCCGAGGTCCTTGAAGACCACGATCTGCGAGCCGTCGGAGACGGAGATTCCGGCGGCCTCCTGGCCCCGGTGCTGCAGGGCGTAGAGGCCGTAGTAGGTCAGCTTCGCGACTTCTTCCCCGGGAGCCCAGACGCCGAAGACGCCACACTCCTCACGGGGTTCCGGGTCGGGCTGGTCGGACACGACTTGCGGGTCGGAAACCACCGAGGAGCTCCTGGGAAGACGTGGTCAGGCCGGTTTCAGTGTAGACGGTTCGAACACGCGTCAGGCCCCGCCCGGCGTGGTTCTGACCACTTCGGACGGGGCCCGCAAGCCTGTACCGCTACTGCTTTTGGCTGGATCGCTAACACGCATCCGGCAGCGAAAGGATCTCCGTCAGCACTTGCGCGCCTTCTCCGCGGCGGCGCCACAGCCACCGCTCCGGCTCGAAGATGTTCTCTTCGGAGCCGGGCATCCTGGTCGCCACGACGTCGTCCTCGGCGTTGAGCCGGACCACGTCCACCACGTCGTCGTGCACCCGCACGCCGACGACCGCGAGGACTTCACCGCGTTCGTCGGCGGGGTGGACGAACTGGTAGCCGCGGGCCACCAGCTCCTGCAGTCCGGTTTCGATGTCGAAGACGGGGGCGACGGCCTCAGCCGAGGACATCGTCGAATTCACCGTCCTTCGCGCCCGCCAGGAACGCCGCCATTTCCGCGCGCGTGTACACCAGCGCGGGGCCGGTCGGGAACCGCGAGTTGCGCATCGCGATCTCCCCGCTGGACAGCGGCGCGACCTCGACGCAGTTGCCGTATGCACCGCTGTAGCTCGCCTTGCGCCATTCGGCACCGGACAGCCGATCGGCCGGGATGCCGTTCTCGAATCGCTCAGCCATGTGCCCACCTCTCGATGCGGAAAGCTCCAGGGCGATGCATATGCATGTGCATCTGCCCGCGTATTCGAGGCTAGCACGTGTGACTGCAAAGTTAAATGCACGTGCAGAATTTCTTGCAAAGTTCGCTGACGGTAAGAATTGCGAGACTGCCGTTAACCTATCGGGTGAGAAGAGGGTCCACGAACGGCGCAATGGCTACTGTTCGTCACCGCTCAGCTGAGCGGTGACGAGCCTGCGGAGCGAGGCGGAGGGTGACTAGATCTCCTGGCGGCGCTTGCCGAGCATCGACCGGCTCCGCTCGGGCGTCTCCGCGTCGACCGCCAGCATGTCCAGCGCGCGGCTGTATTTCTCGATCTCTTCGCGCTTCTCGATGTAGTGCGCGCCGGTCATGTATTCGACGTAGGCGATGTTCGGCAGTTCCGGCTCGCCGAACCGCAACAGCGAAAACGCGTGCTCCGCGGAGAGGCCGCTGCGCGTGTACGGCAGGACTTGGATCGACACGTGCGGCAGCGCGCTCATCTCGAGCAGGTATTCGATCTGCTGCTTGAGGACCTTCATCCCGCCGATCGGGCGGTAGAGCACCGACTCGTCGAGCACCATCCAGACGCGCGGGGCGTCCGGCCTGCTGAACATCTTCTGCCGCCGCATCCGGAGCGCGACCAGCTGGTCGACCCGCTCATCGGCCATCTCCGACCGGCCGTGGCTGAAGATCGCCCGCGCGTACGGCTCGATCTGGAGCAGGCCCGACACGTAGAGCGGCTCCCAGATCTGGATTCGCGCCGCGGCTTCTTCGAGGCCGACGAGGTCGGTGAACCAGTTCGGCATGGTGTCGCCGAAGCGCCGCCACCAGCCCGGCTCGTTCGACTGCTTGACCATGTCGAGGAACGCGCGGCGCTCGTTCGGGTCGTCGACGCCGTACATCGTCAGCAGGTCGGTGACGTCGCGTTCCTTGAACCCGACGCGGCCCAGCTCCAGCCGGCTGATCTTCGACTCGGACCCGCGGATGTTGTAACCGGCCTGCTGGCGGGTGATGCCGGCCTCTTCACGGAGCCGGCGAAGCTGCGAGCCCAGGATCATGCGGCGTGCCGTCGGGCCGATGTTCTGTTCAGCTGCGGACGCGTTCACCGCGTTCATTCCCGGCCCTTCCGCGCTCACGTCACCAGGGGGTCCTAGCCCGACTACCGAAAGTACACGTTGAGCCGTCTTGCGCAAAGGGGTGACCCGGTTTACCCCGTGCGCGCGCCGTCCTACTGTACGTAGGGCACGAGACTTACAACACACAACTTGCGAGGTTCACCATGCCGGACGCCGCGACGACCGAACGAGTGCCCGTCGGAGTCGACCCGACCAGGGCGAGCATCGCGCGCGTCTACGACGCCTTCCTGCTGGGCAAGGACAACTACGAGATCGACCGGCAGGTCCTGCAGCAGGTGCAGAAAGCCGCCCCGGAGGCCCAGGACCTCGCGTTCGAGAACCGCGGCTTCCTCATCCGCGTCTGCCGGTTCCTCGCCGGCCAGACCGGCATCACCCAGTTCCTCGACCTCGGCTCCGGCCTGCCGACGGCGGAGAACACCCACCAGGTCGTCCAGCGGATCAACCCGGAGACCAAGGTCGTCTACGTCGACAACGACCCGGTTGTCCTCGCACACGGACGGGCGCTGCTCGAAGAGAACGAGCACACCCACTTCGTCGCCGAAGACATCTTCGAACCGCAGAAGATCCTCGAGAACGAGGTCGTCCGCCAGCACATCGACTTCAGCCAGCCGCTCGTCCTCCTGCAGATGGGCACCCTGCACCACTTCAAGGGCGACCACGACCGGCCGGCCGAGATCATGAAGGAGTACGTCGACGCGCTGCCGTCCGGCTCCTTCGTCGGGCTCAGCCACTTCTTCGACCCCGAAAACGAGGACTCGGCGACCGCGCGGCGCATGGAGGACTTCTTCGTGCACAGCCCGATGGGGTCCGGCACGTTCCGGACCCAAAAGGAGCTCGAAGCGCTGTTCCCCGGCCTCGAGATGGTGCCCCCGGGCGTGGTCCGGTGCGCGGACTGGTGGCCGGACGGCCCGCGGCTCAAGGAGCTCAACGTCGCGCAGCGGACCATCGCGGGCGGGGTCGGCCGCAAGCCGTAACCCGCATCCCGCGGCCGTCAAAGGCGGAGCAGCGGGAGCCAGTGGGACAGGTCGGCCCGGGTGCCCGACGCGGTCACCCGGCCGTCCGCCACGGCCGTGGTCCAGTCCAGTTGCCCGGTGGCCAGTTCGAGCCACGTGCGCGGGTCGGTCTCGATCACGTTCGGCGGCGTGCCGCGGGTGTGCCGCGGCCCCTCGACGCACTGCACGGCGGCGAAGGGCGGCACGCGGACTTCGACCGTCCGGCCCGGCGCGTCCGCCGCCAGTGCGCGCAGCGAGAGGCGCACCGCCGCGGCCAGTTCCGGGCGCGCCGGAGCGGGCGCATCGCCCTGCAACCACGGGGAAATCGCCAGCACCGCCGCACGTAACTGTCCGGGGTCGACCGAACGCGAAGAGGCCATGGGCAAACAGTAGAGTGGCGCACCAAGACTTGGCAGGCACACCCGAGAACGTGGGGATGACGATGGCGCAGCGGGACGAGGCGGATCGGATGGTTTCGCAGCAGCCCACCGGAAGCGGAGCCGATCGCCCCGGCAGGCACGGCAAGCACAACCGGGCCGCGCGGCGGGAGGGCCAGCAGGCCCGGCGCACCGGCAAGCACGGCACACCCGAGATCACCGCGGAGATGCGGACGAACGCCCGCGCCAACCCCGACAGCTGGCTGTACGTCATCGACGAGGCCTTCGACCCGAACGGGCCGGTGCCGTCGTGGGCGGTCGTCGGCGCGTACCCGGTGAACGGCGCCGGCGACGTCGTCGCCGACTTCCACCCCAACGACCGCTACCGGCCCTCGCCCAAGGCGCTCGGTTTCCCGGAACCGGCGAACGACCTCGAACACCTGCTGCAGCTCGTCCGCACCGAACACCGCCCGCCGTCGGACCTGCCGAAGGTCGTCCTCGACGCGACGCTGTTCGTCTACGCGATGTCGCCGGTGCAGCGGACCGTCATCGGCTTCCACAACACCGACGGCCGGGTCATGGTGCCCGCCTACACCCGCAAGTCGCTGGTCCCGCGCGAGTGGCCGCACGCGCGGGCGGTGCTCGGCCGCGACATCGTCGACCTGCTCGGCGGGCACCCGGTCGCGATCAACCCGCACGACCTCATCACGGCGGTCGTGCCGGCGGAGCACCTCCTGAAGGCCGTCGCCGACGAACGGCGCTGACCTGCGGGTCCCACCCCATCGAGTGATCATCGATTCGCCGATCCGGCGACGCCGGTGCATCGTGAGACTGGAGAAGTCTCACGAGATCGGTGGGGAGCAAGAGGGTGAAACGACGTTCACTGCCCTTCGCCGCCGTCCTCGCGTCGGTCCTGCTCGTGGCCGGGCAGGCACCGGCGAAGGCCGTCGACCGCTACACCGGTGCCGAGGACCACTACGCGGGTTCGCAGATCGCCAAGGTCGAGGGCGTCGGCGAGGGCCCCGACGTGCTGTACGGGGGTGACGACCAGCAGCTCGGGCACGACGTCAGCGGGCACCAGGGGCCGGTCGACTGGCCCGGCGCGGCGGGGTCGGGCGCCAAGTTCGTCTACGTCAAGGCGACCGAGGGCACCGGGTTCGTGAACCCGCAGTTCGCCCAGCAGTACAACGGCTCGTACAACGCCGGCCTGATCCGCGGCGCCTACCACTTCGCGCGGCCGGACATCTCCGACGGCGCGGCCCAGGCGCGGTACTTCCTCGCCCACGGCGGCGGCTGGTCGGCCGACGGCAAGACCCTCCCCGGCGCGCTCGACGCGGAGTACAACCCGTACGGCGAAACGTGTTACGGCAAGGACGCCGCGGGCATGGTCGCCTGGATCCGCGCTTTCTCCGACACCTACCGCGCGGCGACCGGCCGCTACCCGACGATCTACACGTCGACGAGCTGGTGGAAGCGGTGCACCGCGAACGACGGCGGCTTCGGTGCCAACCCGCTGTGGATCGCGCGCTACAACAGCTTCATCGGCGAACTGCCGTCCGGCTGGGGCATCCACACGATCTGGCAGTTCGCCGACCGCGGCACGCTGCCCGGCGACCAGAACTGGTTCAACGGCTCGGCGGACCGGCTCCTGGCCCTGGCGCTGGGCTGACCGGCCCAACCGTCGAATAATAGGTGTTAACTCGTCACCAATTAACGATCTTCTTCCCGGGAAAATCACCCACACGTATACCCAATTTCACGGAACTGAGTGACAAACGCCACTTCGTCCTCAACAATCGTGCACGGGCGGCTACCTGCAGTAAGCCGCTCATCGCGAGGGTTTCCGTGAAGGGATTCAACGATGTCCACCTCCCGAAGAGGGCGGCTGTTCGCTGCCCTGGTCGTCCCGGCCACGCTGCTCCTGCTCGGCAGCACGGCGCAGGCGACGACCTTCTCCCCCGAAGTCGACCCCGTGGCCGCGATCAACGCGGACATCGCGCAGCACAACCACGAACTGGGTTCGCAGATCCGGCGCGTCGAAGGCGACAAGTCGACTCCGGACACCCAGAAATCGGCGCAGCAGCCGCAGCCCGGCCAGGCCGTGCCCGGCCAGGTGCTGGCGACGGTGGCCGGCATGGACGTCGCCAGCTACCAGGGCAACGTCGACTGGGCGAACTGGTGGAACCAAGGCAAGCGGTTCGTCTGGACCAAGGCCACGGAGAGCACCAACTACACCAACCCGTACTTCGCCCAGCAGTACAACGGTTCCTACAACCAGGGCTTCATCCGCGGCGCCTACCACTTCGCCACGCCGAACACCTCGAGCGGCGCGGCGCAGGCCCGCTACTTCGTCGCCCACGGCGGCGGGTGGTCCAAGGACGGCCGGACGCTGCCCGGGGCGCTGGACATGGAGTACAACCCGTACGGCGCGACCTGCTACGGGCTGAGCAAGGCCGGGATGACGTCGTGGATCCTCGACTTCCACGACACCTACCACTCCCTGACCGGCCGTTATCCGGCGATCTACACGTCGGCGAGCTGGTGGGGCAGCTGCGTGAGCGGTGACTTCTCCAGCACCGCGCCGCTGTGGGTCGCGCGGTACGCGTCGACGGTCGGCGCCCTGCCCTACAACTGGGGCTACTACACCGTTTGGCAGTACACCTCGAGCCCGCTCGACCAGGACACCTTCAACGGTGCCTACGACCGGCTCCAGGCACTCGCCAACGGCTGACCCACCCCCCGCCCGGCTCCCGGATCGTGACGCAACCCCCGAAACGCAGTTTCGCGTCGCCACGACCGGGAGCCGGTTTCATGCCGTACCGTCCGAGCTTGCAGAATGCCGCAGCCACGTCCTTGGGGGAACCGCACATGCCCGCCGGACGTCGGAAGCGCACGAACACCCAGCGCCCGGAAGGCATGAAAGATGACGTACCCGCCTCAGCCGGGCCAGCCCGGCCAGCCCGACCCGTACGGCCAGCCGCAGTCCGGTGGCTTCCAGCAGCAGGGCGGGTGGGACCCCAACCAGCAGCAACAGCCGTACCCGACGCAGCAGTACCCGCAGGGCTGGGACCCGAACCAGCAAGGCCACCCGCCTGCCTCGGGCGGTTTCCCGGCCAGCCCGCAGCAGCCGTGGGGCGACCCGTACGCGCAGCAGGCCTGGGCGGACCCCAACGCGCAACAGCAGTCGGCGTGGGCTGACCCGAACGCACAGCAGTACGGCCAGCAGGCCTGGAACCCGAACGCGGGCGGCCAGGTGTCCGGCTGGGACCCGGCGACCGGCGGCTACACGCAGGGCTTCGGCGGGCCGCCCGCGCCGCCGAAGAAGAGCAAGACCGGGATGTGGATCGCCATCGGCGCCGCCGTGGTCGTCGTGCTCGCCCTGGTCGGTGTCACCGGCTTCGTCGCTCCCGGGTTCTTCCTCTCGAAGGACGACACCAACACGGCCGCGGCCCCGTCGTCGAGCACGTCGGCCAAGCCGTCCCCGTCGAAGCCGACGACCAAGAGGCCGACGGCCTCGGCCACGAAGCCGACGACGCCCGACGGCGGCGGCGGGGGCAACTCGGACGCGAAGGTCGTGCTGCAGGGCTTCATCGACAAGCTGAACGCGGGCGACAACGCCGGGGCGGTCGCCCTGGGCTGCGCCGACTCGAAGGAGCTGCTCAGCTCGTGGCTCGACACGTTCCTCAAGCCGCCGCTGCAGCTGCAGCTCGGCAGCGTGCCCGCGGACAAGTACCTGGTCGAGGGCGAGGTCACCGGGACGTCCGCAGGCAAGCCGGTCAAGGGCACGCTGAGCGCCACGAACTTCGACAAAAAGGGCTTCTGCGTCAGCACGATGCTGGTGTCCTGAGCCGGTGAAGCTGTGGCGATCACCGCTGGCGTGGACGTTCCTCGCGTCGCTGGTGCTGCTGCTCGGGGTCGGCGGCTGGCTGCTGACCGACCCCGCCACCAGCCGCAGTGACGCGCTGAAGACGGGCGGCCTGGCGGGCGGCGCGATCGTGGCGCTGTACGCGCTGTGGCTCAACGACCGGCGGCGCCGGGTCGAGGAGCGCCGCCAGGAGATCGAGCGGCGGCGCCACGAACTCGAGGCGCAGCGCGCGGAACAGGACCGCGAGCGAGTGGCCGACGAGCGGTTCGCGAAGGCGGTCGAGCTGCTCGGGCACGCGGCCGACCAGGTGCGCGTGGGGGCGTTGCACGCGCTGGCGGGCTTGGCGCGAAGCCGGCCGGCCTACACGCAGACGGTGCTGGACGTGCTGTGTTCGTACCTGCGGCGGCCGTTCGAGCACCCGCGGTACGCTCCAGACCTCGATCGCCACGCCCGCGACGACACCCGGGGTACCCCCGAGCAGGAGCAAGAGCTTCAGGTACGCCTCACCGCGCAGAGGCTGATCAAAGATCTGCTCCCGGCCGCTGAACAGCCGGACGCACCGGACTACTACCTCGACCTCACCGGCGCGGTTGTGGAATATCTCGATTTTTCCGGTTGTCGACTCGGCGGCATGCTGCTCCGGTACGCAGCCCTGCACAGCAGCACCAACCTCAGCGGCTGCCGCTTCAAGGATCGGGTCTACTTCACGGCCGCCGGAACAGGCCCAGGCCGGTTGATCGGCAACTTCCGTTGCCGAGGCGCGATCTTCGAAGGCCACGCCTGGTTCAGCGGCACCCGGTTCGCCGAACTCGCGGACTTCACCGACACGACCTTCGCGGGCCCGACGACGTTCAAGGACGCCGAGTTCGCACAGGACGCGGTGTTCTCCGGCGTGATCGCGACAGGCTCCCTCGACCTGCGCCGGACTCTCTTCGAGGGCCAAACCGATCTGCGATTTGCCTCGCTGCCGGAGTCGGTTTCGCTGTACAACACCCGGGTTCGCGCGGAGAAGGAAGTCCGGCTGCCCGCGGCGTGGAAGCTGGAAGAACTGCACGACGGGGATGCCCGGATCGTTGCCAAGGTGGGCTGAGCCGCCCCCGTTTTCCACGCTAGCGGAGGGCACCGACAGTTTGCGGTGCCCTCCGCTCACGTGTCCACCGGTCAGTCGAACAGGGCCGGGAGCGTGCGCTCCCACGTCTCGCGCAGCTCGTCGAGCGTGAACTCCGTGATGTCCTGCAGCTCCAGCTTGCCCGACTCCGGGTCGACCACGCCGGTCTTGCGCCACGGGAGGCCGCGGGCGGTGCACATCTCCGTGAAGCGGAGCTCTTCCGTGCGCGGGACCGCCACCAGCACGCGGCCCGCCGACTCCGAGAACAGCTGCACGAACGGGTCCTGGTCCGCGTCGAGGAACACGCGGGCGCCGCACTGTCCGATGAGGACGGTCTCGACCAGGGTCTGGATCAGGCCGCCGTCCGAGAGGTCGTGGGCCGCCGAGATCATGCCGTCGCGGGAACCCGCCACCAGGATCTCGCCCAGCAGCTTCTCGCGGGGCAAATCGACCCTTGGCGGAACGCCGCCGAGGTGGCCGTGGAGCTCGCGGGCCCACGCCGAGCCGTCCAGCTCGTCGTGCGTTTCGCCCAGCAGCAGCAGGGTTTCGCCCGCCTCCGCGCCGATGCCCGTCGGGATGCGGCGGGTCACGTCGTCGATCACGCCGAGGACGCCGATCACCGGCGTCGGGAGGATCGCCGTCGAACCCGTCTGGTTGAAGAAGCTCACGTTGCCGCCCGTCACCGGGATGCCCAGCTCGACGCAGCCGTCCGCCAGGCCGTGCACCGCCTGCTCGAACTGCCACATCACGCCCGGGTCGGTCGGGGCGCCGAAGTTCAGGCAGTCCGACACCGCGACCGGCGTCGCGCCGCCCGTGGCCACGTTGCGGTACGCCTCCGCCAGCGCCAGCTGCGCGCCGCGGTACGGGTCCAGGTAGACGAACTTGCTGTTGCAGTCCGTCGCCACCGAGACGCCGCGGCCCGACGACTCGTCGATCCGGATCATGCCGGAGTCCGCCGGCTGCGCCAGCACGGAATTCCCGCGCACGTACCGGTCGTACTGCGACGTCACCCATTCCTTCGACGCCTGGTTCGGCGACGAAATCAGCTTCAGGACGTCCGCGCGCAGTTCGTCCGGAGTGGACGGACGCGGCAGCGACGCCGACGTGTCGGCGATCAATGCGTCCTGAGTGGACGGACGCTCGATCGGCCGGTCGTACACCGGGCCCTGGTGGGCGACCGTGTGCGCCGGGACGTCGACGACGACCTCGTCGTGCCAGGTGATGACCAGGTGCTCGCCGTCGGTGACCTCGCCGATGTCGGTCGCGATGACGTCCCACTTGCGGCACACCGCCATGAACGCCTCGACGTTCTCCGGCGAGACGACCGCGCACATGCGCTCCTGCGACTCGCTGGAGAGCACCTCCGCCGGAGTCATTCCGGTGGCGCGCAACGGAACGCGGTCGAGGTAGATGTGCATGCCGCCGTCGCCGGCCGCGGCCAGCTCGGACGTCGCGCAGGACAGCCCGGCGCCGCCGAGGTCCTGGATGCCGACGACGAGCTTCTGGGCGAACAGTTCGAGGCAGCACTCGATGAGCACCTTCTCGGTGAACGGGTCGCCGACCTGGACGCTGGGCAGCTTCTTGCGGCCGCCCGAGGACTCGTCACCCGAAAAGGTGTCACTCGCCAGGACGGAAACGCCGCCGATGCCGTCGAGGCCGGTGCGGGCGCCGAACAGGATGATCTTGTTGCCGGTGCCGGACGCGAACGCCAGGTGCAGGTCCTCGACGCGCATCGCGCCGACGCACAGGGCGTTCACCAGCGGGTTACCGGAGTAGGACGGGTCGAAGACCAGCTCGCCGCCGATGTTCGGCAGGCCGAGGCAGTTGCCGTAGCCGCCGACGCCGGCGACCACGCCGGGCAGCACGCGCTTGGTGTCGGGGGCGTCGGCCGGGCCGAAGCGCAGCGCGTCGGCGACCGCGAGGGGCCGCGCGCCCATCGCCATGATGTCGCGGACGATGCCGCCGACGCCGGTCGCCGCGCCCTGGTAGGGCTCCACATAGGACGGGTGGTTGTGGCTCTCCACCTTGAAGGTGACCGCCCAGCCCTCGCCGATGTCGACGACGCCCGCGTTCTCGCCGATGCCGGCCAGCATCTTGGCCTTCATCTCGTCGGTGGCGGTCTCCCCGAAGTAGCGCAGGTGCTTCTTCGACGACTTGTACGAGCAGTGCTCGCTCCACATGACCGAGTACATCGCCAGCTCCGCGTCGGTGGGCCGGCGGCCGAGGATCTCCCGGATGCGGGCGTACTCGTCGTCGGCGAGCCCGAGCTCGCGGTAGGGCTGGGTGTGGTCCGGGGTCGCCCCGGCACGCTCGGTGGTGTCAACGGTGCTGGTCACGGTGTCCGTGTCAGGGTTCGCCACGGCCGTCAGGATACGTGCCGCCCGGTGGTGGCCCGGACACTGGGGCGGCGGAGCCGGACAGGTCCGGGTAGGTGTGAGCGGCGCAACATCGAGGACGGCCGGAGCGCCCCGCTGGGGCCTCGGGGCGTGGGACGTTCCCTGTGGACAACCCGGGTGCGCAGGCCCGGAATTGTCGGTCCCCGCGAGTAACGTTGAAACCGGGGGTCCCCCGAGCGGGCCGGGGCGGTGAACCGTGGGCTTCGAGCCGGCGGAGGGCGGCCGGAGAGGCGTCGACGAGGCGTCAGGAAAACCGTCGAAGAGCCGTCCCGAGGGCCGCCAGAGAGCCGCCGGAGAGCGGCCGGGGGCGGAAAATCGGTCGCCTTCCCCGGGGTGTCGGCTTACCGTCGGAAATCGTGCTTTCCGCCACGTACCCCTTTCCGCCGCTGCGGCTGCCCGTGCGGCCGACCGCGAGCCGCTTCCTGCTCGCCGTGTTCCGGGCTCGGCTCGGCACGGTGCTGGGCGCCGCCGCGATCGGTGTCGTCTGGGCGCTGCCGGGTGCGCTCATGCCGCTGGTGATCGGCCAGGGCATCAGCGCCATCGGCGCGCACGACGGTGCCGCCGTGGGGCGCTGGGCGCTGGTCGCGGCGGCGCTCGGGGTCGCGCAGACGCTGTCCGGGACCTGGATGCACTTCCTGAACTACGGCCTGTGGCTGCACGGCGCGGGCTCCACCCAGCGCGCTGTCTCGGCCCACACCACGCGCGTCGGCGCCGCCCTGCGGGAGCAGACCACCACCGGGAACCTCGTCGCGGTCAGCACGACGGACATCAACCACATCGGCAACACCGTCGAGATGACCGGGCGGACGTTCGGCTCCCTGCTGGCGTTCGTCGTGGTCGCGGTGTGGCTGATCTCGACGTCGCCGCTGCTCGGCGTGGTCGCGCTGGTCGGCGTGCCGCTCGCGGTGCTGGGCATCGGGCCGCTGCTCGCGCCGCTGCAGAAGCGCAAGGCCAAGCAGCGCGAGAAGCGCGGAGACGTCAACGCGCTCGGCGCGGACATCGTGTCCGGCCTGCGGATCCTGCGCGGCATCGGTGGCGAGCGGCGGTTCTTCGCCCGCTTCCGGGACACGAGCCAGCGGGTGCGGCGGGCCGGCATCGAGGTCGGCCGGGCCGAGGCCTGGCTGGCCGCCGCGGAGATCGCGCTGCCCGGCCTGGTCACCGTGGTGATCACCTGGCTGGGCGCGCGGCTGGCCGTGGCCGGCGAGATCGGTCTCGGGCAGCTGGTGGCGTTCTACGGCGTTTCGGCGTTCCTGATCTGGCCGGTCACCGCGGCGACGGAGGCGGTCGGCTCGATCACGTCCGGCCTGGTCGCCGCGCGGAAGGTCGTCGCGCTGCTGGCGATCCGCCCGAAGCTGGCGGACCCGGAGACGCCGGTGCCGTTGCCCGAAGGGCCGTTGGAGCTGGTGGACACCGAATCGGGGATCCGCGTCCCGGCCGGCCGGCTGACGGTTGTCGACCTCGGCGCCGACGGCGAAGCGGTGGCCGACCGGCTGGCCCGGTTCGCGGATCCGGCCGAGGGCGAAGAGGTGCTGACCGGCGGCGTCCGGGCGGACCACGTCGCGCTCGCGGAGCTGCGGCGGCGGATCGTCTACGCGCACAACCAGGACATCTGGTTCTCGGGCGTGCTGCGCGAGCAGCTGGCGCCGGCGCGGCCGGGCGGCGTCAGCATCACCGAAGCGCTGTACGCGGCCGACGCCGACGACATCGTCGAGGCGCTGCCCAACGGCGTCGACGAGGTGATCGGCGAGCGCGGCCGCGAGGTGTCCGGCGGCCAGCGGCAACGGCTGAACCTGGCCCGCGCGCTGGCGACCGACGCCGACGTCCTGGTGCTCGACGAGCCGACGTCGGCGGTCGACGCGCACACGGAGGCACGCATCACCGAACGCGTCACCGCCCTGCGGCACGGCAAGACGACGGTGGTGTTCAGCCAGAGTCCCTTGTGGACACATGTGGCAGACGAAGTGTTCACGGCGAAGGTGGTGACGGTGTGAAGCGGCTCCCCACGGCGTCCCGGCGGGACGTCCGGCGCTGGGCAATGAAGACGGCGGCGAGCCACAAGCGCGAGTTCGGCCTGCTGCTGGGCTCGCTGGCCGTGGCCACGCTGATCGGGCTCGCCGGGCCGCAGCTGCTCGGCGCGCTCGTCGACGACGTCGCGGCCGGCACCACGACCGGGCACGTCGACGTGCTGGCGGCGGCGTTCGTCGCCATTCTCGTGCTGCAGGCGCTGGCGCGAAAGGTCGCGCGGATGCGCGGCGCGGTGTTCGGGGAGCTGGTGCTGGCCGAGACGCGCGAGGAGTTCGTCGGGACGGCGCTGCAGCTGCCGCTCGGCACGGTCGAAGCGGCCGGGACGGGCGACCTGCTCAGCCGGGCCACCACCGACCTCGGCCGGATCGACCACGCGGCGCGGTTCGCGGCGCCGGAGATCCTGGTCGCGGCGGTGACCGTGGTGTTCACGGTCGTCGCGATGGTGCTGACGTCCCCGCTGCTGGCGCTGGGCCTGCTGGTCGCGCTGCCGCTGCTGGTCCCGGTGAACGTCTGGTACCAGCGGCGGATCCCGTCGGTGATGCAGTGGATGCTGGACCGGTGGGCGGACCTGACCACCAGCGTCCACGAGACGGCGGAGGGTGCGCGCACGGTGGAGGCGCTCGGGCTGACCGAGCGGCGAGTCGATGCCGCGCACCACGCGCTGGACCAGAGCATCTTCGGGGAACGCCGGATGCGGGCGCTGCAGCTGCGGTGGCTGCCGTCGCTGGAGATCAGCTACGTGCTGCCGCTGGCGGTCATGCTGCCGCTCGGGCTGCTCGCGTACACGCGCGGCTGGGCCGGGCTCGGCGAGATCACCACGATGCTGCTGTACATGCAGGCCATGGCGGCGCCGCTCAACGAGGCGCTGTTCTGGCTGGAGGACCTGCAGGTCGCGGCGGCCGCGGCCCGGCGCATCCTCGGCGTCCGGACGGTCGCGGCCGAGAACGTGGAGAAGGTGGACGAGGTGCCGCGCGGGCGTGACATCGACGTCCACGGCGTCCGGTTCAGCTACACCGCCGACCGCGAGGTGCTGCACGGAATCGACCTGCGGGTCCCGCGCGGCGAACGGCTGGCGATCGTCGGGCCGTCGGGCGCGGGCAAGTCGACGCTCGGCCGGCTGCTGGCCGGCATCGCGGCGCCGTCGTCGGGTTCGGTGCGGATCGGCGGCCAGGACGTCTCGGCGCTGGCCGACGACGTGCTGCGCGGCGAGGTGCTGCTGCTGACCCAGGAGCACCACGTGTTCTCCGGGACGCTGCGGCAGAACCTGGCCCTGCCGGCCCGCCGCGCGGGCGGCGACTGGACGGACGAGGAGCTGACGGCGGCGTACGCGTCGGCGGGCGCGGCGGACTGGGTCGCGACGCTGCCGTCCGGGCTGGACACGAAGCTGGGACCGGGCGAGCACCCGGTGCCGCCGGCGATCGCGCAGCAGCTGGCGCTGGCCCGCGTGGTGCTGGCGGACCCGCACACGCTGGTGCTCGACGAAGCGACGTCACTGCTGGACACGGGCTCGGCCCGCGACCTGGAGCGGTCGCTGAACAGCGTGCTGGCGGGCCGGACGGTGATCGCGATCGCCCACCGCCTGCACACGGCGGCCGCGGCCGACCGGGTGGCGGTGGTCGAAGGCGGCCGGATCACCGAGCTGGGCCCGCACGACCAGCTGCTTTCCGCGGGCGGCTCGTACGCCCGCCTGGTCGCGGCGGCCAGTTAGTCCGGAATGTCCGGAGTGGTCGACGTGTTGCTCCCCGGTGGATGACCCATCTACCTGGGGAGTGACATGTCGTCGTTCGTGATGACCGCCGCGGAACGCGAAGAGTTCCTGAGCGGGGTGCACGTCGGAGTGCTCGCGGTGGAGCGCGCCGGCCGGGCCCCGCTGGCGGTACCGGTCTGGTACGACTACTCGCCCGGCGGCGAGCTGCTGATCTGGATGGAACGCGACACGGTCAAGGACCGCGCGATCCGCGCCGCGGGAAGGCTGAGTTTGGTGGCGCAGGACGAGAACCCGCCGTACAAGTACGTGACGGTCGAGGGCCCGGTGGTGGCGAACGACGAACCGCCGACGCGCGAGCAGGCCCTGCGGATCGCGAAGCGGTACTGGCCGTCAGACCAGGCCACGGCTTACGTCGACTCGGCACTCGGAGAGCGATCGGTGCTGGTCCGGGTCCGGCCCGAGAAGTGGCTGTCGAACGACCAGAGCAAGAGCTGACCCGGTCCGGGGCTGTGGACAACTCGCGTCCACAGTCCAGGAACTGTCGGTGCGCCCCGGTAGAATGGTTACCGGGGGGCGCGGCCCGCCCTCACGCCTTCACAAGCGCGTCCACCGCGCTGAAGAACATGCCGAGCCCGTCGTCCGACGGCCCCGTCAGCGCGTCGATCGCGTGCTCCGGGTGCGGCATCAGCCCGACGACCCGGCCGTTCTCGCTGCGGATCCCGGCGATGTCGTTGCGCGAGCCGTTCGGGTTCCCGCCGACGTACCGGAACACCACGCGGCCCTCGCCCTCCAGCTCGTCCAAAGTGGACTGCTCGGCCATGTAGCAGCCGTCGATGTTCTTCATCGGGACGAGGATCTCGGCGCCGGTCTCGTACCGGGTGGTCCACGCCGTGTCGGTGTTTTCCACCCGCAGCCACTGGTCGCGGCAGATGAAGTGCAGGCCCTGGTTGCGGATCATCGCGCCCGGCAGCAGGCCGGCCTCGCACAGGATCTGGAACCCGTTGCAGATGCCGAGCACCGGCATGCCCGCGCGGGCCGCCTCGATCACCGGCGTCATGACCGGCGCGAACCGGGCGATCACGCCCGCGCGCAGGTAGTCGCCGTAGGAGAAGCCGCCCGGGACGATCACGGCGTCGACCTCGTGCAGGTCTTCGTCGGCGTGCCACAGCGGCACGGCCTCGCCGCCGGCGTAGCGGACCGCGCGCGCCGCGTCGCCGTCGTCCAGGGTGCCCGGGAAGGTGATGACGCCGATGCGCGCGCTCACGCGTCGACCCGCTTGATGGTCCACTGCTCGATGACCGGGTTCGCGAGGAAGCCTTCGGCGATCTTCTCCAGCGTCGCGTCGTCGACCGTGTCGTCGACCTCGATCTCGAAGTGCTTGCCCTGGCGGATCTCGGTGATCCCGGTAAAGCCGAGGCGGCCGGCGGCGCCGAGCGCGGCCTGTCCCTGCGGGTCGAGGATTTCGGGCTTCGGCATGACGTCGACGACGACTCGGGCCACGGCAGGCTGCTCCTTATTCACGCAGGTCGTGGGTACCCCGCGAGCATAGTTCACCCGCTCGACCCCCTGGCGGGGCCCACCGGGAAACCTAGACTGGCCGAGGGCGCGGGGCTGCGCCATGATGAGTCGTTGACATCTCGCCAACAGGAGGCACCGTGGCCGTCCAGGAGTCCTACGACTACGTCATCGTCGGCGCCGGCAGCGCGGGGTGCGTCCTCGCCAACCGCCTCACCGAAGATCCTTCGGCCCAGGTCCTGCTGCTCGAAGCGGGCGCCGAGGACACCGCGAACGAGATCCACATCCCGGCCGCGTTCCCGTCGCTGTTCAAGACCAAGTGGGACTGGAACTACGAGACCGTCGAGCAGAAGCACACGGGCAAGACGTCGTACTGGCCGCGCGGGAAGATGCTCGGCGGCTGCTCGTCGATCAACGCGATGATCTACATCCGCGGCAACCGTGCCGACTACGACGGCTGGCGCGATTCGCACGGCGCCGAGGGCTGGGGCTGGGACGACGTCCTGCCGTACTTCAAGCGCGCCGAGGGCAACCAGCGGCTCGGCGGCCCGCTGCACGGAACGGACGGCCCGCTGCACGTCGAAGACCGCCGGTTCACCCACGAGCTTTCGCAGGCCTGGGTCGACTCGGCCGTCGCGTGGGGACTCAAGCGCACCGACGACTTCAACGGCGAGAGCCAGGAAGGCGCGGGCGTCTACCAGGTGACGTGCAAGAAGGGGCGCCGGTGGTCCACCGCGGACGCCTACCTGCGCCCGGCGCTCGACCGGCCGAACCTGACGGTGAAGACCCTCGCGCCCGCCACCCGCGTCGTCTTCGAGGGCACCCGCGCGGTCGGCGTGTCCTATTTGGACAAGGGCGTGGAGCGCACGGCGCGCGCTTCGGCGGAGGTCATTCTCTCGGGTGGCGCCGTCAACTCACCGCAGCTGCTGATGGTTTCGGGTGTCGGCCCGGCCGAGCACCTGCGCGAGCACGGCATCGACGTCGTCGCGGCACTGCCCGGCGTCGGCGAGAACCTGCACGACCACCCGGCGTGCGGGATCATCTGGTCCACAAAGGACACGACCGACCTGGTCGACGCGGCCACTCCTCGCGGCTTGGTCCGCTACCAGCTGACGAAGCGCGGGCCGCTGACGTCGAACATCGGCGAAGCGGGGGCGTTTTACCCGACCACGGACGGCTTGCCGGCGCCGGACATGCAGATCCACGTCGCGCCGACGTTGTTCTACGACAACGGGTTGCGCGAACCGACGGTGCCCGGGTTCACCTCGGCGGCGACACTGGTGGACGTCGCGAGCCGCGGACGGCTGCGGCTGAAGTCGGCGAATCCGTTGTGGAAGCCGGAAATCGATCCGGCTTACTACGCGGAACCGCGGGACATGGAGACGATGATCGCCGGGTTGCGGGCGCTGATCGAGATCGGGCAGGTCGGGCCGTTGCGGCGGTTCTTGGACAAGCCGTTCCTGCCGCTGCGGCACGACTTGAGTGATTCCGAGCTGGCCGAGCACATCCGGGAGAACACGCAGACGCTCTATCACCCGGTCGGGACTTGCTCGATCGGGTCGGTGGTTGACGCGGAGTTGCGGGTTCAGGGGGTGGACGGGCTGCGGGTCGTGGATGCGTCCGTGATGCCGGTGGTGCCGCGGGGGAACACGAATGCGCCGACGATCATGGTGGCGGAGAAGGCGGCGGACCTGATTCGGGGGCGGTCGGCTTAAGCGGCGTCACCGCCCGGCAAGCCGGGTGGCCAGGCCGTCCAGCATGCGGTCCAGTCCGTAGTGGAAGCCGTCGCTACGGGCCGTTTCGGCGCTGTCGTTCTCACTGGTGGCGAGCGTGTGCAGCCGAGGGTACGGCTTCGTCGCCTCGGTCAGTGCCGGCCGCAGCTGGTCGATGCATTCCTGTTCCGAGCGGCCGCTGCGGTCGACCGTGGTCAGCCACGCGGCTTCGGTAGTGGCCGTGCCGATCACGTAGGCCATCACCGCGCTCAAGGCAGCGTCGGCCTCGGCCAGGGAGAACCCGGCGGTTTCGAACAAGGCCAGCATCTGCTCGTTCAGGCGCATCACGTTGGGCCCAAGGTAGGACAGCCCGGTCTGGCCGAGCACGGACGCGATCCATGCGTGCCGCAGCAGGACCGCTCGTGCGCTCTCGGCGCAGGTTGTCGCCGCGCGCCGCCACTCCCCGTGCTGGACGACCGGGACCTCGATCTCGCCGTAGACCTCGTCGACGACGAGTTCCAGCAGTTCGTCCTTGTTGGCCACGTGGCGGTACAGCGACGTGGCGCCGGCGCCCAGCCGCGCGCCCAGCGTTCGCATGCTGAGCGCGTCGAGACCGGCGGAGTCCAGCAGTTCCAGTGCCGCCGTCACGATCTGCGCGCGACTCAGGGCGGGCTGATCCCGGCGCCGTTGCGGGCGCGTCCACACCGACACCGCGGGTTTTTCGGCCGCCATCGGACCTCCTTTCGGCTCACCACTGTAGCGCACGCCGTGCGCTCATTGCGCACATCGCAGATCTATGCGTACAGTGTGCGCAGAGAAGGAACGCTGTACGCAGGAGTGATACCCATGACTTTCGACCATGACCGCTGGCAGCGCCGCTTCGATGAGCTGCGCGAGATCCACCACGTCCCCGGCGCGGCCCTCGCCGTGCTCACCGGCGGCGACATCCACGAACTCGCCACCGGCGTGCTGCACCGGGGTACCGGGGTGGCGGCGACGACCGACTCGGTGTTCCAGGTCGGCTCGATCACGAAGATCCACACCGCGACGCTGGTCATGCAACTGGCCGAAGAAGGCAAGCTCGACCTCGACGCCCCGGTACGCGACGTGCTGCCGGACTTCACCGTCGCCGCCCCGGGCGCGTCAGAGACCATCACCGCCCGGCAGCTGCTCTCCCACACCAGCGGGCTCACCTGTGACTTCACGTGCGACACCGGACGCGGCGACGACTGCCTCGCCGCCTATGTCGAGGCCGCCCGCGATGTCCCGCTCGACTGCCCGCCCGGAACCGCGATCTCCTACAGCAGCGTCGGCTACAACGTGCTCGGCCGGATCGTCGAGGTGCTCACCGGCCAGACCTGGGACGCCGCGCTCCAAGAACGGCTTTGCGCACCCCTGGGCCTGACCCACACGGTGACGCTGCCCGAGGACGTCCTGCGTTTCCGCGCCGCGATGGGACACCTCGGCGAAGGGGGTGCCGACCCCGATCCGGCGCCGGTCTGGAACCCGCTGCCGCGCTCGGCCGGTCCGTACGGCGGGGTCCTGTGCGCCACCGCGGCCGACGTCCTGCGGCTGGCCCGGATGCACCTCGACGGCGGCGTCGCACCGGACGGAACCCGGTTGCTGCACAAGGAAACCGCCGACGCGATGCAGCACCGCGAGACCGACTGCCCGGACAAGTGGACGGTCGACTCCGACGGCTGGGGACTGGGCTGGACGCTCTACGACTGGGACGGCACCCCCGGTTTCGGCCACGACGGCGCGACCATCGGCCAGTACGGCTTCCTCCGCGTGGCACCGGAAGCCGGAGTGGCCATCGCCCTGCTCACCAACGGCGGCGGCGCTCGCCGCCTGTACTCCGACCTGTTCCGCGAACTGCTTCACGAACTCGCCGGCGTCCGGATGCCCGAACCGTTCGGGCCACCCGCACAGCCGCTGCCAGTCGCACTCGGCAACCGTGCCGGCACCTACCGGCGAGCGGGCGTGGAAATCACCATTTCCGACCGCGGCGGCGTGCCCCACCTGCGGTACGCGTTCGTCGACGGCATGGCCGACCTCGCACCGCCCATCGAGACGGACCTCATCGCCGTATCGGACACGGTGTTCGCCGGCCGTGCGGACGGTGCCTTCAGCAACGACTGGATGCCCGTCGTGTTCTCCACCCTCACCGACGGCACCGCCTGCGCCTACATCGGCATGCGGGCTGCCCCGAAGGTCGCCTGAGCGGCGAGGACATGGGCGCCCGCACGCGAACGTTGCCCACGCCGTGCGTGGCCTGGCTCGCGGCGGTGGGCCCGCCCGACCTCAGGGCGATGGCCATCACGGCCCGCCGGTCCAGCCCTCGAACGGCCTGCCGTCGGCGTCGAGATCGGCGACCAGCCGGACCACCGTGATCCGCAGGTGGAACTTGCTGGACATGCCCTCCAGCAGAACGAACAGGGTGTCTTCGCCGTGCTGGAACACCGACCGGCGCCGCAGCCGGCGCGGGTGGGTCGGCCGATAGGTCTTGGCGAGCTCGGCCGCGATCGCCCTGGCGTGGTCCCGGCTGTCCGCGGGCTGGATCGGGCCCACCGCCCAGACGTACGCGTCCTGGCCGGACTGGCTCTGCTCCACCATCGCGGCCCAGCGGCCCTGGTTCTCGTCCACATCGGAATGCTATTGAGTGGTGAAGTGACCGGCTGGTGTCGCCGACTCGGGTGGATCGCGCGGCTTGGCTCGGTACGGCCGGATTGCGCGGTTCAGGCTGCGCGGTGGCGAAGCGCGGCCCTCGGCCCCCCGGTATCCAGTTTACCGGCCCGCACCGACACTTCCGGCGCTTCCCGGGGTTGCGGACCCGAGTTGTCCACAACCCCGGAACAGCTCAGCGCTTGCCGTGGAGGATCGTCACCAGCTTCGCCACCAGGGCGTCCGTTGATTCCTTGCGGGTGAACGATGTCAGCGTCAGCGGCGCCGTGAACCGCTGGCGGGCGATCGCCTTGGTGCGGGCGAACTCGCGCAGGCCCTCCGGTCCGTGGATGCGGCCGAAGCCCGAATCGCCCACGCCGCCGAAGGGCAATGAGGCTATTCCGGCGAACGACAACGGTGCGTTGATCGCCGTCATGCCCGTGCGCAGCTTCTCCGCCAGCTCCACTCCTCGGGACTTCGAGAACACCGTCGAACCCAGGCCGTACTTCGTGCTGTTCGCCTTCTCGATCGCTTCGTCCATGTCGCGGACCTTCGCGATCGTCACCGTCGGGCCGAACGTCTCCTCCGTCACCGCCTCGGAGTCCTCGGGGACCTCGATCAGGACCGTCGGCTGCGCGTAGCGGTCGCCCACCGCGTCCTCTCCACCCAGCACCGCCTTGCCGCCGCGGGACAGGGCGTCGTGGATGTGGCGCCTGATCACGCCCAGCTGGGACGGCATCGTCACCGGGCCGTACTGGGCCGCCTCGTCCGAGCCCGCGCGGACGTCCTTCGACTTCTCGACCACCTTCGCCACGAACTCGTCATGGACCTTCTCGTGGACGTACACGCGCTCGACGCCGATGCAGGTCTGGCCGGAGTTGGAGAACGCGCCCCACACCGTCGCGTCGGCCGCCGCATCCAGATCCGCGTCCGCGTCGACGAGGACCGGGTCCTTGCCGCCCGCCTCGATCACCACCGGGGTGAGCGTCTCGGCGGCCGCGGCCATGATGCGCTTGCCCGTCGCCGTCGAGCCGGTGAACGCGATCTTGTCGACCCCCGCCGTCACCAGCGCCGCGCCCGTCTCGCCGAAGCCCGTGATCAGCTGCAGCACCGGCTGCTCCGGCACGATCTCGGCGAACGCGTCGACCAGCCACTTGCCCACGCCCGGCGTGTACTCACTCGGCTTGAACACCACGGCGTTGCCCGCCGCGAGCGCGTACGCGACCGAGCCGAGCGGGGTGAACACCGGGTAGTTCCACGGGCCGATCACGCCGACCACGCCCAGCGGCTGGTACTCGACCGTCGCCGCCTGGTTGGACATCAGCAGGCCGGCCGAGCGCTTCTGCTTGCCGAGGATCTTCTTCGCGTGCTTGCCCGCCCACGCGATGTGCTCGATGGCGAGGACGCTCTCCAGCTGCGCGTCGGCGATCGGCTTGCCGGTCTCGTCGCGGACCACCTGGCACAGCTGCGGCAGCCGCCGGGTCAGCACGCCCTTCCAGCTCTTGAGCCGCTCGGCGCGCCCGGCGAAACCGAGACCCGCCCACCACTCCGCCGCGACGCGCGCCCGTTCGACGGCCGCCTTGACGTCCTCCGCGGTGTGGATCGGGTAGGTTCCGACCACCTCGTCGGTCGCCGGGCTGAGCGAGTCGAAGGTCTCGCCGACCGTCGTCGGCTTCGGCTGGACGGCAGTCATCGGCGTCTCCCTGGAGGTCGCGGGTCAGCCCAGGTTACGACGTTACTGACATCGTGCCAATAGCTCGTGCGGGCTTCCGCACCAGCATTGCACCGGCGGTCGCCGCGGCAAAGACACCGAGCAGCGGCGGGAGCCACAACGGCAGCACGCCGACCGCCAGCGAGCCGAGCCCGAAGCCGGCCGCCTGCACCGTGAAGCTCAAGGAGAACCCCGCTGACCTGCGATTTTTCGGCAACACGCGCTGCAGGTTGACCGACGTCGTGGCGACCAGCGGCCCGCCGAACGCGCCGATCACCGCCACCGACGCGATCAGGCCCGGCCAGCCGAGGTCCGCGCTGAGCAAGAGCCCGCCGAGGACGAACCCGGCGAGGAACAGCCGTGGGTCACCGATCTTGCCCCGCCACGCGTAGAAGGCGCTGCCCGCGATGCTCGCTCCGGTCAGCACGGCGATCACCACCGGCGCCGCCGTCTCCGGCGCACCGAGGCGCTGGACCAGCGGCAACGGCGCGACCTCGATCGTCGACGTCAGCAGCCCGATGGTGAAGGCGCAGCACAGCCACGGCAGGGCGGCGCCGGGTCGCGCGGGCGGGATGCCGGGCCCGGATTCCACCCGATCGCGGGTACCCGCGCGACGCGGGACGAGCAAGGCGGCGGCAACGCAGGCGGCCGCCATCGCGGCGAGCGGCACGAGCGGACCGGCCAGATCGAGCAGCGTGACCAGCGCCGGACCGCCGACGAGCACGCCGTCGAGGATCATCGCGTCGACGGTGGTCGCCCGGGGAAGCAGCTCGTCGTCGACCGTCTCCGCGAGCAACGTCCGGAACCCGCCCGACAACGCTCCGCCCGTGATGCCGGGCAGCAGGACCAGCACGAGCAGCGCGGCGCTCGGCGCGCCGTTCGCGGCGGCCAGCGTCAGCACCACGTACCCGGCGGCGGTCAGCAGGAGCAGCGCGGGCAGGCCCCGCGAAGGCCCGACACGGTCGAGCAGCCGGCCGACCGGCACCGCGCACACCATCTCGGCGGCGACGAAGACCGACATCAGCACCCCACCCAGCCGGTAGGAGCCGGTCGTGGCGGTGGTCAGCAGGGTGAACGCGAGCGGCGCCATGGTCGACGGCAGCCGGGCGAACTGGACGGCCGCCGACCAGCGCCAGTACGCGCGATGGGTGAACAACGACATGCTCGTACGCTTGCGGGTCGCCCCCGTGCGGCACACTGATTCGGGTGAGAGCGAATCAGTCGTGATCGAGCTGGTCCTCAGCGCGGCCGGGAGCCAACGCGTCCGGTTCGCGATCTCCCCGTTGGAGGAGGTGCTGGGCGCGGTCCAGACGCTGCTCGGCATCCGGCGGCACCCCGCGGCCCCGCCGTGGCTCTCCGAAGTGCCCGACGTGCCCGAGCTGACCGCGGTGCTGAGCGCGCGGCACTACATCACCGAGTTCCTGAGCCCGCCGCCCGACGGTCCCGAGACGACCGCCGAAGCGCAGCTCGCGGTGGTGCGTGCGACGCCGCCCGCGCAGGTGGCGCTGGAGCTCGGCATGGTCGACGCGGACCTGTCCGGGCTGCCGGCCGACCCGGCGGCCGCGCGCGACCTGCTGGCCGGTCAGCTCGAGACGGTGTGGGACGCGCTGCTGGCCCCGGAGTGGCCCCGCCTGCGTGAGCTGCTCGCGGCGGACATCGCCTACCGGACGCGGCAGCTGGGGTCGGGCGGGCTCGCGGCGATGCTGGCGGAGCTCCACCCGCGCGTCCGGCTGTCGGGGACATCGGTGCTGGTCGACGTCCGGTCCCGGGAGCGCCTGCCGATCGACGCGCGGGGCCTGCTGCTGATCCCGGCGGTGTTCGCGTGGCCGAACGTCGGGGTGGTGACGGTGCCGCCGTGGCAGATTTCGCTGCTGTACCCCGCCCGGGGCGTCGCCTCGCTGTGGACTTCCGCCGCCGAGCCGCCGGAACCGCTGGCGGAGGTGCTCGGCCGGACGCGGGCACTGCTGCTGACCACGCTCGACCGCCCGGCGGCGACGACCGAGCTGGCCCGGCGCCACGACCTGGCCCCGGCGACGGTTTCGGCCCACCTGACGGCGTTGCGCGGAGCGGGCTTGCTGGCGTCGGAACGCCGTGGTCACCGGGTGCTGTACCGGCGCACGGAACTCGGCGACGCGTTGCTCTCGGGCAAGCTGTGACAGATGGACAGAGCAGTGGCCTGGGAAGGCTTCTACAACACCAGGGATCTCGGCGGCCTGCCGGCGCGCTCGGGCCGGACGACCCGCCGCGGCGCGTTCTTCAGGGCGGCCGACCTCCGATTTGTGAGCGACGCCGGGTGGGCCCAGGCGCGCGAGTCCGGCGTCCGGACCGTGATCGACCTGCGCAACCCCGACGAGATCCGGCCGACGGCGGGCGCCCCGACGGCGCTGGCGGGTTCCGCGCAGTTCGCCGCCGCGGCCGGCCCGCTCACCCCGGCGGGCCTCGACCGCGTCGAGGTTCCCCTCGACGACATCGACGACCTCGAGTTCTGGCGGTACGTCAACCGCGAGCGGCTGAACGGCAGCCCGCTCTACTACCGCGTCTTCCTCGAACGGAAGGCCGAGCGCTGCGCCGCCGTCATGACCGCGATCGCCCGGGCGGCCCCCGGCGGCGTCCTGTTCCACTGCGGGGCCGGGCGCGACCGGACCGGTCTCGTCGCGCTGCTGCTCCTGGCGCTGGCCGGCGTCGATCCCGACGCCATCGCCGCGGACTACGACCTGTCCACCGAAGCCGTGAGACCGCTGTACGCCGCGATGGGCACCGACGACCAGGGGCCGGTTATCGCGGCGATTCTGGCGGAGCGGGGCACCACCACCGCGGCGGCCGTCCGGGCCACGCTCGACGGGTTCGACGTCAGGCAATACCTCCTCGACGCCGGGGTCGACGGCCGGGACCTCGACGACATCCGGCACCGGTTGACGAATCAGGACTAGGCTGGAAAAGACCACCCGTGAAGGAGAACCATCGATGCGTATCGTCCATTTCGGACACGCCTGCCTGTTGCTGGAGACCGGTTCCGAGCGGATCCTGATCGATCCCGGCGCCTTCTCCACCGGCTTCGAAGGTGAGCGGGAGCTGTCCGCCGTGCTGGTCACGCACCAGCACTTCGACCACCTCGACGTCGAACGGCTGCCCCGGGTCCTCGAAGCCAACCCCGGTGCCCGGCTGATCGTCGATCCCGGGTCCGCTCCCGAGGTCGAGAAGCTCGGCCTGGAGTTCGCGGTCGCCAACGTCGGGGACGCCTTCGCCGTCGGGGACACCGCCATCAAGGCCGTCGGCGGGGAGCACGCCGTCATCCACTCGGACATCCCCGTCATCCCCAACATCGGGTACGTCTTCGACGACGGCGCCTTCTTCCACCCCGGCGACTCGTTCTTCGTGCCCGGCCAGCAGATCGACGTCCTCGGGCTGCCCACCGGGGCGCCGTGGCTCAAGGCCGGGGAGGCCGTCGACTACCTGCGGGCCGTCGCGCCGCGGGTGGCCGTGCCCATCCACGAAGCCGTGCTCGCCAACCCCGCCATGCACTACGGCCTGTTCGGGAACCTCGCGCCCGAAGGCACCGAGGTCAAGGTGCTCGACCGGGGCGAACCCGCGAAGATCTAGGCCGCCACCACGCGCAGCGAGCCGTAGGTCGCGCCGAACGCGCGGTTCTCCAGGGCGACGTCCACCGCGTCGAGCAGGGCCTGGCGGAGGCCGGGACGGGTCAGGTCCGCCGCTTCCACCCCCAGCCGGACCAGCCCGCCCCGGCGGGCCGAGCGGGCCGCCGCCAGCACCAGCGCGAAGCAGCGCACCGTCTCCGTCCGGTGCGACTGGCTCGTGAACTCGCTCACCCGCGCGCGGCGCACCTCGCCGGTCACCAGGTCGCGCACCGCACCGAGGTCCGCGCACAGCCGGAAACCGTGTTCGGCCAGCGCCTGCAGCGTGCCCGGGGAGGCGATCCAGCGCGGCGGTGCGAAGCCGTCGACCGACAACCCCGCGTTGTCCAGCGCGGCCTTCGCCGCGATCAGCCGCAGGCGTGCCTCGTGCGCCGGCAGCGTCGCGAACTCCGCCCGCTTGCCCAGGTACACCGTGCGGTGCGTGGGCGTGACGGAGTGGTCGTAGCCGTGCAGCAGCACGGAATCACCGCCGCGGGCGCGGGTGCGCACCCACTCCGTCACCGGGCCTTCGCCGGTGCGGGCGGCGTACAGCATCGAGAGCGGCACCTTGCGGCGGTCGAGCTCGGCCGCGAGGTCGGCGCACCGGTGCAGCGTGCGCGGGGTGATTCCCGACAGCGAAACCAGCAAGCGAGCTTCCACGACCACCATTGGGACGCACGCGTCTGACACCCTCGTGAACTGCGCAGAACGGGCGGGCGACCGTTGCCGGAAAGCCCGGAACCAGCTGACTCAGACGCCCTCACGCAGGCGCTTCACGGCCACCGCGATCCGGCCGCGCAGGTCGGGGTCGGTGACCTGGCCGTCGGCGACGTCCGCGCGTGACACCGGGATCCGCGCGCACGCCTCTTCGACGATCTTCGCGCCCGCGTACGTCAGGACCTTCCGCAGCGAGTCGTGCGCGTCCCGGCCGCCGGTCGGTGCCGCGACCGAGGACGCGTTGATCCACGCCACCGGCTTGCCGTACATCTCGCCGCCACCGACCGTCCAGTCGAGGAGGTTCTTGAACGAGCCCGGCAGCCCGCCCGCGTACTCCGGCGTGCAGATCAGGACCGCGTCGGCGTCCTTCAGCGCGGCACGCAGCGAGGCGACCTCGGGGTGCAGCGGGTCGCGGTCGTCATCGGGGTTGAAGTGCGGCAGATCGGCAAGGCCGGTGTACGTCCGGCTCGCGGTGAGGGTCGCGACGGTCCCCAGCACCGCCGCATTGCCCGAGCCGGCTCGCAGGCTGCCGCAGATCAGCAGGATCACGGGGCCAGTCTGCCAGCGAAAGCCCGGTGATGCGCTGGTACGCCTCGATGTACCGGTCGCGCGTCGCCGTCACCACTTCGGGCGGCAACGGCGGCAGCGGGGAGACGCAGTCCCAGCCGGACGCCGGGTCGACCAGCCAGTCGCGCACGTGCTGCTTGTCGAAGGACGGCTGCGGGACGCCGGGCTGGTGGCCGTCGGCGAGCCAGTAGCGAGCCGAATCCGGCGTCAGCAGCTCGTCCGCGAGCACGAGCCGGCCGTCGGCGCCGATGCCGAATTCGAATTTCGTGTCGGCCAGCAGCAGGCCCTGCTCCGCCGCGCGGGCGGCGCCCCGGCGGTACAGCTCCAGGGACGCCTCGCGGACCTCCTCGGCGAGCGCGCGGCCCAGCGCCGAGACGCAGGTGCCGAAGTCGATGTTCTCGTCCTTCTCGCCCGAGCGCGCCTTGGTCGACGGCGTGAAGATCGGCTCGGGCAGCCGCGCCGACTCGGCCAGGCGGGGCGGCAGCGCCAGCCCGCACACCTTCCCGGACCGGCGGTAGTCCGCGTACCCGCGGCCGGTCAGGTAGCCGCGGACGACCGCCTCCACCGGCAGCATGTCGAGCCGCTCGACCAGCAGCGCGCGGCCGCGGACGGCCTCCGGGATGAGCGGCCCCTCGCAGGTCACGAGGTGGTTCGGAAGGACGTCGGCGAGCTCGCGGAACCAGAACACGCTCATCGCCGTGAGCACGCGGCCCTTGCCGGGGACCGAGGTGGGGAAGACGCGTTCGAAGGCGGAGATGCGGTCGGAGGCGACGACCAGCAGGTGCTCGTCGCCGACCGCGTAGAGGTCGCGGACCTTGCCGGTGGCGAGCCGTTCGAGGGTGGGGAGGGGTGTCACGCGCTGAACCCTAACGCGCACCCTCTGCCACCATGGATGATGCTGGCATGGCGTACGACTGGATCTCGGTGACGACCGACTACGGCCGGCGCGACGGCTTCGTGGCGGCCTGCCACGGCGTGATCGCGCGGCTGGCGCCCGCGGTGCGGGTGATCGACGTGACCCACGAAGTGCCGCCCCAGGACATCCGGCACGGGGCGATGGCGCTGGCCCAGACGGTCCCCTACCTGCCGGAATCGGTGCACGTCGCGGTCGTCGACCCCGGTGTCGGGACGGCCCGGCTCGGCGTGGTCGTCGTCGCGGAGGACGGGCTGCTGGTCGGGCCGGACAACGGCCTGCTGCTGCCCGCCGCGCAGGCGCTGGGCGGGGTCCGGGCGGCGTACGAGCTCACGGAGCCGTCGCTGCGGCTGGCGGCGACGTCGGCGACCTTCCACGGGCGGGACGTCTTCGCGCCGGCGGCCGCGCACCTCGCGCTCGGAGTGTCACCGGCCGACTTCGGCGACCCGGTGGAGGGCCTGGTCGCGATGCCCGAGCCGTTCGTCGCCGCGTTCCCCGGAAAGCTCGTGTCGGAGGTGCTGACGGTCGACCACTTCGGCAACGTCCAGCTGGCCGCGACCCCGGCCGACCTCGAGCTCTCGGGCCTGTCGGGTGCGGTTTCCGTGCACAGCGAGCGCGTGGCGGTGACCACGGTGCTCGGGCGGACCTTCGCCGACGTGCCCGCCGGCGCTTCGGTGCTCTACACCGACTCGGCGGGCCGGCTCGCCGTCGCGGTGAACGGCGGCTCCGCGGCGGCCGTGCTCGGGCTCGGGCCGGCCCAGGAGTGCACGATCACCTCGTCGCCGACGGCGACCTGACCCGGCCGCAGGACCGCGGCCTTCATCCCGAAGACGACGCCGCCGCTCGGGCCACGCCGGTAGGTCGCGAGGGTGCGGATCGGCTCGGGACCGGCCTTCGCGCCGGTCTCCTGGTCGACCATCGGGACCGTGCAGCGGACGCACTTCTCGGCGTACCCGAACTTCGCGGTGCCGGCGGTCAGCTCGCGTGCTTCGTCTTCGCGGTGGGGTTCGGCCCAGCCCGCGATGACGACGTTGGGGCGGAAGCGGTCCATCGGGACGGGTTCGCCCTGCCCGGCGGCGATCCGCTCGTTCAGGCTGTCCAAAGAGGACTCGGAGGCGACGAGCAGCGCGTGCCCGTCGGCGAACGCGGCCGTGCCGGGGGTGTCGCCGCCGGTGACGCGGTCGTGCCCGGGCGCGACGCCGATCAGTTCGGCCGGCCGGCCGAGCAAGTCCGAGAACCACTCGTCGGCCCGGGGATCTTGCCGGACGCCTTCGCCGTCCCAGGCCGACATCGACACCGGGCGCCGCGGGCCGTCACGCCGGATGGCGAAGACGACGTCTTCGCGACCGGGGGCGGACAGCGCGAGCCGGTCGCCGAGCACCCGCGGCCGGACGGTCGCCATGACCGGGTGCGGCCGCTGCGTGAGGACGTCGCTGTCCGGGGTGATGACCTGGAAGACGCGGTCGTGCGCGAGCCCGGCGGGGGTCACCTCGGCGGACGGCACGTCGATGCCGGCGCAGGCCTTGACCGGGTAGTACGTCAGCCGAGCGATTCTCGCCATCTTCGCAGGCTACCCGGGCAACGGCCGCCGAAGCCCCTTCTTTCAGAGCACCTGGGAGAGGAACCGCTGCAAGCGCGGGCTCTGCGGCTCGTCGAAGAGCTCCGCCGGTGGGCCCTGCTCGACGATGCGGCCCGCGTCCATGAACGCCACCTCGTCGGCCACGCTCCGGGCGAACCCCATCTCGTGCGTCACCACGATCAAGGTCAGCCCCCGCGAAGCCAGGCCCGCCATCAGGTTCAGCACGCCCTTGACCAGCTCCGGGTCCAGCGCGCTCGTCGCCTCGTCGAAGAGCATCACCTCGGGGTCCATCGCCAGCGCCCGCGCGATCGCGACGCGCTGCTGCTGGCCGCCGGACAACGCACTCGGCCGGTACGGCGCCTTGTCCGCCAGGCCGACGTCCGCCAAGCGGGCGCGGGCGATCGCCGACGCCTCCTCCTTGCTCAGCTTCTTCACGCTGCGCAGCGGCAGCACGATGTTGTCCAGCACGCTCCGGTGGCCGAAGAGGTTGAAGTGCTGGAACACCATGCCGACGCGCTGGCGCAGGGCGTCCGGGTCGGCCTTGATCACCGACTCACCGTCGAGGAGCAGATCGCCGGAATCGGGCTCCTGCAGGCGGTTCACGCAACGCAGGAGCGTCGACTTGCCGGAGCCGGACGGGCCGATGACGCACGTCGTCTTCCCGCTCTCGACGTGGAGGTCGACCCCGCGCAGGACTTCGAGCGTGCCGAAGCTGACGTGGATGTCCCGCAGCTCCACACTGGACGAACGCACCGCCGTGGTCACGAGGGCACCTTCCCGCTGGCGACCAGGTCCAGCTCGTCTCCGTCGCCCGGCTCGTCGACGCGTACCTTGCGGCCGGTCCGGAGCTTCTTGTCGATGTAGTTGACCAGGTGCGTCAGCGGCACGGTGATCACCAGGAAGAACACGCCGGCGGCGACCAGCGGCGACAGGTTGCCCGTGTTCGCCGCGAGGTCCTGGCCGATCCGGAACAGCTCGCGCTGCCCGGACAGCAGCCCGAGCACGTAGACGAGGCTGGAGTCCTTGACCAGCGCGATGAACTGGTTGACCAGCGCCGGCAGCACCCGCCGGACCCCCTGCGGGATGATCACCAGCAGCATCGACTTGGTGTAGCTCATCCCGAGCGCCCGGCTGGCCTCCATCTGCCCCTTGTCGACGCTCTGGATGCCGGACCGGAAGATCTCACCGATGTAGGCGGCCGCGATCAGCGACAGCGCCAGGATGCCCATCGGGTACGGGTTCGTGCCGACGACGTCCCGGGCGAGCGTGCCGAGGCCCTGGCCGATCAGCAGGATCGTCAGGATGGCCGGCAGCCCGCGGAAGATGTCGGTGTAGATCCGCGCGGGCCAGCGCAGCCACCACTTGGTGGACAGGCCCATCACCGCCAGCACCATGCCGAGCACGGTGCCGATCAGCGCCGAGGACACCGACAGGACCAGCGTGTTGAGCAGCCCGGTCTTCAGCAGATCCGGCAGGACCTGGGAGATGTAGTCCCAGTTCAGGAACGTATTGACAAAATCGTCCATTGTGGACTACTGCCCCGCCTTGAACTCGGCGGGCACCGGCGCGGTGGGTTCGAACTGGTCGTGCACCTTGACCCACGTGCCGTCCGCGATGACCTTCTTCAGGCCGTCGTTGATCTTGTTGATCAGGTCCGTGTTGCCCTTCTTGAAGGCGAACCCGTGCGGGATGGTCGTGGTGATCGCCTTGGTCACCTTGAGCTTCGCGTCGGCGTTGTTCTTCGCGTAGTCCTCGGCGGTGGCCTGGTCGAACACCGCGCCGTCGATCGCGCCGGTCTTGAGGGCGTTGAGGGCGGCGGCGTCATTGGGGAACCGGACGGCCTGCGCGGTCGGCGCGTTCGAGCCGAGCCAGGTGTCCGAAACCGTGCCCTGGACGACGCCGATCCGCTTGCCCGCCAACGAGTTCTCGTCGGTGATGCCCGCTGTCTCCTTGGCCTCGATGCCGAGGGCCTGGTAGTTGTACGGCGCCGAGAAGTCGACGGTCTTCTTGCGGGCGTCGGTCTGGGAGATCGCCGAGCTGCCGATGTCGAACGTGCCGTTCGCGACCTGGCCGAGCAGCGCCGAAAACTCGGTCGCGGCGAACTCCAGCTTCAGGCCTTCCTTGGCCGCGATGGCCTTCAGCAGCTCGTTGTCGAAGCCGGTGTAGTTGCCGTTCTCCTGGTAGGCGTTCGGCTTCGAGTCGCTCAGCGTGCCGACGCGCAGGGTCTTGTCGCCGCCGCTGTCCGAGCCGCCGCACGCCGTGAGCGCGGCCAGCAAGGTCGCGGTCAGCGCTGTGACCAGTGTCTTCCTCATGCTTCTCCTAACCCTGGAACCCGGCCGGCACCGGAGCGGTCGGCAGGAACTGCTGGTGCAGCTTAAGCCAGGTCCCGTCGGAGATCACCTGCTTGAGCCCGGTGTCGATCTTGCCCAGCAGCTCGGCGTTGCCCTTCTTCACCGCGAAACCGTGCGGCACGTCCGTGACGAAGCTCTTCACGACGACCAGCTTGGCGTCCGGGTTGTCGGTGACGTTCTTCTCGGCGATGGACTGGTCCAGGATGTACGCGTCGACCGCGCCGCTCTTCAACGCGGTCAGCGCGGCGGCGTAGTCGGGGAAGCGCACGGCCTGCGCGGCCGGCACCGTGCTGGTCAGCCAGTGGTCGCCGACGGTCGCCTGGATGACGCCGACGCGCTTGCCGGCCAGGCCCTTTTCGTCGGTGACCGGGGTGCCCTGCTTGGCCTGGATGCTCATCGTTTCGAAGTCGTAGGCCGCGGAGAAGTCGACCGTCTTCTTGCGCTCGTCGGTCTGCGCGATCGCCGAGCTGGCGATGTCGTAGCGGCCCGACGCGACCTGCCCGAGCAGCGCCGAGAAGTCGGTCGCGGCGAACTCCAGCTTCAGGTTCTGCTTGGCCGCGATGGCCTTGAGCAGCTCGTTGTCGAAGCCGGTGTAGTTGCCGTTCTCGAGGTAGATGTTCGGTGGCGCGTCGCTCAGCGTGCCCACGCGCAGCGTCGAGGAAGCGCTGTCCGAGCCGCCGCAGGCGGTCAGCGTGAGCGCGGCGGCCAGCACGGTGACGATCAGCTTCTTCATGTCACGCCCCCAGGTTCTTCACGGTCAGGCCAGGGCCGCCCGGCTGCAATTCCTTCGACAGCGGCGTGTTCTTGTAGAACTGCCCGTAGATGCGGGCGACCGTGCCGTCCGCGACGGCCTTCGCGAGGCCGTCGTTCAGCTTGTTCAGCAGCTCGGTGTTCTTCTTGGCCACCGCGAACGCCGACGGCGTGTCCTTGTCCTCGACGGTGTACCCGAGCTCGAGCGGGACGTTCGGGTTCTGGTCCAGGTACTTCTGCCCGATGTCCTGCGGCACGACCCAGCCGTCGAGGGTGCCGTTCTTCAGCTGCGCGAAGCCCGCGTTGTAGTCCGGGAAGCGGACGACCTGGGCGCCGGCGACCTTGCCCGCGAACTCGTCCTGCACCGAACCTTGGACCACGCCGAGGCGCTTGCCGCCCAGCGAAGCCGCGTCCTTGAGGTTCGCGCCCTTCGCCGTGACCACCGTGGTGAAGCCGGTGTTGTAGCCGTTGGAGAAGGCCACCGTCTTCTTGCGCGCCTCGGTGCTGGAGATCGTCGAGCTGCCGATGTCGAACTTGCCGCCCGCGACGCCGGCGAGCAGGCTCGAGAACTCGGTGCCGACGAACTCGACCTCGAAGCCTTCACGCTTGGCGATGTCGCGCAGCAACTCGTTGTCGTAGCCGGTGAACCGGCCGTTCTCCAGGTAGATCGACGGCGGGGCGTCGCTCAGCGTCCCGACGCGCAGGGTGGTCGCCCCCGCGTCGGAGCCACCGCAGGCGGCGAGGGTCAACGTCAGCGCGCCCGCGGTCAGAGCGGCGGCGATCTTGGACAGCGTGGATCTCATCGCTTCTTCCATGGTGAGGACATGCGCTTCACAGCGCTCCGTGGTCAGCGATCGAGATTAGGGATTTCGCCCGTTCGAGTGGATTCGTTCCAGTCCGTGGACTCGTGGGTCAGCTCACAGGATCGGCTGCGGCACGTACCCCGCGGCCTCCGGGAACCGCTCGAGGACCTGCGCGACGCGCTCGGCCACCTGCGCGACCTGCCGCCCCGCCGTGCCGGTGAACGAAATCCGGTCGGCGAGGAGTTTGTCCAGCTCACCGCGGTCGAGCGGGATGCGGTCGTCGGCCGCGAACCGGTCGAGCAGGTCGTTCTCGGCGCGGCCCTCGCGCATCTCGAGCGCGACGGCGACCGAGTGCTCCTTGATCGCTTCGTGGGCCGTCTCACGCCCGACGCCGGCGCGGACCGACGCCATGAGCACCTTCGTCGTGGTGAGGAAGGGCAGGTAGCGATCAAGCTCACGCTCGATCACCGCCGGGAAGGCACCGAACTCGGCGAGCACCGTGAGGAACGTCTCCAGCAGGCCGTCGAGCGCGAAGAACGCGTCCGGCAGCGCCACCCGGCGGACGACCGAGTCGGAGACGTCACCCTCGTTCCACTGGTCGCCGGCCAGCTCGCCGATCATCGACAGGTAGCCGCGCAGCACGACGGCCAGGCCGTTCACGCGCTCGCACGAGCGGGTGTTCATCTTGTGCGGCATGGCCGACGAGCCGACCTGGCCGGGCTTGAAGCCCTCGGTGACCAGCTCGTGACCGGCCATCAGCCGGATCGTCTTGGCCAGGCTGGACGGTGCCGCGGCGAGCTGGACCACAGTGGACAGCACGTCGAAGTCGAGCGAGCGCGGGTACACCTGGCCGACGCTGACGAACCGCCGGTTGAAGCCGAGGTGCTGCATCACGCGGTCTTCCAGCTGGTCCAAAGTGGACTCGTCGCCGAGCAGGTCGAGCATGTCCTGCGCGGTGCCGACCGGGCCCTTGATGCCGCGCAGCGGGTAGCGCTCGATGAGGTTGTCGAGCCGCTCGAAGGCGACCAGCAGCTCGTCGGCCGCCGTGGCGAACCGCTTGCCGAGGGTGGTGGCCTGCGCGGCGACGTTGTGCGAGCGCCCGGCCATGACGGTGTCTGCGTGCTCGACGGCGAGCGCCGCCAGCCGCGCCAGCACGGCGGCGACGCGGGTGCGCACGAGCTCGAGGGAGCGGAGCAGCTGCAGCTGCTCGACGTTCTCGGTGAGGTCGCGCGAGGTCATGCCCTTGTGGATGTGCTCCTGGCCGGCGAGGTCGCTGAACTCCTCGATCCGCGCCTTGACGTCGTGGCGGGTGACGCGCTCGCGGGCCGCGATCGACTCGAGGTCGACGTTCTCCAGCACGCGCTCGTAGGCCTCGACGACGCCGTCCGGTACCTCGACGCCGAGGTCCTGCTGCGCCTTGAGGACGGCGAGCCAGAGCTGCCGTTCGAGGACGACCTTCTGCTCCGGGGACCAGAGCGAGACCAGGTCCGCCGAGGCGTAGCGGGCGGCGAGTACGTTCGGAATGCGGGGCTTGTCCGTCACGCCCTCAACATACCTGCGCAGGTCAGCGCGATGACGGCCCGGGGTTTCACCATTCGGCGAAGCTGCCGTCGTCGTGACGCCACACCGGTGAGCGCCAGGTGTGCCCGATCTCGTCCGCGCGGCGCACGGCCGCTTCGTCGACCTCGATGCCGAGGCCGGGCTTGAGCGGCCGGGCCGCGTAACCGTCCTGGAAGGCGAAGACCGACGGATCGGTGAGGTACCCGTGCTCGCGGCCCTCGTGGTAGTGCATGCCCGCACTTTGTTCCTGGATCAGGAAGTTCGGCGTCGCGAAGGCCACCTGCAGCGACGCCGCCAGCGAAATCGGGCCGAGCGGGCAGTGCGGCGCGAGCGAGGCGCCGTAGACCTCGGCCAGCGCGCCGATCCGCCGCAGCTCGGAGATGCCGCCGGCGTGCGACGGATCCGGCTGGACGACCGCGACCCCGGCGTCGAGCACCGGCTTGAACTCCCACCGCGAGTAGAGCCGCTCGCCGACCGCGATCGGCACCGTGGACGCCTCGACGACCGCGCGCAGCGCGTCGCCCTGGGTCTCCGGCAGCACCGGCTCCTCGACGAACATCGGCTGGACGTCCTCCAGCATCCGCACCAGCCGGCGCGCCATCGCGGGCGAGACGCGGCCGTGGAAGTCGATGGCGAGGTCGCGGTGCGGGCCGAGCGCCTCCCGCGCTTCCCAGGCGCGCGCCACCGCCGCGTCGGCTTCGGCCGGGGAAGCGATCGCCGTCAGCGGGCCGGCGACGTTCATCTTCACCGCCGTGAACCCCGCCTCGACCTGCGCGGCCACCGCTTCGCGGATGCCGGCCGGGCGGTCGCCGCCGACCCAGCTGTAGACCCGGACGCGGTCGCGGACCGGCCCGCCGAGCAGCTCGTGCACCGGCGCGTCGCGGACCTTGCCGGCGATGTCCCACAGCGCGTGGTCGAACCCGGCCAGCGCGCTGGAGAGCACCGGGCCGCCGCGGTAGAAGCCGCCGCGGCGCAACACCTGCCAGTGGTCCTCGATGCGCAGCGGGTCCTGGCCGATGAGCAGCTCGGACAGCTCGTGCACGGCCGCGCGCACGGTCTCCGCGCGGCCCTCGACGACGGGTTCGCCCCAGCCGCTGATCCCTTCGTCCGTGCTGACCTTGAGGAACAGCCAGCGCGGTGCGACCAGGAACGTTTCGATCGCGGTGATCTTCACCCGGGTGCCTCGTTTCTACGCGGAATCCTTGGCGGCGGACCAGCCGCCGTCGACGGTCAGTTCGGCACCGGTGACGAACGACGCGGCGGGTGAGAGCAGGAACGCGATCACGTCCGCGACCTCCTCCGGCCGGCCCAGGCGACCCGCCGGCGTCGCCCGCGCGCTGCGTTCGCGGTCGGCCGGCGAGATGTGCTTCCAGGCTTCGGTGAGCACCGGCCCCGGCAGCACGGAGTTGACCCGCACCTCGGGGGCGTACTCGACGGCCAGCTGCCGGCCGAGCGCGACGAGCGCGCCCTTGCTCGCGGCGTAGGCGGGATGGCCCGGCAGGCCGAAGCGCGCGTGCACCGACGAGACCAGCACGATCGCCCCACGCCGTTCCCGCAGCGACGGCAGGCACGCCTTCACGGCCAGGTAGGTGCCGGTCAGGTTGACGTCGAGCTGGCGCTGCCACTCGGCGCGGCCGATCTCGTGCAGCGGCCCGGTGCTGGGCACGTAGGCGTTGCTGACCAGCGCGTCCACCTCGCCGACGGCCGCCCAGGTCGCTTCGTCGCTCACCGAACCCCGGATCGGCGTGACGCCGTCGGGGAGCTCGGCGATGTCCACGCCCAGCACGCGGTAGCCGTCGCCGAGCAGCTTCCGCGCGGTCGCCGCCCCGATCCCGGACGCCGCTCCGGTCACCACCGCTGTGGGCATCGCCGGCTCCTTCCGTACGCGTGCCGCTGTGACAATAAATCCTAAAATAATATTTCACAAGGTAGGCTACGCCCATGACGTATCGCTGGGAAATCACCGCATCCGCGCTGCGCCAAGGCATCGTCGGCATCGTGCGCACGCGCGACGCGGAGTCCGCGGTGGCGGCGGCCCGCGCGGCCCTCGAAGGCGGGCTGCGCTCGATCGAGCTGCCGCTGACGAACCCCGGCGCACTGGCCGCGATCTCCGGGCTCACGGCCGCCTACCCGGACGCGACCATCGGAGCCGGGACGGTACTCGACGAGACGTCCGCGGTGCTCGCGATCCGCGCGGGCGCCCGTTTCCTCGTGTCACCGTCGGTGGACACCGCGGTGATCCGGACCGCCCACCGGTACGGCGCGGCCGCCTTCCCCGGCGCCGGCTCGGTGACCGAAATCGTGCGTGCGCTGGAAGAAGGGGCCGACGCGGTGAAGGTGTTCCCGGCTTCGGCGCTGGGGCCGTCGTGGGTGGCGGACGTGCGCGCCGCGCTGCCGCAGGCCCCGCTGGTACCCACGGGCGGCATCGGCCCCGGCGACGTGCCAGGCTGGCTCTCGGCGGGTGCGGTCGCCTGCGGGATCGGCTCGGCGCTGACCCGCGGCACCGCCGCGGAGATCTCCGCCCGGGTCGAAACGCTGTTGAGGAGCACGCATGGCTGAGCTGGTCTTCGTCGGGTGCTACACCGGCGATGCGGGGAACGGCACCGGGATCACGACGCTCTCGCGGTCGCCGTCCGGCTCGTTGCGCGAAGTGGCTTCGCTGCCGCTGGAGTCGCCGTCGTGGCTGGCACACCACCCGTCGTTGCCGGTGCTGTACGCGGCCAACGAGCTGTCCACCGGTGGCGTGACGGCGTTGGCCATCTCCCCCTCGGGCGAGCTGTCGGTGCTGGGCACGGCCGAGACGGGCGGCGCGCACCCGTGCCACCTGGCGGTGACGCCGGACGGCCGCTTCCTGTTGTGCGCCAACTACACCGGCGGCAGCGTGGCGGTGTTTTCGCTGTCCCCGTCGGGCGCGTTGGCCGCCCGGACCGCACTGGTCGAGCACCGCGGCAACGGGCCGGTGTCCGAGCGCCAGGAGGCGGCGCACGTCCACATGGCTGTCCCGTCGGCCGACGGGTCGATCGTGAGCGCGGTCGACCTGGGCACGGACGAGATCCGCAGCTACACGCTGACGTCGTCGGGTGCCCTCGAGCCGCTGGCGGTGTCTTCGCTGCCGCCGGGCACGGGACCGCGCCAGCTGGTCCGCCGCCCCGGCACGGACCTGGCGTACGTCGTCGGCGAGCTGGCCGGGACGCTGGTGACGGTCCGCGAGAAGGCGCCGGGCGCGTTCGAGGTCGTGTCCTCGACGCCGTCGACGCTGTCTTCGGTGACACCCAACCTGGTGGCGCACCTGGAACTGGCCGACTCGCGCCTGTACTTGTCGAACCGCGGGCCGGACTGCGTCACGGAGTTCACGCTGGACGAGGCGGCCGCGGTGGCGGACCAGCCGTGCGGCGCGAACCCCCGGCACTTCGCGCTGGTGGACGGGACTTGTTACGTGGCGGCGCAGTCGGAGGACGCGATCACGGCGTTCACGCTGACCGCGTCCGGCGAAGCGGAGCTGCGGTACTACCCGACGGGGTCGCCGACGTTCGTGCTGCCGGTTTCGCGGCCTTGACCCGGCATTCATACTGCGGTCACCACCTCCCCGGCTGAGAGGGCCCTCCATTGACCGAACACCGGCCACGCGGGCTGCACGGCCAGACCGTGGAGGCACTGGCCAGCCGGATCCTCTCCGACGAGTGGGGCGAGGGCACCGTCCTGGACCTGCCCGCGCTGCGCGAAGAGTTCGACATCAGCCTGACCGCGCTGCGCGAAGCGCTGAAGGTGCTGGCCGCCAAGGGCATGATCGATGCCCGGCAGAAGCGGGGCACCTTCGTGCAGCCGCGCGAAAAGTGGAACATGCTCGACGCCGACGTCATGCGCTGGCAGACCGCGGCCGCCGATGATCCGGTGCTGCTCGACGAGCTCACCGAGGTGCGCGCGGTCGTCGAGCCCGCCGCCGCCCGGTTCGCCGCCGAGCGGGCGACGGAGGAAGACCTCGAGGCGCTGCGGGGCGCGCTCGCCGACATGGCCGCCGCGGGGGATGATCCGGAGGCGAGCGTCCAGGCCGACCTCGCCTTCCACCGGCGGCTGATGGCCGCCACGCACAACAACTTCCTGACGCGGGTGGAACGGGTCATCGCGATCGGGCTGGCCGAGCGCGACAAGCTCGTGCACGGCTCCGCGGCGGCGGATGACCCGGTGCCGAACCACCGGAAGGTCTTCGACGCGATCGTCGCGGGCGATCCGGCCGCGGCGGAACAGGCGATGCTCGCCCTCGTCGCGAAGGCCCGCGAAGACCTGGAGAAGGCTCAGCGCGCGCGGTCGTGAGTGGTAAGGCGGGTTGGAACCCTACTCACCACTCACGACCGGCCGCGGCAGGGTGCTCACTCGGCGAGCGCCGCCTGGAGCATCCGGGCCGCCGCCGCGCGGGGCTCGGGGTCGATCGCGATCAGGGCGTTGACGACCGCGCCGTCGACCAGCGCGACCAGCCGCTCCAGCTCGGTTGCGGTGACCGGGGTGCCCGAGCGGGCGAAGATCTCCGTCAGCAGCTCGTTGAGCTGGGCCGACAGCGTCCGCATCAGCGGCCGCAGGTACGGGCGGCGGCCGGTCGCGACCAGCCGCTCGTACCGCAGGAGGACGGCTTCGGCGTCGGCCGCCTGGTCACCGCTCTCCGGGCCGAGCAGCAGGTCCAGCACCAGGTCGACGGTCGCCTGCACCCCGCGGTTGCGGGTCGCGAGCTCCTCCAGCCGGCGGCGGCCGGTCGCCAGCTCGGCGTTCGAGTGGTGCTCGACGGCCGCCGTGACCAGGTCTTCCAGCGAGTCGAAGTAGTACGTCGTCGACGCCAGCGGCAGGGCCGCCCGCTCGGCCACCGCCCGGTGCCGGACGGCGTCGAAGCCGCCCTCGACGAGCAGTTTCGCGGCGGCCTCGACGAGCGCGGCGCGCCGTCGCTCCCCCTTCGGGGTGGTCGCAGCGGTCATGGCCGGTCATTCTGCCAACCGGGCGGACCCGGGCTCAGAAGCGGGGCGCGAGATCGAGCGCGAACCGGTCCACCTGGCCCGCGTACGGCGCCGCCGCTCCCGCGGCCGGCACGCTGACCAGCACCAGCACCCCGCCGGACGCCGTTCCCGCCCGGGCCGTGACCGTGCCGGCCGGCTGGGACTTGAAGACCTCCGGAATGCCCTTCGGGTACACCGCCGCGGCCACTTCGCCGCCCGGAACCGGGAACCCGGCGGACCGCGACACCGTCGAACAGGCGCCGCCCGGGACGGCCTGGGCGGCGGCGACGTGGCCGGGGAGCTCGCCAGCGAGGGCGATGGCGAGCTCCCCGTCCACCTGTTCGCACCCGGAGGCGCCTTCGGCCAATGGGCCGGTCTTCCCGTCCCCGGCACCCCCCTGCTGAGGTGACTGGGACGAGAAGTTCGGTGACTCCCCGCCGATCTGAGGACGCAGCGGGCCGTCTCCTGGTTGCGTGGAGCCCGGCCGCCCTTGGGCGGGGGCGGCGTTGTCCGCCGCGGTCATCGACTTGGGGATATCCCCGGACAGCTGGCCGTACGCGCCGAACCCGGCGACGACCAGCGCGGCGGCACTCACCCCGGCGGTGATCCGGTTCCGGCGGCGCACGGTCTGGCGGCGGGATTCGCGGACGACGTCGCCCTGGGTGAACGACGGTTCGGGGACGTCACCGGGCGCGGCGGAGAACAACGAGCGCAGCTCCTGCTCATCCATTGGTCTCCACCTCCCGTTCGAGGACCTGCCTCAGGTTCGCCAGCCCGCGGGCGGTCTGGCTCTTCACGTTGCCTTCGCTGCAGCCCAGCGCCTTCGCCGCGCCGGTCACGTCGAGCCCTTCGAAGAACCGCAGGACCAGCACCGCCCGCTGCTTGGGCGGCACTTCCTTCAGCGCCGCGAGCAGGTCCTCCCTGGTCGCGACGAGGTCGTCGAGGCCGGGTGTGTCGTCGGCCGGCTCCGGCAGCGTCTCGGTCTGCCACTCGCGCCGCCACGGACGCCGCGATTCGTCGATCGACGCCCGGACGAGCGTCGTGCGGACGTACGCGTCGGTCGCCGCGCGATCCCTGATCTTCTTCCACCTCCGGTGCAGTGCGACGAACGCCGTCTGCGCGAGGTCGTCCGCCCGGTGCCAGTCGCCGCAGAGCATGTACGCGGTCCGGCGCACGGCGTCCCGCCTGGCGGCGAAGTACTCCGCGAACTCCTGCTCGTCGCGCTGGTCCACGCGCAGTCGTGCTCCGCTCGATCGTCGTTCGCCCGGGAGGACGGAATCAGGGGCGTCCACGGTTGCACGGACCGAAGGGGTTCGACCACCCGAGGGCTCATTGATCCCCACGACGTGGGTGTGATGTGATCACACCGTGACCTTCTCCCCGCCCGTACTGGACTTCCGCTCCGACACCGTCACCCGGCCGGACGAGACGATGCGGGCGGCGATGGCGTCGGCCGAGGTCGGGGACAACGTCCTCGAACGCGATCCCACGGTCGCGGAGCTGGAGGAACGGGCGGCGCACGTCCTGGGCATGCCGGCCGCCCTCTGGGTGCCGAGCGGGACGATGGCCAACCTGATCGCGCTGAGCCTGCACCTGCAGCGCGGCGACCGGTTCCTCGCCACCCGGGGCGCGCACGTGCTGGCCAACGAGCTGGGCTCGGCGGCGTGGCTGGCCGGCGGCATGCCGGACATCCTCGAGCACGACGGGGGCCCGGGCCGCCCATCGCCCGACGCCCTCGCAGCCGCGATCGGACAACCCGGGCCATACTTCACATTACGGACATCGCTGCTCTGCCTCGAGAACACCCACAACGCGGCCGGCGGCGCGGTGACGCCGCCCGACGAGCACGCCCAGCTGCTGTCCGTCGCCAAGGAAGCGGGCCTGACCGTGCACCTCGACGGCGCCCGGCTGTGGCAGGCCGCGGTCGCCCTCGAAGTCCCGCCGGCCGCGCTGACCGTCGGCGTCGACACCGTGTCCGCGTGCTTCAGCAAGGGCCTCGGCGCGCCGGTCGGCTCGGTCGTCGCGGGCAGCGCGGCGTTCGTCGAACGGGCGCGCCGGATGCGGCAGATGCTGGGCGGCGGCGTCCGGCAGGGCGGCGTCCTGGCCGCGGCCTGCCTGATCGCGCTGGACCGCATCCCCGACCTGGCCGAGTCGCACGAGAACGCCCGGCGGCTCGCCGAGGGCCTGCGCGAGCACGGCTGGCCGGCCAACACGCCCGACACCAACATCGTGCTCGCCGAAGTCCCCGACATCCCGACCGCGCTCGCCTGGCTCGACTCGCTCGGCATCCGGGCGGTGCCGATGGCGGGCAAGGTCCGGTTCGTCACCCACCGGGACCTGAGCGCGACCGACGTCGAAGAAGCCGTGCGCCGGATCAAGACCGGCGCCTGAGAAGTTCCGGGGGACAGAATGAACTGGATCGTGTTCGACTACGGCGACGTGCTCAGCAAGCCGAGCGCCGCCCTGCCCGACCTGGCCACGGCGATGGGCGCGCCGCTGCCGGAGTTCCTGAAGGCCTATTGGGAGTACCGGATTCCCTACGACGCCGGCAGCACCCCACTCGAGTACTGGCAGGCGGTCGGCGACGCCGTGGGCGTGCCGGTCGACGAGACCTTGTCGGCCGAGCTGACCCGCATCGACGTCGAGGGCTGGGGTCACCTGGAGCCGTCGTCGGCGGCACTGCTCGAAGCGCTCTCCGAGGCCGGCGCGAACCTGGCGCTGCTCTCGAACGCGCCGATCGCCTTCGGCGAATGGGTCCGCGCGCAGGACTGGGCGCGGCACTTCCGCGTCACGCTGTTCTCGGGCGACGTCCGGTGCGTCAAGCCGGACGCGAAGATCTTCCGCCTCCTGCTCGACGAGCTCGGCGCCGAGCCGGCGGACTGCCTGTTCTTCGACGACCGTGAGTCCAATGTGGAGGGAGCGCGGGCGGTGGGGCTCCGGGCCCACGTGTGGAACGGCGCCGAGGCGGCCCGCGCCTGGCTGGACTGAGCGCTCACGCGCACCGCACAGCCGCCTACCCGCGGTGATCTCCATGTCCTAGGCTGAGCGTCCCCACACTCCCCGGCAGGTGCGCATGGCGACGAGCGAACGCCCCTCGGTCCACGTCGACTTCGAACGACCGAGCATCGCTCGCGTCACCGACGCGCTGCTGGGCGGGCAGAACCACTACGAGCCCGATCGTGCCGTCCTCCGGCAGCTGGTGGCCATCGCGCCGGAAGCTCCGGCGATGGCGCGGGAAGTGCGGCAGTGGCTGGTGCGCGCCGTCCGCTACCTGACCGAGCGGCTGGACGTCGACCAGTTCCTCGACCTCGCGTCCGGCTTCCCGACGCCGGAAAACACCCACCAGGTGGCGCAGAAGTACAACCCGGAGGCGCACGTCGTCTACGTCGGCGACGACCCGGTGGTGGAGGCGCACGGCCGGGCCCTGCTCGTCGACAACGACTTCACGCACATCTGCGGTACCGACCCCCTGAACCCCGGCGAGACGCTCGCCGGGGTCGGGCGGTTCATCGACTTCGACCGGCCCGCCGGGCTCGTGCTGTGCGGGGTCGTCGACCACATCGCCGACCTCCAGCAGGCGCAGCAGGTGGTCAAGTCCTACGTCGGCGCGCTGGCGCCGGGTTCGCACCTGATCCTGCTGCACCGGCACAACCCGGCCGACGGCTCCGACGCGGCCGCCGTCGCGACGTCCCTGCAGGACCGCTTCGCCCGCACCGGGCTCGACTCCGTCTACCGGTCGCGGGCCGAGATCACGTCGTTCTTCGACGGGCTCGACCTGCTCGAGCCCGGGCTGACCGAGCCACACCTGTGGTGGCCGGACGGGCCGCGCCTGGCGCCGCTGACGCCGGTCAACCGGACAGCGCTGGGCGGCGTGGCGCGGATCCCCTGAAAGCGGAGAGGCTTATTCAGCCGTCGGCCGCCACATGACTCTCGAGGTGACCGGCAGCGTCGCGGGCGGGCCGTGGCGGCCTAACCCGAATAAGCCTCTCAGTAGCGGTTGATGCGCCGGGGGTCCTTCTTGCCGCCGGTGATCGCCTTGTAGCCGGCGGCGCCGAGGAAGGCGATGCCGCCGATGATGGCGATCCACAGGACGGCCTTGAACACGAAGCCGATCACGGCGCCCAGCACCATGAACGCCACCCAGGCGATGAGCAGGCCGCCGACGATCTTCCAGAACATGGTTCCTCCGATGTTTCCCCGTGGCCCCACCGGCCCGATGACTCCACACTGCCACCCGGCGCGGTGAAACTCCCCTCGGAAGGCCAACGTTCGGGGTTTATTCAGGGTTCCCCCTGGCCAGCCAGGCCCCCAGGCGCCGGACCCCTTCGTCGATGTCCCCGGCGCTGCCGGCGAAGGAGAACCGGACGTACTTGCCGCCGTCGACCGGGTCGAAGTCGACGCCGGGGGTGATGGCGAGCCCGGTGTCGGCGAGCAGCCGCTGGCACCAGCTCAGGCTGTCTTCGGTGTAGGCGCTGACGTCGGCGTACGCGTAGAAGGCGCCGTCGGCGGGGGCGAGCTTGTCGAGGCCGATGCGCTGCAGGCCGGCGAAGAGGCGATCGCGGTTCGCGCGGTAGTGCTCGACGTGCGCGTCCGCTTCCGCGTACGCCTCGGGCGTGAAGGCGGCGAGGGCCGCGTACTGCGACAACGCGGGCGGGCAGATGGTGAAGTTGCCGGTCAGGACGTCGATCGCGCGGTGCAGCCGCTGCGGGGCGAGCATCCAGCCGAGCCGCCAGCCGGTCATCGCGAAGTACTTCGAGAAGCTGCCGAGCACGAGCGGCTCGCGGCCGTACTGCCACGCGCAATCGAGTTCGGCACCGTAGGAGATGCCGTGGTAGATCTCGTCGCTGATCAACTGGACACCGTGCGACGAGCACCAGCCGGTGATGGCGGCCAGTTCCCCGGGCGGCAGCACGGTCCCGGTGGGGTTGCTCGGGCTGGCGACGATCAGGCCGTCGATCGGGCCGAGCTCGTCGAGCAGGGCGACCGTCGGCTGGAAGTTCGTCTCGGCGGTGGTGGCGAACTCGACGACCTCGCAGCCCAGGACGGAGAGCAGGTTGCGGTAGGCCGGGTAACCGGGCCGCGCCATGGCGACCTTGGCGCCGGGGTCGAAGGCACTGAGGAAGGCGAGCAGGAAGCCACCCGACGAGCCGGTGGTCAGGACGACGTCGTGCGCCTGGACGTCGACGTCGTACCGCGTCCGGTAGTGCCCGGCGACCGCCTCGCGCAGCTCGGGGATACCGAGCTGCTCGGTGTAGCCGAGAGTGCTCCGCCGGAGCGCCTCCTGGGCGGCCTCGAGCACGGGCTTCGGGGCGGGCGCGGACGGCTGCCCGGCGGCGAGCGACACGAGATCACCGTGACTGCGCTGCCGGGCCCCGGCCGCGGAGAGCACGTCCATGACGTGGAAGGGCGGCACGCCGGCCCGCAACGCGGGCCCGGCGAAAGCTCCGAGGTCGGCCATGGGGCCAGGCTAGTAGCCGCGGTAGGCACCACCGTGAGCCATGGCCTTGATGCCGGGCACGTTGTCGAGGCCGCCGTACCGGTCGAAGGAGTACCGGACGCCGGCGATGATGTTGTCGACCGGGTTGTAGATGTTGTCGTGCCCGGGCAGCTTGTGGGCGTTGAACGTCGAGTCGATGCACTGCATGAGCCCCTTGGACGGGTGCCCCGCGGCGGCGTTCGAATTGCCGGTCAAGAAGATGTGGTCACCCTCCTGCGCCGTCCACGTCCCCAGTTCCGTGGTCACGCACCACACGTCGCCCCGCCCGGCGGCTTCCTGCCGCAGGAAGGCGCCCGTGATGATCGGGTTGTTCAGGTGCACGGAGAATTCCCGCTGCCAGGTTTCCGGCTGGTTCGCCCGCGCCACGGGGAGCACCCGAGGCCGCGCGCCGGACAGGTACCCGGCCAGCGCAATCGCGTCGAGGACGGCACCGGGGGCCTGGTAGATGACGACCTGCGGTCGCGAGTAGCCGGGACGCGCGTATCGGGTGCCCTCGGCGTCGGTGATCGCCTCGAGCCACGCGTCACGTTGCACAGCGGACATCGCCAGGACTTGAGCGACGGCGTCGGACCGGGGATGCCCGGCGCGCGCCAGCAGATCCTGGGCGTAGTCGTGGTCCAGCCGGAACTGGTGCCGGGGTCCGCACCCGCCGCGGTCGTCGACGTACACCGCATGCGGCACGCCGTCGAGGAGCTTGCGGAGCTTCGCCACCATTTCGGGCTTCGACTGCGCGATGGACATGGTCGGGCGGTGCCGGCGGCTCTCGATGTGACCATCGCCGGCGATCCACCCGAGGATGGCCGCTTCCGGCACGCTGACGTCCAGCGAGGATTCGGTGGCGGCCGGTGCCGCCAGGAGAATCCGGTCGCGTGACCGGACGTCCTCGGTGGTCACGAAGGCAGGCTCGGTCTCGTAGCGGTTCTTCTGCTTCGGCGGAAGGAAGCCGTGCTTCTTCCGCCGGTGCACCGCGACGCCGTTCCCCGGCTGCTGTGCCGCACGCGGCTCCCAGCCACACTCCGGGCAGACCGCGGGCAGGTCGGTGCGGCCAACCGCGACCCGCGGCAGGTTGAGCCAACGGTGGTTCGGTGTCGTGGTCGCCTGCCACCGCGAATTGAACATCCGGACCAGCTCGGCGTCTTCGTGGTGGACGACCCGGGTGATCCGCGTCCACTCGCTCTGACCGGTGGCCCGGTTGTAGCCGATCGTCTCGTCGCCGACCTCGACCGCGTCGTGCTTCAGCAAGCCACGCCGGGTCACGATCGACGTGTCCAGCGGCACGCAATCCCAGTTGTTGATGGCATTGGGATTTCCGCCGGATTCGTGCTGAATAATTGCCCAGATCTTGGGGATATCGGCATCCGTCACCGGAATTCCCGCGGCCTGCAGCGCCTTCATGGCTTCCTGGATCCACTGCTGGACGTTCCCCGGCGGCGGCGAAGAAGGCGGGCCGCCGCTCGGGCCGAGGCCACCACCGCCACCGCCTCCGCCACCCCCACCGCCGCCGCCTCCGCCGCCGTGGGAGGAGCCGTTGCTGTGGATGCCGCCCGTGCTCTTGGGGGCCGCGGCGGAGCTGCTCGGCAGCGGGACCTGGTCGTAGCCGCCCTCGATCTGCTGGGACATCAGCTGCTGCGACGCCTTGATCGCCGTGTCGGCCTGGGTTTGCAGGCCGGTCACGTCGCCGTCGAAGCCGGCGGTGATGTTGTGGATGTCCGTCTTGGCGGTGGCCAGGATCTCGTCGGCGCTGGGGCTGGGACCCGGCTTGCCTTCGTCGTGCGCCTTCTTCGCCGCGGCCAAGGCGTTGTTGATCTGGGTTTCGGCCGTGGCGTTGCGCTCGTTGACCGCCTTTTCCGCGGCGAGCTGCTTGTCCCCGACGTTCTTCTTGATCTGGTCGAGGGACTTCGCGAGGTCGTCGAGGTCCTTGGCGACGTCCTCGAGGTGGGTCTGCACCTTGGTCCCGGCGTCGCGGACCTGGCGGACGTACTGGAAGAACTGGTCCGCCGCGGGGCCGCCCCAGACGCTGCCGTTGAGCGCGTCGGTCGAATTCTTCAGGGACGCATTGTGGTCGCCGGCGTTCTTGCCCGCCTCGCGGAACTGCGTCGCCGCCGCCGAGATCTTTTCCAGGTCGACCTTTTCGACCTGGTCGACCTTCTTCATGAAGGCGTCCCAATTGTCCGGCGTTCCGGCGCCGACCGCGTTCAAACCCACTCTCGTGCCCCCGCTTACTTGTCGACGTGCAGTTTCAGGTCACTGGCTCCGACCTGGTCGGTCTCGGCGATCAGGCCGGCGGCCTTGCGCATGGCGAAGCCCAGCGCCTCCATGTGCTTGCCCGCGGCGTCGAACTGGTTGTGCACGCCGTCCTTGAACTTGCCGACCGCGCCGTGCGCGTCGCCCGTTTCGTCCATCCCGCCGAAGGGGCTTTCCTTCTCGTGGTCCAGCCCGGTGACCTTCTGCTTGGACTTTTCGAACTCGTCCTTCAGCTTCTCCACCTGGCGGGCCGCGATGGCCATGGAGTCCGGGTCGTAGACAGGCACGGTTCGTCATCCCCTTCGGAAACTTGTCTCCGCCCGATCGGACGTTGCCATGACCAGGACGGTTCCCGCGCTTACTTTATGACTTCGCCCGGGGCGCGGGTACGGATCTCCGCCAACTTCCACCCAGCGGGGATCAGGCGTCCGCCACCAGTTCGCGGATCCTCGTGGCCAGCAGGGCGTTGTCCGCCGGGGTGACGGTGGCCCACTCGCGGCCGTCGCCGTCGCGGCCCACCTGGAACAGGTAGCGGCCCGCGTCCGTGTCGAAGTACGCCACCACCCGATCCGCCCGGTGCACCACGCCGTCGCGCGAGGTGCGTTCCGCGCCGAACTGGCCGCGGGCCTCCTGGCCCAGCAGCATGCCCGAGAGCTCCTGGGCCTGGAACAGCGGGATCCCGCGGTCCTCCAGCGCGGTGACCAGCGCCTTCGGGTCGCCCTTCGCGGCCGCGTCGGCGGACTTCACGACGTCGTAGGGCAGGCTGACCGTCTGGCCGATGCCCGGGCCCAGGTCACCCGCCACCGAGACCGCCGCTTCCGCAAGGCCGTCCTCGGTGGCCGGGATCAGCCAGACCTCGCCGTCGTCCACCACCGCCAGCACCGCCTGGCTGCGCAGGCTGACCGCGCGGGCGCGGATCTCGCGTTCCGCCCACACCCACACGTCGATCCCGAACTGCGGGCGCGCCAGCAGGTGCAGCAGGTCGGCGAGCTCACCGGAGACCCGCCGGTTGCGGGCCAGGCGCCGCTCGCTCAGCGACGCCCACGCCGACTCCACCAGCTCGAGCCGTTCGGCGCGGGTGGCTCCTTCGCTCGGCACGTCCAGCGCGACGTGCCGCCGGGGCAGCTCGAAGGATTCCCAGAGCACGTCGAACTCGAGGGCCGACAGGACAAGCGACACGGTCAGCGCACATCCCCGCCGTGGTCACCGAGCACGTCGGGGGAAACCATCCGCTGGTCGGCGAACAGGTCCTGGTCGTCGACGCCGTAGCGGCGGACGTGCTCGGCGTCATCCTCCTGCGGTGCCGCCTCGGACAGGTACTTCGCCTCGCCGGGCTGCTGCTTCGGGCTGATCTGCTCCGACTTGCGCAGCGCGACCGCTTCCTCCTCGGGCAGCTCGCCGACCGGCAGCGGCCGCACCGGGCCCTTCGGCTGGCTCTTGTCGCGCCGCAGACGCTCCTTGTCGCCGCTCAACGCGCCGCCGGCGGCACCCGCGCCGATCGCCGCCGCGCCGGCACCGATGTCGCCGGGGGTGGCACCGGGCTTCACCACGAAGCCGCGTTCGCCCGTGTACTGACCGGGCTGGAGCGGGGGCTGCGGCATCGCGCCGACCGTGCGGCCCTTGGCCAGCAACCCGTCCGGGCCGCGGCCGGCGGAGCTGTCGATGCCGGTCGCACCACCGGGTGTCCCCCCGCCACCGCCGCCGAGCGACTTGATCGGCGTCGTGGCCGGGGCCGAGCCGGGCGGCTGCGCGCCGGGGGCGCCCGGCGGGACGAACGGGTCGCACTCGCCCGCGGTCGCCGGACCGGGGGTGAACCGGCCGGCCGGGCCGCCGGACTGGTCGCCGGACGGGCCGCGGCCCGGGCTGTGGACCCAGCCCGGCCCGGGCGTCGCCGTCGTCGGCTTCGCACCGGACGGCGTCGTCGAACTCGGCGTCATGTGCTGGGCAGCCGGGGCGCCGGCCGAGCCGGCCGAGCTGCCCGCGCCGGCCGCGCTGGTCTGGCGCGGCGGCTGCTGCTGCGCGGAGCGGGACGGCTGCTGCGCGGCGACGCCGTAGAACGGGGTCGGCGGATCGGTGTGCACGGTGTGGGACACCGGCTGCACCACCGGCGGCTCGACGTGCACCGACCGGACCTTGTCCGAGGCCGGCTTCACGCCGCCGTCCGGCGTCACCGCGACCGCGGCGCCGGCGACGTCCAGCACCCCCGGCGTGATGCCCGGGGCGGCCAGCTTCAGCGACTCGGGGTCGGACAGCGACTGCGTCGAGAGCAGGTTCGTGCCGCTCTGCTGCGCGTACTCGTTCAGCGCCTGCTGGGCCTGGGCCTTGGCGTCGTTCGCGGCCTCGACCTGCCGGGCGTGGTCGGTCTCGAAGCCGATGAGGCTCAGCAGGCCGTCACCGATGGTGAAGCCGCCCGCGCCCTTCCGGACCGTCTCGGCGTCCGGCAGCTTGTACTTGGTGCGGTTGAACGCCTCGCCCTGCTCGAACACCATTTCCGCGGCGTGCGCGACCTTCGTGGTGGCGTCCTGGGAGAAGCCGGCCTGCTCGGTGAACACCTGGCTCGCCGCGCCCCCGGCCTGGCTCTGCCACTCGACGCCGAGCTTCAGCAGCTGCGCGCGCAACGTCTGGTCGGTGTGGGCGAGCGCGGTCGCGACGGCCTTCAGCGCGTCGACGGCGGTGCCGATGCTGCCGGTGCCGTCGCCGTTGATCATCCGCGTGATCTGGTCGGCGATCGCGGTGTTGGTCCAGCCGTCGAACCGGTGGTTCTGGATCCCGGCCGCGAACTCGGAGAATTCCACGCGCCCTCCCTAGTTGCGTGCTTTCAGGGACTGCAGCGCGATGTCGGCGGCGTGCGCCGACATCTCGCACAGCTGCGGCTGCGTGAGCTTGCCGCGGGTGATGGCGAAGGTCTGGACGGCCAGCGTATGCCCCTTCGCGACGCCGACGAGCGTCTCGCAGTCGGCCGGGTCGCCGGCCGCGCGGTAGTTCGTCAACGCCGGGTAGCCACCGATGGTCTTCGGCTCGGTGGTCATGCTGTTCTTCTTGCGCGCCCCGGTGATCCACTGGTCGAGGTCCGCCGGCACCGCCCGCACGTGGTAGGAGTGCACCGGCTCGGCGCCGTCGGCGTCGAACACGCAGGTCGGGCCGTCCTGCTCCGGAGCCGCGCGCGGGAGGCTGGTGATCTTCAGCGCGTCGAGCTGCACCTGGGGGAAGAGCGCGCACAGATCGATGCCCTGCAGCGGCAGGTCGGCCGGCCGCTGCGGCAGCTGGGCGGCCTTGGCGCTCTGCGACGCGGCCGTCGCGGCCGTCTCGACCGGATACGGCGTGCCTTCGGTGCCCGCGGAACAGCCGGCGAGCGCCGCCGTCGCGAGCACGCCTCCGGCGATCCGGTTACGCACCATGCTTGCCGCGGTCACCGAACACCGCCGCCTTCTCCTCTTCGCTGACCTTGTAGTCCTTCGCGGCTTCGCGCAGCTGGGAGACCAGGCGCTTCAGGCCGGCGACGTACTCACGGACCTGCCCGGCGTAGGAGCGGTCGCCGTCGGCGATGAGGGAGTTCCAGGCCTGGATCGACTGGGTGCTGATCACGTCCGCGGACGGCGCGTCGATCCGCAGCTGGCCGAGCCGGGTCAGCAGCTGGTCTTCGAGGGCGTTCGCCTGCTCTTCGACGATCCGGGCGACGTCGAGGAGCTTGTCCGGGTGGACCAGAACGTCCGCGGCCGCCGGCGCCACCGGGACCGCCGAGCTGAGGTCGTACGAGGGTCCTGACATGCTCTCCCCTGACGTCATACGGACAGTGACCGGCCGGCTCCCGTCGAGGCTACCAACGCGGAGGTAGCAGCAACCTGAGTTTGGACGAAGAGTGCGCCCGGCCGGTTCCCCCGATCCGCGGAATCAGGCGCGCTGTTTCGCCGCCGGGGCGCCGACCTCGCCGTTCGCCGCCTTCAGCGCGATGTCCGTGCGGTGGTGGGAGCCCGCGAGGTGGACCTTCTCCACCGTCTCGTACGCGTGCTTGCGCGCCGACTTGAGCGTTTTGCCGGTGCCGACGACCGACAGCACTCGGCCGCCGGAAGAGACGACGGCGCCGTCGTCCCGGCGGCGGGTGCCAGCGTGCAGGACGCCTTCCAGCTCGGCCCCGGTGATGACGTCGCCGGTGCGCGGCTTGCCCGGGTAGCCGTCGGCGGCGATCACGACGGTGACCGCGGCGCCGCCCGCCCACTCCAGCGGCGGGTGCTCGGCGAGCTTGCCGGTGGCGGTGGCGTGCATGAGCCCGGCGATCGGGGTGCGCAGCAGGGCCAGCACGACCTGCGTCTCCGGGTCGCCGAAGCGGCAGTTGAACTCGATGACCTGCGGACCTTCGGAGGTCAGCGCGAGGCCGGCGTAGAGCAGGCCGGAGAACGGCGCGCCGCGGTTGACCAGCTCGTCGGCGACCGGCTGGACGACGGTCTCGACCAGCTCGTCGACCAGGTTCCCGGGCGCCCAGGGCAGCGGCGCGTAGGCGCCCATGCCGCCGGTGTTCGGGCCGGCGTCGTCGTCGCCGACGCGCTTGAAGTCCTGCGCGGGCAGCAGCGGGACGACGGTGTTGCCGTCGACGAAGCAGAACAGCGACGCCTCCGGACCGTCCAAATAGGACTCCAGAAGGACCGGGTGGCCGCCGTCGAGGAGCATGATGGCGTGCTTGCGCGCGACGTCGTAGTCGGTGGTGACGACCACGCCTTTACCGGCGGCCAGCCCGTCGTCCTTGACGACCCAGGTCGGGCCGAAGCGGGCGAGCGCGGCGTCGAGGCGGGCCGGGTTGTCGACGACCTCGCAGCGCGCGGTCGGCACGTTCGCGGCGGACATGACGTCCTTGGCGAAGGCCTTCGACCCTTCGATCCGGGCGGCGGCGGCGGACGGGCCGAAGCAGGCGATGCCGGCCTTGCGCACGGCATCGGCCACGCCGGCGACGAGCGGCACCTCCGGCCCGACGACGACGAGGTCGGCCTGCCAGCTCTTGGCGAGCCCGGCCACCGCTTCGGGATCGGCCGCTTCGACGCCGAGCTGCTCGGCGACCGCGGCGGTCCCGGCGTTGCCGGGCGCGCAGGCCAGGGCCGTGACAGCGGGATCACCGGACGCCGCGAGGACGAGTGCATGCTCTCGGGCGCCGGAGCCGATTACCAGTACGCGCACACCGCACAGCGTATCTGGCGAGGTTCGCGCCGGACATTTCGCCGTCCCCGGGGCTGGCCGGGCCGCCTCCGAACGCCGTGAATGAGTCATTCACCGCGCCGGATGCCAGGAATGAGTCATTCACTGCGCCGGGACGAGCCGTCGGGAGCCCGGGAGAAGAGGAGTCCACGCGCCGTTTACCGAGGTGTTCGCCCGGATACGTCCGTCGGATGCTTGCGGCGGTGAGGGTGGCGCGAGTAGTCAGGGTCAACCCTGTGTGAAAAGAGGTCACCAGATGAAGCGCAAACGTGTCGGTCTCCTGGCACTGGCCGGGCTGGCGTTGCTGAGCGTCACCGGCGTGGCGGCCGGGTCGGCCGGTGCCGCCGAACAGAGTGCCGCCGAGAGCGGGTCCGCCGATGCGGCCGCGCGCGGGCGGGGCCACCATGACCCCGTGATCATCGGACACCGCGGCGCGCCCGGGTACCGGCCGGAGCACACCCTCGCCTCCTACGAGCTCGCCTACCGGATGGGCGTCGACTGGGTCGACGTCGACCTCGTGCCCACCAAGGACGGCCAGCTGGTCGCCCGGCACGAACCCGAGATCGGCGGCACCACCGACGTCGCGAAGCACCCGGAGTTCGCGAGCCGGAAGAAGACCGTCGTCCTCGACGGGGTCACCACGACCGGGTGGTTCACGCAGGACTTCACGCTGGCCGAGCTGAAGACGCTGCGCGCGGTCGAGCGGATCCCGCAGAACCGGCCGCACAACACGCTGTACAACGGGCGCTACCAGATCGCCTCCTACCAGGAGGTCCTCGATCTGACCAAGCGCCTCGGCCGCGAGCTGCACCGGACGCTGGGCACCTACCCCGAGGTCAAGCACTCGACGTTCTTCCAGTCCATCGGCAACCCGACCGAGCCGAAGCTGGTCGCGATCCTGAAGCGCAACGGCCTCGACCGGCCGGACGCGCCCGCGATCATCCAGTCGTTCGAGGTGTCGAACCTGATCGCGCTGCACAAGCAGGTCCGGACGCCGCTGCTGCAGCTGACCTCGGCGAGCGGTGCCCCGGCGGACTTCGTCGCGAACGGCGACAAGCGGACGTACGCGGACCTCGTGACGCCGCAGGGCCTCCGGGACGTCGCGAAGTACGCGAAGTACCTCGGGCCGGACAAGGCGCAGATCATCCCGCGGGACAAGAACGACAACCTGGGCACGCCGACCGCGCTCGTCGCGGACGCGCACCAGGCGGGCCTGAAGGTGCAGCCGTACACGTTCCGGAACGAGAACCCGTTCCTGCCCGCGAACCTGCGCTCGTCGGCCGAGCCGGACGCCTACGGTGACGTCTTCACCGAGGAGGCGGCGTTCTTCAAGGCGGGTGTCGACGGCTTCTTCGCCGACCAGCCGGACACCGCGCTGGAGTCGCTGCACGCGTTCCTGGGCCGGTAATCCCGTTGCCGCGAGGGGCACCTTCGGGGACGCTGAGTCCGTGAAGGTGCCCCTCGCGGCGTTGGCGGAAGACCACGGCTTCTCCGGCGTCGTGCTGGTGACCCGCGGTGCGGAGGTCCTCGTCGAGCGGGCGTTCGGGTACGCGCACATCGGGTACGGCGTCGAGAACACCGTGGACACGCGGTTCGCGATCGCCAGCGGCACCAAGGGGTTCACCGCCCTGGTCGTGGTGGGGCTGGTCGCCGAGGGGCGGCTGGCGCTTTCGACGACCGCGCGCGAGGTCCTCGGCGACGACCTGCCGCTGATCGACGACCGGGTGACCGTCGAGCACCTGCTGACGCACACCTCCGGCATCGGCGACTACTGCGACGAAGAGGCGGATCCACCGCCACCACCGACGCCGCTCCTCGCCACGTCGGCCGACTACCTCGCCGCCCTCGACGGGTACCCGCAGGTTTCTCCGCCCGGCACGGGGTTCCGGTACCACAACGGCGCCTTCGCCGTGCTCGGCCTGATCGCCGAACGGATCGCGGGCATACCTTTCGCCGACCTCGTCCGGATCCGGGTGACCGAGCCGGCGGGCATGGCGGACACGGCGTTCCTCCGCTCGGACGCGCTGCCTGCCCGGACGGCCACCGGCTACCTCGAAGACGGCCGCACCAACGTGTTCAGCCTCCCCGTGGCAGGCTTCGCCGACGGCGGGATCTACAGCTCCGCCCCGGACTTCCGGAAGTTCTGGCCCGCGCTGCTCGGCGGCCGGATCCTGCCGCGCGAGTGGGTGGACCGGATGCTCCGGCCGCACGCGGAGCGCTACGGGCTCGGCTTCTGGCTGCCGCGGCCGGGCTTGGTGCACCTGAACGGCGGCGACCACGGCGTCACGTTCTGGAGCACGCACGAGCCGGCGTCCGGGCTCACCGCGACCCTGATCTCGAACAACCACCGAGGTGGCGGGCCCCTGCTGCGATGGCTGGACGAGTTCTTCACGAAGGCTTGACACCCTCCGGGACCAGGGCTACCTTCGGCGAATTCAATGGTCTGGCCGCATACCTTTCAAGAGGTGCCCGATGGATGTTTCCGACCAGCAGACCACCCCCGACGACGACGCCGCCCGGCTGCACCAGCTGGGATACGCCCAAGAGCTCAAACGGACGATGTCGGCGTTCTCGAACTTCGCCGTCTCCTTCACGATCATTTCGATCCTCTCCGGCTGCCTCACGCTCTACGGCACCGGCATGAAGACCGGTGGGCCGGCCGCGATGATCTGGGGCTGGGTCCTGGTCGGCTTCTTCGTGATCCTCGTCGGCCTCGGCATGGCGGAGGTGTGCTCCAGCTACCCGACCGCGGGTGGGTTGTACTACTGGGCGGCGAAACTGGCGCCGCGCAACGGTGCGGCCTGGTCGTGGTTCACCGGCTGGTTCAACCTGGTCGGCCAGATCGCCGTCACGGCGGGCATCGACTTCGGCGCCGCGCTGTTCCTCAACGCGTTCCTGGATCTGCAATGGGGCTTCACCGCCACGCCGGGACACACGATCCTGCTCCTGGCGATCATCCTCGTGGTGCACGGCCTGCTGAACACCTTCGGCGTCCGGCTGGTCGCGATCCTCAACAACGTCAGCGTGTGGTGGCACCTCATCGGGGTGCTGGTCATCGTGGGCGTGCTGACCTTCGTGCCCGCCAAGCACCAGGACGCCTCCTTCGTGTTCGGGGAGTTCGTCAACAAGACCGGCTGGACCTCGCCGATCTACGTGTTCGCACTGGGCCTGCTGCTCGCGCAGTACACGTTGACGGGGTACGACGCTTCGGCGCACATGACGGAAGAGACGAAGAACGCCGCCAAGGCCGGGCCGCGCGGCATCGTCACCTCGATCCTCGTCTCCCTGGTCGCCGGCTGGATCCTGCTGATCGGCCTGACCTTCGCGATCCAGGACTACGACGGCGCCGTCAACTCCGGGACCGGGGTGCCGCCCGCCCAGATCTTCATCGACGCCACCGGGGTCACCACCGGCAAGTTCCTGCTGCTCATCTGCATCGGCGCGCAGCTGTTCTGCGGGATGTCGTCGGTGACGGCGAACTCGCGGATGATCTACGCCTTCGCCCGTGACGGCGCGATCCCGGGCTCGAGCTTCTGGCACCGGATCAACAAGCGCACCCAGACCCCGACCAACGCCGTCTGGCTCGCCGCCATCGGCGCCTTGATCCTCGCCCTGCCGTACTTGTGGAGCGCGACGGCGTACTACGCGGTCACCTCGATCGCGGTCGTCGGTCTCTACGTCGCCTACGTGATCCCCGTGTTCCTCCGGGTCCGGCGAGGCGACTCGTTCGAACCGGGCCCGTGGCACCTCGGCAAGTGGGGCAAGCCGATCGGCATCATCGCGTCCGTCTGGGTGGCGTTCATCTTCGTGCTGTTCATGCTCCCGCCGGCGTCGCCGGTGACCGTGGACTCCTTCAACTACACGCCGATCGCCTTCCTCGTGGTACTGGGCGGGGCCGGCCTGTGGTGGGTGGTTTCGGCCCGGAAGTGGTTCACGGGGCCGAAGGTCCAGGGTTCCGAGGCGGAACTGGCCGCGGTGGAACAGGAACTGAAGGAACTGGGCTGACCTCCGGCCTCGATGAGGGTGAGGGAGTCTTCCGCGCCCCCCTGCGCGAAAGACTCCCTCACCACCCCCGGTGGACCGGTCTGCCCGGCCGTGCTCCACCGTCGCAGCCCGACCTTGAACGAACCTTGTGCGCGGTTCAGTCGGCGGGCGCGCCGATGGCGTCCTCCCGGTCGGCTTGGCGTACCCGTGCGTGGTGGCCGGGGCGGACCACCGCCACGGCCGCCGCACCCAGCGCGCCGACGCCCGCGAACGCGTAGAAGCCCCACGGATACGCGATGCCCGCCGTCAGCAGCGCGCCGCCGAGCAGTGGGCCAGAGATCGCGCCGATCCGGCCGATGCCCGCCGACCAGCCGAGGCCGGTCGCGCGGATCGCGTCCGGGTAGAGCCGGCCGATGTAGGCGTACACCAGCACCTGGGCGCCGAACACGAAGCACCCGGTCAGGAACACCGCCGTGTACAACCCGACCGCCGGCCGTTTCACGCTCAGCAGCGCGAGGAACACCGCACCCGCGCAGAACCAGATCAGCGGGACCAGGACCAGCGCGGGCAGCGCGCCGGCGACGAACATCGCGCGCCAGCCCCGCGGCGTGATCAGGACGATGCCCAGCAGCGCCGTCCGCACCGCGCCGACGTGGTAGCCGGTCATCACCGTCGTCGTCGCGCTGCCGGCCTTGCCGTGGCGCGCGCACTCCGTGACCAGCGTGATCGCCGTCGGCAGGCAGCCGCCGAGGACGACCGGATCGAACCCGTCGAGCAGGACGGCGGTCCAGGCCAGGGGCACGACCCAGGAGCGGGGGCCAGGGGACATCGGACCTCCGGAGGTGCGTCGGTGCACGTCTGCCGCACAGGCGGAAAGATCGGGCGGGTGGAGATCCTGACGCTGATGGGCGTGCTCGCGGGTTCGCTGGCGCTGACCGCCCTGGCCCGGCGCTACAACCTGTCCGCGCCGTTGCTGGTGGTGGTCGTCGCGCTCGGCGTCGCGCTGATCCCCGGCGTGCCGCGGTTCGAGCTGGAGCCCGAGCTGGTGCTCACCGCGGTGTTGCCGCCGCTGCTCTACTCGACGTCGCTGGAGAGCTCGCTGACGCACTTCAAGCGGGCCCTGCGGCCGATCGTCGCGCTCGGCGTGGTGCTGGTCGCCGTCACCGCCGTGGTCGTCGCCCTCGTCGTGCACCTGCTGCTGCCGGACGTGCCCTTCACGTCCGCGCTGGTCCTCGGGGCGGTCGTGGCCCCGCCGGACGCGGTGACGGCGGTGGCGATCGGCCGCAAGCTCGGCCTGCCCCGGCGGGTGATGACCGTGCTGACCGGGGAGAGCCTGGTCAACGACGCCGCCGCGCTGACGCTGTACAAGGTCGCGCTCGCCGCCGTCGCGGGCACCGCGGGCTCGGCGGGGCACGGCTTCGCGGTGTTCGGCGTCGCGACCGTGCTGGGCATCGGGGTCGGCCTGGCCATCGGCGCACTCGTCGTGCTGATCCGGCGCCAGCTCGACGACCCGCTGATGGAGTCGGCGTTCGGGATCATCGTGCCGTTCGCCGCGTACGTCACCGCCGAGCACCTGCACCCCTTCAGCGCCGACTTCAGCGGTTCGGGCGTGCTCGCCGTCGTCGCGGCGGGCCTGCTGCTGGGGCACCGCGCGCTGTACGCCTCGCCCGCGACGCGCATGCAGGACCGATCCGTGTGGGCGTCGATCGACGTCCTGCTCGAAGCTCTGGTCTTCGCCCTCATGGGGCTGCAGCTGCCGTTCGTGCTCGACGGCGCGCACCACGCCGCCCGCGACAACGGGACGCTCGCGCTGGTCGCGGTGGCCGTGCTCGGGGTGACGATGCTCGTGCGCGTCCCGGCGGTGTTCGTGTCCGCCTACCTGCCGCAGACGGTGCGGCTCTTCGGCCGCGACCGCTCGGCGCCGTCGTGGCGGACGCTGGCGGTGGTTTCGTGGACGGGCATGCGCGGCGTGGTGACGCTCGCCGCCGCGGCGGGCGTCCCGGCGAACACCCCGGGGCGCGCGGAAATCCAGCTGTTCGCGTTCACGGTGGCCATCGGCACGGTGCTGATCCAGGGGCTGACGCTGCCGCCGCTCATCCGGGTGCTGCGGGTCGAGGACCCGTCCGAGGCCGCCCGCGACGAGGCCGAAGAGCTGGCCGCGCGCGAAGTCGCGAAGCAGGCCGCGCACGAACGGCTGCGCGAGATCAGCCACGAGCGGCTGGCTTCCCTGGACCTGCCCCCGGACCGGGTCGCCCGGCTCAAGGAGCGCCTGGAACGGCTGATCGACATGCGCTACCGGTTCGCCAAGGCGGCGATCACGCTGTCCGGCGAGGAACACTCCGGCAGCCCGCAGGCGCAGTTCGCGAAGGCCCGGCGCGAACTGCTGATCACCCAGCGCAAGGCGATGATCGAGGAGAACCGCGCGGGCCGCCTCGACGACGAAGTGCTGCGGAAGGTGTTGCGGGAGCTGGACCTGGAGGAACTGTCGGTGTCGGCGACCCTCACGAACCGGCTGGGCTGAGCGCCGCCCAGGTCCGCAGGCGCTCCTCGGCGGAGCGGATCCCGGTCTGGGTCAGGACGACGTCGGTGGCGCCGGCGTCGTAGTAGCGCTGGATCCCCCGCGCGACGGTCTTTTCGTCACCGATGAGGGCCAGTTCCACGGGGTGGTCCACACCTTCCGCATCGAGGATCTTCCGGTACGACGGAATTTGCGCGTAGAAGGCCATTTGCTCGGCGGCGAGCGCGCGGACGGCGTCGGGTTCGTCCGTGACGACCGCGGGCACGGCGGCGATGATCCGCTTCCCGTCGGGAAGGGCCGGGACGATCCGCTCGGAGAGCGCCCGCGGCCCGGCGAGGTACGGGAGGGTGCCGTCGGCGAGTTCTCCGGTGACGGCGAGGGCCTGCGGCCCCATGGCGGCGACGATGACCGGCACGTCCCCACCACCGGCCACAGTGGACGGTCCAGGCGAGTGCGCGCGGACGGTCTCGCCGTCGAAGCCGGCGGCTTCCCCGGCGAAGACCTGCCGCAGCACGATCAGGTACTCGCGCAGGTGCCGGATCGGCGGCGGGTACTCCACGCCGTAGACGGGCCCCAGGAAGCCCTTCGAGCCGAGCCCGATCCCGAGCGTGAACCGGCCCCCGGTGGCGGCCTGGGCGGTCTGCGCCGCGCTCGCGACCAGCAGCGGGTGGCGCGGATAGGTGGGCACCACGGAGGTGCCGACCTCGATCCCGGGCACTTCCCGCCCGGCGAGCGCGGCGATCGCGATGGCGTCCTGGCTGAGGGGCAGCTGCGAGAACCAGACGGACTTCATCCCGGCTTCGGCGGCTTGCCGGGTCTGGGCGATGAGCTCGTCGACGAGGTTCGGCGCCGGGTCCGTGTCCCCGGACGGCAGCGCGACTCCGATGGTCATGGTCCCAAGCTAGCCACCGGCGCCGGCGGTTTTCCGGCTTCCCAGGAATTGAGAACCCGAGCGAGCCGACGTGAGATCGCCCACCCTGGAGCAAAATCCCGATCTTCAGGAGAGCCCATGTCGCTGACCGAAGTCATCGAAGGCACCCGCAAGGCCGTCGATGCCGATCCGCACAACGCCGCCGCCTCGTTCAGCGTCGGCCACGTTCTCAAGCCCGGCACCAAGACCGAGGTGGCCGTCACCGTCCGGGACCACGCCTTCACCGTGGACGAACCGCCCGCGCTCGGCGGGACCGACCAGGCCGCCAACCCCGTCGAGTACGCGCTGGCCGCCCTCGGGTCCTGCCAGGTCATCACCTACCAGTTCTGGGCGGCGAAGCGCGGGATCCCGCTCGACTCCATCAAGGTCACCGTCGACGGCGACCTCGACCTGCACGGCTTCTTCGGCTTCTCCTTCAACACGCGGCCCGGCTTCGGGGACGTCCGCGTGTCCGTCGAACTCGACGGGCCGGCGAGCCGGGAGCGCTACGAAGACCTCAAGCGCGAGGTCGACGAGCACTGCCCGGTGCTCGACCTGTTCCGGAACGAAACGCCGGTCAGCACCAAACTGACCTGACCGGGAACCTCAGACGAACTGGTGCCGCACGATCGTCTGCTCGCGGCCCGGCCCCACGCCGATCGCGGAAATCCGCGCGCCCGACAGCTCTTCCAGGCGCTCGACGTACGCGCGGGCGTTCGCCGGGAGCTCCTCGAACGTGCGGCACGCCGAGATGTCCTCGAACCAGCCCGGGTGCTCTTCGTAGATCGGGATCGCGTGGTGCACGTCGGTCTGCGTCATCGGCATGTCCTGCGTGCGGAATCCGTCGACTTCGTAGCCGACGCACACCGGGACCTTCTCCAGGCCGGACAGCACGTCCAGCTTCGTGAGGAAGTAGTCGGTGATGCCGTTGACGCGCACCGCGTACCGCGCGATCACCGCGTCGAACCAGCCGGTGCGCCGCGAGCGGCCCGTCGTCACGCCGAATTCGCCGCCCTGCTTGCGCAGGTACTCGCCGGACTCGTCGTGCAGCTCCGTCGGGAACGGGCCGGAGCCGACGCGGGTGGTGTAGGCCTTGAGGATGCCGAGCACCGTCGTGATGCGGCCCGGCCCGATGCCCGAACCCGCGCTCGCGCCGCCGGAGGTGGGGTTCGACGACGTCACGAACGGGTAGGTGCCGTGGTCGACGTCGAGCAGCGTGCCCTGTGAGCCCTCCAGCAGCACGGTTTCGCCGCGCTCCAGGGCCTGGTTGAGCTGCAGCCGCGTGTCGGCGATGCGGTGCGCGAACTTCTCGCCGGCCGCCAGCACCTCGTCGGCGACCTGGTCGGCGTCGAGGGCCTTGCGGTTGTAGACCTTCACCAGCACCTGGTTCTTGAACTCCAGCGCGGCCTCGACCTTCTGGCGGAAGATCTTCTCGTCGAGCAGGTCCTGCACGCGGACGCCGACGCGGGCGATCTTGTCCTGGTAGCACGGGCCGATGCCACGGCCGGTGGTGCCGATCTTGCGGCTGCCGAGGTACCGCTCGGTGACTTTGTCGATGGCCACGTGGTACGGCATGATCAAGTGCGCGTCGGCGGAGATCAGCAGCTTGGACGTGTCGACGTCCCGCGCTTCCAGTCCGGACAGCTCTTCCAGCAGCACACCCGGGTCCACGACCACACCGTTGCCGATGACGTTCGTCACGCCGGGGGTGAGGATGCCGGACGGGATGAGGTGCAGGGCGAAGTTTTCGCCGTTCGGCAGGACGACCGTGTGACCGGCGTTGTTGCCACCCTGGTAGCGGACGACCCACTGGACGCGGTCACCCATCAGGTCGGTGGCCTTGCCCTTGCCTTCGTCTCCCCATTGGGCACCGATGAGCACGATGGCCGGCATGTGACACTCCAGGTGTTCGACGACGTGAGGTTTAGTGTCCCGGACGGACACCGGTGGCGCTGCTAAATGCCGGTGCATGAGCGTAACGGAGGACCCGCGGGTGCGCGGAATAGTGGTGGCATGTGGCGACGAAGCGGCCGGCTTCGAAGAGGTCGACGACGTCGAGTCGATCCGCGTGCCGAGCCGTCCCGGCAAGGCGGAAATCGACCCCTTGCTGGGCGAACACGATCACCTGGTGGTCTCCGGCACGGACGCGGACCTCGCCGCCGTCGTGCTGCGCCTGCTCCGCAAGGACGCGCTCTCCGGCGTGTCGGTCGGGTTCGTGCCGTCGTCGCCGGACTCGGTCGTCGGCGCGCTCTGGGGGCTGCCGAAGACGCCGCTGCGGGCGCTCGCGCTGGCGTTGCGCGGCGAGGTCGACCCGGTGCCGCTGATCCGCGACGACGTCGGCGGCGTGCTCGTCGGGCGCGGGCAGCTGCGGATGGTCCGCGGCGTCGCCTACGCCGACGAGCAGGTGGCCCTGCGGGGGCCGGCCGCGTCGATCGAGGTGCTGCCGGACCCCGGCGGCCCCGGCCTGGCCGTCCGCGTCGTGAAGGGCACCCTCTTCAAGCGGCCGACGACGTTGTACTCGCGGGCGTTCCAGATCGGCTGCATCCCGACCCGGCCGGTGCTCGACGACGTCGTGCACGAGCGCGCGGTTAACAAGTGGACCTGGTACCGGCACACCGAGGACCTGCGGCTGGTCCGGGGTGCCGTCTGAGCGATACCGCACCGTGCGCCGCGGGTCACGTGGTGTTCATCGACGGGCAGCAACATGTCACCTATACGTGTTGTACTCGCCACTCCCGTGCTTCAGGGTGAGCTGTCCCCACTTCTGACACGGAGGCAGCAAAATGCCAACCAGGCGTGCTGTTCGTCATTCGTTCACTATGCTGGCCGTCACGGCGGTGCTGTCCGGCACGCTGGCCGGCGTCGCGGACGCAACCCCGCCGGGCATCCCGTCGGCCACCACGGCGAAGTCCGAGCTCGCGACGCTGACCGTCAAGGCCGACGGCTCGCAGACCGGCTACAGCCGCGACAAGTTCCCGCACTGGATCGACCAGGGCGGCAGCTGCAACACCCGCGAAGTGGTGCTGAAGCGCGACGGCACGAACGTGGTGACCGACTCCGGCTGCGCCGCGACCTCCGGCAAGTGGGTCAGTCCCTACGACGGCGCGACCTGGACCGCGGCGTCCGATGTGGACATCGACCACGTCGTGCCGCTGGCCGACGCGTGGCGCACCGGCGCGTCATCGTGGACGACCGCGCAGCGCCAGGCGTACGCCAACGACCTCACCGACCCGCAGCTGATCGCCGTGACGGACAACGTCAACCAGGAGAAGGGCGACAAGTCGCCTGACGCGTGGAAGCCGCCGCTCGTCAGCTACTGGTGCACCTACGCGAAGATGTGGGTCGCGGTGAAGTACAAGTTCAAGCTGACGATCAACTCCGCCGAGAAGTCCGCCCTGACGGACATGCTCAACCGCTGCTGACGCCGGTACGCTCGGGCGGTGCGGATCCTTTTCACGTGCCGCCCGGCGTACGGCCACCTCTTTCCCCTGCTCCCGCTGGCGAACGCGGCACGCGCCGCCGGGCACGAAGTCGTCTTCGGCACCGGCGAGGCGTTCGTGCCGAAGGTGCGCGAGCTCGGCTTCGAGGTCCACCGCGTGGGCATTTCCATCGGCGACGCGGAAACCGAAGCCAAGCGGCGGCACGGCGCGGACGCCGGCTTCCTCGACATCGGCATCACGATGTTCGCCGAGCTGCTGCCGCGGGCGACGATGGCCGACCTGCGGCCGCTGCTGCCCGGGCTGCGGCCGGACCTGGTGGTCTACGAGCAGAGTGACGTCGGCGCCGGGGCGCTGGCGCAGCAGGCGGGCATCCCGGCCGTCTCGCTCGTGATCGGCCGGTCGCTGCCGCCGGAGGCCCTCGCGATCGCGGCCGAACGGCTGGCGCCGCTCTGGGGCAGCCGGCCCGCAGACGCCATGCTCGGCGACGCCTGCGTCGACGTCTGGCCCGACAGCGTCCGCGACCCGGGCTCCGCGGGCGTGCCGAAGGTGTTCCGGATGCGCCCGACGCCGTACGACCCCGATGTGCCGCTGCCGCCGCTCCCGGAAGACGGCTTCGTGTACCTGACCCTGGGCACGGTGGCCTTCGGCGCGACGCAGGTGCTGCGTGGGGCGATCCACGCGCTGGCCCGCTTGGGCGTGGACGTGCTGGTGGCGGTCGGCCCCGGCGATCCAGCGCTGCTGGGCGAGCTGCCGGAGCGGGTGCGGGTGGCGAACTTCGTGCCGCAGGCCGAGGTGCTGAAGCACGCGGGTCTGGCGGTGCACCACGGCGGCACGGGAACGGTGCTCGCCGCGCTCGCCGCCGGCCTGCCGCAGCTGATCCTGCCCCAGGGCGCCGACCAGTTCGCCAACGCGGAAACGCTGTCGGCGCTCGGCGCGGCAAGGGCCCTGGTGGGCGACGAGATCAGGATGCCCGCCATCGAAGCCGCCGCCCGGGAGCTCCTGGCGGACCCCACCGCGCGGACCACCGCGCGCGGAATCGCGGCCGAGATCGCCGGGATGCCCACGCCCGCCCGGGTTCTGGACGAACTGGTCAGCTGGAGCCAGGAACGCAGTGAATGACTCATTCCTGACGTCCGACGCCAGGAATGAGTCATTCACTGCACCGGGGCGGCGGCGTCACCTGGGCGGGCTGACCAGCGCCAGGATCTCCCGCGCCACCGCGTCGTTCTGGCGGAAGGACAACGCGTTCGTCCGCGGCCGGGTGAAGGCCGCCGCCGAACGGGCGCTCGTGTGCGGGCCCACCGCGAACCGGTGCGGGTGGGGCGCTCCCGTGCCGTCGAGCACGCGGGAGTCCGACACCCGCGTGTGGATGCGGCCGGACGGCAGGCGCGCGCCCGTGACCGGGTCCGCCACCGTCTCCTCGGCCAGTTCGCCCACGTCGCGCAGCTGCCGGAGCAGACCGTCGGCCGCACGGGTCACGCTCGGGCCCGGCAGCCGCGCCTCGATCAGCGTGCGGGCCTCGACCGGCTCCGGGTGGCTCGCCGACGAGGCCACGAAGACGCCGCGCTCGGCCGTCACCCGCATTTCCGCGCCCGCGAAGGAAACGATCCCCGCTTCGTGCAGCGCCAGCAGCTCCTCCAGGCGGCGCGGTGGCGGACCGCTGGCGTAGTAGGAGAAGAACCCGTGGAACCAGCCGTCCATATCGGACACCTGGGACGCCGCCCCCAGTCGTCCTTTTTGGACCAGGATCGGCAGCTGGCCGTACACCGACAGCAGCGCCATGAAGGCACCCAGGTCCGCGCTGAACTCCGGGTCCGCCCGGCGCGCCAGGTCGGCCTCGACGTACTTGCGCAGCTCCTTGCCGAACTCCTCCGCCGTGCCGAAGGTCCGGTCCGCCATCGGCCGGTCCAGCCGGTCGAGGTCGAGGCGGTCGGCGTCGGCGGGCACCGCCCGCCCGATGAGGTCCCGCATGGCGGGCGAATCCCAGGCCAGGTCGGCGAAGGCGTCGGCGAACACGGCGAAGTCCATGCGGACGCGGCCGGGGTGCCCGGTGAACAGCTCGCTGTAGTAGCCCCAGGCCAGTTCCTTCGCGATCAGCGGCCAGACGTCCGCGCGGAAGTCGAGGGCGGCCCCGGCCAGCCCGTCCATGGCGTAGGCGTCGAAGAACCTGGGCAGCCGCAGCGGTTTCCCGCGCAGCCGGTAGCCGATCTTCGCGTGGTAGGGCACCCCGCGCCGCGAGCCGACGTGCAGCACCGGCTCGGCACCGCTCGGGTGGTAGCGCAGGCCGCCGCACGGGAGGTCCTCGAACCGGCCGCCGCGGCCCTCGGTCAGCAGCAGCATCAGGTCGACGAACGCCAGCCCGAACCCGCGCACGAGCACGGTTTCCCCCGGTTCGACGCCCGCGTAGTCGACGTCGGCGGTGTAGCCGGCCGGGTAGTAGGACAGCCCGTGCCGCGCGGCGAACGCCACCAGCTCGCGCTCCCGCTCGTCCGGTTCCGCGTCGAGGTGGCCGACGGTGAAGACGACGGCGTCCGCCACGATCGCCGATCCGTCGGACAGGGTGACGGTGCGGCCGTCGACCCCGGTCGCGCGGGCCGCGTGCTCGAGGACGTCGACGTCCTCGGGCAGGTCCTCGACGACCTTCCGGTAGACCCAGGTCAGGTAGGCGCTCTGCAGGCGCCGGGTGGGGAAGTGGAAGGGGTCGAGCGCCGTCAGCTCGGCGACGACGTCGGGCGGCACGTCGGCTTCGAGGCCGCCGTCACGCACCTGCCGCGCCCACTCCAGCAGCGACGGCCCCGGCCGCACCGGGCCCGCCATCTTCACCGACTCGTCGGTGAACATCGTGACGTCCTCGGGCATGGAGTTCATCCGCAGCAGGGGTGACTGGTCGTAGCGCCAGACCCGGCCGGGCCCCGGGGGGAACGGGTCGATCAGGTGCACCTCGAGCCGCCGTCCGCCGAGCAGTTCCGCGGCGTTCGCGCCGAGCCGTTCGAGGACGCCGACCCCGCGGGGTCCGGCGCCCACGACGGCCAGGGTGAACGGCGGGAGGTCGGCCACGAATCCGAAGCTACGCCGGGGTTCCGGCGCCGGACGTCCTTCCCACAGGGCGGAATGCCGGGCCGGACCCATCCGCTCCGGCCCGCGGCTCCGAATACCCCGGCACACCGGTGAAAGGAGCGAACTTGTCCTTCGTCCACCCAGGCGCCCGGGCCTCGATCACCCACCCGCCACCTGCGAATACTTGACCGATGAGATCGGTTCGCCGCACCGCGTCCACACCGCGCAGGACGTGGTCGGCACCCTCCTGGAGGGACACTGGGCGATCTTCGCCCACGAATGGGCCGACCCGGACGGGATCGATCCCGAGCACTGGCGGGACGTCGTCGAGGCCGCCGCGGAGGCGGCCGGGGTCGACGTCGAGTTCGTGGTCATCCCGCGCCGGTCCCTGACCGTCGTGTTCAACCGGGCGGCGCCGCCCACCTTCGAGCAGGTCCGCGCGTCCATCGAGGTCATCGAACGCGCGCGGGGCCGCGGCTGACCTGTCGTTTCCCTGGTAGCCACCTCGCGTGCGCGAGGTGGCTACTTTTGCCCCTGGCGACCGACCAAGGGGTACGGAATGATCCATTCGTGACTCCTGGGCGACCGGTCAGACACTGCGGGCTATCGTCTGACCCGTTCGGGAAAGCTCCGTGACACCTTGGATACCAGCGAAAGAACCTAGAGATTTACCAACAGTCACGGGACACTGGCTGGGGTAACTCACGTACCGTGACTGCCTCATGACCGCCTGGTCGTCTTGTCACCGGAGGCCACGGGACGGACGCGGTCTGTAGAAGAGGTCGGGAGAAAACGCATGGCAGCACCGCCGGATCGCGTCACGTTCCGCGAGGTGTTCGGGATCGCCGAGTTCCGGGCGCTGTGGTTCGGCGAGCTGCTCTCGATCGCCGGCGACCAGCTGGCCAGGGTCGCGCTGTCCATCCTCGTGTTCACCGGGACGAACTCCGCGACGCTCACCGGCCTGACCTACGCGCTGACGTACGCGCCGTCGCTGCTCGGCGGCATCTTCCTGACCGGCTTCGCCGACCGCTTCCCTCGCCGCAGCGTGATGGTGCTCGTCGACCTGCTGCGGGCCGGCCTGATCCTGCTGGTCGCCCTGCCCGGCATGCCGTTCTGGCTGATGTGCGTGCTGGTCGGCGGCGTTTCCCTGGTCAACCCGCCGTTCAAGGCGTCCCAGCTGGCGCTGCTGCCGCAGGTGCTCGAAGGCGACCGGTTCGTCGTCGGGATGGGCATCCGGAGCATGACCGTGCAGACCGCCCAGCTGCTCGGCTTCGCGGGCGGCGGCGCGCTGCTGCTCGCCCTCGACCCGCACGTGGCGCTGGTCGTCGACGCGGCCACGTTCGTGCTGTCGGCCTTCTTCGTGCGCTTCGGTGTCCGCGCCCGGCCGGCCGCGGCGACCGGTGAGCAGCGCAAGTCCTTCTTCGCGACGCTCGGCGGCGGTGGCCGCACGGCGTTCGCGAGCTCGCCGCTGCGGACGCTGGTGCTGTTCACCTGGCTGATGGGGCTGCTGCCGGTCTACGAAGGCATCGCCGCGCCGTACGTCACGGCGGCGGGCGGCGGGCCCGAATCGATCGGCCTGCTGCTCGCGGCCGACCCGATCGGCAGCGTCATCGCGACCTTCGCCTACACGCGCTGGGTGCCCGCGCGGCTGCGGCCGAAGCTGATCGGACCGCTCTCGGCGCTGTGTGCCGTGCCGCTGGTGCTCTGCTTCCTGAACCCCGGCCCGATCTCGTCGATCGTCCTGTTCATCGTCTCCGGCGGCCTGGGCACGGTCTGCCTGCTGCAGGCGACCGCGTCACTGACCCTGGCGGTGCCCGACGAGCAGCGGGCGCAGGTGATGGGCCTGTCCAACACGGGCCTGACGACGATGATGGGCATCAGCCCGCTGATCGGCGGCGTGCTCGCGGACCAGCTGACCCCGCACGGGACGGTCGGGATCTTCGGCATCGCCGGGATCGTGCTCACCCTGCCGCTGGCGGTGCTGTGGAGCCGGGCGCTGACGGGCGAGCCTGGACGATGGATCGGCAAAGAAGCCGCACGCGCCGAACATGCATGACATGCCCCGCGCGTGGGCCCGACCTGCGCGACCTTGCGGTGCGCTGTGCGGTCACTGTTCTTTGCCGCGCATCGCTGGCCACCTCTCGTTCCGGTGTCAAAGAAAAAGTACACACCGAAAGCCCTTGTGGACAGCAGGCGAACGGTCTGAAACTGTCTGTGAGTACTTTGTCACCGTACATTTGCGCAAGGGTCTGGGGGAAAAATGGTCACATCGGGGGAACAGCGCGGCCAAGACTTGATTTCTCGGGCGCGGGGCTGGGCACTGTGGACCCGCCCCCGCGACTGGATCATCGCGACGCTGACCGCCATCACGGTCATGCTGAGCTGGACGGCCGTCTCGCTGTTGACCGTACCGGTCACCGTCGCCCAACTGGGCACGTTTCTGCTGCTCACGGCCTTGGCCGTGGCGCAGACCGAGGTCAGCAGGCGGCTGGAGCGGCAGCGCCGCATCCTCAGCAGCGGGCCTTACATCTCGATGACTTCGGTCTGGCTGCTGCCCGCCGGCCTGCTGCTGCCGGCCCAGCTGATCGCCGCACTCGGGGTGGTGCTGTACGTCTACCTCGCGTTCCGTAGTTGGTCCGGCACCCGTCCGGGTGAATTTCACCGCGTGGCCGCGAACGCCACCACGATGATCCTCTCGGCCTTCTCCGCGGGTGTCGTCGGTCACATGACCATCGGCAGCGGGGTGGCGACGGTGACGCTGGCCGCGCTGGCCTTCTTCACGGTCAACACCGCGCTCACCGGCCTCGGCCTGTACCTGGCCGACCCGAAGAGCGCGACCCCGGTGTCGTGCCTCGGCAACATGGACGACAACCTGCTCGAGCTGTCCACATTGTGCGTCGGCGCGCTGCTGGTGATGGTGCTCAACGAGGAGCCGCTCCTGTCGGTGCTGGTCATCCTGCCGCTCTACGTGCTGCAGCGGTCCGTGCTGATCAAGCGGCTGGAAGAGCTGGCCACGACCGACCAGAAGACGCAGCTGCTCAACGCCACCACCTGGCAGGACGGCGCGCAGCGCGAGATCTCGCGTGCGGAGCGGGAGAACGGCAGCTTCGGCGCCATGATGATCGACCTCGACCACTTCAAGCGGATCAACGACACCTACGGGCACCTCGCGGGGGACGACGTGCTCAAGGCGGTCGCCGCCGTGGTCAGGCAGGAGACCCGGGCGCACGACCTGGTCGGCCGGTTCGGCGGCGAAGAGTTCGTCGCCCTGCTGCCTTCGACGTCCAAAGAAGACGCGATCGTCACGGCGGAGCGGATCCGGCAACGGGTCAGCGAGCTGATCATCAGCACCACGACCAACGCGGGCGCCGCCGTCGACATCGAACGGCAGACGGCGTCGATCGGCGTCGCCGCGTACCCGCTGGACGGCTCGTCCATCGAGGAGGTGATGGCGTCCGCCGACGCGGCCGTGTACGCGGCCAAACACGGCGGGCGCAACCGGGTCGTGGGGTCGGTCGCGACAGCCTTGGCCGCGGCTTAGCCCTACCGCAGCCGGTCGATGACGTCGCTCGCCTTGGTCTGCAGGCGGGCGACGCCACCCACGGTGAATTCGGTGAGCAGGTCGATCAGCGCGTCCTGGTCCGGCGGCTCGCCGTCCCAGGTGGCCTGGACCAGTGACTCGGTCATCGCGAAGAAGAGCGTGACGAGCGCGCGGTCCGCCCGGCCCGAGTCGATGCCGTGGGCGGCCCACCGCTTGCGGCTGGCTTCGGCGTAGACGACGGCCAGCCTCTCCCTCAACCGGGTGAGAGCGGGGTCGCCCGCCCGCTCGGCCGCGCGGAGCACGCCGTAGCCCTCGGGGTGGTCGGCGACGAAGGTGACCATGTTGGCGTAGTTGGCCCGCGCCCAGGCCCGCAGGCCGGGCTGCTCGTCGGCCACCGACGGCCCCGCGATGGCGGTGAAAGCCCTCTCTTCGGTGTCCGCCACGACCTCGGCGAACAGCGTCGCCCGGTCGCCGAACTGCTCGTAGACGGCTTGGCGCGAGACGCCGGCCTCACGCGCGATCTGCTCGATCGTCGCGCCCTGCATCCCGTGCTGCCCGACCACCCTCGCCGTCGCGTTCAGCACGCGGGCGCGCTGCTCCGAAACCGGGAGCTTGCGCGGCCGCCCGCGCGGAGCCGGGCTTGACATGGTGGTCCACCTCACGTGATTCTTTTTCCGACACCTCTGTCTAAAAAGGTGTTTCCCCGCGCACTCGACCTGCTCAACGAGGAGCAAGCATGCGTATCTTCCTCCGCCGCGCCCTCTCCGCGGCCGTCGCCACGGTTTCCGTTCTGGGACTGGCGACGCTGGGCCCGCCACCGGCCTCCGCCGCGTCCTTCTACGATCCGCCGTCCCCCCTGCCCGCCGGCCGCAACGGTGACCTCATCCGGCACGAGACGTCGACGTTCTACATCGATCCCATCCAGCTGATCAAGGCCGACGCGAACGTGCAGCGGATCATGTACCGCAGCACCGACACGCACGGCTCGCCGATCGCCGTCACCGGCACGGTGCTGACCCCGCGGTCGGCGTGGCACGGCGCCGGGGTGCGCCCGATCGTCTCCTACGCCGTCGGCACCCAGGGCGAGGGCGACGACTGCGCGCCGTCGAAAGCGCTTGCCGCGGGCTTCGAGTACGAAGGGCCGTTCATCGCGGGGCTGCTGACGCGGGGGTACGGGGTCGTCGTCACCGACTACGAAGGGCTGGGCACGCCCGGGGACCACACGTACGTCAACCGCGCGTCCGAGGGCCACGCCGTGCTCGACGCGATCCGCGCGGCGCAGCGGCTGCCGGAGGCGGGCCTCCCGGACGACGGCCCGGTCGCGATCGCGGGCTACTCCCAGGGCGGCGGCGCGTCGGCCGCGGCGGCGGAGCTGCAGCCGAGCTACGCACCCGAGCTGAACTTGAAGGGCGCGTACGCGGGGGCGGTGCCGGCGGACCTCGCCGAGGTCGCCAAGAACCTCGACGGCCACTACGCGGTCGGCTTCCTCGGTTTCGCGCTGGTGAGCATGAACTACGCCTACCCCGAGCTGAACATCCCGGCGCTGCTCAACGCGCGCGGGAAGCAGCTGTTCGAGCAGGTCCGCACCGAGTGCACGGTGGAGGCGATCGCCGCGCACGCCTTCACGCAGTCCTCGACGCTGACCACCGACGGCCGCTCGCTCACCGCGTACCTCGGCGACGAGCCGTACGCCTCCCGCGTGGCCGAGCAGAAGATCGGGACGCTGAAGCCGACGGCGCCGGTGCTGATCGTGCACAGCGCGCTCGACGACATCGTCCCCTACGCGCAGGACCGCGACCTGGGCCGGACGTGGTGCGGCAAGGGCGTGAAGGTCCAGTTCAGCACGTCACTGGTGCCCACGCACGTGCTCGGCGCGGTGCGGGCGTACCCGGAGGCGTTCGCCTGGCTCGAAGGCCGCTTCGCCGGCCTGCCGGCGCCGGTCAACTGCGGCTGGTTCTGAGGCCGGAGGGCCCGGGACCGCGTGGTCCCGGGCCCGCGGCGTCACTTCAGGCCGGTGGCTTCCGCGGCGGCGGGGTCGGAGTCGGCGAGGAACGTCCGGCAGCGTTCGAACTCCTCGGCCTCGCCGATCTTCCCGGCGGCCTTGCCCAGGACGGCGAGGGCGCGGAGGAACCCCTGGTTGGGGCGGTGCGCCCAGGGCACCGGGCCGAAGCCCTTCCAGCCCGCGCGGCGCAGCTGGTCGAGACCCCGGTGGTAGCCGGTGCGGGCGTACGCGTACGCGGCGACGGTCTCGCCCGCGTCGAAGGCCTTCTCGGCCAGCGAAGCCCAGGCCTCGCTGTAGTCGGGGTGTTCGGCCGCGACGGTGGCCGGGTCGGTCCCGGCGTCGAGCGCGGCCTGGGCGGCGGTGTGCTCGGGCAGCAGCGTCGGCTCGGGGCCGAGCAGGTTGTGCGTCATGGGGTCATTGTGCCCATGCCCCCGGATCAGAAGAACAAGCCCGCGAGAATCCCGCCGCCGGCCAGCACCAGCGCGGCGACGAGCACCGCCGCGACAACTCGTTTCGGCATCATGGCGGCACACCATGCCAAGCCGGGGCGGCCCGGAGCAAGTCGCCCACCCGTAGGGGTGAACCCTGGGCGCGAAGCGCCTCCGTCGAGGGTGGCGGCGGGGAAGAAGGTCGGGGGGAACCCGGGTTTTTCGGCGTCTTTGCACGCTCGTGACCATGACCGGCGATGATGTCCGGCATGGCCAAGGCAGTCGACGTCCCGGTGGACGTCATTCCGCGCAGTCCCGTCGGCAAGACGCGGCTGTTCTTCACGCGGCACTGGCACCGCGGTGCCCCCGGGCAGCCGACCCCGGACTGGGTGCTCCGGTTCTGCTACGGGATGTGGCTGGCGGCGTTCGCGTTCAAGCTGGTCGGCTCGTCGTGGGACATGTCGTGGCACTTCATGTGGCTGCGCGACGACCTGGCGCCGCCGCACCTGATCAACACCGTCGGCACGGTGATCATCGTGGTGCTGGTGGCGATCCACAGCTACACGGGTCTCGGCGCCGACAAGACGTCGCTGCGGCTGATGCAGGTCGGCCTGCTGACGTTCCTGGTGGCGGCCCCGCTGGACGTCATCAACCACCGCGTCAACGGCCTCGACCTGACCGCGTGGAGCCCGTCGCACATGATGCTCTACCTGGGCACGGGCATCATGCAGGCCGGTGTCCTGCTCGGCTGGCTCCGGCTGTCCCCGCCGGGGCGCTTCCGGACCGGCGTGCTGCTCGCGCTGTGGGCGTTCTTCCTGGAGAACACGTTCTTCCCGAACGGCCAGCAGGAGTACGGCATCCTCGGCCTGCGCGCCTGGGAGCGCGGCGAGCCGGAGGCGGAGAAGTCGCTGCTGGACTTCGCGGCCAACCAGATCGGGCACCCGGTCGACCGGACGGCTGTGCTGCACTTCACGATGCCGATCCCGGAGTGGGTGTACCCGCTGTGGGGCATCGGCGTGATGGCGTTGATCCTGGTGCTGGCCCGGAAGACCCTCGGGTTCCGCTGGGCGGCCTCTTCGGTGGCGCTCGCGTACGTCGCCTATCGGTCGGTGATGTGGCCGCTGCTGCTCGGGCTGGGGTTCCCGGTGTCGACGGTGCCGTTCTACCTGCTCTTCGTGGGTCTCGCCGTGGACCTGGCGTTCTCCGTCGGGGTCGGGGTCGTGCAGGCAGGCGCAGGGGCGCTGCTGGTGACGGCGTTCGGTTACGGGGCGTTCTGGCTGCAGTCGCAGTTCCGCCCGTGGGTGCTCGGGGACGCGCACACGGAGTCGGCCCCACCGGCGGCGTACTGGACGGCCGCGGTGGTGCTGGCCGGGGTGTTCGCCCTGTGGGCCGGCGCGGAACCGCTGACTCGGAGGTGGGCAGCGCGGCGCTCGGTCGCCGAATCGGCCTGAACACGACGAAGGGCCGCCACGGAAACCCCGTGGCGGCCCTTCGCGCGAAGAGACCTACTTCAGCTTGGTGCCCGCCGACCCCAGGGCCTGGCAGGCCTCGACCACGCGCTGGGCCATGCCGGCCTCCGCGGCCTTCAGGTACGACCGCGGGTCGTAGACCTTCTTGTTGCCGACCTCGCCGTCGATCTTCAGGACGCCGTCGTAGTTCTTGAAGAAGTGGTCCACGATCGGGCGGGTGAACGCGTACTGCGTGTCCGTGTCGACGTTCATCTTCACCACGCCGTAGGACACCGCCTCGCGGATCTCCTCCGGGAGCGAGCCCGAGCCGCCGTGGAAGACCAGCTCGAACGGCTTCGAACCCGCGTCCAGGCCGAGCTTCTTCGACGCCGCCTCCTGACCGCCCTTCAGCACGTCCGGGCGCAGCTTCACGTTGCCCGGCTTGTACACGCCGTGGACGTTGCCGAACGTCGCCGCCAGCAGGTAGCGGCCCTTCTCGCCCGCGCCGAGTGCGTCGATCGTCTTCAGGAAGTCGCCTTCGGCGGTGTACAGCTTCTCGTTGATCTCCGCCTCGACGCCGTCTTCCTCGCCGCCGACGACGCCGATCTCGACCTCGAGGATGATGTTCGCGGCCGCCGTCTTGGCCAGCAGCTCCTGCGCGATCTCGAGGTTCTCGTCGAGGTCGATCGCCGAGCCGTCCCACATGTGGGACTGGAACAGCGGGTTCTGGCCGTTCTTGACGCGCTCGGCCGAGATCTCGATCAGCGGGCGGACGAAACCGTCCAGCTTGTCCTTCGGGCAGTGGTCGGTGTGCAGTGCGACGTTGATGTCGTACTTCGCCGCGACGACCTGGGCGAACTCCGCCAGCGCGGTCGCGCCGGTCACCATGTCCTTGACCTTCTGGCCGGACGCGAACTCCGCACCGCCGGTGGAGAACTGGATGATGCCGTCGCTCTCCGCCTCGGCGAAGCCGCGGATGGCGGCGTTCACGGTTTCGGACGAGGTCACGTTGATGGCCGGGTAGGCGAACTCGTTCGCCTTGGCCCGGTCGAGCATCTCCGCGTAGACCTCGGGGGTGGCGATGGGCATCGTTACTCCTCCTTGGCACAGGGTGGTCCCGACCGCATCGTACGAGGTCCGCCGTCGCCGCACACCGGTCCCCGCGCAGAAACTTTCCCGCACGTCGGATCGGTTCAGAAGGGATGCGTCCGGCCGCCGGGCGAGCCGGCGGCCGGACGGGGATCACAGCAGCTCGGAAGCCAGCGCGCGGTACGCGGGCCACGGGTCCTCGTTGAGCACCTGGACGACCACCTGGTCCGCCCCCGCTTCCAGGTGGGCCGCCAGGCCGGGGGCGATCGCCGCCGCGTCGCCGTGCAGCGCCAGCGCGTCGACCAGGCGGTCGCTGCCCTCGCCCTCGAGGTCCTCGTCCGTGAAGCCCAGCTTCCGCAGGTTGGCGACGTAGTTCGACAGCCCGAGGTAGTACTTCACCGTGTTGCGGCCGATCGCACGGGCCTCGTCGGCGTCGGTCGACAGGACGACCTTGTGCTCCGGGGCCAGCAGCTTGCCCGCCCCCAGGATCTCCCGGGTGCCGCGGGTGTGCTCCGGTGTCGTCAGGTACGGGTGGGCGCCGGCCGTGCGCTCGCCTGACAACGCCACCACCTTCGGACCCAGCGCCGCCAGGGCCCGGCCGGACACCGGCACGCCCGCGGCGTCGAGGCCGTCCAGGTAGTCGACCAGCGCCGCGTACGGCTTCTTGTACTCCTTCGTCGCTTCGCGGTGGCCCGCGCCGACGCCCAGGAGGAAGCGGTCCGGGTACTTGCCCGCGATGCGCTCGTACACGCGGGCGATGTCCGCGGGCTCGTCCTGCCAGATGTTCACGATGCCGGTCGCGATGACCAGCGAGTCCGTCGCTTCCAGAATGCCGTCCACGGACGCGAGGTCGTCCCCGCTGGGCGAGCCGCCCAGCCAGATCGCGCCGTAGCCGAGCTTCTCCGCCTCCGCCGCGAACTTCGCGTCGACGTTCGCGTGGTACCGCCAGATCCCGAGCTTGCCCAGTTCGATAGCCATGGAACACCCCAACGCACGAGACCGCGATTTTCCTCCCGGGATCGGCGAATTACTGTCGAAGACATGACCAAGCTGGGAAACACCGACCTCGACGTGTACGGGCTGAACCTCGGCGGCAACGTCTTCGGCTGGACAGCGGACGAGCCGCAGTCCTTCTCCGTGCTCGACGCCTACACCGCGGCCGGAGGCAACTTCGTGGACACGGCCGACCTCTACGGCGGCGGGGGCGGCTCCGAGGAGATCCTCGGCAACTGGCTGGCCGCGCGCGGCAACCGGGACGACGTCGTCGTCGCGACCAAGGTCGGCCTGTGGGACGGCCGGCCGGGCCTGTCCGCGAAGAACATCCAGGCTGCGGCCGAGGACTCGCTGCGCCGCCTCAAAACCGACCACATCGACCTCTACTACGCGCACCGGGACGACCCGGACACCCCGCTCGAGGAGACGCTCACGGCGTTCGACGCGCTGGTTCGCGCGGGCAAGGTCCGCCACCTCGGCGCGTCCAACTACAGTGCCGAGCGGCTCACCGATGCACTGTCCATTTCGGACCGGAATGGTCTTGCCCGCTACGCGGTGCTGCAGCCGCACTACAACCTGGTCGAGCGGGACTACGAGCGCGACCTCGCCCCCCTCGTCGAGCGCGAAGGCCTCGCGACCCTGCCGTACTTCGCCCTCGCGAAGGGCTTTCTCACCGGCAAGTACCGCACGAAGGGTGCCGAAAGCGACAGCCCGCGCGCCGCCCGCGCGGAGTCCTATTTGGACAGCCATGGCGAGCGCGTGCTGGCCAAGCTCGACGAGGTCGCCCAGGCGCACGGCGTCTCGGTCTCCACAGTGTCGCTCGCCTGGCTGCGGCGGCAGCCGACGGTCGCCGCGCCGATCGCCAGCGCCCGGACGCCCGAGCAGCTCACCGATCTCATCGCCTCGGTGAGCCTCGACCTCACCGACGCCGAAGTCACCGCGCTGAGCGAGGCCTAGCACCTACTTTCGAGTAGCTTACTGCGGGTAAGTTGAGGTACGGTGCCCTCCGAGAGCGACGTTCGACGTCCAGGAGGGCACCGTGGCCAACCCGTTTTCGCTGCTGAGCGGCACCAAGAAGGTCGACGGCAAGGTCGTGCTGATCACCGGCGCGGCCCGCGGCATCGGCGCCGGCCTCGCCGAACGGCTGGCCGCCCGCGGCGCCAAGGTCGCCCTCGTCGGCCTCGAAGCCGACGAGCAGAAGAAGGTCGCCGACCGGATCGGCCCGAACGCGCGATCCTGGGAAGCCGACGTCACCAGCTGGGACGCGCTCGAGCGCGCGACGGCGAGCGTCGTCGAGCACTTCGGCGGGATCGACATCGTCATAGCGAACGCCGGCATCGCGACCGCGGGCTTCGTCCGCTCGGTCGACCGGGCCGCGTTCGAGAAGGTCATCGAGGTCGACCTGCTCGGCGTCTGGCGCACGTTCCGCGTCACGCTCCCGCACGTCATCGAGCGCAAGGGCTACCTGCTGGCGATTTCGTCGCTCGCCGCGATCACGCACGCACCGGGGATGGCGAACTACTCCGCCGCGAAGGCCGGCGTAGAAGCGTTCTCCAACAGCCTCCGCGCCGAGGTCGCGCACCTGGGCGTCAAGGTCGGCGTCGCGCACCCGACGTGGATCCGCACGGACCTCGTCGAGAGCGCCGACGCGCACCCGGTGTTCGGCAAGCTCCGCGCGTCGATGCCCGGCCTGATCGGCAAGACGTACCCGCTGGACGTGGCCCTGGACGACCTCGAAGCGGGCATCCTCAAGCGCGCCCGGACCATCCACGTGCCGCGCTGGGTCGGCGGCCTCAAGCTGTTCCGCGCCTTCCTGCCGCCGGTAGTCGAGATCGGCTCCCGCAGCCGGGTACCTTCGGCGGACAAGGCCGCGCTGGCCGACATCGAGGCGCGCGGCGCGTTCGAGTCGGCGGTCACCGGCCACGGCGGGCGAGCCGCCACCAAGGGGTGAAGATGTCCCGTCGCGACCAGATCAGGATGACCGCGGACGAGGTGCGGGAGTACCTCGCCGGGCAGAAGGTCATCAACGTCGCCAGCATCGGCCCGAACGGCCGGCCGCACCTCGCGCCGCTCTGGTACTTCCCGCACGAGGACGGCGTCGCGACCTGGACGTACAGCACGTCGCAGAAGGCGAAGAACCTCCGGCGGCTGCCCGAGGCGACCGTGCTCGTCGAGGACGGCGACAGCTACGAGAAGCTCCGCGGCGTCTCGTTCGAGGCCGACGTCGAGATCGTCGAGGACACCGACGAGGTCACCCGGATGGGGACCGCGCTCATGCAGCGGTATTCGGGGGCCAAGCCAGGTGACCCGGCGACCGCCGAGCTGAGCGCCTTCATCGCAGGTCAAGCCGCCAAGCGCGTCGGGCTGATCTTCCGGCCGACCAAGGTCGTCAGCTGGAACCACGGCAAGCTCGGCGGGACGTACTGATCAGTAGCCGGTACTTCCAAGTAACTGTTACCTGAGGTAACGTCATCTGGGCAGGATCCCCGACGCAGCGGAGGCCGACAGATGACCGAGCGGTTCAAGGTCGTGATCGTGGGCACCGGGTTTTCCGGGCTCGGCCAGGCGATCCAGCTCGAGAAGGCCGGTATCCGGGACTACGTGATCCTGGAGAAGGCCGCCGAGGTGGGCGGTACCTGGCGCGACAACTCCTACCCCGGGTGCGCGTGCGACGTGCAGTCGCACATGTACTCGTTCTCGTACGAGCAGAACCCGGGCTGGTCACGGTCGTTCTCGCCGCAGCCGGAGATCTTCGACTACCTCAAGGGTGTCGCGGACAAGTACCGGCTGCGCGAGAAGATCCGCTTCGGCGTCGAGCTGACCGGCGCCCACTGGGACGAGCGCGAGCGCCGCTGGACGGCGACGACCAGGGACGGCCGCGAGTTCGTCGCGCAGTTCCTCGTCTCCGGCGTCGGCGGCCTGCACATCCCGCAGATCCCCGACCTGCCCGGGATCGCGGACTTCAAGGGCCAGACCTGGCACTCCGCGCGCTGGAACCACGAGTACGACCTGCGCGGCAAAAAGGTCGCCGTCGTGGGCACGGGCGCCAGCGCCGTCCAGTTCGTCCCGAAGATCGCCCCCGACGTCGCCGAGCTGACGCTGTTCCAGCGGACGCCGCCGTGGATCATGCCCAAGCCCGACCACGCCATGCCGTCGTGGGCGCGGACGCTGTTCAAGCGCGTCCCCGGCACCCAGCGCCTGTACCGCAACGCGCTGTACTGGCTGCTCGAGGCGCGGGCCATCGGCTTCAACGGCCACCCGGCGATCATGAAGGCCGGCGAGCTGATCGCGAAGCGGAACATCGCGAAGGGCATCAAGGACCGCGCGCTGCGCAAGAAGGTCACGCCGGACTACACGATGGGCTGCAAGCGCGTCCTGATCTCCAACGACTACTACCCGGCGCTGGCCCGGCCGAACGTCGACGTGAACACGGCCGGGATCAAGGAGGTCAAGGCGCACTCGATCGTCGACTCCGCCGGGGTCGAGCACGAGGTCGACGCGATCGTCTACGGCACCGGCTTCAAGGTGACCGACGCGCTGGAGTACCTCGACATCACCGGCGTCGACGGCCGCAACCTCGCCAAGGAGTGGGCGAGCGCGGGCATGCGGACGCACAAGGGCATCACCGTGTCCGGCTACCCGAACCTGTTCTTCCTGCTCGGCCCGAACACCGCGCTCGGCCACAACTCCGTCGTGTTCATGATCGAGTCGCAGGCGCGGTACGTCGTCGACGCCATCAAGCTCGCCGATTCGCGCGGTGCCGCCGCGCTCGACGTCCGGCCGGGCGTGCAGGACGAGTTCCAGCGGGAGATCCAGGACAAGCTGGTCAAGGGCGTCTGGACGCAGGGCGGCTGCAAGAGCTGGTACCTCGACGCCCAGGGCGTGAACCGGACGATCTGGCCGGGCTTCACCTGGCGCTACTGGCTGGAGACCCGCAAGGTCGACCCGGCCGACTACGAACTGTCCGGCCGGGCGTCGTGACGTCCGGGGACGAACAGCTCGTCCTGCACGCCCGGAACGTGCGGTTCGGCTGGGCGGCGCTCCCGGTGCACTGGATCCCCGGCGAACCACAGGCCACGCACACCGTCAACGTGCTGCACCTGGCGCTGCCCGAAGGCGAGCGCTGGTTCGTCGAGGTGTTCAAGCAGGCGCTGCCGCTGATCCGTGACGAGCGGCTCCGGGCGGACGTCCTCGGCTTCATCGGCCAGGAGGCGGTGCACGCCGAGGCCCACGACGGCGCGGCGGCGCACCTCGAAGCGGCGGGCGTGCGCGTGCGGCCGTTCGTGGCGCAGATGGAGTGGCTGTTCCGGAAGCTGCTGGGCGACCGCGCCCTGACCGGGCGGGCCGCCGAAGAGTGGCTGGTCGAGCGGCTGGGGATCATCGCCGCGATCGAGCATTACACCGCGTTCCTCGGCCAGTGGGTGCTCGACGCGCCCCTGGAGCAGGCGGGCGCCGACCCGGTGATGCTGGACCTGTTGCGCTGGCACGGCGCCGAAGAGGTCGAGCACCGAGCGGTGGCGTTCGACCTGTTCATGCACCTCGACGGGCGGTACACGCGCCGGGTGCGCAGCATGGCGGCGGTGACGCCGGTGCTGGCCTGGGTCTTCGCCCGCGGTACGCGCTACCTGATGCGCAACGACCCGACCCGCCCCGGCCGCGCGTCGCTGGGCGGATATCGCCGGGCGGCGAAGCGGGGGCTGCTGCCGACCGGGCGGGAGCTGCTGCGGGAGATCCGGCCGTACTTCCGGAAGACCTATCACCCGTCCGAGACCGGGAACACCGAGCAGGCGGTGGCCTACCTGGCGAGTTCGCCCGCGGCCCGGGCCGCGGAGTGACCCTCGGCCGGCCCACCCGGCTCGACGGCAGCGCGCGCACCGACCACCTGATGTCCACTTTGGTCGGGGTGGTGGGTGTTTACCGCCGGTTGTCGCAATTCAGCGGGAAGCGGCGGCCGCCCGTGCGCACCGTGGACCGGAACCTTTCGCTGACCGTCGAAACGATCCGGCCCGAGGCCGACGGCGTCGTCAGCCTGCGCCTCGCCAACGGCACCCCGCTGCCGGCCTGGCGGCCGGGCGCGCACCTCGACCTGGTGCTGCCGTCCGGGCTGACCAGGCAATATTCACTGTGCGGCGACCCCGCCGACCGCTCGCACTACCGGATCGCCGTCCGGCGGATCGGCGCCGCGTCGGGCGAAATCCGCGCACTGGCCCCCGGCACCCGCGTCACCGCCCGGGGCCCGCGGACGACGTTCCCGCTGGTCGGCGACGGGCCGTTCCTCTTCGTCGCCGGCGGCATCGGGATCACGCCGATCCTGCCGATGGTCCGCCACTGCGTGGCCTCGGGCGCGGACTGGCGGCTGGTCTACACCGGCCGCAGCCGCGCGTCGATGCCGTTCCTCGGCGAGCTGCCGGACGACGACCGCGTGTGGATCCGCCCGGACACCGAGTTCGGCATCCCGGCGTCCGGCGCCGAGCTCCTCGAAGGGCTCCCGTACGGCGCGTCGGTCTACTGCTGCGGCCCGGTGACGATGATCACCGGCGTCCGCGCCGACCTGGCGCTGACCACGGCCAAAGCCGTCCACTTCGAACGGTTCGCGCCACCGCCGATCGTCGCGGGAGCGCCGTTCCGGCTGACTTTGCGCAGGTCACGCCGGGTGCTCGAGGTGCCGGGCGACCGCACGGCGCTCGCCGTCCTCCTGGCGGCGCGGCCCGGCACGCCGTACTCGTGCCGCCAGGGTTTCTGCGGGACCTGCGCGGTGCCGGCGGCCGGCGGGTCCGTGCGGATCTGCGTCGACCGCGGCAGCACCGTGCTCGACCTATGACGGCAGCCAGGCGCCGATCACCGGCTTGAACTCGCGGATGGACCGCTGCGCGACGACCCCTTCCAGGAAGTACGGGTCCTGGTCGATCGTCTCCTTGAGGTGCGCCTCGTCCTCGGCCTGGTACAGCGTGATGCCGCCGGTGCCGTCGCCGAGCGGCCCGGCGACCGCGACGCGGCCCTCGCCGGCCAGCCTGGTCAGGAACTCCCGGTGACGCGGCCGGACGTCCGGCATCTTCTCCTGGACGTAGGTGATTTCGACGAGGAACCAGGCCATGTGGATCTCCGGGATCGGCGCGGGCGGGACACCGCCGACGCTACCCGTGTCACGGTTCTGTACCAGCATCCGATCTGTGGCACCGGCATCTGAACCCGATAGGCTGGGCGTGCGTCAGTACCTGTGTGAGCGCTGTGAATACCGTGAACCTGCTGACGCGGCACACCGTGCAAACCGGGGTCGAGAACAGGCAGGGGTTCATGCTCGAGGGCAATGCGGAACGCAGCGTCGAGGCGACCCTCGGCCACCTGCGGGTCATGGACGGTCCGGCCCCGGCGCAGGCGCCGACACCGCTGACCCTCGAAGACCTCTACCGCCAGCACCGCATGCGGCTGGTCCGGCTGGCGATTCTGCTGGTGGACGAGCCCGCGACGGCGGAAGACGTGGTCCAGGAGGCCTTCACCGGCCTGCACCGCAACTGGGGCAGGCTCCGGGACGCCGCGGCCGCGGTCGGCTACCTGCGCACCGCGGTGGTCAACGGGTCGCGCAGCGTGCTGCGCCGCCGCAAGACGGCCCGCGAGTACGTGCCCCCGCACGCGGTGAACGCGCGCTCCGCGGAGAGCCTCGCGATGCTCTCCAGCGAGCACCAGGCCGTGGTCAGCGCGCTGTCGAAGCTGCCGCCCCGCCAGCGCGAAGTGCTCGTGCTGCGGTACTACGGCGGGCTGAGCGAGGCCGAGATCTCTGAGGCCGCAGGTATCTCCAAGGGTACCGTTAAATCGACCGCCAGCCGGGCGCTCGAGGCACTCCAGAAGGCCATGCAAGCCCCACAGTGACCCGGGTGGACCATTCCGATCACTGAGTCGTATCACCATGCTTGGTCCAGACCAATATATGCTGGGGTGCGTGAGAGGCGCCGGAGATTTCGTGATCATGGGCGGCCGGGTCGCCGCCCCGGACCGTTTACTCGACGACGGCTGGGTGGCCGTGTCCGACGGGCGGATCGCCGGCGTGGGTTCCGGGACCCCGCCGTCGGGCGAGCACGTCGACGTCGGTGGGGCACTGGTCGTGCCCGGGTTCGTCGACACCCACTGCCACGGCGGGGGAGGTGCTTCGTTCACCTCCCTCGATCCCGAGGAACTCCTGACGGCGGTGCGGGCGCACCGCCGTCACGGCACCACGACCATGCTCGCCAGCCTGGTCTCGGACCCGGTGGACATCCTGCGTGAGCAGGTCGCGGCGCTGCGTGAGCTCGTCCAGGACGGCGAGGTCGCGGGCATCCACCTGGAGGGGCCGTTCATCTCGAAGGCCCGCTGCGGCGCGCACGACCCGGAGACGCTGCTCGAACCGGACACCGGCACGGTCGAGAAGCTCCTGCGCGCGGGCCAGGGCGCGATCCGGATGGTCACCATCGCCCCCGAGCTGCACGGCGGCGTGAAGGCCGTCCGCCAGCTGGCCGAGTCCGGCGTGATCGCGGCCATCGGGCACACCGACGGCGTCGAGGAGCAGCTGCTGCCGGCGATCGACGCGGGTGCCACGGTGGCGACCCACCTGTTCAACGGCATGCGGCCGCTGCACCACCGCGAGCCCGGCCCGGTCGGTGCGCTGCTGGACGACGAGCGCATCACGATCGAGCTGATCTGCGACCTGGTCCACCTGCACCCGACGGTGGTCCGCCTGGCGGCCAAGCACGCGGGCCGCAACCGGACGGTCCTCATCACCGACGCGATGTCGGCCACCGACGCCGCGGACGGCCGCTACACGCTGGGCCGCCTCGAGGTCGACGTCCACGACGGCGTCGCCACCCTCGCCGACAACGGTTCGCTGGCCGGCAGCACCCTGACGATGGACACCGCCTTCCGCAATCTGGTCCGGGGTGCGAAACTCGGCATCCTCGACGCGGTGCACGCGACGTCGCAGCGGCCCGCGGAACTGCTCGGCATCGCGGACCGGACCGGGATGCTGTGCTCCGGTTACCAGGCCGACGTCGTGGTCCTCGACCAGGACCTGCGGCCGGCGAAGGTGTTGCGCCGGGGAGAATGGGTCGCCGAGGTGGGTACGGCTACCTTGAGCACGTAGGTGTTGCGAGCGGACGGGCGGAGATGAGCGAGCCGAAGGACCCCGAGCAGCTGCTGGCGGACGCCCTTCGCGCGCAAGCCGTCTTCGCACCGCAGGTGTCGCCGCCCCCCAAGGCGTCCGACACGTCTTCGTCGTCACCGGCCACTCCGGCTTCTTCGACGTCTCCGGCGTCTTCGGCTTCGCCGGCGGCCGGCGCTCGCGGGGCTGAGCCGGCCACCGACGCGGTCCCGACCAGCGCGATCAACGAGCTCCCGTCGGCGTACGGGCTGCTCTCCGGGGCGAGCGCGGACTCGCTGGAGCGCGAGCGCGCGGCCCTGGAGGCGGAGGCGCCGACGACGTTCACCCCGCGTCCGCCGGAGCCGGAACCGGTGCGGACGTCGGCGCAGCTGCCCGCGTACTGGATCTTGTTGCTGGCGGTGCTGCTGGGGCTCGCCGCGGGGTCCGTGGTCGGCCTGCTCACGCTGGTCTGACCGGGTCTCAGTCACGACTCAGGGTGACCCTGTACCGTTTTCCAGGTGATTCTCGCCCAGAGCACGGTCAACACGATGTCGCTGCTGCCGTCATGGCTGGACCCGCAGCACCTGCTGAGCGGGCTGACGACACCGGTCATCGCGGTGCTGTGCCTGATCATCTTCATCGAGAGCAGCATCTTCCCGGTCCTCCCGGGTGATTCGCTGCTGTTCACGGCGGGCCTGTTCATCGCGAACGGAACGCTGAACGCCCCGTTGTGGCTGGTCTGCGTCCTGGTGACGGCGTCGGCCCTGCTCGGCAACGTGGCCGGTTACTACATCGGCTACTTCGTCGGCCCGAAGCTGTTCAACCGGCCGGACTCGAAGTTCTTCAAGCGCGAGTACGTGGACAAGACCCACGAGTTCCTGGAGAAGCACGGCCCCAAGGCGGTCGTGCTGGCCCGGTTCGTCCCGTTCGTCCGTACGTTCATCACGTGGATCGCGGGCATCGGCCGCATGGACCCGAAGCGCTACTTCACGTACACGGTCCTCGGCGGCATCCTGTGGGCCGCGGGCATCACGATCCTGGGTTCGCTGCTGGGCAACATCGGCTTCATCCGCGACAACGTCGACGCGATCTTCGTGCTGATCGTGCTCGTGTCGGTGGTGCCGATCGCGCTGGAGTACCTGAAGTCGCGGCGCGAGAAGAAGGCTTTGGCCGAGGCGGACCCCGAGGTCACGCAGCGGATCCCGCGCATCAAGGAGTGAGTTCCGGCTCGCTCGCCGGGCACCGCAGCGAGGTCGCGAATGACTCATTCGGGGCGCTGGTTGAAGGCGGGGTTGTGAACGTTGTGGTGTAGCGCGAACCGAAATAATGGATTGAACGTAACAAGGAAACCGGATTTAGTCGTTTT